>NZ_KQ058862.1 GCF_000982955.1 Micromonospora sp. HK10 | reverse complement strand
GCTCACTCCTCGCGCTCACCGGCGCCGGTCCAGGAGGAGCACGTCCACGGTGGAGCCCGCCGCCGCGGTCGTCACCCGCTCACCGAGGACCAGCAGGCCGTTCGCCTCGGCCAGGCCGGAGAGGGTGAACGGCCCGCCGGCGAGCGGCTGCACCGTGTACCCGCCGCCGCGCCGCTCGGCCACGTGTGCCGGGCGGAACTCGCGCAGCCCGACCGGGGACGAGACCGTCTCCAGCAGGTGCGCCCGGACGCTGGGCCGGAACACCGGCTCGGCGCCGGCCAGCAGCTGGATGGCCGGCCGGGCCAGCACCTCGAAGCCGATCAGCGCCGCGCCGGGCTCACCGGGAAGACACACCACCGGCACCTCCTCGGCGCCGACCGTACCGAATCCGAGGGCCGTCCCGGGATAGAGCGCCACCTCGGTGAAGGTGACCGGCCCGGCCCGGCCGCCCTCCCGCCGGGACAGGATGCGACGGACCATGTCACCCGGGCCGGTGCCGGTGCCGCCGGTGGTGATGATCAGGTCGGCGCGCAGGGTCTGGTCCTCCAGCAGGCCGCGCAGCGCCTCCGGGTCGTCGTCGCAGATCCCCACCCGGTACGCGAGCGCGCCGGCCTCGGCCGCGGCGGCGGTCAGGGCGTGCGAGTTGGTGTCCACCACCTGGCCGGGCTGGCTGGCCCGGCCGACGTCGACCAGTTCGTCGCCGGTGGCCACGACGACCACCCGCGGGCTGGGCCGGACCACCACGTGCCCGATGCCGGTGGCCGCGAAGACGGCGACCAGGGCCGGCGAGACGTACGTGCCGGCCCGGGCGAGCAGGGTGCCGGCGGGCAGTTCCTCACCGGCGCGCCGCAGGCCGTACCCGCGCTTGGGGGTCCGGAAGATCTCCACGGCGGCCATGCCCTGGTCGGTCCACTCCACCGGGACCACCACGTCGGCGCCGATCGGCAGCGGGGCGCCCGCCGCAACGGAGAAGCAGGAGCCGGGGGTGAGCCGGACCGGTCGCCAGCTGGCTGCGCCGAGGTCGCCGACCACGTTCAGCCGGATGCTGCGCCCACCCGGGATACCGGAGGGGGCCGGGACGTAGCCCGGCCCCCGGCTCCCTCCGGAGATGTCCTCCCAGCGCGCGGCGTACCCGTCCACCGCCGCCTGGTCGAAGGCGGGATACGAGTGCGGCGTGACCACGTCCTCGGCGAGGACGTTGCCGTACGCCTGGGTGAGGTCGAGGTCGAGCGGAGGCAGCGCGCGTAACCTGCGCAGCACGCTGCCCAGGTAGTCGGCGAGCGGCGTCAACTCGTTCGCGGCCGCCTCGGCGTCGGCCGTCGCGGTCATGTATTGGAACCGCCCGACGCGTTGCGCACCCCGTTCAGGATCGCGGCGGTGACCGTCTCGTCGCCCTGGTTGACGAACTCCGCCAGCCACTTGCGGAACTCGGCGCCCAGGTCGTCCCGGTCGCAGGCGATCTGCACGACGGTCTGCAGGTAGCCCAGCGGCATGCCGGTGTCGTAGCGGGTGCCCCGGTAGACGATGGCGTGCACCGGCACCCCCTCGTTGCGCAGGATCTCCATCGCGTCGGTCAGCTGGATCTCGCCGCCGCTGCCCGGCTCGGTGCGCCGGATCGCGTCGAAGATCCGCCCCGGGAGCACGTACCGGCCGAGCACCGCGAGGTTGCTGGGCGCCTCCTCCGGCTTGGGCTTCTCCACCATGCCGGTCACCTTGACGACCTCGGCGATGTCGTGGAATTCCGGCTCGGCCGGTGCCACCGAGGCGATGCCGTACCGCTTGGTGTCGGCCGGGTCGACCTCGAAGAACGCCAGCACGATGCCGCCGGTGCGGGCCTGCAGGTCCAGCATCGCCGGCAGCAGCGGCTCGTCCAGCTTGACGAACTCGTCGCCGAGCAGCACCGCGAACGGCTGGTCGCCGACGTGCGACTCGGCGTACCCGACGGCGTGGCCGAGGCCGAGCTGCTCGGGCTGCCGGCAGGTGTAGATCTCGGCCAGTTCCTCGGGGCGGCGTACCGCCTCCAGCACCTCCGGCTTGCTCTCCAGCCGGGCCTCCAGATCGGGCCGGCGGTCGAAGTGGTCCACCATCGACGTCTTGCCACGCCCGGTGATCAGCAGCACGTCGGTCAGGCCGGCCTGCGCGGCCTCCTCGACGATGTACTGCAGCACGGGCCGGTCCACGACCGGCAACAGCTCCTTCGGAACCGCCTTGGTGGCCGGCAGGAACCGGGTGGCCAGGCCGGCGGCCGGGATGACGGCCTTGACCGCGCGAGCGCGACCGGTCGCGGCGGTCGCTGAGGGGTTCGATGAGTGCTCCGACATGCCGCGAGACTATCGGCCACGGCTCTGCCGCGGCGGGTGAGGACCGGAAGACGCGCCGCCCTGCCCCGCCGCGGCGGGGTCCGGCGCACCGGCCCGGGGCAGCCCGTCGGGCGGGCTGAGCGCCACCGCCACCACCGGTAGCTCCTCGGTGGGGACCGGATCCGGCGGGCGGGCCAGCCGGTAGCCGTCCCGGCCGGCGGCCTTGGCCGCGTACAGGGCGTCGTCGGCGGCGTCGAGCACCTGCTGGCCGGTGGCGGCGTGGTCCGGGTAGACGGCGATGCCGATGGAGACCGTGACGGCCACCCGGACCGGCTTCCCGCCGTGCCCGTCCACCGGCACCGGCTGGTCCCGGACCACCGCGCCGAGCCGCTCGGCCACGATCGTGGCGCCCCGGGCGTCGGTCTCCGGCAGCAACACCACGAACTCCTCGCCGCCGTGCCGGAACGCCAGGTCGACCTCGCGGATCTCCCCGCGTACCCGGCGGGCGAACTCGACCAGGACGGCGTCGCCGGCGGCGTGCCCCCAGGTGTCGTTGATGTGTTTGAACCGGTCCAGGTCGAGGGCCAGCACGCTGAGCATCCGGCCGAACCGGTTGGCCCGTTCCACCTCGCGCCGGATCGACTCGCGCAGGTAGCGGTAGTTCCACAGGCCGGTGAGCGGGTCGGTGAGGGACAGCCGCTGCGCCTCCTCGTGCACCCGGACGTTCTCCACGGCCACCGCCGCGTGGCCGGCGAAGGTGCGCAGGGTGACCAGGTCGTCCTCGTCGAACCCGGCGGCGCCCACCCGGTCGTAGAGGACCAGCACGCCGAGCGCGCCGGAGCCGGGCGGGTCGGGGTCGCCGAACGCCGGCGGGTGTCCCGGCCGCTCGGGCCCGCGCCCGCCCAGCTCGGTCACCCCGGGCGCGGCGAACGGCACCGCCACGTACGTCTCGCAGGCCGGCTCGCCGGCCGGGTAGCCGGTGGCGTCGCAGGCCGGGTCGCCGACCGGGTCGCCGGCTGGGTCGCCGGCTGGGTCGCCGGTGGGCGGGCCGTCGGTCGGGGCGTCGGCCGGCGCGCACCGGCCGCAGAGCGGCTCCCCGGTGGCGGCCACCGTGCCGATCACCCCGGTCCCCACCGGCACCCGGAGCGTCGCCGGGTCCGCCGGGTCGGTCCCGCCGAGCCCTTCCACGCAGCGGCCGACCAGCACGCCGTCGCCGTCGAGCAGCAGCACCGCGCCGGCGCGGGCACCGGTCGCGGCGATCGCGCTGTGCAGGATCACCCGCAGGATGCGTTGCAGGTCGTGGGTGCTGGCCAGGGTGTCGCCGAGCACCGCCAGGTGTCCGCGCAACTGGTCCCGGCTGGTGGTCAGCGCGGCCACGTAGCTGCCGGTCTCCCGGGTCATCCGGTTGAACGCGCCGGCCAGCCGGCCGATCTCGTCCCGGCTGCGCACCGGTACCCGCGCGGTCAGGTCACCGTCGGTCACCCGGTCCACCGCGCCGGCCAGCTCGACCAGCGGGCGGGTGGTCGCCCGGGCCAGCCGCCAGGCGGCCGCCACGGCGAGCAGGGCGGCCAGCACCACCGCGCCGACCAGGGCCGCGTACAGGCCGGGCGGGCGTTCGCCGGGCACCGAGAGGACCAGCGGCAGGGGTTGCCCCGGTGCCGGCCCGACCCGGCGCACGTACCGGCCGTCGCTGGTCGCCGTCACCTGGTCCCCGTCCAGGCTGCGGGCGGCGGCCAGCACCGCCTCGCGTACCCCCGGGGTCTCGGTGGGGTGACCGACCGGCTCGGCGGCGGCAGGAACGTCGAGGAGGGTGACCGCCACGCCGGTCACCGCGGCGAGCCGGGCGACGAAGGCCGGGTCGACCGGTTGCGCGGCGGCGACCGCGCCCAGGTCCGCGCCGGCCGGGTCGCGGAGTTGGACCCGGACGGCGAGCGCCCGGACCGGCCGGCCGGCCGG
>NZ_KQ058861.1:332-24767 GCF_000982955.1 Micromonospora sp. HK10 | reverse complement strand
CCGATCCCCGATAGGAAATCAGGCGGTGTGGTCGACGACCACCTTGCCGAAGACCTCGCCGGAGTCCAGCCGGGCGAACGCCTCCTCGATCCGGCTGAACGGCACCACCCGGTCCACCACCGGGCGCACCACGTGCTCGGCGCAGAACGCCAGCAGCTGGGTGAGCTCGTCCGGCGTGCCCATCGAGGTGCCCAGGATCTCCAGCTGCATGGCGAAGACCCGGCGCAGGTTGACCTTGGGTTCGTGCCCGGCGGTGGCACCGGAGACGACGATCCGGGCCATCGGCGCGGCGGACTTGAGCGAGTGCTCGAAGGTGGCCGCGCCGACCGTCTCGATCACCACGTCGACGCGCTCGGGCAGCCGGGCGCCGGGCTCCAGCGCGGTCGCGCCCAGCTCGGTGATCCGTTCCCGCTTCTCGGCGTTGCGGCTGGTCGCGTAGACCCGCTTGCCGAGCGCGACGCCGAGCGCGACCGCCGCGGTGGCCACGCCCCCGCCGGCCCCCTGGACCAGCACCGACTCGCCGTCGTCCACCCGGCCCTTGGTGGTCAGCATCCGCCAGGCGGTGAGCCAGGCCGTCGGCAGGCACGCCGCGTCGGTCGCGGAGAGGCCGTCGGGCAGCGGCAGCAGGTTCACCCGGGGTACGGCCACCCGCTCGGCGAAGGTGCCGGCGAAGTGCTCGGAGAGGATGGAGACCCCGCGCGGGTCGCCCGGGGTGGGCACCACCGGGTAGATGACCACGGCGTTGCCGTCCGGGTCGGTGCCGACCGCGTCGCAGCCGAGGATCATCGGGAGCTGGTCGGCGCTGAGGCCCACGCCGCGCAGCGACCACAGGTCGTGGTGGTTGAGCGAGCTGGCCCGTACCTGCACGGTGACCCAGTCGTCCTGCGGGTGGGTCGGCTCGGGGCGGTCGCCGACGGTGAGCGCGGCGAGCGGGTTGTCGGCGTCGAAGGCCGAGGCATAGGCGGCACGCATGATCGGCACGGTAACAAGCTGAGCGGCGGTTAAGAAGGGGCCCTTCCTGTGCATAACACGATAAGAAGGGCCCCTCCCCTACCGTTCAGCGGCGGGCGACGCCGTCACGGCGGGCCGCCTCGGCGACGGCCTCGGCGACCGCCGGGGCGACCCGCGGGTCCAGCGGCGAGGGCACGATCGCGTCGGCGGTCAGCGACTCGGCGACCACGTTGGCGATGGCGTCCGCGGCGGCCACCTTCATCCCGTCGGTGACCCGGGTGGCCCGGGCGTCCAGCGCGCCCCGGAACACGCCGGGAAAGGCGAGCACGTTGTTGATCTGGTTGGGGTAGTCGCTGCGCCCGGTGGCGACCACCGCGACGTGCCGGGCGGCCACCTCGGGGTGCACCTCCGGGGTCGGGTTGGCCAGCGCGAAGACGATGCCACCGGTGGCCATCCCGGCCACCGCCGCCTCGGGGATCTGCCCGCCGGAGACCCCGACCAGCACGTCCGCGCCACGCAGCGCCTCGGTGATGTCGCCCTGGCGCCCCTCGGCGTTGGTCGTCTCGGCCAGGTATGCCTTGGTCTCGGTCAGGTCGGGCCGGTGCCGGCCGATGATGCCGCGGGAGTCGCAGACCACCACCTGGTCCGGGTTCACTCCCCCGGCGACCAGCATGTGGGTGACCGCCACCCCGGCCGCGCCGGCCCCGCTGATCGTCACCCGCAGGTCGCCGAGCTTGCGGTTGAGCAGGGTGGCCGCGTTGCGCAGCGCGGCCAGCACCACGATCGCCGTGCCGTGCTGGTCGTCGTGGAAGACCGGGATCGGCAGCGCCTCGTCCAGCCGGCGCTCCACCTCGAAGCAGCGCGGCGCGCTGATGTCCTCCAGGTTGATCCCGCCGAACGAGGGGGCGAGCGCCCGCACCGTGGCCACGATCTCGTCCACGTCCTGCGTGTCCAGGCAGATCGGCACCGCGTCCACGCCGGCGAACTGCTTGAACAGCACCGCCTTGCCCTCCATCACGGGCAGCGCGGCGCGCGGGCCGATGTTGCCCAGCCCGAGTACGGCGGAGCCGTCGGTGACCACGGCGACGGTGTGCGACACCCAGGTGTAGTCGTCGGCGAGGTCGGGATCGGCGGCGATCGCCTCGCAGACCCGGGCAACCCCCGGGGTGTACGCGAGGGAGAGGTCCTCCCGGCTGGTGAGCGGCACGGTCGAGGCGACGGCCATCTTGCCGCCGACGTGCAGCCGGAAGACGGGATCAGCAGGGTCCGGGGTGGACGAAGGCATGGTGACTCCAGGATCTGTCGAGCAGACGGACCGGCCGGCTCGGCGCGCCATGTGTCAGCGGCGAGCGGGGCGGCTGGTGCGGGGGGTCACCCGGGCACTTTCCGAGCATAGTCACGCGCTCGGTCCCGGGATGTGAGCGGGGTCATATCCGCCGCGGACGGATCCGGCCCGGTCGCGGCCAGTACCGGGCCACCACCCGGCCCCGCAGATCGGCCACGCCGTACGCCCGGGAGTCGTCGGTGACCAGGTCGTTGTCGCCGCGCAACCACCAGCCGCCGTCCTGCGGGCGGACCGCGCGCTTGACCACCAGCAGGTCGGGGCGGCTGCGGAAGACGGCGACCACCACGTCGCCCGGGCGCACCGGCCGCCCCCCGGTACGCACCAGCACCGCGTCGCCGTGGCGCAGGGTGGGGGCCATGGACGGCCCGGTGACCAGCACCGCGGCGAGCGGCCCGCGCGGCAGCGCCGGGGCGGACCGGTTCGGGGTGGCCACCGGGGTTTCACCTCCCGCCCGCCGGGGAGCATGTCCAGGAGTAGTGTCGTCTCGGATCATCGCAAACATCCCATGGAGGACCCTAATGCGCCTTCGGAGCTTCTTCACGCCCCGCGTGACCGCCAGCGCCCACTGCGACCTGCCCTGCGGCGTGTACGACCCGGCGCAGGCCCGGATCGAGGCCGAGTCGGTCAAAATGATCTGCGAGAAGTACCAGGCCAACACCGACGCGGAGTACCGCACCCGGGCGATCCTGATCAAGGAGCAGCGGGCCGAGCTGGTCAAGCACCACCTCTGGGTGCTCTGGACCGACTACTTCAAGCCGCAGCACTTCGAGAAGTACCCGCACCTGCACCAGCTCTTCAACGAGACCACCAAGCTGGCCGGTTCGGGGGGCGCCAAGGGCAGCATGGACCCGGCCGTCGCCGACCAGCTGCTGCAGAAGATCGACGAGATCGCCAAGATCTTCTGGGAGACCAAGCAGGCGTGACCCTGCCCGACCCGGCACCGACGATCCGGCCGGCGCGTCCCGAGGACGTGCCGGCCGTCGTCGCGATGGTGCACGAACTCGCCGAGTACGAACGCGCCCCGGAGCAGTGCCACCTCACCGAGGAGCAGCTCACCGCCGCGCTCTTCCCGGCCACTGCGGGCGGCGGCGCGGCGTCGGCCGCACCGGGCGGGAGTGGCCGGCCGGCCGCGCCCGCGCTCTTCGGCCACGTCGCGGTGGACGCGGCGGACCAGCCGATCGGCTTCGCCCTCTGGTTCCTCAACTTCTCCACCTGGGCGGGCGTGCACGGCATCTACCTGGAGGACCTGTACGTCCGGCCGGCCGCCCGGGGCACCGGCGCCGGCCGCCGGTTGCTGGCCACCCTCGCCGCGATCTGCGTCGAGCGGGGCTACCGGCGGCTCGACTGGTGGATGATCAATTGGAATCCGGCGGCGCGCTTCTACGCCGCGATCGGGGCGACCCCGATGGACGAGTGGGTGCCGTACCGGCTGACCGGTCCGGCGCTGCACGCCCTCGCCGCGCAGGCGTCGGCCGCGGCCACGCATCCGGGGACCTGACCGGGTAGAGTCCCGCACCGGGGGGATGAGGCGTGACTCAACTGACCGGCCAGCCGACCATCGACGACGACGTGGTGCACCTCACCGTGCCCGCGGACGGCGGCTACCTGGGCGTGCTCCGCACCGCCACGGCCGGCCTCGCGGCCCGGCTCCAGTTCGCCCTGGACGAGATCGAGGACCTGCGCATCGCGGTCGATGAGGCCTGCGCGATGCTGCTCGCCATCGCCACCCGCAACGCCGAGCTGGAGTGCCGGTTCGCGGTCACCGAGGACGCGCTCACGGTCGAGGTGACCGTGCCGACGGTGCGCGGCGCCGCGCTGCCGTCGGAGTCGTCGTTCGCCTGGAAGGTGCTCACCGCGTTGACCACCTCGGCGGCCGCCCGCGCCGTCGACGGCCGGGCCACCATCGCCCTGCTGACCCGCCGCGCCTCCGGCTACTGACCGCAGGCCGATCGGCCTACCGGCCGTCCGCCGGCCGATCGGCCTACTGACCGCCCGCCGGCCGGTCGACCTACCGGCCGTCCGCCGGCTGGTCGACGCCGAGCGCCCGGTTGGTGGGCGCGCTCACCAGCAGGCCGGTGACGCCGAGGCCGAGCGCCATCAGCGGCAGGCCGAGCCAGCCCAGCCCGCCCTGGATCATGTACCAGCCGATCGGCAGCAGCATCAGCTGGAGCACGATGGCCGGCGCCCGGGCGCCGGCCCGCCGGCGGAGCAACCCGCCGCCCAGCGCCCAGAGCGCCGCCGCCCCACCGGCCGCGAACGCCGTCACCAGCAGCGCCGACGTGAGGTGGGTGGTCCGGGCGGTCAGGTCGGACCAGATCAGCCACACCGCGACCAGGCCGAGGGCGACCGCCTCGGCGCGCAGCAGGAGCACCGCCCAGCGGAGCGGGGCGGGTGCCGGCTCGGAGTGGATCGTCACGCGCGACACGATACCCGTGGGTAGGCGCGGTACAGTGCCGCCCATGCGGGCCGTCCTGGTGGTCAATCCGAAGGCCACCACCACCAGCGAGCGCAGCCGGGACGTCCTGGTCCGGGCCCTGCGCAGCGAAGTCGATCTGTCGGTGCGGTACACCCGCCGGCGGGGCCACGCCATGGACCTGGCGCGGGAGGCCGCCCAGGAGGGCGTCGACCTGGTCGTGACGCTGGGTGGCGACGGCACGGTCAACGAGGTGGTGAACGGCCTGATGGCGGCCGAGCCGCCGACCTTCCGCACCGGCGGCACCCTGGCCGAGCGGCTGCCCGCGCTGGCCACCGTGCCGGGCGGCTCGACCAACGTCTTCGCCCGCGCGCTCGGGCTGCCCCGGGAGTGGCCGGACGGCACCAGCATGATCCTCGAAGGGCTGCGGCTGGGCCGGTCCCGGACCATCGGGCTGGGTCGGGCCGACGACCGCTACTTCACGTTCTGCGCGGGCTTCGGGCTGGACGCGGCGGTGATCAAGCGGGTGGAGCAGGCCCGCAAGCGGGGTCGGGTCTCCACCCCGGCGCTCTACTTCCGTGCCACGGCGGCGCAGTTCTTCCTCGGCTCGGACCGGCGGCATCCGACCGTCACCCTGGAACGGCCGGGCGAGGCCGCCGAGGCGGATCTGGCCACGGTCATCATCCAGAACACCGCGCCGTGGACGTACCTGGGCGAGCGGGAGATCAACCCGAACCCGGAGGCGTCCTTCGATCTCGGCCTGGACGTGCTGGCGATGCGCCGACTCAAGGTGACCAGTACGACACGTACCGTGACGCAGTTCTTCTCCACCAGCCCCGATCCGCACGGCAAGCAGGTGCTCCGGTTGCACGACCTGGCGGAGTTCACCCTGCTCTCGGCCCGTCCGCAACCGTTCCAACTGGACGGCGACTACCTGGGCGAGCGGGAAAAAGTCAGATTCACCTCCGTGCCGGCGGCACTGAGAGTAATCTGCTAGGTCTCGGGTACTCCCGTCGGTTGACGCGGTGACCTACCGCACGCCGTGCGGTGGCCGCGACACCCGAAGGACAGGTGCCGGAAATGTCAGCAACGTCACGCAGACCGTACTACATTGATCCTCGACTGTGGCACGCCGGGTAACCAGAGCCCTCGGAAACCCGGACAAATGGGTGGTGAGCCCGCTCACTGTTCGGAGTTTTTCCGAGCGTCACCCTTGACATCGCGGCAGTTCGTGAAAGTATTCACAAGCGAACTCGTGTTACCGGGACATTGCCTGGATATGCTCGGCAGGTTGAGCTGTTCCAGCAGGTCCGCGGGGCCCACAGCCTGCTCACGCAGCGCCGAATTGACGGATGCTGACCGTCACCGATCGGCAATGCGGACGCAAATAGGAATAGCAACGAAGCGTTATCTGGCCACCCACTTAGAATGAGGAGTGTTGCCGCCATGGACTGGCGCCACGATGCCGTCTGCCGCGACGAGGACCCGGAGCTGTTCTTCCCGATCGGGACGTCCGGTCCGGCCCTCCTGCAGGTGGAACAGGCCAAGGCCGTCTGCCGGCGCTGCCCGGTGACCGAGCACTGCCTGCAGTGGGCGCTGGAGTCCGGTCAGGACGCCGGCGTCTGGGGCGGGATGAGCGAAGAGGAGCGCCGCGCGGTGAAGCGCCGCGGCGGTATCCGGGTGCTGCGCGCTCACTCCGCCTGATCGCACCACAGCCGCACGCCCCGGCCGGGTCACCCGCCGGGGCGTTCTGCTGTCCGGACCCATGCCTTCCCCTATACCCCGTCGCCGCCGCTCGGGCTCTCACCGGACGGCGGCGACGTCTGTCACCGCCCCGGCCCAGCCGGCGCTGGCGTCGTCCACCCGCCGCAACACCAGTTCGGCCAGTTCCGGCAGATCGGTGAGCGGATCGGCGACCCCCACCGCGCCGGCCCCGCCGGCCGCCGCCACCACCCCGTCATGGAACAGGCCCGGCGCCAGGAAGTAGGCGGCCACCGCCACCCGGCCCGCCCCGCCCGCGCGCAGCTTCGCCACCGCGACGTTCACCGCGGGGGGCGCCGCCGAGGCGTACGACACCCGGCAGCGCACGCCCAACTCGGCGCCGAGCGCCGCCGCGACCCGCCCTACCGAGCCACGGGCCCGGGGATCGCGGGTGCCGGCGGCAGCCAGCACCAGGGCGTCGTACCCGCCGGGCCCCGCCTCGGCCAGCCGGCGGCGCAGACCGCCCAGCAGCCGGGCGTCGACCACCCCGTCCGCCGGACCCAGCACCTCGGTGACCCGCACGTCGATGGACGCGCCACCGGCGGCCACCGCGGCGGGGATGTCCACCTTCCGGTGGTACGCGGCGGTCAGCAGCAACGGCACCAGCACCGCCCGCGACCGGCCGGCGGCGGCCAACTCGCGCAGCACCACCGCCGGACCCGGCTCGGTGTGGTCCAGCCAGCTCGGCAGCACCGGGACGCCAGGGCGGGCGGCCGCCACGGCCCGGGCCAGCGCCCGGGTCGCCTCGGCCGCCCGCGGGTCACGACTGCCGTGCGCGACCAGCACCACGGGCGGGCCGGTCAGGTGTGCAGCCCGCACTCGGTCTTCTCGAACATGGCCCACCGGCCGGCCCGCGGGTCCTCCCCGGCCTTGGTGCGGCGGGTGCAGGGCCAGCAGCCGATCGACCCGTAGCCCCGCGCGAACAACTCGTTCACCGGGATGTCGTAGCGGGCGATGTAGGCGTCCACGTCCCGCTGGGTCCAGGCGGCGATCGGGTTCACCTTGACCTTGCCGCGCCGGGCGTCGAAGGCGACCACCGGCGTGTTGGCCCGGGTCGGCGACTCGTCCCGGCGCAGCCCGGCGGCCCAGGCGTCGTACCCGGTCAGCGCCCGCTCCAGCGGCTCCACCTTGCGCAGCTGGCAGCAGTCGTCCGGGGAGCGGTTGAACAGCCGCGGACCGTACTGGCCGTCCTGCTGCCCCACCGTCAGCCGGGGCCGGATGGACCGCACCGTCACCGGCAGCCGGCGGGCCACCTCGTCACGGACCCGGAGCGTCTCCGGGAAGTGCAGCCCGGTGTCCAGGAAGACCACGTCGACACCGGGCGCGACCCGGGACACCAGGTGCGCCAGCACCCCGTCGGCCATGGAACTGGTCACGCAGAACCGGTCGCCGAAGGTCCCGGCGGCCCACCGGGCGATCTCCAGCGCCGGCGCTCCCTCCAGCTCCCGACCGGCCTCCTCGGCCAGCGCGCGCAGCTGCTCCGGGTCGCGCCGCGCCGGGTCGACGGGCGTCGGGCCGCCCGGCCCGACCAGGCCCAGACCGGCGGCGGAGAGCAGGCCCCCGCTCATCGGGCCACCGCCTCGGCGAGCAGACCGGTGAACCGCACGGTGAAGACCCGGGCGCAGGCGTGGCACTCCCAGGCGCCGTGTCCGGTCTCGCTCGGCCGCAGGTCCTCCTCACCGCAGTACGGGCAGTACAGCGGCACGGAACGGGTTTCACTCATCGGAGTTCCTCCTCGTCGACCCGGATCACCCAGTTGGCGAAGGTCTCGCCCTCGGTCCGGCCGGCCAGATAGCGGCGGGCCAGTCGTTCCACGTACTCCGGAAGCTCGTCGGCGGTGGTCTTCAGACCGCGCAGCTTGCGGCCGAAGCCGGCGGTCTGCCCCTGGGCCATGCCGAGGCCGCCGCCCAGGTGCACCTGGAAGCCCTCCACCTGCCGGCCGTCCGGGCCCACCACCAGTTGTCCCTTGAGGCCGATGTCGGCCACCTGGGTGCGGGCGCAGGCGTTCGGGCAGCCGTTGAGGTGGATCGAGATGTCGGCGTCGAAGTCGCGCAGCCGCTCCTCCAGCCGGGCGACCAGCTCCTCGCCGCGCCGCTTGGTCTCCACGATGGCGAGCTTGCAGAACTCGATCCCGGTGCAGGCCATGGTGCCGCGCCGCCAGGCCGACGGCTGAGCCTCCAGGCCGATCTCCCGCAGCCGCGCCACCAGCGAGTCGGTCCGCTCCGGCGGCACGTCCAGCACCAGCAGCTTCTGGTACGTGGTGAGCCGGATCCGGTCGCTGCCGTGCGCCTCGACCACGTCGGCGAGCCGGGCCAGCTGCGGGCCGGAGACCCGACCCACCACCGGGGCGGCCCCGACGTAGTTGCGGCCGTCCCGCTGCCGGTACACGCCGATGTGGTCGATCGGCCGGTCGGGCAGCTGCGGCGGCGGGCCGTCCAGCATGGTCCGGCCCAGGTACTCCTTCTCCAGGACCTCCCGGAACCGGGCCACGCCCCAGTCGGCGACCAGGAACTTCAGCCGGGCCCGGTTGCGCAGCCGGCGGTAGCCGTAGTCGCGGAAGATGCCGACCACGCCGGCCCAGACGTCCGGCACCTCGGCCAGCGGCACCCAGACGCCGAGCCGCTTGGCCAGCATCGGGTTGGTGGAGAGGCCGCCGCCGACCCAGACGTCGAAGCCGGGGCCGTGCTCCGGGTGGTCGACGCCGAGGAAGGCGACGTCGTTCGCCTCGTACGGGATGTCGGCCAGCCAGGAGATGGAGGTCTTGAACTTGCGGGGCAGGTTGGAGAACTCCTTGCTGCCGATGTGCCGGTCGACGATCTCGTCGAGCGCCGGGGTCGGGTCGAGCAGCTCGGCCGCCGACACGCCGGCCACCGGGCTGCCGCAGACCACCCGCGGGCAGTCACCGCACGCCTCGGTGGTCTGCAGGCCGACCTCCTCCAGCCGCCGCCAGATCTCCGGCATGTCCTCGATCCGGATCCAGTGGAACTGGATGTTCTGCCGGTCGGTGATGTCGGCGGTGTCCCGGGCGAACTCGCGGGAGATGCCCGCGACGACGCGGAGCTGGGCCAGGTTGAGCTGGCCACCGTCCACCCGCACCCGGAGCATGAAGAACTCGTCCTCCAGCTCGTGCGGCTCCAGCACGGCGGTGCGCCCGCCGTCGATGCCGGCCCGCCGCTGGGTGTAAAGGCCCCACCAGCGGAACCGGCCGCGCAGGTCCTGCGGGTCGATCGAGGCGAAGCCCCGGTGGGCGTAGATGGTCTCGATCCGCGCCCGCACGTTCAGCGGGTCGTCGTCCTTCTTGATCCGTTCGTTGGGGTTGAGCGGCTCGCGGTGCCCGAGCGCCCACTGCCCCTCGCCGCGGGGCCGGCGCGGAGCCCGGGCGGCCGGTGCGTCGGGCCGGGTCGTGGTGGTGCTGCTGACCGCCATCGCGGCGTCCTCCGTTGTCTGCTGTGCCTGGAAGCGCGGACGCGGCGGCCGGCCCGGGTACGGGCCGAGGACGGCGATGTCAAAGACGGCCGGCGCGGAACGCGCCCGAGACGGATGGGTCGGGCGTCGTCAGTGGGCCGGACAGATCGCGCTGCGGACGCGGCCGTAATCGACGTGGCGGCGGGCCACGAAGCGGCGGATGACAGCGGCGGTCATGCGGACCATGCTGCCACACCCGCCAGGTCCGGACCACCGGCCGCCGATGTGATCCCACATCACGGGCCACCGGCACCGCATCGACCGTGATAGGTTGCCGCACCCCTCGCCCGCCCGCCGCCCATCGCCCCGCGAGCCGCCGGACACGGCGGTGGCGGACCGGGGGCGGACCGGCCGGGACCGGCTGGACCGGCCAGGACCGGCGGACCGGCCAGGACCCGGCCGACGGGCCCGGTGGACGGCCGGGACCGGCGGACCGGCCAGGACCCGGCCGACCGGCCCGGTGGACGGCCGGGATCGGCGGACCGGCCCGGCGGACCGCTCCGCCGTGTGAGGCTGCGGAATGTGACCGCGCCCGCTGCGTCCCGCCCGCCTCGCACCCGCCGGGGCTGGCTGGTGTGGCTGCTGCCCGGCCTGGGCACGCTGCTGGTCACCCTCGCCGGGATCGGGCGGGCCCAGCTCTGGCGGGACGAGCTGGCCACCTGGAGCGCCGCCACCCGTCCGGTCCGCGATCTGGTCCGGCTGGCCGGCACCATCGACGCGGCCACCGGGCCGTACTACCTGTTCATGCACGGCTGGACGGCGCTGGCCGGGACCTCGCCCACCGCGCTGCGGCTGCCGTCCGCGCTGGCCATGGCCGGGGCCGCCGCGCTCACCGCCCGGCTCGGCGCGCGGCTGGCCGGCGACCGGGCCGGGTTGCTGGCCGGGCTGCTCTTCGCCGTCCTGCCCGGCACCTCCCGGTACGGCCAGGAGGCCCGCCCGTACGCGCTGGCCACCCTGCTGGCGGTGCTGGCCACGCTGCTGCTGGTCGAGGCGCTGCGCCGCCCCGGCTGGCGGTGGTTCACCGGGTACGCCCTCGCGGTGGCCGCGCTCGGCGCGACCCATCTGATCGCCCTCACCCTGCTCGCCGCGCACGGACTCGTGGTCCTGCTCGCCGCCGCCCGCGGCCCGGCGGCGGCCGGCCTCACCCCGCCGGGCCCCCGGCAACCGCCGGACCCGGCCGGCCTCCCGGCGCTCGATGATCCGGTAGCCGGTGCTCCGCTGACCGGCCCGGCGGGCGGCGACCCGGTGGCCGGCTCGGCCGACCTCCCGACCTCGACCGGCGCGGCGGGCGAGAAGCCGGCCGGCCGGGGTCGCGGGCTGCTCTGGCGCTGGCTGGTCGCGCTGCTGCCGGCCGTCCTGCTGGTCGCCCCGCTGGTGCTGCTCGCCCGGGGACAGCGGTCCCGGCAACTGAACTGGGTGGACCTGGCCCGCCTGCCCGACCTGTCGGCGCTGCCCGGCGGGGTGGCGCAGAGCGGGGTGGTGGGCGGCCTGCTGGTCGGCCTCGCCGCGCTGGGGGCGGGCCGGCTGGGCCGGCGCGCGCTGCTGCCGGTCGCCGCCGTCCTGCTGCCGGTGCTGCTGCTCTACGCCGCCGGCACCGTGCAGCCCTTCTGGGTGACCCGGTACCTGGTCTTCACCGTGCCGTTCGCCTGCCTGCTGGCCGGCGCCGCGCTGGCCGGGGTACGGCTGGCGCCGGCGCTCGCCGTGGTCTCCCTGGCCGGCCTGCTGGGCCTGCCCGACCAGGCCGCGCTGCGCCGGACCCACGAGTGGCCGCGTACCGCCCCGATCGACTACGCGGGTGCGGCCGGGGTGATCGCCGACCAGGCCCGGCCCGGTGACGCGATCGTCTTCTCGCCCCGGCGCAGCTGGCTCTTCCTCGACCTCGGGATCGCGTACCACCTTGGGGCGCGGGAGCCGCGTGACGTGCTGGTGGTCCGCGACGAGCGGCAGCGCGCGGACCTGTGGGCGAGCGAGTGCGACCGGCCGGCGGAGTGCCTGGCCGGCGTGCACCGGGTCTGGCTGGTGGTGTCCGGCCGGCGCGACGACCCGATGGCCGCGGTCGGCGGCGCCAAGGGCGCGGCGCTGCGCGACGGGTACGCCGTGACGACGGTGGCGCCCCGGCCCGGGCTGACCGTGGCGCTGCTCACCCGCCGGGGTTGAGCGGCGCCACGGGCGCCCGTCAGGCCGGTTTGCGTTCGAGCAGGACCAGCCGGACCCGGTCGAACTTCTTCTCCTCCACCACGGCGAAGCCGCGCAGCAGCGCCGCGCGCTGCGGTGACAGCCCGTCGAACGGGTCCGGCGAGTAGTTGGTGCAGATCAGCCAGATCCGCTCGGTGTCCCGCAGGCAGGCCGCCGAGTCCTTGTCCTCGCACTCGGACGCCGAGTACGAGCCGCGGGCGACCGAGGTCTCGTTCAGGAAGACGTCGCGCGGCTGGGTGTCGTTTCGCATCTCGTAGTCGACCGCCTCGCGGGCGAGGTCGGAGAGCTGGCCGAAGACGTCGTTGTAGGCCACCCCGTCGCCGGGCTTCATGCCCTGCCGCATGGCGTCGATGGCGCCCCGGTAGTCCGGCTGGCCCTGCACCGGGCTGGCCCGCACGATCCGCTGGTCCGGCTCGGTCAGGTAGGCGAAGGCCGGCAGCACCAGCAGGGCGGGGAGCAGCCACGACCACGCGGCGGTGGAGCGGGGCAGGAGCCGGGTCACCGAACAGGCGCCGACCGCGGCCAGAATCGCCCACGCCGGCAGCGTGAACAGCACGTACCGGGGCAGGAAGAGGTGCAGGGCCTTGAAGGTCAGGTAGGCGAAGACCGGCGGCAGCAGCACCCAGGTGAGCAACGCCGGCAGCATCCGGTTGCCGGTACGCCAGGCCACCAGCGCGCCGACGGCCGCGAGCCCGACGACCGCCGCCATGCCGCGCACCGAGAGGAACAGGTCTCCGGGGAAGTGCAGCACGGCCGCGCCGTCCGCCTTGATCCACGAGATCGAGGCGGACTGGGCGGAGGCGACCGTGAGCAGCGGGACGATGGCCAGCCCCGCGCCCCCCACGTAGCCGAACCACTGGTACCGGCGGTTGTCGTCGGCGTCCGCGGTGGCCCGCCACACGATCAGCAGATGCGCGGCGAGGACCAGCAGCGACACGAAGTGCAGCCAACCCGTGAGGGCCACCGCGAGGGCGTAGAGCAGCCAGCGCCGGCGCACCGGCCGCTGCAACGCCCGCAGCAGGAGCAGCGTCGAGACGGTGACGCCCATGGTCACCAGCGCGTACGACCGGGCCTCCTGGGCGTACCGGGTCACCGCGGGAACGAGCGCGAAGAGCAGCCCGGCGATCAGCCCGGCGCCGGTACCGGCCAGCCGCCGGCCGATGAGGGTGGTCATGGCCGCGGCGACCGTCATGGCGATCAGCGACGGCAGGCGCAGCGCGAGCGGGTCGTCCCCGGCGACCTGGGTCCAGACCCGAAGGAGCATGAGGTACGCGACGTGCACCAGGTCGGTGTTGGACAACAGGTGTCCCAGGTCCCGCAGGTCCAGGGTGACCGCGTGCCAGGTGGCGTACTCGTTGTTCCACATCTGGCGGTCGGCGAGGCCGCGGAAACCGGCGACGGCTGCGGCGAGGGCCGGCAGCAGGGCGAGCCAGCCGGTGTGTCGGGTCGGGGTCAGGTCCGCGGGTCCGGGAGCCGCCGGCGCGAGCTCGGGGGACGAGCCCGCGGCCGGCCGGCCGGAGAGGAGAAGGGTGTTGGGCATCGTCGCTCACTTCACCTGGAAGCCGTAGGTCCGGTTCTTGGCCGCCCGGCGGAACTCCCGTACCGCGGCCGGGTCGCGGTCGATGTTCCACTTCGCCGAACCGTTGTTGTTGAACCACACGAAGCCGACCACCCGCGAATCCTTCGCCGCCCCGGCGAAGAGGTCCGCGATCCAGTCCGGCCGGGCGGTCCCGGGCTCGCCGGCGGTCTCCATGATCATGAAAGACCGCTTGGTGAAGGTACGCACCTGCCGCATCGTCGGACCGAACAGCTCCGAGTAGGTGTGCTTGCCCCGGTGGGTGTAGTAGCCGTCGATGCCGACCCAGTCCACGTACCGGTCGCCCGGGTAGAGCGGCTTGAGCCGGACGCTCGGCACCGGGTTGATCACGTTCGGCGTCCAGGTCCAGATCACGTTCGTGGCATCGGCCTTGGCGAAGAGGTCGTGCACGTGCCGCCAGGCGGCGACGAAGTCGGCGGCGTTGTTGGCCTTCTTCCCCATCCCCCACGGGTACCAGCCGCCGTTCATCTCGTGGCCGAAGGTGAGGGCGATGGGCAGGTTGACCTTGCGGACGAGGGTGGCGAACGTGGTGATGTACTCGTCGTGCTTTCCCGCGGCGATGTCGGAGAGCTTGGCGTTGAAGGGCTCCCACCGCACTGCCGGCAACGCGCCGTACGAGTAGATCTGCCGGACCTCGTTCGCGGCGAAGCCGTCGTCGAAGCTGAGGTACAGCGTGATCATGTTCGGCTTCTTGCCGGTCCGCTCGGCGAACGAGTCGATGAGCTGCATCTTCGGCGGGGCACCGTTGATCGCCACGCCGAGATACTTGCCGTCCGGGTTGATCAGGTGCTTCGGGTCGTACGCGGGCAGTGCCTCGGGTCCCTTGTCGGCGCTCGCGCCCGGGCGGTCGGCGTGCCGGCCGGGCGCGGTGGCTTCGGCCAGCACCCGGGTCACGTTGACGGTGGACACGACGGCGTACTCGACCGCCGCGAGGGCGATCAGCACGGCCGCGATGATCAGGTGACGGGTCCTCACGTGACGACCTCAACGTCCTTCTCGGGGTTGACCAGGAGCGCCTGCGCGACGACGAGCAGGTAGAAGACCGCGCTGAGCAGGGCGGGCAGGAAGACCAGGGGTTCCGGGTCGGTGACCATCCGCCAGGCGGCGAGGCCGGCCCAGACCAGGCCGCTGCCCGCGGTCCACACCTTCATGCCGGTCCAGAGCCGCTTGGTCTTGCTCTTCTTGGCGGTGCCGCCGGTGGGCTGCCAACCCATCCGCCGGCCCCGGATGATGTCGAAGATGGCGAACGCGTGCGCCCAGCCGTAGATCATCTTGACCGTCCAGCTCTCCAGGCCGTACCGGTTGCGGTGCCAGAGCGGGAAAATGATCATGTTGTAGATGATGCTGGGCAGGATCAGCACGTAGTTGGCGATGGCGATCTGGTGCGCGAACGCGGTCAGCATCAGCACCGGGATGATCGGCGCCACGAAGGTGAACAGCCCGGTGTGCAGGTAGTAGCAGAACCCGGAGATGTAGCTCAGCCGGGCGCGCAGCTTCAGCCTGGTCTGCCAGAACTTCTTCGAGCCGAGCAGGCTCATCGACCCGGCGCACCAGCGGTACTGCTGGGTGAAGAACGAGTCCACGTCCGACGGGCAGAGGCCGGCGGCCAGCACGACCGGGATGTAGCGCAGGTTCCAGCCCTTCATCCGCAGGTCGAAGCCGGTGTGCACATCCTCGGAGTGCTCGATCAGGGTGGACCCGCCGATGGAGAAGAGCGCGTCCCGCCGGTAGATGGCGCAGCTGCCGACGCAGATCGCCGAGTCGTGCGCCTGGCGGGACACCTGCACCGAGCGGTAGAAGAGCTCCTGCACGGCACCGGCGCCGCGCTCGACCCAGGTCTGCCCCCGGTGCACCCGGAAGTACTGCGGCGACTGCACGATGCCGGCCCGCGGCTCGGCGTCGAACCAGGGCAGCATCTGGTCCAGCATGTCCTTGCGCGGCACGAAGTCGGCGTCGAGCACCAGGATGAAGTCGCTCATGGTGCGCTCGAACGCGTACCGCATGTTGCCGGCCTTCTTGAACCAACCCCGGTTGGGCCGGCGCTGGTAGACGAAGCCGAAGGCGAGCGCGGTGCGCTCCATCGCCTCGTTCGGCGAGTCGTCGAGGATGTAGACCGTGACGTCACCCCGGTAGTGCCGGCTCATCGCCCGCACGTGCTCCCAGGTGTTGCGCAGCACGTGCGGCGGCTCACCGCAGACCGGCAGGAAGACGTCGACGCTCGGGTAGCGCGCCGGCCGCCAGGTGCGAACCAGCTCCTGGTGGCGGGCCAGGTCGAAGCCGGGCGTGAAGAGGTTCACCGCCAGCGAGATGAGGTAGTAGACGACGGTGAACGCCAGCAGCGGGACGAGCAGCCACAGCCACGGCGTCAGCCGGACGAAGAGCACCTGGCTGGTGATCAGGCAGCCGAAGCTCACCAGCGAGGGGAGCATCAACGCGGCCATCCGCCGCTTGCGGTAGGAGACCAGCTCCTCGTCCGTGGGCGGCAGCGGCACCACCGCGTACGCCGGCCGGGTCGGACCCTGGTCGGCGCGGCGCGGCACCCAGCGTGAGAACTGACTCGGTACGCGGAATTCGGCAGTTGGATCCGGCACGGTGGCCGGGTCGATCGCGGCTGGTGAGGTCATCCCCGTCTCCCCGTTCGCCAAGCGGCGGCTCCCTCTCCGTCGAGCGGGCGAGGGTGTTTCGCCTGACGCGGCCAGGAAGCCGGGCACGGTCTACCAGGCCGTATCCGCTTGATGGTCGCGCCAAAGTTATTCAGATTCACGCAAGGTGTCAATGCGTCGAAACTCATCGAAAGCGACGACCGCGCCTGAACCGACCGGAGGGATTACTCACATCGATCCGAACGGCAGGCCAAGATCGCCCGGAGGTCCGAGGTCGCCGGCCCGCTCAGGCCCGCGCCAGGGGCACGACCAGCACCGCCTCGGTGCCACCGGCGGCCCCGTTGCGCAGCTCGATGCTGCCGCGCAGCTCCCCCGTCACCAGCGCCCGGACGATCTGCAGACCGAGGTTGCCGCCCCGCTCGGCGTCGAACTCCCCGGGCAGGCCCCGGCCGTTGTCCGCCACGGAGACCCGCAACTGCTTGCGGAGCCGCTGCGCGGAGACCACCACCTCGGGCACCGGCGCGCCCTCCGGGCCGGCCGCGCCGTCCTCGCCGGCCGGCGGGAAGCCGTGCTCGACGGCGTTGAGCAGCAGCTCGTTGAGGACCATCACCAGCGAGGTGGCGATCTCGGCGGGCAGCACGCCGAAGCTGCCGGTGCGGCGCATCCCGACGGACACCTCGGTGGCCGCGACCTCGGTCGCGGCGCTGGCCACCCGGTCGACGATGCCGTCGAACTCGACCGCCTCGTCGCTGGACATGGAGAGCGTCTCGTGGACCAGCGCGATGGAGGCGACCCGGCGTACCGACTCCTCCAGGGCGACCCGGGCCTCGGGCATCGACACCCGGCGGGCCTGGAGACGCAGCAGCGCCGCGACGGTCTGCAGGTTGTTCTTCACCCGGTGATGGATCTCCCGGATGGTGGCGTCCTTGGTGATCAGGGCGCGGTCGCGGCGGCGCACCTCGGTGATGTCGCGGACCAGCACCAGCGCCCCGATCGGCACGCCGGCCGGCATGAGCGGCAGCGCCCGGGTCAGCATGGTGGCGCCCCGGGCGTCGATCTCGCGTCGGGGCGGAGCCTCGCCGCGCAGCGCGGCCAGCACGGCGTTGCCCGCGTCGGTGCCCTCCAGCGGATCCCCGGCCAGCCGGCGGTGCAGCCCCGCCAGGTCCTCCCCCACCAGGTGCGAGGCGTAGCCCAGCCGGCGGTACGCGGACTGCGCGTTCGGGCTGGCGTAGGTGACCTTGCCGTTGGCGTCCAGCCGGACCAGCCCGTCGCCGACCCGGGGCGCCGAGGTGGTCTCGCCGGGGTGCCGGGGCGGCGGGAAGGTCCCGTCGGCGACCATCTGGGCCAGGTCGTCCGCGGTGGTCAGGTAGTTCAGTTCGAGCTGGCTGGGCGTCCGCGCGGTGGAGAGGTTGGTGTCCCGGCCGACCACCGCGATCACCTCGCCGGCCTCCCCGTCGCCGCCGCGCAACCGGACCGGGATGGCCTCGTGCCGGGCGGGCACGTCGCCGTACCAGACCGGGTCGCCCTCCCGCCAGATCCGCCCCTGCCGGTGGGCCACCTCCAGGTGCGCCACCTCGGGCCCGCCGACGATCCGGCCGACCTGGTCGTCGAGGTACGCGGTCGGCGCGGTCGTCGGGCGGACCTGGGCCACGCAGAGGTACGTGCCCTCGGCGTCCACCGGCACCCAGAGCAGCAGATCGGCGAAGGACAGGTCGGACAGCAGCTGCCAGTCGCCCGCGATCCGGTGCAGGTGGTCGATGTCCGCCGGCCGGAGCTGGGTGTGCTCCTCGGCGAGGTCACGGAGGGTGGACACGCTGAACAGCGTGCCACGCCCGGCCTCACATCGTCGCGGTGACCTTCTTCAACCCGCGCGGCGCGTCCGGGTCCTCGCCGCGGGCCAGCGCCAGCGCCAGGGCGAGCCGCTGCAACGGCAGGATGTCCAGCAACGGGGCGTACCGCTCGTCGACCTCGGGGACGGCCATCCGGGCGCTCGCCGCGACGTCGGCGGAGCCGACCACCACCACGTCGGCGCGGCGCTCGCCGAGCCGGGGCAGCACCTCGCCCATGGAGCGCCCGCCGGGGCCCGAACCGACCACGGCGAGCACCGGCACGTCCGGGTCGGTCATGGCGAGCGGGCCGTGCAGCAGGTCGGCGCCGGAGAAGGCGAGCGCCGGCAGGTACGAGGTCTCCATCAGCTTGAGCGCCGCCTCGCGGGCGGTCGGGTAGGCGTAGCCGCGCCCGGTGGTGACCAGCTGGGCGGCGAACCGGTAGCGCGGCGCGAGCCGGGCCGGGGTGTCGTCGGACAGGGTGCGTTCGGCCAGCTCGGGCAGGCGGCCCAGGGCGGCCCGCTCCTCGGCGGGCAGCTCGCCGGCGCCGGCGCGTACCCCCTCGACCAGCATCAGCAGCGCGAGCAGCTCGGCGGTGTAGGTCTTGGTGGCGGCCACCGCGCGCTCGTGCCCGGCGGCGATGTCGATGCTCAACTCGGCGGTCTCGGCCAGCGGCGAGCCGGGGTTGTTAGTGACCGCCAGGGTCAGCGCGCCGGAGGCGCGGGCGGTGCGCAGCACCTCGGCCAGGTCGGGCGAGCCGCCGCTCTGGCTGACCCCGACGACCAGGGCGTCGGAGAGGTCCGGCCGGGCGCCGTAGACGGTGACCGCGCTGGGCGAGGCGAGCCCGGCGGGCAGGCCGAGCCGGATCTCGGTCAGGTACGCCGCGTAGAGGGCCGCGTGGTCGGAGGTGCCCCGGGCGGTGAAGACCACGTGGCGGGGCCGGCGCTCGGCGATCACCGCCGCGACCCGGGCGATCGCCCCGGCGTGTTCGGCGGAGAGCAGGCGGTCGTAGCCGGCCGGCTGCTCGTCGATGTCGGCGGCCATCCCGGCTCCTGGACGCGTCACGTACGACCCCCTTCTGCGCGTTTCCCGCGCGATCCGTGCTCAGTCTTGCACCTTTCAACGTCGACGAGCAATCGAACGAGCAGTAGTGCGCAGTGGATCACCAATTCGAGCGGTGATCCCCTACGCTGGCCCGGCTGACTGCTCGATCATCGAGAGGACGACGTGCCCGACGACGACCCCGCGCTCTCCGCCCAGGAGGAGCTCGCGCTGGCCCGGCTGGCGCTGGGCGAGGGGGACCTCCGGCACGCCGCCAGCCACGTCGCCGCCGCCCTCGTGCAGGCACCCACCCTCCCCGAGGTGCACGAGACGCTCGCCCGGCTGAACGCCGCCAGCGGCGGGGACCTCGACCTCTTCCCGATCGGCCAGCACGCCTTCGTCGGCGCGGTGGTGGCCCGCGCCCACCTGCTCGCCGCCGCCGGCCGACCGGCCGAAGGGCTCGACCTGCTCGCCGCGGCCACCGGCTACGCGCCCGGCGCCGACTGGGCCGGCGTGCCCTGGGTGACCGCGCCCGGCCTGCCGCAACGGCTCGACCCCGAGCGCACCGCCCGGATCCTCATGCAGATCTGCGCGGCGGTACCCGACCCGGTGCCGCGCCGCCGGCGGGACCCGCTGCGCCCGTACCTGACGCTGGCCCGCAACGCGATCACCGTGCATCCCCGCCACCCGCTGCTGCTCGGCGCGGCGTCCGCGCTGGCCCGCCGGCTCGGCGAGGTCGCCCTCGCCGTCACCTGGGCCGCCCGCGGGGTACGCGCCGAGCCCAGCAAGCTCGGCGAGGTCTGGCTCGGGTACGCCTACCGCAGCGCCGGCCGCACCCGGGACGCGCTCGCCGCGCTCGGCCGGGCCGTCGAGCTCGACCCGGACGACCTGGCCGTCTACGCCGACATCGCCGGCACCCTCGCCGACAACGGCCGGCTCGACGAGGCGCTGGACTGGATCGACCGGGCGCTGGCCAAGGACCCCACCTTCGACTGCGCCGTGCACACCGCGCACCGGCTGCGCTTCCAGCGCGACGGGGACGTGGCCCACCTGGTGGCCCTCGCCGACTTCGTCCGGGACCACCCGGACGACACCCACGAGCACGGCGACCTGGCCGAGTCCTGCCGCAGCCGGCCCTGGCTCGGGCAGGTGACCCCGGCGGCCGGGCCGGTGCTGGACGCGCTGCGCCAGGCCCTCGCGGCCCAGGGCGCCGCCCCCGTCGCCGTACGCCTCGACGCGCTGGAACCGCCGAGCGCCATGCGTACCGCGGCGGCCGCCGTGCCGGGCCTCGACGTCGAGGTGGCCGCGGTGGCCGAGCCGGATCCGCGCGAGCCCCGCCGGGACCCGACCCGCCCGCTCTGGCGCTACGAGGGCACCACCGCCGCGCCCACCCTGCCGGCGCCCTCGGCCGAGGCGGCCGAGCGGATCCGGCAACTCGCCCACCCGGCCTGGCCGCATCCGCCGGCCGCGTACGACGCCGCGGTGGCGCTGGCCACCGTGGACCTCGACGACCTGCTCGGGCTGCTGGTCCACCCGCCCGACGCGCCGGCCACCGCGCTGGGCCAGGTGCTCACCGGCCAGGACCCCTCGCTCTGGGTCCGCTGCGTGCAGGTCTGGGCCTGCCTCGGCCTGCTGCACCACCGCACCGACGAGCCGTGGGCCGGGTCCACCCGCCGCCGGGTGCTCCTCGAGCTGGTCTGGGGCGTCGAGGACTGGATCACCGAGGCAGCGCTCTTCGCCCTGGTCACCGCGGCCTGGGTCGACCCCGGCGTACGCCCCGACGTGGCCCGGGTGGTGGCCGAGCGGCTCGCCGACGCGGCCGCCGTGGCCCGCGAGCGCCGGGTGCCGATCGCGGTGTCCCTGGCCCACCTGGCCCTGGCCACCCCGGACCTGGACCCGGCCACCCGCGATCTGGCCGGCGAGCTGGTCAGCGGCCCGGCCCGGGAAACCCCACCCGGAGCGCTACGCCGCCTCTGGCACCGCCTCACCCACCTCTTCCGCCCCCACCCCTGACCACCCCGTCCCCGCCCGGCCCGTCGCGCCTCGACGCCCCGGCCGGTCGTGCCTGCCTCGGCCGTCGGGCCGGGCTGGGCCAGCCCGTCGCGCAACATCGACCCCGGCCGGTCGCGCCTGCCTCGGCCGCCGGGGGCCGGGCTGGGCCAGCCCGTCGCGCAACATCGACCCCGGCCGGTCGCGCCTGCCTCGGCCGCCGTGGGCCGGGCTGGGCCAGCCCGTCGCGCAAGATCGACGCCGGTTGCGGCATTCCGGGCCTTCCCGGGCGCGGGAAGCAACACTTTGCCGCAGCCCGGGGCGCGCGGCCGGGTCGGCCGGCGGGAAATGGCGCGGCCACGCCGTACCCCTGGCGGGGTGGGCGTGGCCGCGACGGAGGGTGGGTCAGGCGACGGGCGCCGTGCCGAGAGCGGCCTCGGCCTGCTCCTCGGGGGTGCCGCCGGCGGGCGGGGCGTCGTTCGAGGAGCGCAGCGGGACCTCCTTGATGAACCAGGCGAGCACCGGCACCGCCACGGTGAACAGCATCGCCCAGACGAAGACGTGCGAGATGGCGTCGGCCAGGCCGCCCAGGACGACCTCCCGCAGCTGCGCCGGCAGGTCCTTGAGCTTCTCCAGGTCCATGCCGCGGCCCTCGCCGCCGCCGTTGAAGGCGCCGCCCGCCGCCGAGTCGGCGAGCCGGTTGGCGAAGATCGCGCCGAAGAGCGAGATGCCGAACGAGCCGCCGATGGAGCGGAAGAAGGTGGCCGCGCCGCTCGCCGCGCCGAGGTCCTTCTGCTCCACGCTGTTCTGCGCGATCAACATCGAGGTCTGCATGAGGAAGCCCATGCCGACGCCGAGTACGACCATGTAGAGCGACGACTCGGTCTTGCTGGTGCCGACGTCGAGCAGGGTCAGCAGGCCCATGCCGGCGGCCATCACCACGCCGCCGACGATCGGGAAGATCCGGTAGCGGCCGGTCTTGGTGATGGTCCGGCCCACGGCCAGCGAGACCACCAGCATGCCGAACATCAACGGGAGCAGCAGCAGGCCGCTGTTGGTGGCCGAGGCGCCCTGCACGGTCTGCTGGAACATCGGCAGGAAGTTCATCGCGCCGAACATGGCGAAGCCGAGCAGGAAGCCGATCACCGAGATGAGCGCGAAGTTGCGGTTGGCGAAGAGGCGCAGCGGCAGGATCGGCTCGGCGGCCCGGCGCTCCACGAAGCCGAAGACCACCAGGGCCACCCCGGCCAGCGCCGCGAGGCCGAGGATCTGCGGGGAGACCCAGTCGTACTCGTTGCCACCCCAGGTGGTGATCAGCACGATCGCGGTGATGCCGACGGAGAGCAGCGCGGCGCCCAGCCAGTCGATCTTGTGCTCGGTACGGTACTTCGGCAGGTGCATGGTGGTGGCCAGGACCAGCAGCGCCACCCCGCCCAGCGGCAGGTTGACGTAGAACGCCCAGCGCCAGGAGAGGTTGTCGGTGATGAAGCCGCCGACCAGCGGGCCGGCCACCATGGCGATGGCCATGATGCCGGCGATCATCCCCTGGTAGCGGCCCCGCTCGCGGGGCGGCACCAGGTCGCCGATGATCGCCATGACGCCGACCATCAGGCCACCGGCGCCGAGCCCCTGGACGGCCCGGAAGGCGATCAGCTCGACCATGCCGTCCTCGACGCCGCCGAAGACGCTGGAACCGGACATGCCGCAGAGGGCCGAACCGATCAGGAAGATGACCACGGCGGTCAGGAAGACGGTCTTGCGCCCGTAGAGGTCACCGAGCTTGCCCCAGATCGGGGTGGAGACGGTGGTGCCCAGGACGTAGGCGGTGACCACCCAGGTGAAGTGGTCGACCCCGCCGAAGTCGCCGACGATCCGCGGCAGCGCGGTGCTGACGATCATGTTGTCGAGCATCGCGAGCATCATCGCGATCATCAGACCGAACAGGACGACCCGGACGTTGGGTCGCACTGTCGCCTGGACTTGTTCACTCATCGGTAAGCTCCCCCGAAGATCTGCGACCTACTTACTTGCCGTCCGGCTAGTCACCTTACTAGCCGGACGGTAAGTTGGACAGCAGAAACCCGTCAAGCGAGTTAGGTGGTAATGGTGAGGGAGAGCACAGGCGGCACGCGGCACCGGATCCAGGCCGTCGCGCTGGAGCTCTTCACCGAGCAGGGGTACGAGAAGACCTCGCTCCGGGAGATCGCCGAGCGTCTCGGGGTGACCAAGGCCGCCCTCTACTACCACTTCAAGAGCAAGGACGAGATCGTCAACAGCCTGGTCGAGGACCGACTGCGCCGGATGGACGAACTCATCGAATGGGGCGCGGCCCAGCCCGCCACCCTGGCCACCCGGCGCACCCTGATCAGCCGGTACGCGGACACCATGTTCGGCGGCGACCTGCCGTCGGTGATGCGCTTCTTCGAGCAGAACCAGACCGTGCTGAAGAGCCTCAGCGCCGGCATGCAGATGCGGGACCGGATGATGCGGCTGGCCAACGAGCTGTGCCGGGGCGACGACTCCCCGGAGGCTCAGCTCCGCGCGGCGCTGACCCTGTTCGCGGTGCACACCAGCTGGTTCGCGATCCGCGCCCCGCACATCACCGCCGACGAGCGCAAGAGGATCGCCCTGGACGTGGCCGACGAGCTGCTGGCGAAGATCGCCGGCCCCGGCGACCCTGACCGGCCCGGCGACCCCGACCGGCCCCGCGCGGCCTGACCGACGCGGCGCGGCCTGACCGACGCGGCGCGGCCTGACCGACGCGGCGCGGCCGATCGGCCGGGCGCGCCCCCGACCGGCGTGCTGCCGCCTGACCGGCCCGCCCGCCGCCTGGCCGGCGTGGTGCCACCTGAGCGGCCCGGCGCCGAGACGTCCCCGGGTCAGTCGCGGGCCGGCAGCTCCAGGCGCAGGCCCAGCAGGTCCACCCCCGGCAGCGGGGACCAGTCCTTCGCGGGCAGCCGGACGAAGCCGAGCCGCTCGTAGAGGCGGTGCGCCGCCGCGGCCATCCCGCTGCGTACGCAGATCACCACCGCCGAGCACCCCAGCTCGGCGGCCCGCGCCACGCAGGCCCGGACCAGGGCCGAGCCGGCGCCGCGACCCTGCGCGGCCGGGTCGACCGCGAGCATCCGGAACTCCGCCTCGCCGGGCCCGGAGAGTTCCGCGTACGGGGTGCCGGCCAGCACGAACGTCACCGCGCCCAGCACCTCCCCGGTGGCCTCGTCCACGGCGACCAGCACCTCGCCGGTCTC
>NZ_KQ058861.1:0-250 GCF_000982955.1 Micromonospora sp. HK10 | reverse complement strand
CATCTTCATCGACTCCAGGATCACCAGCGTGTCCCCCTCGGACACGGTGTCCCCGGCCGACGCGACGACCTTCCAGACGTTCGCCACCATCTCGGCGCGGATCTCCTCGGCCATCTCCAGGCCCTCCCTCTCCACCGGTCTGCCTGCGAACGGTATCCAATCATGGCTTCCGTCACGTCCCGACCCCTGAGCGGCAGCACACCCGAACGTGCCCCGGCGGCCCCCGGCCCGGGCTGGCGGCACTAGCATC
>NZ_KQ058860.1 GCF_000982955.1 Micromonospora sp. HK10 | reverse complement strand
ACGGGGAACCGGGGGACGGGGAGACGGGGGAGACGGGGGGTTGGAGAGAGAGACGGGTGCGCGAGGCGGCGTTGGTACCGGTACTGACCTGGGCGGGTAGGCTCGCCGGTCGGGCACCCGCAACCCGGGACCCGTCCGCCGTCCCGGCCCCGGGGCGGCACCACTCGGTCCGCGCCCGCACGACGGGCGCGGCGGCGAGGAAGTGCAGCCATGATCAGTGTTTTCGACCTCTTCAGCGTCGGCATCGGGCCGTCCAGCTCGCACACAGTAGGGCCGATGCGGGCCGCCCGGACCTTCGTGACCGGGCTCAAGGCCGACGGGTTGCTCGCCGACGTGGCGGGCGTACGGGCCGAACTCTTCGGTTCGCTCGGCGCCACCGGTCACGGGCACGGCAGCGACCGGGCGGTGCTGCTCGGGCTGGAGGGGGAGGCCCCGGAGACCGTCGACACGGACACCGTCGGGCCCCGGGTGCAGCGGATCCGGGCCGAGCGACGGCTCGGCCTGCTCGGCGTCCAGGAGATCGACTTCGACCCGGACCGGGATCTGGTGCTGCACCGGCGCCGCTCGCTGCCGTACCACCCGAACGGGATGACTTTCGTGGCGCTGGACGCGGCCGGGAATGAGGTCCGGGCCCGGACCTACTACTCGGTGGGCGGCGGGTTCGTGGTGGACGAGGCGGCCGCCGGGGCCGACCGGATCAAGCCGGACGCCACCCGGGTCCGGTACCCGTTCCTCACCGGCGCGGACCTGCTCCGGGTCACCGCCGAGACCGGGCTGCCGATCAGCGAGGTGATGCTCGCCAACGAACTCTCCTGGCGCAGCGAGGCCGACGTCCGGGCCGGGCTGCTGGAGATCTGGCGGGTGATGCGGGAATGCGTGGCGCGCGGCTGTGAGCGCGACGGCGTGCTGCCCGGCGGGCTCAAGGTTCGCCGTCGGGCCGCCGAACTGGGCCGGAGCCTGGCGGCCGAGGCGAACGCCAGCGACCCGCTGCGCGCGATGGACTGGGTCACCCTGTTCGCCCTCGCGGTCAACGAGGAGAACGCGGCCGGCGGCCGGGTGGTGACCGCCCCGACGAACGGCGCAGCCGGGATCATTCCGGCCGTGCTGCACTACTACACCCGCTTCGTGCCGGACGCCTCCGAGGAGGGGGTGGTCCGGTTCCTGCTGGCCGCCGGCGCCATCGGCGTGCTGTTCAAGGAGAACGCCTCGATCTCCGGGGCCGAGGTGGGCTGTCAGGGCGAGGTCGGCTCGGCCTGCTCGATGGCCGCCGCCGGGCTGGCCGAGGCGCTGGGCGGCACCCCCGAGCAGGTGGAGAACGCGGCCGAGATCGGCATGGAACACAACCTGGGGCTCACCTGCGACCCGGTCGGCGGCCTGGTGCAGATCCCGTGCATCGAGCGGAACGCGGTGGCCAGCATCAAGGCGATCACCGCGGCCCGGTTGGCGCTGCGCGGCGACGGGGTGCACCACGTGTCGCTGGACAAGGTCATCAAGACCATGCGGGAGACCGGCGCGGACATGAAGGTCAAGTACAAGGAGACGGCGCGGGGCGGGCTCGCGGTCAACGTGATCGAGTGCTGAACCCGAAGGGGTGACGCGGCGGGTACCAGCGCCGGCGCCGGGTGCCGGCGGCGAGGATGGGACGGTGACGACAGGAGTCGCCGCGCTCTGGTCGGCCCGCCACTCGTTGCGCATCCTGGTCCGGCGGGACCTCGCGGTGAAGTACCAGCAGTCCGTGCTGGGCTACCTCTGGTCGCTGATCGAGCCGCTCGGCATGGGCCTGATCTACTGGTTCGTCTTCGGCGTGCTCTACTCCGGCGCCACCCGCCGGCACCTGGGTGACGCGGCCGGGTCGTACCCGCTGTTCCTGACCACCGGCATCTTCGCCTGGATGTGGGCCAGCTCGGCGCTGACCGAGGCGACCAACGCGCTGACCGGGCAGGCCCGGCTGATCACCACGATGAACGTGCCCCGCCAGGTCTTTCCGATCGGCCGGGTCGCGGGCCGGTTCGCCGAGTACCTCGCCGGCCTGCCCATCCTGATCGCCATCGCGGCGGTCTACGCGGCGCACGGCGAGGTCCACCCCGGCTGGTCGCTGCTGGCCCTGCCGCTGGCCGTCGCGGTGCAGTTCGTCCTGCTGGTGGGGGTGGCGCTGCTGCTCTCCGCGGCCAACGTGCTGATGCGGGACATCGAGCGGTTCATGCGGCTGATCATCCGGCTGCTCTTCTACGCCACCCCGATCATCTACCCGTTCGCCCTGGTCCGGGACTCCGGCATGCCGGCCTGGGTCAAGTTCGGGTACGAGCTGAACCCGCTGGTCGGCATCTTCCAGCTGCACCACGCGATCTGGTACCCGGACGAGTTCCCGGACGCCCGGCTGCTCGCGGTGACCGTGCTGGGCAGCCTGCTCGTGCTGGCGCTCGGCTGGTGGTCGTTCCGCCGGCTGGAACCGGCCGTGCTGAAGGAACTCTGACGTGGCGGCGATCATCGAGGCGGACGGGCTCGGCATCCGGTTCGTCCGCAACCGGCGCCGCCAGCTGCGGTTGCGTGAGCTGCTGATCCGCCGGGGCGCGCGGGACGGCGGGGCGGGCGACTTCTGGCCGCTACGGGACGTGTCGTTCCGGATCGAGCCGGGTGAGACGGTGGGGGTGATCGGGCGCAACGGCACCGGCAAGAGCACGCTGCTGCGGCTGATCGCCGGTGTGCTGATCCCCGACGAGGGCCGGATCCGGGTCCGCGGCGACGTGGCCCCGCTGCTGGAACTCTCCGCCGGCTTCTCCAACGACCTCACCGGCCGGGAGAACCTTTACCTGGTCGGCGGCCTGCACGGCCTCTCCGCCGGCTACCTGCGGCGGCACTTCGACGAGATCGTCGGGTTCGCCGGGGAGCAGATCGAACGCTCCATCGACACCTCGGTCCGGCACTACTCCTCCGGCATGAAGGTGCGGCTGGGTTTCGCGGTGATCGCCCAACTGCCCCACCCGATCCTACTGATGGACGAGGTGACCGCGGTCGGGGACGCGGAGTTCCGCGCGAAGTGCTATGCGACCATCGAGCGACTCCTCGCGGAAGGGCGCACGCTGGTGCTGGTGTCACACAACGAAAAGGACCTTACCCGGTTCTGTCGTCGGGGGCTCTACCTCGACGCGGGACGGTTGACCGTCGACGGGACCATCGACGAGGCGCTGCGGGCGTACGCCGGCCGGGCCAAGCGGTGACGCTCGCGATCGTGCTCGCCGCGGGGGCCGCGGCGGGCCTGACCACCGACGCCGGGGAGCGCCTGGCCGACCGGCTCGCCGGGCAGTGGCGGGACGCCGGGGCCGCCGACGTCCGGGTGGTCACCGACCTGTCCGAGCTGGCCGCGCTGGTCACCGGCGCCACCGGCCCGGTGCTGGTCAGCGGGGCCGACCTGGTCGCGCACACGGCCGTACTCCGGCACCTGGCCACCAGCCCGGTCGGCCCGACGGTGGCCCTGGTGCTGACCGACCCGCCGGCGCCCGGGCAGGCCACGGTCCGGGAGGAACGTGGCCAGGTCGTGGGCGTCGACGAACCGGCGGCGACCGGCGTGTTCGGTGGCGCGCTCAGGGTGGGGCCCCAGGACCTGCCGGCCCTGGCGGCGGCGGCCGGCAGGACGGCGGGCGAGGGCGGCACGGCAGCGGCCGCCGCCGGCACGGCGGCGGGTGAGGGCGGCACCGTGGACCGGCTCTTCGCCGCACTCGCGGCCGCCGGCACGCTGACCTTCGCCCACCGGGTACGCCTGCTCGTGGCGCACCGGGTCGGCACGGAGGCGGAGCTGCGGGCGGCCGGGGCGGCGGTGGCCGGGGTCGACGAGGACCGGGCGGAGCTGCGCCTGTCGGTGAAGGAACGGGACGACTTCTTCACCACCTTCTTCGTCAGCACCTGGTCCCCGTACGTGACGAAGGCCGCCGCCCGGCTGCGGTTGAGCCCGACCGTGGTGACCATGTTCTCGGTGGCCTTCGCGGTGGCCGCCGCGCTGCTCTTCGCGGCCGGTGGGCGACCCGCCCTGGTCGCCGGCGGGATCCTGCTCTACCTGGGCTTCGTGCTGGACTGCGTGGACGGGCAGGTGGCCCGCTACACCCGGCACTTCAGCGCCTGGGGTGGCTGGCTGGACACCATGGCGGACCGGGCCAAGGAGTACGTCGTCTACGCCGGCCTCGGCTACGGCGCCACGCACGCCGGCTTCCGCTACGGCTGGGCGCTGGCGATCGCGGCGATGACCCTGCAGACCGTGCGGCACATGACCGACGCCTGGTACGGCGTGCTGCACGACGAGGCGGCCCGGCGACCGCGCCCGGTGGCGGGAGAGTCCGACGGCATCGGCGGGAAGCTGAACGCGGCCTCGACGAAGGTGCAGGCGGACACCGGCTCGGTGTCGTACTGGCTGAAGCGGACGGTGGTCTTCCCGATCGGTGAGCGGTGGGCGCTGATCGCGCTGGCCGCCGCGTTCTTCGGCCCGCTGGTGGCGCTCTGTGCGGTGCTGGTCTGGGGCACGCTGGCGTTCGCGTACACCGGGGCGTTGCGGACCCTGCGCGCCTGGTGGATGAAGGTGCCGGTGCTGACCACGGTCGACGTGGCCCTGCACCGGGACGACGGGCCGCTGGTGCGGCGGTTCGCGGCGGTCCTGCCCGCGGGCCTGACCCGCGTCCTGCTGCGCGCCGCCCGCCCGGGGGTGGGCGTGCTGTGGCTGACCGTGCTGCCGGCGTTGGCGCCGCTGGCGTTGCTGCTGCTCGCCTGGCGGTGGGGCGCGGACACGCCCCGCTGGCTGGTGGGGGTGGCCGTGCTGGTCTGGCTGCTGGCCGCGCTGGGCGTGCGGGTCACGCCGGACGGGCCGCTGGACTGGCTGGTTCCCGCCGTCCTGCGGGCCGGGGAGTACCTGTTCGCGATCGCCGTCGGGGTGCTCGGCGGCGCGCCGGCCTGGCTGATCTTCGGGTACGTCTTCGTGTTGACCCTGCACCACTACGATCTGACCGCCCGGTTGGAGAAGCGGCAGGCCGCGCCGCCGCTGCACGCCGCCTCGCTGGGCTGGGAGGGGCGTTCCATCCTGCTGGCCGCTGCGGCAAACGCCGGAATCGTGAGCATTGCTCTGGCTACACTCGGTGCGTACCTTCTCGTGGTTTTTGTCGCGAGCGTGGCCCTCGCCTGGGTGGTCCTGCCGGCCCGCGCCCGCCGGACGCCGGCCCCGGTGCGCGGGGGTGAGCGCTTGCCGGGCTGACGGAGGGCCGGCCGGGATGACTCTGCTCAGCTTCGTCGTACCGGCCTACCGGGTGCAGGGCTACCTGCGGGAGTGCCTGGACTCGATCCTGGAGCAGCCCTACCGCGACCTCGAGGTGATCGGCATCGACGACGCCTCGCCGGACGGCAGCGGCGAGATCCTGCTCGAGTACGCGGACCGCGACCCCCGGGTCCGCCCGGTCCGCCTCGCCGAGAACGCCGGCCTCGGTCCGGCCCGCAACATCGGGCTGGACCGGGCCGTCGGCGAGTACGTCTGGTTCGTCGACGGGGACGACTGGCTGGTCCCCGGCTGCCTGCCGCACGTCGCCGACCGGCTGGTGGCGACCCGCCCGGACGTGCTGATCGTCGACCACGTCCGGGCCCACTGGAACAACACCGGCACCCGCAGCGCGCTGCGCGACGTCTTCCCCGAACCGGTGGGCGAGGAGACGTTCCGGCTGCGGGACCGGCCGGAGGCGGTCCGGCTGCTGCACACCGCCTGGAACCGGGTCCTGCGCCGGGAGTTCCTCCTCGACCGCGGGCTGCGCTTCGCACCGGGCTGGTACGAGGACGTCTCGTTCAGCTATCCGGCGCTGATGGCGGCCGACCGGATCGGGGTGCTCGACCGGGTCTGTGTCAACTACCGGCAGCGCCGTACCGGGGCGATCACCCGGACCCGGGGCGACCGGCACTTCGAGGTCTTCGCCCAGTGGCACCGGGTGTTCCGGCTGATGGACCGGTGGGGGCCGGCGGTCGCCCCGCTGCGCCCGGCCGTCTTCGAGCGGATGATCTGGCACTACCTGACGGTGCTGGGCAACGGCGAACGGATCGCCGCCGGGCTGCGGCCGGCGTTCTTCGCCCAGATCCACGCCGACCACGTCCGGTTCCGGCCGCCCGGGGGATATCCGGTGCCGGCCGGCGTGGAAGGGCTGAAGCACCGGCTGGTGGCGGCCGGGCGGTGGCGGACGTTCAGCGCGCTCCGCGACGCCAACCAGGTGGCCGAGACGGCCGCGCGGGTGGCCCGCCGGGCCCGGCGCCGGGTGCTGCCGAAGGCGCGGCGGGCCGCCCGCCGGGCCCGTGACGCGGCGCTGCGCGAGTACTACCGGGCCGAACTGCACCGGCCGCTGGACCCGAGCCTGGCCGTCTACGCCGCGTACTGGTACCGGGGGTACTCCTGCAACCCGGCCGCGATCTACGCGGCGGCCCGCCGGCTCGCGCCGCAGGTGCGCGGGGTGTGGATCGTGCGGCGGGACCGGGTGGCCAGCCTGCCGCCGGGCGTGGAGTACGTGGTGGCCGGCAGCCCGGGCTACTACCGGGTGCTGGCCCGGGCCCGGTGGCTGGTCAACAACGTCAACTTCCCGGACTTCGTGCGCAAGCGGCCCGGTTCGGTGCACCTGCAGACCCACCACGGCACCCCGGTCAAGGTGATGGGGCTGGACCAGCAGCGGTATCCGGTCGGCGCGATGGGGATGAACTTCGGGAAGCTGCTGCACCGGGTGGACCGCTGGGACTACAGCGTCAGCGCGAACAGCTTCTCCACCCAGATGTGGGAGCGGGCGTACCCGGCCGGGTACACCTCCCTGGAGGTGGGCTACCCCCGCAACGACCGGCTCGCCCTGGCCACCCCGCAGGAGTGCCGCCAGGTCCGCGCGGAGCTGGGCCTCGGCCCCGACGAGTACGTGGTGCTCTACGCCCCGACGCACCGGGAGCACCTGCCCGGCTGGCGGCCGCCGTTCGATCCGGACCGGATGCTGGACGCGCTCGGCCCGTCCGGCCGGCTGTTGATGCGCAGCCACTACTTCCACGACCGGGACCGGCGGCCTCGTGGCCCGGCGGCGGCCGGCGGGGTGCTCGACGTGAGCGGTCACGACTCGGTGGAGGACCTCTACCTCGCGGCCGACGTGCTGGTCACGGACTATTCGTCGGCGATGTTCGACTACGCCGTGCTGGACCGGCCGATCGTGGTGTACGCCCCGGACTGGGACGCCTACCGGGTGGCCCGGGGGGTCTACTTCGACCTGCTGGCCGAGCCGCCCGGGGCGGTGGCCCTGGACTTCCCGGCCCTGCTCGACGTCTTCCGCTCCGGCGCGGTACGCGGCCCGGCGGCCGAGGCGGCCCGGGAGCGGTTCCGGGTCCGGTTCTGCGCGCTGGACGACGGTCACGCGGCGGAGCGGGTGGTCCGGCGGGTCTTCCTCGGCGAGCTCGCCTGAACGGAGGTTACCGACCGGTCACCTTACTCATCGGTACAGACCGATTCCCTGTAATCGGTCTGTCACGGGGGGAACATGGAACGTTTACCCGATGTGCTGATCCGATGATCCTGGTCACAGTCATCTCCGGGTTCAGCCGAGCACTGGGGAGGAGACGGTGACCACCGTCGCGCTCAAGGATGTCACCAAGGTCTTCCAGGACGGAACGGTCGCGGTCGACACCATCAATCTGGACGTCAATGACGGCGAGTTCATGGTGCTGCTGGGCCCTTCGGGTTGCGGCAAGTCCACCGTGTTGCGAATGGTGGCCGGGTTGGAGGACCCCACCACCGGAGCGGTGATGCTCGACGGTGAGGTCGCCAACGACCTCCCGCCACGGGACCGGCGGATCGCCATGGTCTTCCAGGACTTCGCGCTGTACCCGCACATGACGGTCGGCGACAACATCGGCTTTCCGCTGCGGCTCGCCGGCATCGAACCGAACCCGCGCGGGGAGCGGATCCACGACGTGGCGAGCGCGCTCGGCATCGGCGACGTGCTCGGCCGCAAGCCCAGCCAGCTCTCCGGCGGCCAGCGGCAGCGGGTGGCCATGGGCCGGGCGATAGTACGCCGGCCCGGACTGTTCCTGATGGACGAGCCGCTCTCCAACCTGGACAGCGGTCTCCGCGCCGAGCTGCGCGCCGAGATCTCCGGCCTCACCCGCGAGCTGGGCGTCACCACCATCTACGTCACCCACGACCAGGCCGAGGCGCTGACCATGGCCGACCGGGTCGCCATCATGCGCAAGGGCGTGCTCCAGGACGTCGGCACCCCCACCCAGGTGTACGGCCGGCCGGCGACCCTGTACGTCGCCGCGTTCCTCGGCAGCCCCCGGATGAACCTGTTGGAGGCCTCGGTCTACGTCCACCTCGACCGGTACATCGCGCTGAACCTCGGGGAGCAGTCGCTCTACCTGCCCTGGGACGACATCCGGAGCCGGGCGGTCGCGCACTACCACGGCGAGCGGATCGTGGTCGGCATGCGGGCCGAGGCGCTCACCCCGGTCGCCCCGGACACCCCGGGTGACGTACTCCAGGGCCGGATCCGCTACCTGGAGCATCACGGCCACGAGTCGCTGGCCTTCCTCGACATCGGCGCCACGGCCATCGTGGTGGACGAGATGGGCACCCCGGTGGAGAACAACCTGCCCGGCCAGCGCGGCCTGCGCCGGTTCGGTCAGGTCATGCAGCGCCTCACCGGCCGGGCCGCCGAGGCGCCGGAGGTCGCCGCCCCGATCGGCGGCGGGAACCGGACCAGCGTGCTGCCCGACCCCGGCCGGCACCACCGCCGCCCGGCGGAGCTGGCCGTCCGGCTCGCCCCGTATCCGGCGGTGTCGGCGGGCCACCCGCTCTCCGTGCAGATCCGGATGGATGCGCTGCACTTCTTCGACGAGCGGGGTGACCGGATCGACGTCGGCTGGCGGTGATCTGCCCGTCTCATCCTGGGCTGGGCGGGCGGCGGTACGGGCCCCAGCCGACGAAGCGGGCGAACAGGTCGGCGGGGGCGGGCGCGTCGTCCGGGTTGAGCCGGTAGAGGTCGCGCGTCGCCTCGTAGAGCAGCCCACAGAGGTAGATCGACAAGCCGATCCGGTTGTCCTCGTATTCGCTGCGGAGCAGCAGGCGGGCCATCGGGCACGGCCACGGCCGGCCGCAGGCCCGGCAGCACCACATCGGACGCAGCGGCGTGTGCGGGGTGGCCTGCAACGGGTACGCGCGGGGGCGGTCCGCCGCCGGCCCGTCCGGCGGCTGCCCGAGCTGGTGACTGATCACGGGCACTCCTCGTGGTGGCCGCTTCCCGGGCGCTGCTGCGGGACGGACCAGCGACCGCCGTTGGCCCGCCACTGCTGCGCGGGGGTGAGGTTGCCGACCCGACCGGGGTCCATGGTCGGCAGCGGGCGGGTCGGCTGCCGCATCCACTCCGGCAGGTTGTCGCCCCGGACCCGTTGGGGCAGTGTCGCTGCCGACGCACCTCGGCAGCGAAACCAGCGCAGTCGCACGGCGTAACTCCTCTCGGCAACGGGAACCGGATGAGTTCGGCTCCACTGCGTGACAGTTTCGTCACCGCGCCGCTAGGGTCGGAAGGCGTTCCGCCCCCACCTTCCCGGCCGTCCGACCGGCCGACTTCCGTGTGCAGCCGTGTGCAGAGGTGTGCAGATGATCCGTGTGCCGTTGTGGGAACTCTTCGCCGGTGAGCTGCGCCGGCTGCGTACCGATGCGGGGTTGACCCAGGAGGCGCTCGGCGAGCGGGTGAGCTATTCAGCCTCGCTGGTGGCGGCGGTCGAGCAGTGCCGCCGCGCGCCGCGCGCCGAGTTCACCGAGCGCTGCGACGAGGTGCTGAACGGCGGCGGCCTGCTCATCCGCATCCGGGACGCGCTGATGCAGGAGGCGCTCCTGCCGTGGTTCCGCGAGTGGGTGAGCATCGAGCAGGAGGCGATGGCGCTGCGCAGCTTCCAACCGCTTGTGGTCCCCGGTCTGTTACAGACCGAGGGGTATGCCCGCGCGCTCTACGAGGGAGCCGCGCAGTTCGTCGGCGAGGCGATCGAACAGCAGGTGGCCGCCCGGCTTGCCCGGCAGGCGGTGCTGGACGGCCCTACGCCACCGCAGCTCGTGGTGGTGCTCGACCACTCTGTGCTTAGCCGCCCGGTCGGTGGGCCGAAGGTGATGCGGGAACAGTTGACGCACCTGGTCGAGATGGGCCGGCGACCCCGGGTGCACCTGCACCTGGTGCCGGAGACGGTCGGTGCCTATCCCGGGCTCAACGGCGCGTTCGTGCTTGCCACCCCGCCGGACGGCGACGACCTGGGCTACCTGGACAACCAGCTGCACGGCACAGTCGTGGAGCGAACGGCCGACGTAAACTCGCTGCGGCAGACCTGGGAGTCCGTCCGTGCGGAGGCGATGCCGCACGGGGCGACCCTGGCGGCGATCTCGGAGGCGGCGAAGCGATGGAGTTGACCGGGGCGATCTGGCGCAAGAGCACCCGTAGCAGCGGCAATGGCGGGGACTGCGTCGAGGTGGCGGACAATGTGCCCGGCGTGGTGGGGGTGCGGGACAGCAAGGACCGGCAGGGGCCGGTGCTGACGTTCACACCGTCGAGTTGGGCGGCCTTCGTGGCGCACACCAAGCGCACCTGAGGCGTCAGTCTGCTCGCGTCGCCCAGACCGGCCGTCGGGGCTCGTCGTTGTGCACGACGATGTCGGCGTGCTCGGTCGGGCGGATCGTGGCGAGTGGTCGAGCAAGGCTTACGGTCGGTCACCTGGCCCGGTCGTCCTGGCAGCCTCGGTCGCGAGAACGACCGGCATGGCCGGATAGGGATCCCTGATCGGCTTGCGCTGCGCGCGGACCCGTTCCCGCACCGCCACCAGCGTGGGGCCGGCGACGTAGTGCCGTCCCCGCCGCTCACCGCGTGCTTCCAGCAGGCCCTGCTCGACAAGGTTGGCCAGATCCCGGGATGCGGTCCGGTCCTCGACGCCGGCGAGTTTGACGTACCCGGAACGACGGATGCGATAGCCCAGAACTGCCTCGTAGAGCAGGTCGGTCACCCGCTCGGGCAGTCTTTTGTCGGCAACGATCGCGTCCAACTCCGACCAGATGCCGGACGCCTCCTCGAAGCGGCGAGCGACGGTCTGCGCCTGCATGTGGTGGGCGCGCAGGTTGAACGACACCCAGAGGTGCGCCGAACCTTCGGGGTTCCAACGGCCACGTCCAGTAGCCGCCAGCACCCGGTAGTAGTCCTCGGTGTTGCTGCCCAGCCATTCCTCGATGCTGGAGAAGGCCGGCTCAACGATCGCACGGCGGGAGAGCACCAGCGTCTGAAGTGCGCGCGCCATCCGCCCGTTGCCGTCGCGGAACGGGTGGATCATCACCAGGTTCAGATGCGCCATGGCAGCTTTGACGAGCGGGGAGGTGGTGATGTCGGACCGTAGATCTTCGGTCAGTTCCTCCATGAGGTGAGGCACGTGTTCCGCGTCCGCGCCCTCGTACACGCGCTCATCGGTCCGCTCGTCGTGCACGTAGATGGGGCCCTTGCGATATTGCCCCGGGCTCTTGCCCAGATCGTGCGAGAGCATCATGTAGTGCATGCTGCGGATCACGGACGTCTCGAAGCGGAAGTGCGGATCCCCGGCGGTTTGGAGCACGTATCCCAGGGCCTGCCGATAGCCCCGGATCTCGGCGAAGGTCCGGTCGTCGGCGCTCAGCGGCTCCTCGCCGTCGAGCGCGGCGGCGGCGTCGTCCTCGGCGACCACGTAGCCCTCGATGCTGTTGGAGCCGAGAATCGCACGGGCCAACATCGTGCGTCGGAGGCCGCCGGTCCACCGGCGAGGAGTGCGCAGGACATCGGCGAGCGTGCGGCGCATGTCGTGCACCTCGGCCAGCACGGTCTCGTCACGATCATTGAGCTCTGGGGTGGCGTAGATCATCTCACGTCTCAATGTCTCTTAATAAGAGACAAGGCTAGCCGTCGTTGGCTCTGATGTCACTTGGTAAGAGACAATGAGCCGTCGTGACTCGGTGCCTTGCCGTCGTCCCGCGCCGGCGGCGGGGTCGTCCCGCCGGCGGCGTCAGGGCGCGGTCCGCGCGTACCGGCGAGGCGGAGCCGCCGTCGGCGCTGGTCGCCGCACCATCCCCGGACCCGGACGCACCCTTGCCGGTTAGGTTACTGGCGAGTAGCGTTCGGGCATGACCGTGGACTCTCGCCAGGTCGCGGCCGGTCTGCTGGAGGCCGTGCCGTTCGCCCGCACGCTCGGAATCGAATTCGTCGAGGTCGCGCCCGAGGCCGAGGGCGGGGTACGCGCCGTCGTCCGCCTGCCCGACGACCCGGCCCACCACAACCACGTCGGCGGCCCGCACGCCGGCGCCGTGTTCACGCTCGGGGAGACCGCCTCCGGGGCGGTGGTGCTCGCCGCCTTCGGCACCGTGCTCGACCGGGCGGTGCCGCTGGCGGTGACCGCCACCATCCGCTACCAGAAGGTCGCCGTCGGGCCGGTGCGGGCCACCGCCCGGCTGGGCCGTGCCCCCGCCGACGTGCTCGCCGAGCTGGACGCCGGGCAGCGGCCCGAGTTCCCGGTCGAGGTGGAGATCGGCACCGAGGACGGCACCGTCACCTCGGCGCTCACCGTCGTCTGGACGCTGCGCCCGAACCGCTGACGGCCGAATGGGGTTTGCCCAGCGGGGCTGGTGGATAGATTCAGGCAATGCTGGGCCTACCCGCTCACGTGACCGCCTGCCTCTTCGACCTGGACGGCGTCCTGACCCAGACCGCCAAGGTGCACAACGCGGCCTGGACCCAGACCTTCGACGCCTTCCTGAAGCAACGGTCGGCCGCCACCGGCGAGCCGTTCCGCCCGTTCGACCCGGGCCCGGACTACAACCGGTACGTGGACGGAAAACCAAGAGCCGACGGCGTACGCTCCTTCCTCGCCTCGCGGGGGATCACCCTGCCCGAGGGCTCCCCCGACGACCCGCCCGAGGCGGACACCGTCAACGGGGTGGGCAACCGGAAGAACGCCATCCTGCTCAAGCGCATCGCCGACGGCGGCGTCGAGGTCTACCCGGGGTCGGTGCGCTACCTGGAGGCGGCCGCCGCCAGCGGGCTGCGCCGGGCGGTCGTCTCGGCCAGCGCCAACTGCGCCGCGGTGGTCGCCGCCGCCGGGCTGGACCGGCTGCTCGAGGCCCGGGTGGACGGCGTGGTGGCCCGCGAGCGCGGGCTGCGCGGCAAGCCGCACCCCGACACCTTCCTGGCCGGCGCGCAACTGCTCGGCGTGGCGCCCCGGCAGGCCGCGGTCTTCGAGGACGCCCTCGCCGGGGTGGCCGCCGGCCGGGCCGGCGGCTTCGGCTACGTGGTCGGCGTCGACCGGGTCGGCCAGGCCGACGAGCTGCGCGCGCACGGCGCCGACGTGGTGGTCACCGACCTCGCCGAGCTGATGACGGAGCCGGCCCGGTGATCCGCGAACGGGCCTATCCCGTCGAACCGTGGCACGTCCGGGAGACAAGGCTCGACATGGACGTGCTGGCCCAGTCCGAGTCGGTCTTCGCCCTCTCCAACGGGCACTTCGGGCTGCGCGGCAACCTCGACGAGGGCGAGCCGCACGGCCTGCCCGGCACCTACCTCAACTCCTTCTACGAGCTGCGGCCGCTGCCGTACGCCGAGGCCGGCTTCGGCTTCCCGGAGTCCGGGCAGACCGTCGTCAACGTCACCAACGGCAAGCTGATCCGGCTGCTGGTCGACGACGAGCCGCTCGACGTCCGGTACGGCGAGCTGCTGTCCCACGAGCGGGTCCTCGACCTGCGCGCCGGCACCCTGCACCGGGAGTTGCACTGGCGGTCACCGGCCGGCCGGGACGTCAAGGTCCGCACCACCCGGCTGGTGTCGTTCACCCAGCGGGCGGTCGCCGCGATCCACTACGAGGTGGAGGCGCTGGAGGGGCCGCTGCGGCTGATCCTCCAGTCCGAGCTGGTGGCCAACGAGGCCCTGCCGCCGCAGAGCCGCGACCCCCGGGTGGCCGCCGTGCTCGAGTCACCGTTGCAGGCCGAGGAGCAGCTGACCACCGACGACGGCGGCCTGCTCATCCACCGCACCAAGGTCAGCGGGCTGCGGGTCGCCGCCCAGATGGCGCACGACGTGGACGCCCCGGAACGCACCACCATGGAGTCAGAGGGCTACGAGGACTGGGTGCGGACCACCATCGGCTGCGTGCTCAAGCCCGGCCAGAAGCTGCGGGTGGTGAAGTACCTGACGTACGGCTGGTCCAGCCGGCGGTCGTTGCCCGCGCTGCGCGACCAGGTCGGGGCGGCGCTGGCCGCGGCCCGGCTGGACGGCTGGGACGGGCTGCGCCGCGAGCAGCGGGAATACCTGGACACGTTCTGGGACGCCGCCGACGTGCGGGTCGAGGGCGACCCGGAGGTGCAGCAGGCGGTCCGGTTCGGCCTCTACCACGTGCTCCAGGCCGGGGCGCGGGCCGAACGCCGGCCGATCGCCGCCAAGGGCCTCACCGGTCCCGGGTACGACGGGCACGCGTTCTGGGACACCGAGATGTTCGTGCTGCCGGTGCTCACCTACACCCAGCCGGGCGCGGTCCGGGACGCGCTGCACTGGCGCTACTCGACGCTCGCCCAGGCCCAGGAGCGGGCCCGGACGTTGAACCTGCACGGGGCCGCCTTCCCGTGGCGCACCATCGAAGGGCCGGAGTCGTCGGCGTACTGGCCGGCCGGGACGGCCGCCTTCCACATCGCCGCCGACGTGGCCGACGCGCTGCGCCGCTACGTGCTCGCCACCGGCGACCAGGCGCTGGAGGAGGAGATCGGGCTGGAGCTGCTCGTCGAGACCGCCCGGCTCTGGCGTTCGCTCGGCCACCACGACCGCAGCGGTCGGTTCCACATCGACGGGGTGACCGGCCCCGACGAGTACACCGCGGTCAAGAACGACAACGTCTACACCAACCTGATGGCGCAGCGGAACCTGCTCACCGCCGCCGACTGCGCGATGCGCCACCGCGACCAGGCCCTCGACCTGGGCGTCAGCGAGGAGGAGGCGGCCGCCTGGCGGGACGCCGCGCACTCCATGCACCTCCCGTACGACCCGGAGGCCCAGGTGCACGGGCAGGTGGAGGGCTTCACCCGGTTGCAGGAGTGGGACTTCGAGCACACCCCGCCGGAGAAGTACCCGCTGCTGCTGCACTACCCGTACTTCGACCTCTACCGCAAGCAGGTGGTCAAGCAGGCGGACCTGGTGCTGGCCATGCACTGGCGGGGGGACGCGTTCAGCGACGAGGAGAAGGTCCGCAACTTCAACTACTACGAGCGGCGCACCGTGCGGGACTCCTCGTTGAGCGCCTGCACCCAGGCGGTGATGGCGGTCGAGGTCGGCCACCCCGAACTGGCCCACCGCTACCTGCGCGAGGCCGCCCTGATGGACCTGCACGACCTGAGCGAGAACACCCGCGACGGGGTGCACATGGCCTCGCTGGCCGGCACCTGGCTGGCGCTGGTGGCGGGCTTCGGCGGCCTGCGCGACCACGACGGGACGCTCTCCTTCTCGCCCCGGCTCTCCAGCCGCCTCAGCCGGCTGGAGTTCGCGCTGCAGTGGCGGGGGATGCGACTGCGGGTGGACGTGCGGCCGCACCAGACCACGTACTCGCTGCGCAACGGGGGAGCGGACACCGTGCTGACCCTGCGCCACCACGGCGAGCCGGTCCGGGTCACCGCCGCCCAGCCGGTCACCGTGCCGGTGCCGCCGGCGCCACCGACCGGGCCGCCACCGGAGCAGCCACCGGGCCGGTCACCCCTGATGCACCTGCCGGAGAACCTGAGCTGAGGAGCCACCCCGGGCCGGGTCGCCGCAGCACCGGATCTGAGCCACCCGGCCGCGCCGGCACCGCACCTGAGCTGAGCCGCCCCGAACCGCGCCGTCGCGGTCCGGGGCGGCGCAGGCGTACGTCAGAACTGGCGGCCGTTGGACGGCCGGCCCCCGGCGTCCCGCGGCGCCGCCGCCTTCGGGTCGTCGGCGGTGCGCGCCAGCGAGGCGCGGTCCGCCCACTCCGACGAGCCCTTCAACTCCTCTTCGCGGCGCTTCTGCTCGGCGAGCTCCTGCTCCCGGGACCTGTCCTGTTTCGCCATGACGATCCTCGCGATCCGTCGGGGTCCGTGGTCACCCCGCGCCTTCCCGATCCCCGGCCGCTCAACCGTCCAGGTGCCGGGCGAAGCTCAGCCGCAGGTGGTTCTTGGGCCGGGACCCGACGATCGAGCCGACCACCTGTCCGTCCCGGAACGTCAGCAGTGTCGGCATCGACATCACCTGGTACGTGCGGGTGGTCTCGGGGTTCTCGTCCGTGTTGAGGGTGACGACGCGCAGCCGGTCACCGAACTCCTCCGCCAGCTCGGCCAGGTGGGTCGAGACGGCGCGGCAGGGCGGGCACCACTCCGCCCAGAAGTCGACCACCACGGGCCGGTCGGCGGCCAGCACGGTGGCGGCGAAGGTGGCGTCGGTGACCGGGGTCAGTCGCGCCTGCGTGTCCTGAGGCATGTTTCCTCCCGATGGGCGATGGCGCGGGCGAGCTGATCGTGCAGCTGCCGGCGGACCGCGCCGAGCCGGTCGAGGTAGTCGTCCACCTCGGCCAGCTTGCGCCGCAGCACCGCCACCGAGTCGGGGCACACGTCGCCGGAGCTGTTGCCGGCGCGTAGGCAGGCCACGAACGGGCGGATGTCGTCCAGCCCGAAGCCGACCGCCAGCAGTGCCCGGATCTCGTGCACGACGCGCAGCTCCGCCTCGTCGTAGACCCGGTAGCCGTTGGCCGAGCGGCCCGGCCGTACCAGCCCGTGGGACTCGTAGTAGCGCAGCGTCCGGGCGCTGGTCCCGGCTCGTTGCGCCAGCTCCCCGATCCGCATGCCGCCTCCCAGCTCACCTCGCCCATCCGACGCTAAACCTTGCCACCGGCGTCAACGCAACCCCGCGGTGGACGCTCCTGGCACCGGCTGGGTGAGTGCGGGGTCGCCGGGGGTATGCGGCGGGTGGGGAGGTGAGGGCATGTCGGGGTACGAGGTGACCGTGCCGGTGGTCGACGGTGGGCTGCCGGCCGACGTGATCGTGCCGCCCGGGGCGGTGGGCGTGGTGCTCTTCGCACACGGCAGCGGCAGCTCGCGGCACAGCCCGCGCAACGTGGCCGTGGCGCACCAGCTCAACGACCGCTCGCTGGGCACCGTGCTGGTGGATCTGCTGACCCCGGAGGAGGACGCCCGGGACGAGGTCACCGCCGAGCTGCGCTTCGACATCGGGCTGCTGGCCGAGCGGCTCGCGGCGATCGTCGACTGGATGGCCGCCGACGCGACGTTGGGGCGGCTGCCGATCGGGCTGTTCGGCGCCAGCACCGGCGCGGCCGCCGCCCTGGTCGCGGCGGCGGCCCGGCCGGAGCGGGTCGGTGCCGTGGTGTCCCGGGGCGGCCGTCCGGACCTGGCGGGCAGTTCGCTGGCCGCGGTGCGGGCCCCGACGTTGCTGCTGGTCGGCGGCCTGGACGAGCAGGTGATCGTGCTCAACGAGCAGGCCCGGGACCAGTTGGGGGAGGTGGCGGAGCTGCGCGTCGTGCCCGGCGCCACCCACCTGTTCGAGGAGCCCGGCACCCTCGACCAGGTGGCCGAGCAGGCTGGCGCCTGGTTCAGCACCCACCTCCGGCAGCCGCACCCCGCCTGATCCCGGCCGGGTCAGCCGGGCGCCGTGGCGGCCCGGTGGCGTTGGACGGTGTCGAGGACGCGCCAGGTGACCGCGGCGATCGGCACCGAGACGAAGGCCCCGGCGATGCCGGCGATCAGGGTGCCGGCGGTGACCACGACCAGGATGACCGCCGGGTGGAGCTGCACCTGCCGCTTCATCACCAGCGGCTCCAGCAGGTTGCCCTCGACCTGCTGGACGGCAATCACCAGGGCCAGGGTGAGCAGCGCGGTGGTCGGGCCGTTGGCGGCGAGGGCGACCAGCACGGCGATCGCCCCGGCCACCGTGGCGCCGATGATCGGCACGAACCCGCCCACGAAGGTGATCAGGGCGAGCGGCAGGGCCAGCGGCACGCGCAGCAGCACCAGCCCCAGGCCGATGCCGAGCGCGTCGATCGCCGCGATGATCATCGTGCCCCGGCTGTACGCGCCGAGCGTCCGCCAGCCGGCGCCGCCCGCCTCGGCGGTCAGTTCCCGACGCGGCCCGGCCATCCGGCGCAGCACCCAGCCCCACATCGCCCGGCCATCCTTGAGCAGGAAGAAGAGCAGCACCAGACCGAGCAGGAGCGAGCCCGCGACCTCGGCGGCGGTGCGCGCCCCGGCGACCGGGTCGGGGGCGCTGCCGCTCACTCCTTCGCGGACCTGCCGGACCAACCGGTCGAGCTGCTCGTCCGTCACCGGCAGGCTGGAGGTGACGAAGTCACGGCTGCGCTCCAACCCCTGGTCGAGCTGCTGGCTCAGCTCCCCGAACTGGCTCGCGGTCAGGTTCCACACCAGGACACCGACCCCCACCAGCACGCCGAGCAGCAGCAGGATGCTGAGCAGCGCCGCCAGGGCGTCCGGCACCCGGAGTCGGCGCAGCCGGAGCAGGACGGGGTCGAGCAGCGCGGCGAGGAAGAGCGTGCCGGCCAGCGCCACGGCCAGCGGCGCCAGCAGCACTGCGATCTTGCCGAGCAGCCAGAGGCCGGTGATCACCACCACCAGGCAGGCGCTCCACGTCACGGCCGTCCGTACCGGCCAGGGCAGACCGGCCCACGCCTGGCGTGGTCCCGACGCCGGCTGGTGAGGTCCTGCCGCCCGGCCGGTTTCCCGGTGCGGCGCGGCCGAGTGTCCTGCCGCCGGGCCGGGTTCCCGGTGCGGCGCGGCCGAGTGTCCGGCCGCCGTCCCGGCGCGCTCCGTCGCCTCGGGCCCGCGCCCGCGCTCATCCTCCACGTCGGCCCCTTCCTCGACCTTGGCCGTCCGGCGGCTCGGCGGGCGCGCCGACCGTCCACGACCGTGCCGTGACGTACCCGACGGCCGGGATTCCGACACCCGGGTGACATCCGGGCGGACGGCGTTTGTGCCCACCCCGCCAGGGAAGGCAGGAAGGCACCGAGAGGAGACCCGACATGAGCGACTTCATGGACAAGGCCAAGGACTTCGCCGACCAGCACGACAAGCAGGTCGACCAGGGCATCGACAAGGCCGGCGAGGCGGCCGACAAGCGCACCGAGGGCAAGTACGACCAGCAGATCGACAAGGGCGTCGACATGGCGCAGCAGCGGACGGGACAGGGCGACACCGACCGCTGACCGCGCTCACCGCTCCCGGGTCGTCCCCGCCGGACGGCCCGGGAGTGCCGTGTCCGGGTACCACCCGCTGGCCCTCATCGAGGAATTTCACTACTATGCGCAGTCGGTGCATGACTCATTGTCAAGGCGGGCGGGGTCGCTCGTCCGGTGTCCGCGCGAATGGAGGCAAGCCGGTGAGCGAGGGGACCGAGTGGCGGCTGTACATCGACCCGACCCGGTGCATCGGGTCCGGGATCTGCGCGGGCGTCGCCCCTGACCACTTCGTGCTGGTCGACGGGCTGTCCCGGCCGCGGGTGGAGCGGATCCCGGCCGCCGAGGCGGTGCTCGACGCGGCGGACTCCTGCCCGCTGGAGGCGATCATCGTGTCCGATGTGGCGGGTGCGCAGCGAATCGCGCCGGAGGAGTGATCACCAGCCGGGACAGCGCACGCCGTTGACGTTCACCCGCAGGCTGAACAGCGAGCTGGAGGCGCAGATGTAGAGCTGGTTGCGCTTCGGCCCGCCGAAGGTGAAGTTGGCGACGACCTCGGGCAGGTGCAGCTTGCCCAGCAGGGTGCCGTCCGGGTCGAAGCAGTGCAGCCCGTCGTGCGCGGCGGCCCAGATCCGCCCGGCGTCGTCGAGGCGTACCCCGTCGAACGAGCCGGCGTCGCAGCTCGCGAAGACCTCCCCGCCACGCAGCGTGCCGCCGTCGGTGACCTGGAACCGCCGTAGGTGTCTGGCCCGCGTGTCGACCACGTAGAGCTGGGACTCGTCAGGGCTGAACGCCAGGCCGTTGGGCTGCCCGAAGTCGTCGGCGACGAGGTGGACGGCGCCGTCGTGCGGGTCGACCCGGTAGACGTGATTGCCGCCGATCTCGCTCTCGGCCCGGTGCCCCTCGTAGTCGCTGTCGATGCCGTAGCTGGGATCGGTGAACCAGATCGACCCGTCGGAGCGCTCGACCACGTCGTTCGGGCTGTTCAGCCGCATGCCGCGCCAGCGTTCGGCCAGCACCGTGTCGGTGCCGTCCGGCTCGGTGCGGGTGACCCGCCGCCCACCCTGCTCGCAGCTCACCAGCCGCCCTCGCCGGTCAACGGTGTGCCCGTTGGAGTAGCCGGCCGGCTGGCGGAACACCCCGACCGCGCCGGTGGTCTCGTCCCAGCGCAGCAGCCGGTCGTTGGGGATGTCGCTGAAGACCAGGTACCGCCCGGCGGGGAACCACGCGGGCCCCTCCAGCCAGCGGCCGCCGGTCCAGAGGCACTCGGTCCACTCGTCGCCGTTCACCCGGCGGAACCGTTCGTCGCGCACCTCGAACCGGGTCCGGAACCGGTCCACCACCATGACCTCCACGTCTTGTGAATCAGGTTCACCAGCACGCTAACATGAGCGAATCAGAATCGGCCTTCTGGATGATCAGGCGAACAGGAGTTGGCGTGGTGGACGAGGTTGACCGGACGCTGCTCGCCGCACTGCAAACCGACGCCACCCAGTCGTACGCCACGCTGGCCGGGACGGTCGGGCTCTCCACCGGCGCCGTCCACGACCGGGTACGCAAGCTGCGCCAGCAGGGCGTGATCCGACGGACCACGGTGGACGTGGACCCGACCGCCGTCGGCCGGGCCGTGCTGGCGTTCGTGCTCGTGGAGGCGAACGCCTGGATGGGCGACGCCCCCACCCGCGAAGCGCTGGCCGCGCTCCCCGAGGTGGAGGAGGCGCACGTCATCGCGGGGCCCGCCTCGTTACTGGTGAAGATCCGGGTCGGCACGCCCGAACAGCTCCAGGCCAGCCTGCGGCGCCTGTTCCAGGTGGAGGGCGTCACGGGCACGCAGACCGTGGTGGTGCTGGAGAGCTTCTTCGAGCGACCCATCGACCCGTTCCCGCCAGGCCCATGACAGCGCGCGTCGGGTGCCGGCGCCGGTTGCCCCGGGCGACAAGAGTCCGAGCAGCCGCCGTCCTCCGTTAACCCGCAGGTCAGGCATTAGGCCGATGACTGCGGTTGCGTGATGGCCGCCAAGCGTTCCATCCGCCAGGAGGACCCCCGTGACCTTCCGTTCCCGCCGCCGGCTGCTCGCCCCGGTCGTCGCCGGCGCCGTCGCCGCCGCCGGACTGAGCCTCGCCAACCCGATCACCGCGGCCGACGCCGGCCCGGCCAAGGGCAAGGCGCGCAACGTCATCTTCATCAACGGCGACGGCATGTCCGCCGCCCACCGCGAGGCGGCCCGCCTCTACCTGGCCGGCCTCGACGGCCAGCTCGCCATGGACAAGCTGCCCTACTCCGGCCAGCTCACCACCAGCCCGCACGACCCGTCCACGCCGATCACCGACTCGGCCGCCGCGGCGACCGCCTGGGCCACCGGCGAGAAGACGTACAACGGCGCGATCAGCGTCGACGTGGACCGCAACCCGCTGCCCACCCTGGGCGCCCAGGCCAAGGCGGCCGGCAAGGCGACCGGCCTGGTCACCACCGCGCAGGTCACCGACGCCAGCCCGGCGGCCTTCTTCGCCAACACGGCCAACCGTTCCGCCCAGGACGAGATCGCCCGGCAGTACCTGGAGGTGACCCGGCCGGACGTGATCCTCGGCGGGGGCGAGGACTGGTGGCTGCCCGCCGGCGTACCGGGCGCATACCCGGACCAGCCGGCCGAGGACCCGAGCGAGGCCAGCAAGGGCACCAAGGGCAACCTGATCACCGAGGCCAAGGCCAAGGGATACCAGTACGTCTCCACCGCCGCCCAGCTCCAGGCCGCCAAGGGTGGCAAGCTGCTCGGGCTCTTCGGCAACGAGGAGCTGTTCCAGCAGCGCGTCGAGGGCGAGGGCGACCTCTACCACCCGCCGGCCAGCCTGGCCACCATGACCGAGAAGGCGCTGTCGGCCCTGTCCACGAACAAGAAGGGCTTCTTCCTCTTCGTCGAGGAGGAGGGCATTGACGAGTTCGCCCACGAGAACAACGGCACCCGGATGCTTCAGGCCCTCGGCGAGCTGGAGAAGGCCGTCGCCGTGGCCCGCAACTACGCGGCCAGCCACCCGGACACCCTGGTGGTGGTGACCGGTGACCACGAGTGCGGCGGCCTGACCGTCGAGGACACCGGCACCTCCGACGAGTCCGGCGACGGCATCTCCGCCGAGGACGGGCCCTTCCCGATCAAGGGCAGCAGCCTCAGCTTCAACCTGGACTGGACCACCAGCGGGCACACCGGCGCCGACGTGCCGGTCACCGCGTACGGCCCGCTCGCCGAGCAGTTCAGCGGCAAGCACCCCAACACCCGCGTGCACGACGTGCTGGCGCAGATCCTGACCCGCTGAGCCCGACCCGGCGTACACCGAAGGGCCGGCCTCCCGTGGGGGAGGCCGGCCCTTGTCGTCGCCGGGTCAGGAGCTGTAGCCGCGGCCGGCGATCCAGTTCGCCAGCTGGGTGACGTCCATCCAGTACGTCGGCTCGTTCGGGCTGGCCGGGTCGGCGATCAGCACCGTGTTGCCGTCGTTCTTGTACTCCACCACCGTCAGGTAGTGGCCGGGGTAGCTGTGCTCGACACCGTCGATGTCCAGCGCGCCGCCCAGGATGTTGGCGACCACCGGCCGGTCGGCGTCCACGGCGGCCTTGATGTCCGCGCGCAGCCGCTCCACCTGCTCGCGGGTGGCCACGTCGTCCCGGATCTCGGTGGTCTTGTACTTGCCACCGGTGTACTCGTTGAGCACCCGGGTCACGTCGATGGCCGAGTCGGTGCCGCTCTCGGTGGTGCCGAGCTTGGCGGCCAGCTCGTCCTGGCTGATCTCCTTGCCCTCGGCCGACAGGGCGATCCGGGTCGACGCCGGGCCGCAGTAGTAGAAGTTCGGCTGGGCCTGGTACTCGTAGCCGGCGCTGCGCTCGCCCTTGCCCTTGACCACGCTGGCGGGGGCGGCGGCGTGCGCGGCCACGGCCGGGCCCGCGATCACCCCACCGGAGGCGGCGAGGCAGGCGGCGGAGAGCAGACACTTCCGGACAATTGCGATCACGGTCGAGGCTCCATTCGGGGGTTGCCGTCCGCACGGGATCTCCGCCGGACGGAGCACCGGGAGTGGCGCTCGGCGGTCGTTCGGGAAGTGCAACGGCCTCCGGCTGCCCCTGATTCCGCAGGTGGCGGCGCTCACCGCCGAACCGGACAGACGGCATCAGCCGGCCCGACACCGGGCAGGCGTGGTCGGGTCGATCTGGGTGGTTGTCGCGCGGGTTGCGACATGTGGGGCCTTCCCCGGGTCGGGAAAGCACAACATGCGGTATCCCGAGTCGATCAAGGCAAGGCTGCGCGCTCAGCTCGCGCACCACCCGCCTCCGGGTCGTCGTCTTGACGCGGGCGGCACCCGCTGGCGGGTCGGGCCGGTCAGTCGGCGGGAAGGCTGCCGATCAGGCGGGTCACGGCGATCTCGATGACCACCCGCTGCGGGTTGGGACGCGGCTGGCGGTAGCGCTCCGCGTACCGGCGCTCGGCCTCGGCCACCGACTCCGGGTCGCGGCGCAGCACCGCCCGCCCCTCGACGGTCAGCCACCAGCGGCCGTCCACCTGGCAGACCGCGACCGGGGCGCCCGCCGGCCCGGCCGCCGCGACGTGCCGGGCCTTGGCCGAGGTGCCGGAGGTGATGACCCGGGCCAGGGCGGCGTCCGCGTCGAAGGTGACGCCCACCGGAACCACGTGCGGGGTGCCGTCGCGGCGCAGCGTGGTCAGCGTGGCGAGGTGCCGGTCCCGGAAGAATGCCGCGACCCGCGCGTCGTGCGGCTCCAGCCGGTGGTCGCCCGCCATGTCCCGTCCCCCGTCGCCGGCGGCCGAGTGGGCCGCGCCGATCTCCGTCGCCGGCGGCCGGGTGGGCCGCGCCGGGCCGGTCGCCGGCCCGGGGCAGATCATGACACGGGGCGGCGTGGGGGATCGGGCGGTGTGGGGAACCCCGGCCGGTCCGCCCCGCCGCGGTGCGCCGCCTGACCCCGCCCGCCGCGTTGCGCGGTGGCATCCGGCAGTCCGCGGTGCGCGGCCTGGCCCGGCAGTGCTCGTTGCGCGGCCCGGTGTCGGGCGGCCAGTCGCCCCAGATAGAACAGGGCACCGGCCAGCACACCCATGTCGTCCAGGTAGATCGGGTCGGGGAGCAGGTCGACCGGAAGGATCGTGTAGATCAGCGCGCCGTAGAAGGCGACCTTGCCGCCGGCGCCCAGGGCGCCGAGCAACCGGCGGGTGCGGACCACCCGGACGGCGAGCAGCACCGCGCCGACCAGCGTCGCCAGGGCGACCAGGCCGGCGAGCACCACCAGGAGCCACGTCTCGCGGGACACGGGGTCACGCTAGCCGAGCCCGGCCAGTGGCGCTCGACGATCAGTACGCGGGCACCGCCGCCCGACCCCGGGCGGCCGGCGCCGGGTCGCGTACGGGCAGCTCCCGGGTGGTCTCCGGGCCGGTCAGGTCGGCGAGGGAGAGCGCGGACCGCGGCTGGACGGCCGGGCGGGTCGCCGCGTACGCCTCCTCGCGCAGGCTGCGCGCGGCGGCCGCGGCGAGCTCGGCGTCCCGCCAGGCGGCCTGCTCCCGCGCCCGGGCGGTCTGCTGCCGGGCGTGGAGGTTGTCCCGGACCAGCCGGCGCAGCAGCAGCTCCTGCTCCACCGGGTGCCGGCGCGGGTCCCAGCCGCGGTGGCCGAGGATGTCGCTCAACTGCTCGACGGTGATCTCCTTGCGCCACTGCGCGTCCAGCGCCGCCCGGTGCAGCCAGCGCTCCCGGTCGGCGTACTCGGCCGGGGTCTGTGCCGTCCGTGGCAACGGCAGCGCGGCGGCGGCGGCCAGCCGGTGGACGTCCTCCTCCGCCGCCTCGTACGCGCGCCACGCCTCGTCCACCTCCTCCTGGGCGGCCAGCCACTCGGCGCGCCGCCGCTCGGCCGTCGCCGCCGCCCGGGCCGCCGCGACCTCCACCTCCTGGGCGTACCGGGCCCGCTCGCGGGCCTCCTCGGCCAGTTCCAGGCTGCTCGGCATGGCCGCCTCGCTGATCCGCCCGGCGAACACCGGACGGAGCCGGCCGGGCCGGATGATCAGAGCGGCGATCGCGATCGCCGGCACCGCGATCAGGGCCAGCCAGATCAGGGCGGCCCGGGGGACGTCGGGCAGGACGGTGGAGAAGACGGTCTGCATCACGAGCACCTCAAGGTGGGACATTCGGAAGTCACGGTCGGGGCCCGGTCGACGGGCGGGGTTCGTGCCACGGATCGCTGTGCGGCCGTGCCGCGGGATCGGTCGGGCCGCGCCAGGGCAGCCGGTCCGGGTCCTGCGGACCGTCGCAGCCGGTCCGGATCCGGTGGGCCACGGCGGCCGGTCGGGTTCCGGGGGCCACGGCAGCCGGTCGGGTTCCGGTCGGCCGCGGCGGATCAGGCGGCGCGGACGGGCACGGCGGCCGGCGGGGTCAGGCGTGCGGCGGGCCGCGGCGGGCGACGGTGCTCCGGCCCGGGTCGGTGGGTGGCACGGTCGGACCGGCCTGCGCCAGCGGCGAGGCGACCTCGGGCGCGGAGCGGTGGGACGGAACGCGGACCGCCGGCCCGGCCGGGGTCGCGCGCAGGTCCCGGGCGGCGGCGTTCACCCCGGGAACGAGGGCACCGGTGGCCGGCGTCGCGGTGCCGGGACCGGCGATTTCCACGGCGTACCGGATGGTGCGGAGGTCGGGCGCGGCCGGGGCGAGCCGGAACTCGGCGACCGGGCGGCTCGTCCCGGTCGGACGGGCCGGATCGGCCGGGGCGAGCCCGAGGTCGGCGACCGGGTGGCTCGTCGCGGCCGGACGGGCCGGATCAGCGGCGGCCGGCGCGGCGGCCAGACCGTTGAGCCCGACGGCGAGCACCAGTGCGGTGGTCGCCATCCGGGTGAGCCGGCGGAGGCTGCGCAGCGTCGCCGCCCAGAGGGGCGGAGGGAACGCTACGGACAGCACACACTCAACCTATCGGTCGGTTCCGTCTCCTGCATCCCGACGATCTTCCCCACGGACGTGACCCGCCCCACGCTGCGCTGTGGACGGAGCGGCCGGGTACGACGACGGCGCGGCGCCCCTCCGGAGGAGAGACGCCGCGCCGCGGGTCAGTCTGCGATCAGTCGGTGCCCAGCACGGGCGGGGCGGCCGACCGGCCGTCGCCCCAGACCATCTCGTCCTCGGTCAGCCAGGTGAACCGCTCGTCCGAATCGTCGTCGTGCTGGCCCTGCCGGCCCAGCACACCGTTGCGCCCGGCCAGCGGGGGACGCCCGCCGGAGCCGGCCTTCGCGCCGTTGCCGCGACCATCGGCGTCGACCACCATGCTGCGGCCGCCGGCGAGCCGGCCGTTGCCGGCGGCCGCCCGGGCCTCCAGGCCGCCGGGCCGGCTCGCGGCCGCGCCGCCGGTCGAACCGGCCAGCGCCCCGGTGCCCACCACGCCGCCGGAAAGCCCGAAGGGCGAGGTCCCGCCGCCGGTGGGGACGGTCGTGGACGCGCCGGCGATGGTGCTGCCGGGCAGGCCGGTCGTCGGGCCGGTGGTGGTCAACGGGGCGGCGCCGGCCAGCGAGGTGCCGGTCGGGTCGACGGTGCCGACCGTGCCGACGGTGCCCGGGCCGCCCACGCCACCCGTCCCGGTGCCGTTGCCCGGCCCGCCACTGCCCGGCGTGCCGCTGCCCGGGGCGGTGTGGTGCACCCCGGAGGTGGTCGCGGTGGCGCTGGCCCCCGGGCCGAACGTGCCGGAGGTCGGCCCGCTGTGCGGCGTGCCGACCGACGGGCCGTCCTTCAGCGACGAGCCGGGCGGGTCGGAGTGCCCCGGCAGCCGCTTGTCGGGCTCGTCGGGCACGACGATCCGGCCGTACGCGGAGAAGTCGTACCCCTCGGCCAGGTCGGCGACGACCTTGACCATCCGCTGGTGCGCCTTCTCCTGCTCGGCCTCGTCCTGCTTGTGGCCGACGACGCCGCCGATCACCGCGCCGGTCACGCCAGCGACCAGGAAACCCTTGGTGGCCCCGGACAGCATCTTGTCGTTGTCGTCGGTCTCCTCCGGGCTCTCCGCCTTGCCCTGGGCGGTGCGCAGCTCGGTGGCCATCATGTCGAGCCCCTGCCGGACGCCGGCCATCCCCTCGGCCAGGTTGCCCGAGTAGGTGGCGACCAGGCTCAGCCGCTGCTGGAACTCGTGCGACGCGGCGCCGGTCCAGGTCTTGCCGAGCGCCTCGAGGTCGTGGCGCAGGTCGCGGCCGAGCCCGTCCAGGGTGTCCTTCATGGAGCTCCACTGGGCGCTGAGCGCGTCGATCTGCGTCGGGTCGCCGGCGTTGACCGCCTGGTAGAGCTCCTTGTGGCTGACGTGCTCGTAGCGCTGGGTGTACTCAGACACGCGGATCCTCTCCCTTCGCCGGCTTCATCGCCTCGGACAACCCGGTGAGGGCGGCGACGATGTCGGCCGCGGCGGCGGCGTTGCGCGCCTCGGCGGTCCGGTAGTTGGTCATGATCGTCTTGGTCGCCTGCTTGGCCGCCACGATCGCCCGGTGCAGCCGCTCGGCGTGGTTGACGAAACTCTGGTACGTCTCGGAGTAGCGGCGAGCGTTGTCGGTCGCGTCGGTGAACGTGCCCAACGCGGGCGGCCGGCACTGCATCGCGGTGTTGAGCTTCCGCAACACCGCCTCAGCCTCGCTCAGCCGCCGCTCAAGCCGCTGGTGGAAATCCTCCAAGGACAGTACGTCAACTGTGGTGCGCCCGCTCATGGCTGCATCCCCGTAGTCATCGTCGAGAATCGTTGGCCACGCTCAGGTTAGTCGACCCGGGCCAGCCAGGGCGACCCGTGTCCGACCGCGGCTCCACATCGGACCGGTCGGCGGTCAGCCGCCCTGGGCCGGCGGGTTGCTGCCGGCCGCCGAATCGGCTCGGCCGTCCGGGCCGGCCGACGTCGCGCCCGGGTCGAAGTACGCCATCGCGTCCCGCCGTTGCAGGGCGGGCCCGGTGGGCACCAGGGCCAGCAGCGAGGCCGGCACCGCCACCGGCGCGACGTCGCCGTAGCCGAGCGCGACCCGGGCGTCACCCGAGTCGGCGCCGAGCGGGTAGCGCACGCCCTGGGCGGTGATCAGGTAGACGGTGGCACCGGCCGCCGCCTTCCCGGTCTCCCCGGCCGCGGCCTGCGCCAGCACGCCCTTGCCGCCGGGCAGCAGCACACCCTCGGCGGTCCGTACCGCGTCCCGGGCGCCCTGCCGCGCGGCGACCCCGGTCGTCGCGGTCAGCTCGGGCGGAGGCTGGTCGAAGACCTCCAGCGTGGTGGTCGGCGGTTGGCCCGCCCTGCTCGCCCGGTATGTGACGCAGAGCACGCTGTGCCCGGCCCGCACCTCGTGCAGGGCGGGCAGCCGCTGCGGCAGGCCGTCCGGCTCCAGCCGCTGGTCGGTCAGCAGCCGGCCGGCCTGGTCCGGCGTGATGTCGGTGACCTGACCGCCGTCGCCGAGCAGCAGCAGCGCCGTCACCTCCCGGACCGCCGCCAGCCCTTGGCGGGTCAGCACGTAGTACTGGTCGGCGGCCCGGAAGACCTGGCCCACCTTGGCCGGGCGGTCGGCCACCGCCAGCCCGCTCGCGCTGCCGTACCCCTCGATGTTCGGCTTGCGCAGCGCGGGCCCGACCGGCACCGCGTTGAGCAACTGCTGGCCCACGCCGAGGGCCGGCGCCCCGGCCATCTTCAACGCGACCAGCGCCTGCTCCTCGCCGACCACCCGCAGCCGCGCGCCGCCGGTGAGCAGGTACCGCGCCTCGTCGGTGCGGACCAGCACCGCCTCGTCGGTGAGCGGGGTGCCGCCGGCCAGCGGCCGGTCGATGACCAGCCGGGTGGTGGACCGCCGCGGGTCGACCGGGTCCGGTACGTCACACACCGACCAGGGGAAACCGACCAGGGACTTCCGGTCCGGCAGATCGTCCGGGGCACCCACGATGCCGACCGTGCGACCGCGCGGCCGGTCCTTGATGGAGGCCCGCGACATGGTCCGCACCGCCGGGTCGGCCTTGTCGAGGATGAGCCGGGCCGAGACGTAGTTGAGCGTCGGGTGCAGCTTCCCGTCGGTGAACACGTACGTGGCGCCGGTCTCCCGCTCGATCACCAGCGTGTCCGCCGCCAGCGGGGCCGCGTTGCCGGTGAGCTGCCCGTACGCCCCGGCGCCGCCGAGCACCACGGCGGCGGCGAGCACACTGCCGAAGACCGCCATGCCGAGCCGCCGCATCGGCAGGTCGCTGGTCTCCGGGTCGCCGGAGAGCAGCGCGGAGACGATGCGGCGGGTGACGAAGCGGTACGCCTGCACCTGATCGCGGCGGGTCCGCATGACTAACCTCCGGCGGGGGTGGGTCCGCGGCGATCAGGTCCGAACTCCGCCGCGGGCTTCCCTACGATAAGGGGCCGCCGGGGGTTCACCGGGACCCCGCCCGCCCTCCCGGCCCGCAATGATCCGGCGGATGCCCAGGATGTCCAGAAGGGACGCTACCGATGACGCAGGTCCAGGCGCCACCCGGTTGTACGGCCACCGCCCCCGCCGCCCCGGACGACCGTCCGGTCGCGCCCAGCGACCAGCGCCGGCGGGGCCGCCTCGGCCCGGTCGTCGTCGGCCAGCTGGTGGTGCTGGAGTGCGCCGCGCTCGCGGTCTGGTTCGCCACCGCCGGCCCCACCTGGGTGCTGCCGGCGGTGGGCGTACCTGCCCTGCTGGCGGTCGTCGCCGCCTTCGCCCGGCGCGGCGGCCGCTGGTGGTACGAGGACCTGGCGCTGCGCCGCCGGCTGCGCCGCCGCCGGGACCGGGCCCGGGGCGCGGTGCCGGCCGGCGATCCGCGGCTGGCCGCGCTCGCCCCGGAGCTGAACGTGGTCGAGCTGACCGAGCGCGGCACCCGGCTCGGCATCGGGCAGGACGAGCGGGGCTGGTTCGCCGCGGTCGCGCTGACCGGGCGGCCCGGCGCGCCGGCCGGCTCGGTCGAGGCCGCCGTGGTGGACCGGGCCCTCGCCGTGCTGGCCGACTTCGCCGGCCCGGTCACCCAGACCCAGGTCGTCTCGCACACCCTGGTCTGGTACCCGGCGCCCGGAGCGCCACCGGCCGCGCACCGGACGGTCTGGGTGGCGCTGCGGCTCTCCGTCGCCGACGCCCGCACCGAGGCGGTGAGCCGGGGCGGTGGCCTGCGCGGCGTGCACCGCACCGTGTCCGCCGGCATGGGCCGGCTGGGCAAGGCGCTCACCGCGGCCGGCCTCGGCCACCGGGTGCTCAGCCGGGACGAGCTGCACGCCGCGGTGGTCTCCGGGGCCGGGCTGGACCTGGCGCCGGAGTCGCCGGTGGAGAGCTGGACCAGCCTGCGCGGCGGCGGCTGGACCCAGCACTGCCTGGCCCTGCGGGTACGCCCCAACGGCTCGCTGGGCCCGCTGGTGGACGCGGTGACCGCCACCTCCGCGCCGTCACACACGGTCGCGGCGCTGGTGCTGCCCGGCGGCCGCCGGGTGCCGCCGCTGCTGCGGGTCGCCGCCATGGACGGGCACGCCGAGGCGCTGGTGAAGGTGGTCCGGGACGTGGCGAAGCGGTGTGGCGTGCCGGCCCGCCCGCTGGACGGCCAGCACGGGCCGGGCGTCTACGCCACCGCGCCGGTGGCCACCGCGATGGGCACCGTCACGGTCGAAGGTTGACGATCCAGCCGTAGAGGCCGCAGACCCAGACGGCCAGCGGCACCACCGCGATGATCAGCAGGATCTCGACGATGTCCAGGGTGCGACCCCAGACCGGTGAGATCCGCTTGCCGGCCACGGTCAGCCCGTAGATCAGGCTGATCACCGCGGCGAGCAGCAGCCCGCCCAGGATCAGGCCGAGCCGGACCGGCAGCGAGCCGGCGCCGAAGGTGGCCGCGGCGGCCAGCCCCAGCCCGCCGGTGCCGGCGAGCAGCACCGGCGTGCGCTGGGCGCGGCCGAGGAACGGCCGGGCCCGCAGCAGCGACAGCAGGGCCAGGACCAGGCAGAGCAGCACGGACGGCAGCCGGCCGTTGTCGGCCAGCACCAGCTCGCCGCCGAGGACCAACAGCGACACCGTCCACAGCAGACCGGTGAGGAAGGCGTCGGCGCGCTCGCTGTTGCGCAGCACCTGCGGGCCGTCCACCGCCTCGGTGTCGGTCTTCAGGTCGTCCGGGCCGGTCGGGATCGACGGGACCGGCAGCCGGGCCAGCCGGTAGGCGATCATCGGCAGCGCGGGCAGCGCGGCGAACGCGACGGTCGCGACCACCGCCGCGGCGGCCGCCGCGCCGATGCCGAAGGCCAGGCAGAGCGCCGCGCCGATCGCGACCGCCACGCCGACCGCGACCGCGCCGAGAAACAGCGGCAGCCGGTCACCGACGGCCAGCGCCGCCACCGCGCCGAAGAGCACCGCCGCGGTCGCGGCCATCAGCACGTGCGGGCTGGCCAGCTCGGTGAGCTTCCGGTCGCCGGCGAGCACCAGCAGGCCGCCGATCGCCGCGTACCCCAGCCCCACCATGGCCAGCACGGCGCCGGTGCGGCTGTCGCCGGCCGCCCGGGACAGCACCGCGGCGGTCACCAGCAGGGTCACCGCGACGACCAGCGCGGCCAGCGCGCCGGGCAGCTGCGGCGGCCCGGTGAGCAGCGCCGCCACCGCGCCGGCGGCGAGCGCCGCGCCGGCGAAGAACACGGCGAACGACCGGGTGGTCCCGACCTGCCACGTCCCGGGCCGCTGGTTGGTCGCGGTGGCCACCGCGTCCACCACGTCGTCGAAGACGATCTCGGGGGCGGCCGTGGCCCGCGGGTTGAAGTAGAGCACCTCGCCGTCGCGGACCCCCAGCTGCGCGGCGGTGCGGCCGCCGTCCAGCGGCGGACCGCCGAGCCGGGACAGGCTCCACCCGCCGTGCCGTACGCCCTCGTCGGCCAGGTCCTCGCCGGCGTACCGGAGCAGGGTGGGCAGCAGGTCGGCCAGCGGAACGTCGGACGGCAATGCCAGATCCATCCTGGTCCGCGGCGCCACGATGGTGATCCGGCTGAGCCCGCCGGTCGCCGTCTTCGTCGCCACTGTTGGCCTCCTCGTGCTCGCCTACGATCCACCTCGGCCGGTGACGTCGCCCCCACGGGTCCACGACGCCTCCGGGAGATTACCTACGATGGCGGTCGCACAGGTTGCCCACCCGACGTCTCGGGCCGTCAGCAGACCACGATCAGGGCAGCTTCTGGGGAGGAGAGCCGTGAGTACGGTGGTGTTCCGCCGGCTTCCGCGTCAACCGGGGCCCGCGTTGCCGCGGGGCGAGGTGTTGCTGGAGTCCCCGCCCGAGCTGCCCGAGCCGCAGTCCAAGGGCATGGGTCAGGTGCTGATGATCCTGCCGATGCTCTGCGGAGCGGGCGCGATGGCCTTCCTCTACGCCGGTCGCGGCGGCGGCATGATGACGTACGTCGTCGGCGGCCTGTTCGGCGTGTCCATGCTCGGCATGGCCATCGGCACGATGGGCGGCGGCGGCAACGACAAGGCGGAGCTGAACGCCCAGCGGCGCGACTACATGCGCTACCTGGCGCAGATGCGCAAGCGCACCCGGCGGGCCGCCGAGCAGCAGCGGGCCGCGATGACCTGGCGGCACCCGGAGCCGGACGCGCTCTGGTCGATCGCCGCCTCCCGCCGGCTCTGGGAGCGGCGGATCACCGAGGACGACTTCGGCGAGGTCCGGATCGCGCTCGGCCCGCAGCGGCTGGCCGTGGAGATCGTGCCGCCGGAGACCAAGCCGGTCGAGGACCTGGAGCCGATGAGCGCCATCGCGCTGCGCCGGTTCGTCCGGGCGCACAGCAGCGTGCCGGAGCTGCCCACCGCGCTGTCCCTGCGGGCGTTCAGCCGGGTGGCCCTGCGCGGCGACCGGACGGCCGTGCTCGACCTGGCCCGGGCCGCCGTGGGCCAACTGGTCACCTTCCACGCCCCGGACGACCTGATCGTGGCGGTGGTGGCCGCGCCGGACCGGCAGCCGGCCTGGGACTGGGTGAAGTGGCTGCCGCACGCCCAGCACCCCGGGCGGACCGACGCGGCGGGGGCACGCCGGATGGTCTTCACCAGCCTCGCCGAGGCGGAGGTGGCCCTCGGCAACGAACTCGGTGGCCGGCCCCGGTTCGCGCCGGAGGCGAAGCCGCTCACCACCGCGCCGCACGTGGTGGTGCTGCTCGACGGCGGCGAGGTCTCGCCGACCTGCGCGCTGATGGGCGCCGGCCTGCTCGGCGCCACGGTCATCGACCTCTCCGGCACGGTCCCGCGGGACGCCGGCCGGTGGCTGCTCTGCCTGGACGCCGGCGACGGCACCGGGCTGGACCTGGTACGCGGCACCACGACCTCCCGGCTGGGCCGCCCGGACCGGCTGAGCGCGACGGCCGCCGAGGGGCTGGCCCGGCAGATCGCCCCCTTCCGGCTCTCCCAACAGCAGGGTGCCACCGCGGAGGAGCCGCTGGCCCGCAGCATGGAGCTGCCGGACCTGCTCGGGATCGGCGACGCGGCCACCGTGGACACCCAGCAGACCTGGCGGCCGCGCGGGCACCGGGACCGGCTGCGGATCCCGCTCGGGGTGGGGCCGGACGGCAACGTGGTGGAGCTGGACTTCAAGGAGTCCGCGCACGAGGGCATGGGGCCGCACGGCCTGGTCATCGGCGCGACCGGTTCCGGCAAGAGCGAGCTGCTGCGTACGGTGGTGGCCGCGCTCGCCGTGACGCACTCCTCGGAGGAGCTCAACTTCGTCCTGGTGGACTTCAAGGGCGGCGCCACCTTCGCCTCGCTGGACGCGCTGCCGCACACCAGCGCGGTGATCACCAACCTCTCCGACGAGCTGCCGCTGGTCGACCGGATGCGGGACGCCCTGGCCGGCGAGATGAACCGCCGCCAGGAGGTGCTGCGGGCGGCCGGCAACTACGTCTCCCGGTACGACTACGAGAAGGCCCGGGCGGCCGGCGAGCCGCTGGACCCGATGCCCAGCCTGCTGATCATCTGTGACGAGTTCAGCGAGCTGCTGGCCGCCAAGCCGGACTTCATCGACCTCTTCGTGATGATCGGCCGGCTCGGCCGGTCGCTCGGCGTGCACCTGCTGCTGGCCAGCCAGCGGCTGGAGGAGGGAAAGCTGCGCGGGCTGGACACCCACCTGTCGTACCGGATCGGTCTGCGGACCTTCTCGGCGGTGGAGAGCCGGATCGTGCTCGGGGTGCCGGACGCCTACGAGCTGCCCAGCGCGCCGGGCCACGGCTACCTGAAGACCGACACCAGCACGATGCTGCGGTTCCGCGCCGCGTACGTCTCCGGCCCGTACCGGGCGCCGGGGCAGGTGCAGCGGTCGGTCCGGGCGCAGGTGCAGCGCCGGATCGTCCCGTACGGCATCGACTACGTGCCGGCGCCGGCCCTGCCCACGCCGACGGAGGTCGTGCCGGAGCCGGAGCAGAGCGGCGACGGCAAGGCCGTGGCGATGCTCGACGTGCTGATCGACCAGCTCAAGGGGCGGGGCCGCCCGGCGCACCAGGTCTGGCTGCCGCCACTGGCCGAGCCGCCGGGGCTGGCCGAGCTGCTGCCGCCGCTGAGCGTGCACCCGGCCTTCGGGCTGACCACCGCCGACTGGCCGGGCCGCGGCCGGCTCACCGTCCCGGTGGGCATCGTGGACCGGCCGTACGAGCAGCGGCGCGACCCGATGATGGTGGACCTGGCCGGCGCGGGCGGCAACGTGGTCATCGTCGGCGCCTCGCTGAGCGGCAAGAGCACCATGCTGCGTTCGATGCTGGCCTCGCTGGCGCTCACCCACACCCCCCGCGAGGTGCAGTTCTTCTGCCTCGACTTCGGCGGTGGCGCGCTGCGCAGCCTGGAAGGGCTGCCGCACACCTCGGGGGTGGCCGGCCGGCGGGACACCGAGGCGGTCCGCCGGACCGTGGCCGAGGTGGTCGCGATCATCGACGAGCGGGAGCTGCGCTTCACCCAGCACGGCATCGACTCGGTGGCCAGCTACCGGCGGCGCCGCGCCGCCGGGGAGTTCGCCGACGACCCGTTCGGCGACATCTTCCTGGTCGTCGACGGCTGGAACACCCTGCGCCAGGAGTACGAGGAGCTGGAGCAGACCATCACCAACCTGGCCAACCGGGGCCTGGGTTTCGGCGTACATGTGGTGGTCACCGCCGTGCGGTGGGCGGAGATCCGGATCAACATGCGCGACCTGCTCGGCACCAAGCTGGAGCTGCGGCTCGGCGACCCGGCCGAGTCGGAGATCGACCGGCGGGCGGCGCAGAACGTGCCGGTCGGTACGCCGGGTCGCGGTCTGACCCGGGACAAGCTGCACTTCCTCACCGCGATCTCGCGGATCGACGGCAAGCGTGAGACGGAGGACCTGGCCGAGGCGTCGGTGGCGCTGGCCGGGCACGTGGCGACGAACTGGCCGGGCCGGCCGGCGCCGAAGGTGCGGCTGCTGCCGCGCAAGCTGGCGGTCGCCGAGCTGGCCAAGGTGGTCGACCGGGCGGCGCCGGGCATCCCGATCGGCGTCAACGAGTCGGCGCTCGCCCCGGTCTATCTGGACCTGGCGGGTGAACCGCACCTGACCGTCTTCGGCGACGCCGAGTGCGGCAAGACCAACCTGCTGCGGCTGATCGCCCGGGGCATCGCCGAGCGCTACACCCCGGCCCAGGCCCGGCTGGTCATCGCCGACTACCGGCGTGGCCTGCTCGGCGCGGTGGAGGGCGATCACCTGCTGGACTACGCGCCGTCGAACCAGGTGTTCAGCCAGGGCCTCGCCTCGATCCGCAGCGCCCTGCAGAACCGGTTGCCCGGCCCGGACGTGACCACCGCGCAGCTGCGTGACCGGAGCTGGTGGAAGGGACCCGACCTCTACATCCTGGTCGACGACTACGACCTGGTCGCCTCCGGCGGCAACAACCCGCTCAGCGCGCTGCACGAGCTGCTGCCGCAGGCCCGCGACATCGGCCTGCATCTGATCATCACGCGTCGGGTGGGCGGCGTGGCACGCGCCCTCTACGAGCCGGTGCTGCAACGCCTGCGCGAGCTGGACTCGCCGGGTCTGTTGATGTCCGGCAGCCGGGAGGAGGGGGCCGTCTTCGGCAACCTGCGGCCGAGCCCGCAGCCGCCGGGTCGGGGCACCCTGGTGCGCCGTCGGGACGGCCAGCAGCTGATCCAGACGGCGTGGACGGAGCCGGCCTGAGCGGACCGCCGGCGGCCGGGGCCCTGACCTGGTCAACGACCGTCCAACTCGTACGGTGCGGGGCGGAATGCGTTGTGGATCCTGCCGTGTCGGAAGACGACGATGGGAAGGCAGGGCTGCGCGGGTTGGACGTCGTCCGCTACGGTTCGGTTGAAGTGTCCGTCGGTGGGGTGTGTACGCCTTGCCGCGGGGGAGGGCGCGGCGGATCCGCCGCCACAGAGATGACGGAAGGGTGTGAAGCATGGCGTTCGAGGTCAGTGCAGCGACTCTGCACACCGCCGCGAGTGACGTGCGGTCCACGCGCAGCGACGTCGACGGTGAGCTGAAGAAGCTGTGGAACGTGGTCGACGACCTGGCGATGGCCTGGAAGGGCCAGGCCTCCACGGGTTTCCAGAACCTGATGCAGCGCTGGAACGAGGACACGGCCAAGCTGCTCCAGGCCATGGACAACATCGCGGACCTGCTCGACAAGTCGGGCACGACGCACCAGGTCAACGACGAAGAGCAGCAGCAGATGCTGGACAAGTTCCACTCTGCTCTCAACCCGTGATCCGCGAAGACAGGCAGAGGAGGAACTGATGAGCATCAAGGTTGACTACGCTGTCCTCGAGAGCAGCAACCAGCAGATGCAGGCCATCTCGCGGACCATCGACGAGAAGCTGGACACGCTGCGCTCGATGCTGACCAAGCTCGAGTGGGAGGGCCAGGACCGGGTTGCCTACGAGCAGCACCAGGCCCAGTGGGACGCCGCCGTGCGGGACATCAACAAGGTCCTGAACGAGATCGGTGGCGCGGTCGGCATCGCCCGCGAGAACTACATGACCACCGAGATGAGCAACTCGAAGGTCTGGGGCTGACCCGGACCGGTCGACCGCGGCCCCGCACCCGGCTCTGCCGGGGCGGGGCCGCGGTGCATTCCGGCCGCGACTGACCGCCGCCGCGGCGCCGCTGCGGCGGGAGACCGCACGGCGCCCCGGTCCCGGCGGGGGTCAGCTGTCCTGGTGGGCCGGCCGGCGTCCCGGGCGCCAGCCGCGCCGCCGGCCGAGGGCCAGCACCGGGCGCAGCGTCAGCAGCGCGCCGGCCAGCAGCGCGCCCACCACGGCCACCCAGATCGCCACGGTGCGCTGCCAGGCCAGTGGGTCGGCCTGCGGCGCGGGGGCCGGCATCGCGCCGAGCGGCGGGTCCTGCCGGGTGCCGAGCAGGTTGGTCACCGCCCGGTACGGGTCGACCGTGCCGTAGCCGACCGAGGCGTTGTGCCCGTCGGGCGGGTTGTCGGCGGTGCGGGTCAGCCGGTAGGCCACCTCGTCGGGGGTGAGGTCGCGGTGCGCGGCGAGGATCAGCGCGGCCACGCCGGAGACGTACGCGGCGGCGAAGCTGGTGCCGCCCTGCGGCTCGGCGAGGTATCCGGAGCCCTGCGGCGCCGGGCCGATGATGTTCAGGCCGGGTGCGGCGATGTCGACGTAGTCGCCGCTGACCGAGCTGCCGACGTGCTGGCCCTGCTCGTCGACGCCGGCCACGGCGATCACCCCGGGGTAGGCGGCCGGGTAGGCGGGCCGGTCCTCCTGGTTCTCCTGCCGGTTGCCGGCGGCGGCCACCAGGACCACCCCCTTGTCGAGGGCGTAGTCGACGGCCGACTTGAGGGCCGGGTCGTCCAGTGTGACGAGCGACAGGTTGATGACGTCGGCGTCGTGGTTGGCGGCCCAGCGGATGGCGCGTCCGATCTCGCCCGGCACCGCCGGGTCGAAGTTCTCCCGGTTCTCGGCGAGCACCCGGATCGGCAGGATCCGCGCCTCCGGCGCGATCCCGCTGTACGGCACGCCGGTGCCCTCCCGGCCGGCGATGATGCCGGCGATCAGGGTGCCGTGGCCGACCAGGTCGCACTGCCCGCGCAGCTTCACCAGGCCGTTGAAGTCCTCGCCGGGCAGGACCCCGCCGCGCAGCAGCGGGTGACTGGCCGAGACGCCGGAGTCGATGACGGCGACGGTCACCCCGCCGCCCTTGGTCACCCGCCACGCCGAGGCGGGGGCGAGCCGGTCCAGTGCCCAGGGCTGCGCGGTCGGCGCGGGGTTGCCCGTCGGGCCGCAGCGGGGGGCCGCGGCGGCGGGGGCGGGGGCCACCAGGACCGTGCCGAGCAGCGCCGCGACCGTTCCACAGAGGACAGGTCGGATCCGGTGCCCGATCCGGGCGCTCACCGTCGTTTCGTCCGGCTGCAGGCTCTCGCGCACGCGGTGAGACTACCGCCGCCGGCCGGGTCGTGCGGTGACGGGAGTGGGGTGGGGCGGCGGCCGCCGTGGCGGGTCAGGCCCCGGTGGACTTGTCGTCGGGTCCGGCGCTGAAGAGGGCGAGCAGGGCGCCGACCTGCTGGTCGGCCTCGGCCGGATGCCGGAAGTGGCCGCTCGGGTTGATGGTGTACTCGTTGCGCCGGCCCACCCGGGTGCGGCGCAGGTAGCCGCCGGCCTCCAGGTCGGTGACGATCGCCTGGGCGGCCCGTTCGGTCACCCCCACCTCGTCGGCGACGTCGCGGAGCCGGGCGGTGGGGTTGCGCGCGATGGCCAGCAGGACGTGCCCGTGATTGGTGAGGAAGGTCCAGTTCCGGGCGCTCCCGGGCACGCCAGGTGTGGTCGACATGGTGGTCATGGTAGGGCCCGGCGGCGCCGTTCCGGGCCGTCGGGCGACCGGGCCGGCTGGCGTGGACGCGTCGCGGCGGCCAGTCAAGTACCTCCGGACGTATGAAGTCTGGATCACGTATACCTTGACGGGCGTTCGGCTGCGTGTGACTGTGGTCGGCGAGGCCGCCTCCGCCGCCGGCCGGGCTGACCAGGTCTTTTGCGCCGAGGACGAGGTGAGTGTATTGACGCCGACCACTCCTGAGCGAGCGCTCGCCGAGCTGCAGGCCGGGAACATCCGGTTCGTCACCGGTGCCCCCCGCCACCCGAACCAGGACGCCGACCACCGGGCCGCCGTCGCCGACGGGCAGCACCCCTTCGCGGTGATCGTCGGCTGCTCCGACTCCCGGCTCGCCGCCGAGATCATCTTCGATCGCGGGCTCGGCGACCTCTTCGTGGTCCGGACCGCCGGTCACACCACCGGTCCCGAGGTCCTCGGCAGCGTCGAGTACGCGGTCACCGTGCTGGGCACGCCGCTGGTGGTGGTGCTCGGCCACGACTCCTGCGGTGCGGTGCAGGCCGCCCGGGAGGCCACGGCCACCGGCGCCACCCCGCCCGGTCACCTCGGTGCCGTGGTGGACGCGGTGGTGCCGAGCCTGGGCCGGGCCCAGCGGGAGGGCGTGACGGACATCGACGGGATCGTCGACATCCACATCGCGCAGACCGTCGAGGCCCTGGTCGCCAACTCGGCGGTGCTCGCCGAGCGGGTGGCCGCCGGGAGCTGCGCGGTGGTCGGCATGTCGTACCGGCTCGGCGCGGGCGAGGTGCGCACCGTGGCGGAGGTGCCGGCGGGCGCTCCGGGCCGGACCGTGCCCGCACCGGCCGGCGCCGCGGAGCCGGCGCCCACCGCCGTCTCCGGCTGACCCTTTCCGAACGCACGAACGGGCCGTCCCGCGTGATCGCGGGGACGGCCCGTTCGGCGTACGGACTCAGAGCAGCGACATGTGCACGTGGTCGGTGTGGTTGGACGGCCCGCTGTACGACTTCCAGCCCGTCGCCGGGAACCAGATCTGCCGGTTCCAGATGACGTAGTAGATGCCGAGCCGGTCGGCGTTGCGGATCAGGAACGCGGCGACGTTGTTGCCGTACATCCGCATGTCATTGTTGTGCCAGGAGGCGAAGCCGCTCTTCTGCAGCGACCAGTCGCAGGCCCGGCCCTTGGGGTGCTCCCACGGCCCGCCGGAGCGGTAGCAGCCCACGAAGCGGTTGAAGCCGGCCTTCTTGACCTCCTTGTAGGCGTGCAAGGTGCGCGGGGTGATGCAGCCGGAGGTGGTCGGGTCGTTCTCGCTGCACGACTCGGCCTTCCAGTCGCCGTCGGCGGTCCGGCCGGGGCCGATCGCGGCCACCCGGGAGGTGGCCGAGACCAGGCCGCCGGTGAAGTCGAGCCCGCCGACCAGCTTCAGCGCCTTCTCCGTCGCGGCCTTCTCCCGGGCCATCGCGTTGGTGAGCCGCTGCTGCTCGCGTACCTCGGCGTCGAGCGCCAGCTTGGCCTGCTCGGCCCGGGTCTTGGCCGCGTTGATCTCGGCGAGCTTCTGCCCGTTGACCAGGTTCAGCTCGTCCAGGCCGGCGGCGCGCTGCACGAACGAGTCCGGCGACCGGCTCTCCAGCAGCACCGCCATGGCGCCGATCCGGCCGGTCCGGTAGGACTGCGCGGCGATGGCGCTGACCTGGGGGCGCAGCGCGTCGAGCTGCCGCTGCGCCGCCCGCACCTCCTCGGCTCGCTGGCGCTGGCGTTGCTGCGACTTGACCAGTTTCGCCTTCGCCTGGACGTACTGCCGGTTCGCCGACTCGATCGCCTTGGTGATGAGCGGTGGGTCGTCGTCCTCCTCGTGCCCCGAGGGGGTGGGGGTGGCGGGCGCGGCCAGGGCCGGGGTGGGGCCGGCGACGATGGCGAGCGCGGCGAGCGCGACCACCAGCGGTGTGATCCAGCGGCGCAGGGGTGCCGTCACAGTCTTCCCTTCCGTCGGCCGCCGACCGGGTTAGCTGACGGGTTCGGGACGGAAGTGGTCCCTACCGCTGACGCGGACTCACCCCAGGTACCTGGTTCCCCGGCTCGCCCGCGGGCGATTGGGCGGCGGTACCGCCAGGCGCCGGTGCGCGCCTCCAGCGGTGACCGGCAGCGAGGTTACCTGAGAGTCCGCCCGGGGATCTACGTCCGGAAGCCGACCAGAAGCCCTATTTCGTCGTGGCCCTGCGTGACCAGCGTCGCGTTTAACCTGCGCCGTCACGCTACGGAGTGTCGCCGTGCCGGCCGGTGTTCCACCGCGCCGCGCGGGGCGTGCGGCACCGGAGCGGGGCGGGCGTCAGGCGAGGCCGGTACGACGCCGGTGGTACTCCTCCTCGTCGATCTCGCCCCGGGCGTACCGCTCGTCGAGGATGCGCCGCGCGGCCGAGGAGGCGTGCCCGGCGCCGGTCGGATCGGTGAGCCGGAACACGAGCCACACCAGCGCGCCGAGCACCACCAGCCCCAGCAGGGACCAGCTCCACATCCAGCCCATCATCGGGCCCTGCCACATCATCTGGCCGCCCTCCCGTCCGTGTCCGAGGGTCGGCCGGTCCGGCGCGGTGACGCCGGCTCCGGTCGCCACCTCGACGGTACGGCGGGTCCGGCCCTCGGCGGTCGGGCCGGGCGGCCCGGGATCGGGGCCGGAAGTCCCGACTCAGCCCCGCTTCATGAGGCGGCCGACGGCCGCCATCATCTCGGTCGCCATCTCGTCGGCGCGCCCCTCGGCGGCGCCCTCGTGCATGCAGTGCCGGGCGTGGCCGTCGAGCAGGCCGAGGCCGACCTTGTCCAGGGCGGCCTGGATCGCCGAGATCTGGGTCAGCACGTCGATGCAGTAGCGGTCGTCCTCGACCATCTTCTCGATGCCGCGGACCTGGCCCTCGATGCGGCGGAGCCGCGCGAGCAGCTGATCCTTGCTGGCGGTGTAGCCCCGGGTCGGGGTCGTCGGTGCGGTCATGACGTCCAGGATAGCGCGTACCCCTCGGGGGTATGGTACGGTCCGGATGCGGGGATACCCACACCGGGTATCGGTACCCGGAAGGGCGTCGTCCATCCCCCTCCTACCCCTGGGGGGTATAGGATGGGAATGCGGGAAGGAGTTTTCGACATGGTCACCACCACGTACCAGGTGCAGGGCATGACCTGCGGGCACTGCGTCAACTCGGTCAGCACCGAGGTGGGCGCGATCCCGGGCGTCACCGACGTCCAGGTCGACCTGGCCACCGGCCGGGTCACCGTCAGCAGCGAGAGCCCGTTGGACCCGGACGCCGTCCGTGCCGCCGTGGACGAGGCCGGCTACGACCTCGTCCCGGCGTGACGGTCGGCGGACCCCGAGAAACCGAGGTACCCCGATGAACACGGTGACGAAGCTGGGCGGCTTCGCCCTCGGCCTCGTGGCGGTGTTCGGCGCGGCGTACGGGGTCGGTCAGCTGACCGACCCCGTCGCGCCCGCCGCCGAGACCCGCCACGACGCCACCGACCCCGCGCACGACCCCACCGCGGCCGACCATGGTGACGGCCACGCCGACCCGGCCACCGACCACCTGCCCGGCGGGCTGCTCGTCGCCGACCGCGGCTACACGCTGCAACCGGTGAGCGCCCCCACCGGCGAATTCGCCTTCCGGATCATCGGCCCGGACGGCCGGCCGGTCACCCGCTACGACGTCGCCCACGACAAGCGGATGCACCTGATCGTCGCCCGCCGCGACCTCTCCGGCTTCCGGCACGTGCACCCCGAGTTGACCGGCGACGGCACCTGGCGGGTCGCCTCGCCGCTGGCCGGACCCGGCGTCTGGCGGGCCTTCGCGGACTTCACCCCGACCGGCGGCGAGCCGCTGACGCTCGGCGTCGACGTGACCGTCCCCGGCCCGCTGGTGGAGCACCCGCTGCCCGCCCCCGCGACCACCAGCACCGTCGACGGCTACACCGTCACACTGGCCGGCACGCCACAGCCCGGCCAGGCCGGCCGGCTCACCCTGACCGTGACCCGGGACGGCCGCCCGGTCACCGACCTCCAGCCCTACCTCGGGGCGTACGGGCACCTGGTGGCGCTGCGCCAGGGCGACCTGGCGTACCTGCACGTGCATCCGGAGGGCACACCCGGCGACGGGAAGACCCCGGCCGGGCCGGCGGTGAGCTTCACCACCGAGCTGCCCTCGATCGGCACGTACCGTCTCTACCTGGACTTCCGGCACGACGACGCGGTGCACACCGCCGAGTTCACGGTCGTGGCCGGTGACGTCCCGCCGCCGGCCGCGCCGGCCACCACGCCCACAGCCACCCCGGACGCCGGACACGGCGCCCCCGGTCACGGACACAGCTGACAGGAGGTGCCGCGATGACCTCGACCGCGAAGTCGCTGCCGGTCGCGCCGAACCGGATCGAGCTGGCGATCGGCGGGATGACGTGCGCCTCCTGCGCCGCCCGGATCGAGAAGAAGCTCAACCGGATGGACGGCGTCGAGGCGACGGTCAACTACGCCACCGAGAAGGCCACCGTCCGGTACGCCGACCAGGTCACCCCGGCGGACCTGATCGCCACCGTGGAACAGACCGGCTACACGGCCGTCGTGCCGCCGCCGCCCGCGCAGGCCGCCGCCCAGGCGTCCACGCCGGTGGTCGAGCTGCGCGGGCTGCGTACCCGGCTCTGGGTGTCGGCCGTGCTGACCGTGCCGGTGATCGTGCTCGCCATGGTCCCGGCCTGGCAGTTCGACTACTGGCAGTGGCTGTCGCTGACCCTGGCCGCCCCGGTCGTGGTCTACGGTGGGCTGCCGTTCCACCGGGCCGCCGCGATCAACCTCCGGCACGGCGCGGCGACCATGGACACCCTGGTCTCGCTCGGCACGCTCGCCGCGTTCGGCTGGTCGCTCTGGGCGCTCTTCCTCGGCGACGCCGGGATGCCCGGAATGGTGCACCCGTTCGAGTTCGACATCAGCCGCGGCGGCGGGGCCGGCAACATCTACCTGGAGGCGGCGGCCGGCGTCACGGTCTTCCTCCTCGCCGGCCGCTACTTCGAGGCCCGCTCGAAGCGGACCGCCGGGGCGGCGCTGCGCGCCCTGCTGGAGCTGGGCGTCAAGGACGTCGCGGTGCTGCGCGGCGACCGGGAGACCCGGATCCCGGTGGACCAGCTCGCCGTCGGGGACCGGTTCGTGGTCCGCCCGGGCGAGAAGGTCGCCACCGACGGCGTGGTCGAGGACGGCACCTCCGCCGTCGACGCGAGCATGCTCACCGGCGAGTCGGTGCCGGTGGAGGTCGGGCCGGGCGACGCCGTCGTGGGCGCCACCGTCAACGCCGGGGGCCGGCTGGTGGTCCGGGCCACCCGGGTCGGCGCGGACACTCAGCTGGCCCAGATGGCCCGGCTCGTGGAGCAGGCGCAGACCGGCAAGGCCGCCGTGCAGCGGCTCGCCGACCGGATCTCCGGGGTCTTCGTGCCGATCGTGATCGCCCTGGCGGTGGGCACCCTCGGCTGGTGGCTCGGCACCGGCGGCGGGGCGACCGCCGCGTTCACCGCCGCGGTGGCCGTGCTGATCATCGCCTGCCCATGCGCCCTCGGCCTGGCCACCCCGACCGCGCTGCTGGTCGGCACCGGGCGTGGCGCCCAGCTCGGCATCCTGATCAAGGGGCCGGAGGTGCTGGAGTCGACCCGCCGGGTGGACACCGTGGTGCTGGACAAGACCGGCACCGTCACCACCGGCCGGATGACCCTGGTCGACGTGCTGCCGGCGACCGGCCAGGACGCCGACGAACTGCTCCGGCTGGCCGGGGCACTGGAGGCCGCCTCCGAGCACCCGATCGCCCAGGCCGTCGCCGACGCCGCCGCCGAGCGGGGCGCCCTGCCCACCGTCGGCGGCTTCGCCAACACGGAAGGGCTCGGCGTCACCGGGACCGTCGAGGGCCGGGAGGTGGTGGTCGGCCGGCTGCGGCTGCTGCGGGAGCGCGGACTCGACGTACCCGGGGAGATCGCGCGGGCGGTGACCGACGCGGCGGCCGCCGGGCGGACGGCGGTCCTGGCCGGCTGGGACGGCCGGGCCCGCGGCGTGCTCGCGGTGGCCGACGCGGTCAAGCCGACCAGCCGCGCGGCGATCGCCCGGCTGCGCGAACTCGGGCTGACGCCGGTGCTGCTCACCGGCGACAACGCCACCGTGGCGCAGGCGGTGGCGGCGGAGGTCGGCATCGACCAGGTGATCGCCGAGGTGCTGCCCGCCGACAAGGTCGACGCGGTACGGCGGCTCCAGGCGCAGGGGCGGACGGTGGCCATGGTCGGTGACGGCGTCAACGACGCCGCCGCGCTCGCCCAGGCCGACCTCGGCCTGGCCATGGGCACCGGCACCGACGTGGCGATCGAGGCGTCCGACCTGACCCTGGTCCGCGGTGACCTGCTGGCCGCGGTGGACGCCATCCGGCTCTCCCGGCGCACGCTCGGCATCATCCGGGGCAACCTGTTCTGGGCCTTCGCCTACAACGTGGCCGCCCTGCCGCTGGCCGCCGCCGGCCTGCTCAACCCGATGATCGCCGGCGCCGCGATGGCCTTCTCGTCGGTCTTCGTGGTGGCCAACAGCCTCCGGCTGCGCGGCTTCCGGCCGGTCGGCTGAGCCCGGCCGTTCACCCTCGGTGAGCGGGCGTGGTTGAGCCGACCGCCGGCGGGGTACCTCCCCTGTCGTCAGGACGTAATGCTGAGTGGAGGTTCCGATGGGTTACGACGACAAGATCGGCAACGCGACCGAGAACACCGCCGGCAAGGTGAAGGAGGGCGTCGGCCGGGCGACGGACAACGAGCGCCTCGAGGCCGAGGGCCGCAACGACCAGGTCAAGGCCGACCTCAAGCAGGCCGGTGAGAAGATCAAGGACGCCTTCAAGAGCTGACCAACGCCACTACCGCGACGCCGGGCCGGCACCTCGCCGGCCCGGCGCGCTGCGCGCGGACCGCCAGTCCGGCGCCCGCGCCGCCCGCTTGGCACACTCGGTGCCACGCCGCCCGATCCGTCCGGGCCCCGGAGGGCGGCACCGCGAGGATGCCCGGCCCGACCACCGGCCGTGACCGACGGCCGACGACCGTACGGGGAGAAGGATGTCCGCCAGCACCGCCCTGCGCGCCGCCGCCCTGGTGACCCTGACCGCCCTCGCCGGCGCCTGCCAGGCCGACGGAAGCCCCGATGCCGCGGCCCCCGCAGGCGGCCCGACCGCCGCGCCGACCACCGTCGAACCCGCCCCGGCCACCGCCACGCCGTCCCCGCCGACCGCGGCGAACACCGTCGAGGTCTGCGCCGAGGTGGACAAATTGATCATCGCCAAGAGCAAGGAGATCGCCGCCGACGCCGCGGCGGCGACCCGCCGGCAGCTCACCCCCGAGCAGATCAACGCCCAGGTCAAGGCCGACCTCGCCGACCTGGCCGACGACGTACGCACGCAGGCCGCCAGGGCCGCCGACCCGGAGATCAAGACGCTGGTCGGCCGGACCGCGCAGCAACTCGACGCCGGGGCCCGGTCGGCCACCCCGGTGAAGTGGCTCAACTCGACGTTCGTGACGATCCCGCCCCGGCTGACCCGCGACTGCCGGGCCTGACCCGGCCGGTCACCCGAGCCGGGGCCGGTGGACCGCGCGCCCGGTCGGACTCACCGGTCGGCGGCCAGCCGGGCGGCGCGTACCTCCAGGTAACGCTGCTCGGGGCGGCTCGTGGTGGCCCGCGCGGCGGCCAGGTACGCCGCCCGGGCCGCCGTCCGCTCGCCGGCCAGCTCCAGCAGATGGGCACGGACCGCGGCGAGCCGATGGTGCCCGGCGGTGCGCTCGTCGGCGTCCAGCGACGCCAACAGGGCCAGCCCGGCCCGCGGGCCGTCGACCATGGCCACCGCGGCGGCCTGGTTCAACGTGACCATCGGGTTCGGCGCGATCCGGGCCAGCACCCGGTACAGCGCGACGATCTGCGGCCAGTCCGTCTCCGCGGCCGACGGTGCCTCGGCGTGCACCGCCGCGATGGCCGCCTGCACCTGGTAGGGGCCCGGCGCCGACCAGGTCAGCGCCTCGGTCACCAGGGCGACGCCCGCCGCGATCTCCGCCCGGTCCCACCGGCTGCGGTCCTGCTCGGCCAGCGGGATCAGCTCCCCGCCCGGCCCGGTCCGGGCCGCCCGGTGCGAGTCGGTGAGCAGCATCAACGCCAGCAGCCCGGCCACCTCGCCGTCGTCCGGCAGCAGCCGGTGCAGCTCCCGGGCCAGCCGGATCGCCTCCCCGGTCAACTCCGCCCGGTGCAGCTCGTCGCCGCTGGAGGCGGTGTACCCCTCGTTGAAGATCAGGTAGAGCACCCGCAGCACGGCCCGGAGCCGGTCGTCCCGGTCCGCCGGCGAAGGCAGCACGAAGCGGGCCCCGGCCGCCTCGATCCGCTGCTTGGCCCGGCGGATCCGCTGGCTCATGGTCGCCTCCGGCACCAGGTACGCCCGGGCGATCTCCGCGGTGCTCAGGCCGCCCACCGCGCGCAGGGTGAGTGCCACCTGGGCGGAGCCGGTCAGCGCCGGATGGCAGCAGAGGAAGAGCAGCTTCAACGTGTCGTCCCCGGCGGGCGGCTCCTCGTCGGCGGCCGGGGCCACCGCCGGGTACGCCGGCTCCCGGGCCGCCACCGCGACCTCCCGGTCCCGACGGGCCCGCTCGCTGCGCCACTCGTCGGTGAGCCGGCGGGTCGCCACGGTGACCAGCCACGACCGGGGATGCTCCGGCACCCCCTGCGCCGGCCACTGGGTGGCGGCGGCGAGCAGGGCCTCCTGCACCGCGTCCTCACAGGCGTAGAACTGGCCGTGCCGGCGGACGAGCACACCGAGGACCTGCGGCGCGAGGGTACGCAGCAGGTCCTCGACGGCCCGGTCGGTCACATCTCCGTCCCGGCCTGGTCCATCACCGGGCGCACCTCCAGTACGCCCACCCCGTGCGTCACGTCCGGCCAGCTCGCCGCGATCTCGGCGGCCCGCTCCGGGGTCTCGCAGTCCACCATCAGGTAACCGGCGAACTGCTCCTTGCTCTCCACGAACGGCCCGTCGGTGACCTCGACGGCACCGGCGTGGGCGCCCGCCCGGACCGTACGGGTCTGCGACGGGTGGGCCAGCGCGTCGCCGCCCACCAGCTCACCGGAGGCGGTCAGCTCCGCCATGATCCGGTCGACGTCGCCGAAGATCGCGTTGCGCTCCTCCTCGGAGAGCTCCTCGACGAAGCCGGGACGGTTCCAGATCAGCAGCATGTACTTCACGGTCCACTCCTCAGGTACGGGCCACCGACGGTGGCGCCTCTCGCAGACGGGTCGGAGCCGGGACCTCCGATCCGACATCCTGCCGGAGAAAAAACTCAGCGACCGCGTACCGGCCGGCGGTCCGGCGCGCCGGCAGCCAGCGAGGCCCGGTCGGCGGCCGAGGTGCCGGAGGCCCAGCCGTCCCGGTCCCGGACCTGGAGCCGGTGCCGGGTGACCCCCGGAAAGAGCTGGTCGAGGCGCTCGCGCACGGCATCGGTACGGGCGGCGAGCACCGGGAGCAGCCGCTCGCCGGCCCGCTCCCCGGTGGCCGCCCGCTCCTCGGCCACGGTGGCCGCCCGCAGCCGCTCGCCGATACGCAGGGCGAACGCGTTCAGGAACGACTCGTCGTAGCCCTTGGTGCGCCGGCCGCTGCCCGGCCGGCGCTCGCCCCGGCCACGCAGCATCGCGGCGGTGGCCTGCACCAGCAGCGAGGTGTGCAGCAACTCGACCGCGGCCAGGTCGGTGGGGAAGCCGAGCACGGTGGCGAAGCCCAGGTCGTCGGACCACACCGACTCGCACCGGTTCGCCCCGGCCACCTCCTGGATGAGCAGTGCCTTCGCGGCCGCGTACGGGGCGTCGGTGCCGAGCCGGATGCCGCTGGGCCGGTCCGGCCGCTCGGCCGTGGCGTCGAGCAGGGCGGCGTCGATGCTGTGCCGGGCCATCAGCTCCTGCGCCTTGCCGGTGAGCGCCTCCGCCTCCGCCGGGAAGGTGGTCGACTCGGCCTTGGCCAGCAGGGCACGGACCCGGTCCAGCAGCCGCGAGGCGGTGGCCGGCGGGCCGGCGTCCCGCTCGGCACCCGGGCCGCCGGAGCCCCGGACGGCACCCGGACCGCCGGAGCCCTGGGCGGCACCCGGGCCGCCCGGTGGCGGGCGCAGCGTGGCGATCGGCGGCAGCCCTTCCACCAGCACCAGCGCCTCCACCGCGTCCCGCAGCGTGCTGATCCGGTCGCCCTCGGCCCGGCGGTCCAACCAGCCCGGGGCGGCGTCCCACTCCGCGCCCAGCTCGGCGAGCTGACCGTCGAACCAGCCGGGGACCGGGCCGGGCTGCTCGCGGCGCTGGGCGGCCAACACGTCGCGAAGCAGCCGCGCGCCCCGGGGCGCCAGCCGCCGTAGCGCGATCCGGTCCAGGTCGGCCGGCTGCCAGCCGCGGGGCCAGAGCCGGCCCACCGCGCGGACCAGGCGGGCCAGCAGCGCCGCGTCCACCGCCGGGCCGTCGCCGACCACCAGCCGGTCCAGCGCGCGCTCGGCCTCGCGTACGTCGGTGCCGCGCGCCCCCGCGAGGGCGTCGGCGAGCAGCCGGTCGGCGTCGGACACGGGTGGCCCCTCCTCTGGTCAGGGTCGTCCGGCGACGCCTGCGGATCCGCGGGGACCGCGACCCCGCGGTCCCCGGACAGGAACGGTACCGGCGGCCGGGCCGCCGCCGCTGGTGAGCGCCCTCACCTCGGCCGCCCGCCGGCCGCCCCGG
>NZ_KQ058859.1 GCF_000982955.1 Micromonospora sp. HK10 | reverse complement strand
CGCCGAGCCGCCCCGCCCGCCCGAGGCCACCGGCGTCGACCCGCGGCGGTCATCCGGGAACGCCGGGGCGGATCGTGGTGCCAACGGTGGCGGCCGGCCCGGCCGCCCGCCCGGCGGCACCGTCGCGCTGGACGAACCGCCGGTCCGGGCCCGGTGCCTGGGCGAGCTGCCGCTCGGTGAGCGGGTGACGGTCCGCCTGGTCACCGCCGACCCCGCCGAGCGCAAGGTTCTCTTCGAACGCGCCTGACCGGCATCGCCGGCCGCTCCGGTGCGGAGTCCTGGCGACCGCTGTCGGGAATGCCGCTCCGGCGCGGAGCAGACCGGGCGGACTGGCTCATCGCCATCCTGACGGCCCGCTGAGCTACCGGGGCGGGTCCTCGGCGGCACCGTCGGGTGTTGGTCAAGACCCGCCGGCACCTCAGGCCGGCCGCCTCCTGGTCACCGCCTACCGATGTGATGTCGTAGGTGGATCACCTGGTCGCAGCGATCCCGGCCGGCTGAGTCATTCACGTCATCAAGTCGGTAGCGGCCGCCGGGCGATGCCGGCCCTCGCGTCGAACGCCAGGCTCGCGCCGGGACGCCGTCGCCTGGTCATCAAGTCGGTAGCGGCCGCCGGGCGATGCGGGCCCTCGCGTCGAACGCCAGGCTCGCGCCGGGACGCCGTCGTCTGGATGGTGGCGAGTTCCCGATCGGGGCGGGCGAGCGGCGGTCGCCCACGGGGGGTGGCGGCGAGATCCCGGGGGCCGACGAGCGGAGCCGGCAGCGGGGATTGTCACAGCGCCCGGCCGTCCCACCGAACGATGACCTTTGCGAGGATGGCCGCATGGCTTACGACGCGACCACCCTGCCCGACGTCTCCGGGCTCACCGTCGGCATCATCGGTGGCACCGGGGATCAGGGGCGGGGACTCGCCTACCGGTTCGCCCGGGCCGGACAGGCCGTGCTGATCGGTTCCCGCGCCGCCGACCGGGCGGCCCAGGCCGCCGCGGAGATCGCCGCACTGCCGGGCGTGCCGGCCGGCGCCCAGGTGACCGGCGCGGACAACGACGAGGTCGCGCGCCGCAGCGACGTGGTGATCGTCGCGGTGCCGTGGGACGGGCACGCCGCCACCGTCGCCGCCCTGGCCGCCCCGCTCGCCGGCAAGATCGTCATCGACTGCGTGAACCCGCTCGGCTTTGACAAGCAGGGGCCGTACGCGCTGGCCGTGCCGGAGGGCAGCGCCGTCCAGCAGGCCGCCGCGCTGCTGCCCGACTCCCGGGTCTGCGCCGCGTTCAACCACGTCTCCGCGCCGCTGCTGGCCGACCCGGAGGTCGACCGGATCGACCTGGACGTGCTGATTTGCACCGAGGACCGGGAGCTGGTCGGCGTGGTCGCCGCGCTGGCCGCCCGGATCCCCGGTATGCGGGGCATCTACGCCGGCCGGCTGCGCAACGCGCACCAGATCGAGGCGTTCACCGCCAACCTGATCGCGATCAACAAGCGGTACAAGGCGCACGCCGGGATCCGGGTCACCGACCTCTGACGGTCAGCCGCCCGCACGCGGAGCCTGGGCGGCCCGGAGCAGGTCCGGGGTGAGGCGCAGCATCGGCGGCCAGCCCGGATCCGGCCGGAAGCCGGTGTGCGTGCCGTCGAACGGGAACTCGCCGGCCTCCACGAGCGCGACCAGCCGCTCGCCCTCCGCGCGGACGGCGTCGGCGGCCGCCCGGTCGAAGTAGGCCAGGTGCCCGATCCGCTCGGTAAACTCGCCGGTGTCCTTCCACTCCCACCGCCGCTGCGGCGTCACGACGATGTCGAGGACGTGGTCGACGGTGTCGACGCCGTCGGGCCGCCGGGCGTACGGGTCCTCGAGGTTGACGTACCAGCCGGCGAAGGCGCCGTCCCGGAAGAACCACCACACCGAGTACGCCGCGGCGGGCGGCATGAGCACGAGGATGTCGTAGCCCGTCCAGGCCTGGACGGCCAGCTTCGCGTCGCGCATCCGGTCGACGGGAAGCTCGTGCAGGGTGTTGCCGTCGGCGTCGACCAGCCGGGCGTAGTCGCTGCCGACCGGGTGCCAGAGCAGCAGGCCGTCCGCGTCGTCGGCGACCACCAGCATGGGTTGCAGCCAGGAGCACCGGCCATCGCGCAGGTAACGGCGGGTGATGACCTGCCCCGTTCTGAAGATCATCAACGCACCGTACCGGAAGCCGCGGGCGGCGCGGGGCGTGGCCGCGCCGCCCGGCGTACCTCAGAAGGTGTGCTCGGCGGCGGGGAACTCGCCGCCGCGCACCTCGTCGGCGAACCGGCGGGTGGCGTCGGTCAGCGCCCCGGCCAGGTCCGCGTAACGCTTCACGAAGCGCGGCGCCTTCCCGGTGCGCAGGCCGGCCAGGTCCTGCCAGACCAGCACCTGGGCGTCGGTGTCCGGGCCGGCACCGATGCCGACGGTGGGGATGGCCAGCTCGGCGGTGATCCGCTTGGCCACCTCACCGGGCACCATCTCCAGCACCACCGCGAACGCGCCCGCCTCGGCCACGGCCCGGGCGTCGGCGAGCACCTCCTCGGCGGTGTCGCCGCGGCCCTGCACCCGGTAGCCGCCCAGGGTGTGCTCGCTCTGCGGGGTGAAGCCGATGTGCGCCATCACCGGAATGCCCGCCCCGACGATCGCCTCGATCTGGGCGGCGCAGCGCCGGCCGCCCTCCAGCTTCACCGCGTGGCAGCCGCCCTCCTTCATGAACCGGACCGCGGTGCGCAGCGCCTGCGCGGGCCCTTCCTCGTACGAGCCGAAGGGCAGGTCGCCGACGACGAGCGAGTGCTTCGTCGCCCGCACCACGGCGCGCACCAGCGGCAGCAGCTCCTCGGCGGTCACCGGCAGGGTGGTCTCGTAGCCGAACACGTTGTTCGCCGCCGAGTCGCCGACCAGCAGCACCGGGATGCCCGCCTGGTCGAAGATCGCGGCGGTGTACTGGTCGTACGAGGTCAGCATCGGCCACCGCTCGCCGCGCTCCTTGGCGGCGATCAGGTCGCGGGTACGGACCCGCCGGGTGGCCGGCCCGCCGTAGAGGGCGGTCACCTCGGCCGGGGTGGACTCCACCATGACTCTCTCCTTCCTCGAGGCCGCCTTCGCGGTCCCCGGGTTCCGCCGCGATCGTCGCACCGGACGAGCGGGCGGCGGCAGGGCGGAGTGGAGGATTTCACTCGCGGCCGGCCGACGGCCGCCGCCGGGTGGTCAGCCGTCCTCGCGCCAGCGGTTGGTGATCGGCAGCCGGCGGTCCCGGCCGAACGCCTTGATGGAGATCTTCGTGCCCGGCGCGGACTGCCGCCGCTTGTACTCGGCGGTATCCACCATCCGCAGCACCCGGTCCACGATCGCCGGGTCGTGGCCGGACTCGACCAGCCCGTCCCGGCCCAGGTCGCCGTCCACATAGCCGATCAGGATCGGGTCGAGCACGTCGTACTCGGGCAGGCTGTCACTGTCGAGCTGGCCGGGGCTCAGCTCGGCCGACGGGGGCTTGCCGATGGAGTTCTCCGGGATCGGCGGGGTTTCGCCGCGCCGCTCCGCCTCGGCGTTGCGCCACTTGGCCAGCCGCCAGATCAGCGTCTTCCAGACGTCCTTGACCGGGTTGTAGCCGCCCACCGAGTCGCCGTAGAGGGTGGAGTAGCCCACCGCCAGCTCGCTCTTGTTGCCGGTGGTGAGGACCAGGTGGCCCTCCTGGTTCGACAGCGCCATGAGGATCACCCCGCGCACCCGGGCCTGGAGGTTCTCCACGGTCACCCCGGACAGCGACAGGTTGGCCAGGAAGGCGTCCACCATCGGCTGGATCGGCTCGATCCGGTAGTCCAGGCCGGTCCGCTTGGCCAGCTCCTCGGCGTCCGCCCGGGAGTGCTCGGAGGAATGCTGGCTGGGCAGCGAGACGCCGACCACCCGGTCCGCGCCGAGCGCGTCGACCGCGAGGGCCGCGCACACCGCCGAGTCGATGCCGCCGGAGAGGCCGAGCACCACCGACGGGAAGCGGTTCTTGTTGACGTAGTCGCGCAGACCCAGCACGAGCGCGTGCCACACCTCGGCCTCGTCGGCGACGGGCTCGATGATGCCGCCCACGGCGACGTTGTCGGTGGCGGCCGGCGGCAGGATGTCGCTGACCTTGGCCCGGACCACCCGCATCCCGTCCGCCAGCTCCTGCTCCCCGTCGACCGGCTCCTTCGCCGGCGGCAGCTCGAGGTCGTGGAGCAGCAGGTGCTCGACGAACTGCGGCGCCCGGGCGAGCAGCGTGCCGCCCGCGTCGACGACCATCGAGTCGCCGTCGAAGACCAGCTCGTCCTGGCCGCCGACCATGTTCACGTACGCGACGGCGGCGCCGGCCTCTGCGGCCCGGCGGCGGACCAGCGGCAGCCGGACGTCGTCCTTGTTCAGCTCGTACGGCGAGCCGTTGATGCTGAGCACCAGCCCCACGCCGGCCTGCCGGGCCACCGCGAACGGGCCCCCGGCCTGCCACAGGTCCTCGCAGATGGTCAGCGCCACGTCCACCCCGCCGACCCGCACCACGGTGAGGGTGTCCCCGGGCACGAAGTAGCGGTCCTCGTCGAAGACGCCGTAGTTGGGCAGGTGGTGCTTGAAGTAGGTGGCGGCGATCCGGCCGCCGTGCAGCACCGCGGCCGCGTTGCGCGCCCCGTGGCCCGGCTGCGCGTCCGAGCTGACCTGCGGCGGCCCGTCCGCGTCGAGGTAGCCCACCAGCACCGGCAGGTCACCGACCCCGTCGGCGGCGAGGTCGGCGGCGAGCCGCTCCAGCGCGGCCCGGGACGCGGCGACGAAGGAACGGCGGAAGACCAGGTCCTCGACCGGGTACCCGGTCAGCATCAACTCTGGGAAGAGGGCGAGCTGGGCGCCGGCGTCGGCGGCCTTGCGCGCCCAGGCACGGACCAGGTCGGCGTTGCCGGCGACGTCGCCGACGGTGGGATTGACCTGGCACAGGGCGAGACGCAGGGTGGGCATGCCCTCATCTTGCCCCAGCGGGACGGGTCGAACCGGGCCGGACGCGGGAGACGCCGGCCACGGTGGCGCGGTCCGGACCGGCCGTCCGGGGCGGCGTCCCTGCGGGCGGGACACGGCAGGACGGTACGCGGGGTGGGGGCGTAACGTCGGCGTAACGAGGCCGGTGGAGACTGGGCGGTCAGGCCGGACCGGCCCGACCGGTGCGGACGTACGTGTCACGAGGGGTGGAAGTGGACCGTCAGCAGGAGTTCGTCCTCCGTACGCTGGAAGAGCGGGACATCCGGTTCGTCCGGCTGTGGTTCACCGACGTGCTCGGCACCCTCAAGAGCGTGTCGGTGGCCCCCGCGGAGCTGGAGGCGGCCTTCGAGGAGGGCATCGGTTTCGACGGCTCGGCGATCGAGGGCTTCGCCCGGGTCTTCGAGTCGGACATGGTCGCCATGCCGGACCCGACCACCTTCCAGGTCTTCCCGTTCGAGGGCGGGGTGAGCGGCGAGAGCGCCCGGATGTTCTGCGACATCCTGCTCCCCGACGGCAGCCCGTCCTGGGCCGACCCGCGGCACGTGCTGCGCCGGGCGCTGTCCAAGGCGGCCGAGAAGGGCTTCACCTTCTACACCCACCCGGAGATCGAGTTCTTCCTGCTGGAGAACGGCCCCCAGGACGGCTCGCCGCCGACCCCGGTGGACACCGGCGGCTACTTCGAGCACACCACCCACGCGGTGGCCCGGGACTTCCGCCGCCAGGCGGTGCTGGCGCTGGAGCGGATCGGCATCTCGGTGGAGTACAGCCACCACGAGGTGGCCCCCGGCCAGCAGGAGATCGACCTGCGCTACGCCGACGCCCTGACCACCGCCGACAACATCATGACCTTCCGGCACGTGGTGAAGGAGGTGGCGCTCTCCACCGGGGTGCAGGCCAGCTTCATGCCGAAGCCCTTCACCGACCAGCCGGGCAGCGGCATGCACACCCACCTGTCGTTGTTCGAGGGGGAGCGCAACGCGTTCCACGACGGCGGCGACCCGATGAAGCTCTCCAAGGTGGCCAAGTCGTTCATCGCCGGCCTGCTCACCCACGCCCGCGAGTACACCGCCGTCACCAACCAGTGGGTCAACTCGTACAAGCGGCTCTTCCCGCAGGCGCTGCCGGACCGGATCACCGAGAGCCCGGCGTACGTCTGCTGGGGTCACCTGAACCGGTCCGCGCTGGTCCGGGTGCCGGCGTACGGCAAGCCGAACTCGGCCCGGGTCGAGGTCCGCTCGCTGGACTCGGCGACCAACCCGTACCTGGCCTTCGCGGTCATGCTCGGCGCCGGCCTCAAGGGCATCGAGGAGGGGTACGAGCTGCCCCCGGGCGCCGAGGACGACGTCTGGTCGCTGAGCAGCGCCGAGCGGCGCGCCATGGGGTACGAGGCGCTGCCGGAGAACCTGTCCGAGGCGATTGACGTGATGGCCGGTTCGGAGCTGGTCGCCGAGGTGCTCGGCGAGCACGTCTTCGACTTCTTCCTGCGCAACAAGCGGGCCGAGTGGGAGCAGTACCGCCGCGAGGTCACCCCGTACGAGCGGCAGCGCTACCTCTCGCTCTAGGTCGACCGGCCGCGCGCTGTCGTACCCCGGGCATAGCGTGCGGGGGGTGAACCGGACGGACCGTCTCTACGCCCTGGTGGAGGAGCTGCGCGCGGTGTCGCCCCGCCCGCGCAGCGCCCGCTGGCTGGCGCAGCGCTTCGAGGTCAGCACCCGCACGGTCGAGCGGGACATCACCGCGCTCCAGCAGGCCGGGGTGCCGATCTGGGCCGAGCCGGGGCGCACCGGCGGCTACGTGGTCGACCGGTCGCGCACCCTGCCGCCGGTCAACCTGAGCCCGGGTGAGGCGGTGGCGATGGCCGTGGCGCTGCACCGCCTCGCCGGCACCCCGTTCGCCCCGGCCGCCGGCGCGGCGCTGCGCAAGCTGGTGGCGGTGATGCCGCCGGCCGACGTGGCCGAGGCGCACCGGCTCGCCGGCCGGGTGCACCTGATCGACCGCGGGCCGGCCGGTCCCGTCCCGGCCGCCGTCGCCGACGCGGTCGCCGCCGGGCGGGTGCTGCGGCTGCGGTACGCGGACCGGGGCGGCACGGACTCGCTGCGCGACGTGGAGCCGCTGGCCTACCTGGGCAACCCGACCCACTGGTACCTGGTGGCCTGGTGCCGGCTGCGCGACGGGGTGCGCTGCTTCCGCACCGACCGGATCGTCTCGGTGCGCCCGCTGGCCGAGCCGGTCACCCGGGAGCTGCGCCCCGAGGACATCGACATCCCGCGGGACCGGCTGCGTCCGCTGAGCCTGGTCTGAAACCCGACAGCGGTTGAGCCGGAAACACCGACAGGACGCTGTCGCGGCGGCCCTGGAGGCTGACTCCTGACGGCGCCGGCCGACCGGCCGGCGCGACCACGAGGAGGCAGCATGTCCAGCATTCCGGTGACCTGGTTCGAGATCGGTTCCGACCGCCCCGACGAGGTCCAGGGCTTCTACGCCGAGCTGTTCGGCTGGACGTTCGAGGAGCAGGGCGGCCCGCAGGGGTCGTACCGGCAGACGACGGGCGGCGGGGAGCGGGGGATCGGTGGGGCGATCCGGGGCCTCGACGGGACCGCGCCGAACTACGCGATCTTCTACGCCGAGGTGGCGGACGTGGCGGAGAGCTGCCGGCGGGCCGAGGCGGCCGGCGGCAAGGTGCTGCTGCCGCTGCGGACCGCGCCGAGCGGGCTCACCCTCGCCCACCTGCTCGACCCGTCGGGCAACCGGATCGGCGTCTTCACCCCGCCGCCCGCGGGGTGAGCGGTCGGGGTGGCCCCGCCGGGGCCGGCCGGGAGGGAGGTCGGCCGGTGCGGAGGGGGCGGGGCCACCCGGGTCACTTGTCGCCGGTGCCGGACCAGCCCCGGGGGCCGTGGCCGGGACGGTCGCCGGGGCCGTGGCCCCCGCCCGGGCCCGGGAAGACGCCGGCCTCGACGGCCTTCAGCACCGCGTCGGCCTGCTCCTGGGTGAGCTTGCCGTCCTTGACGGCCTGGTCCAGCCGCTCCTTCAGCTGCTCCTGCCGGTCCTTCAGCCGCTCCTGGCGGTCCTCGGCGGACGGCCGCTGCGGCCGGTCGGCCTGGCGCTGCTCGCGCAGCTTCTCCAGCGCCGCGGTGACCTTGTCGGTCGACACGCCCAGCTCCTTGGCGAGGGCCTCGGCGAACTCCTGCTGACGGTCGCCGCCCCGGTCGGTGCTCGTGCTGGCGCTCGGCGACGGGCTGGGGTTCTTGTCGCCGGCGAGCGCCACCGTCGGGGCGGCGATCCCGACGCCGAGCACGCCGGCGGTGGCCAGGCCGGCCAGCAGGTGCTTCTTCGACAGCCTGCGGATCATGCGGTTCTCCTGTCCCGTGGTGGTGCGATGACGTCACCGACAGTGACCGGCGAACCTGGGGAAACCCCATCGCGACCCTATGAACCCGCTGAAAATCCGGCCCGGAAACCCGGACAAAGCAGTTGCGAGGGTGGTGGCCGCCCGGCAGGGTGGGCGGTCCGACGAGGAAAGGCGGCCCGCCATGACGTCCCCGCGTATCCGGGAGATCCCGCTGACCGGCGCGGGCTCCGGGCCGTACGGGATCACCATCGGCCCGGACGGGGCCTGCTGGCTCACGCTGGCCGGCTCCGGCGGGGTCGTCCGGCTCGACGCCGACGGGACGGTGCGGACGTACCGCGACGACCCGGCGGAGAGCCGGCCGCTGATCATCACCACCGGTCCGGACGGCGCGCTCTGGTACACCCGCTCCGGCGACGATCACCTCGGCCGGATCACCGTCGACGGTGCGACCAGCTCCGTCGCGCTGCCGGCCGGGACCGCCCCGTGCGGCCTCGCGGTCGGCCCGGACGACGCCCTCTGGTACGCCGGGATGGGCGATGACACCGTCGGCCGGGTCACCGTCGACGGCGCGGTCAGCACGTTCCCGCTGCCGGTCGCCAAGGGTTTCCCGTCGATGCTGGCCGCCGGCCCGGACGGGGCGCTCTGGCTCACCCTCAACCAGGCGAACGCGATCGCCCGGGTGGCCGTGGACGGCCAGGTGACCCTGCATCCGCTGCCGACCGGGGCGGCCGGGCCGGTCGGCATCACCCTCGGCGGGGACGGGGCGCTCTGGTTCGTGGAGATCGCCGCCGGTCAGCTCGGCCGGATCACCCCGGACGGCTCGATCAGTGAGATCCCGTTGCCGGACCGGGCCGCCCGGCCGCACGCCATCGTGGCCGACCCGGCCGGCGGCTGCTGGTTCACCGAGTGGGGCGCCAACCGGATCGGCCACGTCGACGCGTCCGGCCGGATCACCGCCCACGACCTGCCCACCCCCCACTCGGAGCCGCACGGCCTCACCGTGGCCCCCGACCACAGCGTCTGGATCGCCCTGGAAACCGGCGCGGCAGCCCACCTCACCCCCGACCCGGCCGGGGTCAGGCGACGGCGGGAGTGACCGTGAGGATGCCGGCGTCGGCGTCGAGGGTGGCCTCGGTGCCCACGGGGACGGTGAGCTGCCCCACGCCGTGGCCGATCGGCAGGCCGCCGAGCACCGGGACGCCGAGATCACCCAGCCGGTCGGCGAGCACGTCGACGACCGTGGTGTCCCAGCCGTCGGCGCACTCGGTGAACTGGCCCACGGCCACCCCGGCCAGGCCGTCCAGGGCACCGCAGCGGCGCAGGTGGGTGAGCATCCGGTCGACCTTGTACGGCGGCTCCTGCACCTCCTCGATCAACAGCACCGCCCCGGTCAGGTCCGGCATGTCCGGGGTGCCGATCGACGCGGTGATCAGGCAGAGGTTGCCGCCGAGGAGCGGGCCGGTCGCCCGGCCGGGCACCCGCACGGCGTACGTCTCCTCGTCCCGCGCCGCCGCCACGGTCACCGGTTCGGTGGTCATCAGCGCGGCGTGCAGCGACTCGGCCGAGCTGAGCGGGGTGCGTTCGTCCAGCCAGGCGGCCCCGGGGCCGTGCACGCTCGCCAGCCGGGCGCCCCGCCAGAGCGCGAACTGCAGGGCGGTGATGTCGGAGAAGCCGGCCACCACCTTGGGGTCGCGGCGGACCGCGGCCATGTCGATCAGGTCGACCACCCGCTGCGCGCCGTACCCGCCGCGGGTGCAGATCACCCCGCGCACCTCGGGGTCGGCGAAGGCGGCGTTCAGGTCGGCGGCGCGCAGCTCGTCCCCGCCGGCCAGGTAGCCCTGCCGGGCGTACGCGTGGCGGGCCAGCACCGGCCGCAACCCCCAGCCGGTCAGCAGCTCGATGCCGCGGGCCACCCGCTCGGGCCGGGTGGGGCCGGAGGGCGACACCAGCATCACCGGGTCACCGGGACGCAGGACCGGTGGGCGCAGGCAGTCGTCGGTGGGCACCTGCCGGAGCCTAGTGGGCGCCCGCCGCGCCGAGCCGGACCGGGCGGCGTCGGCCGTACCGGATAGCCTCGGTGCCGTGGCAACCGCGCTGGTGATCGAGAACGACCCGACCGACGACCTCCGCCGCCTGGGGGACTGGCTCACCGAGGGGGGCCTGGACCTGTGGGTGCTGCGCCCGCACGCCGGCGACGAGCTCCCCGGCGACCTGGACGGCTACGCCGCGCTGGTGGTGCTCGGCGGTGAGCAGCAGGCCTACCCGCGGCCGGACGGCAGCCCGGGGGCGCCCTGGTTCCCCGCCCTGGAGGGCCTGCTGCGCAAGGCGGTCCGCCAGCGGGTTCCCACCCTCGGCGTCTGTCTGGGCGGGCAGCTGCTGGCCAGCGCGCACGCCGGCCAGGTCGAGCGCAGCCCGTCCGGGCCCGAGGTCGGCCCGGCCGTGGTGGGCCGGCGCGACGCCGCCGAGCAGGATCCCCTCTTCCGGTACGTGCCGCTGATGCCGGACGTGCTCCAGTGGCACTCCGACGAGATCACCGAGCTGCCGCACGGCGCCACCCTGCTGGCCGCCTCCACCCGCTACCCGCACCAGGCGTTCCGCCTCGGCGACCGGGCCTGGGGGCTGCAGTTCCACATCGAGTGCGACACCGCGATGATCGCCGACTGGGCCCGCGACTCGACGCTCCTGGCCGAGCTGGGCTACGACCCGGAGCTGGTGGTGGCCGCCTGTGACCGGGTGATGGCCGACGTGGAGGAGGTCTGGCAGCCGTTCGCGGTCCGGTTCGCCGCCCTGGCCACCGGCGAGCTGACCGACGACAGCCTCCGGCGCAGCCTGCCGCTGCTCGGGCACTGAGATGACCCGACCGACCAGGGGCCGGCTCGCCCGCTACGGCTTCGCCGAGGGCGACGCCGGGGTGCGCGCCGCCGACCTGCTCGGCCCGGACGGGCTGGGGCTGTGGCGGGTCGAGGAGCAGGAGCCGGCCGACGAGCGGGCCGCCGGGCTGCTCACCGCGCTGTCCCGCGCCGCCGACCCCGATCTGGCCCTGCGCCAGCTGCACCGCCTCGTCGAGGCCGAACGCCGGGCCGCCGGTACGCCCGCCGCCGCGCCGGCCGCCAACGCGCCGGCCGCCAACGCGCCGGCCGCCGCCGCCGCGCCGGCGGCGGGCAGTGCCGGATCGGCACCGGGCCGGTCACCCCTGCTCGACGCCCTGCACGCGGACCCGGGGCTGTGCCGGCGCCTGGTCGCGGTGCTCGGCGCCTCCTCGGCGCTCGGCGATCACCTGGTCGCCAACCCGGGCCAGTGGCTGGTGCTGGCCACCGACCCGGACGGGCTCGCCCCGGCCGCCGACGGCCGGCTCGACCTGGCCGCCGCCGGGTTCAGCGCCGGGTCGCAGCCGGTGCCGGTGCTGCGGCAGGCGTACCGGCTGGCGCTGCTGCGGATCGCGGCGGCCGACCTGACCGGCGGGCGCGGCCTGGAGCAGACGATGGCGGCGCTGTCCCGGCTTGCGGACGCCACCCTGGCCGCCGCGTTCGACATCGCCGTGGCCGAGCTGCCGGAGGGGACCGCCCGCCCCCGGCTCGGCGTGGTGGCGATGGGCAAGTGCGGCGGCCACGAGCTCAACTACGTCTCGGACGTGGACGTCATCTTCGTCGCCGCCACCGACGACGACCTGGCCGCCGCCACCCAGGTGGCCACCCGGCTGATCCACGTGTGCGGGCTGGTCGCCTGGCCGGTCGACGCCGCGTTGCGGCCGGAGGGCAGCCGCGGGCCGCTGGTGCGTACCCTCGCCAGCCACCTCGCCTACTACCGGCGCTGGGCCCGGACCTGGGAGTTCCAGGCGCTGCTCAAGGCCCGCCCGGCGGCCGGCGACCTGGCGCTGGCCGGGGAGTGGATCGAGCAGCTCGCCCCGCTGGTGTGGACCGCCGCCGAACGCCCGGAGGCGGTCGAGGACGTCCGCGCCATGCGTCGAAAGATCATCGACAACATCCCGCCCAAGGAGCTGGAACGCGAGATCAAGCGCGGTCCCGGCGGGCTGCGCGACATCGAGTTCGCCGTCCAGCTGCTCCAGCTCGTGCACGGCCGGGCCGACGAGTCGCTGCGGGCGCCCGGCACCATTCCGGCGCTGCGCGCCCTGGTCACCGGCGGCTACGTCGGTCGCGCCGACGGCGAGGCGCTGCTGCGCGGCTACCGCTTCCTGCGCGGCGTCGAGCACCGCCTCCAGCTTCAGGCCCTGCGCCGGACCCACACCGTGCCGACCGAGCCGGCCGCGCTGCGCTGGCTGGCCGCCGCGCTCGGCTACCAGGCCAGCCCGGGCCGCAGCGCCGTCGAGGAGTTCCGCGCCGAGTGGGTCACCCACGCCACCGAGGTACGCCGACTGCACGCCAAGCTGCTCTACCGGCCGCTGCTGGAGTCGGTGGCCCGGGTGCCGGCCGAAGGGCTGCGGCTCACCCCGGAGGCGGCCCGGCACCGGCTGGAGATCCTCGGCTTCGCCGACCCGGCCGGCGCGCTGCGCCACCTGCAGGCCCTCACCGGCGGGGTGAGCCGGACCGCGGCCATCCAGCGCACCCTGCTGCCGGTGCTGCTCAGCGAGTTCGCCGACGCGCCGGAGCCGGACCGGGGGCTGCTCAACTACCGGCAGGTCTCCGACAAGCTCGGCAGCACCCCCTGGTACCTGCGGCTGCTGCGGGACTCCGGGCCGGTGGCCCGCCGGCTGGCCCGGGTGCTCTCCTCCTCCCGGTACGCGGCCGACCTGCTGTCCCGCGAGCCGGAGGCGCTGCGCCTGCTGGCCGAGGAGAGCGAGCTGACCCCGCGCCCCCGCGAGGTGCTCTGCGAGGGCTTCACCGCGGCGGCGGCCCGGCACGACGACCCGGTCGAGGCGACCCGGGCGATCCGCGCCCTGCGCCGCCGCGAACTGGTCCGGCTGGCCTGCGCCGACGTGCTCAGCCGGGCCGGCGCGCTCGCCCCGCTCACCCCCCGCTCCGCCGACGGCGCCCCCCGGATCCCGACGCTGGCCGACATCGGCGCGGTCGGCACCGCCCTCTCCGACGTCGCGGACGCCACCCTCGCCGCCGCGCTGCGCACCGCCCGGGCCACCCAACCGGTGCCGCCGGGCCTCCGCTTCGCCGTGATCGGCATGGGCCGGCTCGGCGGGTACGAGTCGAACTACCTCTCCGACGCCGACGTGCTCTTCGTCTACGACCCGCCGCCGGGCGGCGAGGAGAGCGCGGCCAGCGCCGCCGCCCACGCCGTCGCCGAGGAGCTGCGCCGGCTGCTCTCCGCACCGGCCCCCGACCCGCCGCTCGGCGTCGACGCCGACCTGCGCCCGGAGGGCCGGCAGGGCCCGCTGGTGCGCAGCCTCGCCGCGTACGCGCAGTACTACGCCCGCTGGTCGAAGGTGTGGGAGGCGCAGGCGCTGCTGCGGGCCCGGTTCGTCTGCGGAGACGCCGACCTGGGCGCCGAGTTCGAGGCGATGGCCGACCGGGTGCGCTACCCGGCCGACGGGCTGACCCGCGAGCAGGTGGTGGAGATCCGCCGGATCAAGGCCCGGGTGGAGACCGAGCGGCTGCCCCGGGGCGCCGACCCGGCCACCCACACCAAGCTGGGCCGGGGCGCGCTCGCCGACGTCGAGTGGGCGGTGCAGCTGCTCCAGCTCCGGCACGCCGGCCGGCACCCGGAGCTGCGCGGCACGCGTACCCTCGACGCCCTCGCCGCCGCCCGGGACGCCGGCCTGGTCGACCCGGACGACGCCGCCGCGATGGCCGCCGGCTGGACGCTCGCCGCGCAGGTACGCAACGCGCTGATGCTGGTCCGCGGCCGGGCCGGCGACCAACTGCCCCGGCACGGGGTGGAGCTGGCCGGCGTGGTCCGCCTGCTCGGCCGGGACGACCCGGGCGAGTTCCTGGACGACTACCTGCGGACCGGCCGCCGCTCCCGGGCGGCCATGGAGCGGGTCCTCGGTGCCTGAGGCGCCCGGCCAGGTCCCGTCCGATCGCCGCCCGCCCCGCGGCGGTCCCCGGTTGGTCGGGTGGCCCGGCGTGCTGGCGGCCGGCGTCGCGCTGCTGCTCGGCGTGGCGTTCCTGCTCGCCCCGCCGATGGGCACCGACCTGGCCGCCCAGGTCGCCCGGGCCGGCTTCGTCGACCGGCACGGCGCGGCCCCGATCGACCTCGGCTGGTACGGCGGGGTCAACCAGTACGGCTACAGCCTCTTCACCGCCCGGCTGGGCGCCGCGCTCGGGGTACGGCCGCTGGGCGTCCTCGCCGCGGTGCTCGGCGCCGCGGCGCTGGGCTGGCTCTTCGCCCGGCACCGGGCCCGCCGGCCGGTGCTGGCCGGGGTGCTCGGCGCGGTGGTGCTGGTCGGCAACCTGGCCAGCGGCCGGATCACCTTCGCCGTCGGCCTGGCCTTCGGGCTGGTCGCGCTCGCCGCGGTGAGCGCCGACCGGCCGGGGCGGCCCGCGCGCCTGGTCCTGGCCGCCGCGCTCGCCGCCTCCGCCACCTGGGCCAGCCCGGTGGCCGGGCTGTTCACCGGCGTGGCCGGCGCGGCGCTGCTGCTGGCCGGGCTGCGCCGCGGCGACGGCCCGGGCCGGCCGTTGCCGGGCGGCTGGCGGGCGGACCGTCCGCTGGCCGAGAGCCTGGTGCTCTGCCTCGCGCCGGCGCTCGCGCTCGCCCCGATGGCCGTGCTGTTCGGCAACGGCGGCAGCCAGCCGTACTCGGCCGAGTCGATGCGGATCAACGTGGCGCTGGCCGTGCTGGTCTTCGCCGTGCTGCCCCGGCGCCGCCGGGTGCTGCGGATCGGCGCGGCGCTCACCGTGCTGCTGTTGGTCGCCGCCTTCTACCTGCCCAGCCCGGTCGGCTCCAACGCGCTGCGGCTGCCGATGCTCTTCGCGCTGCCCGTCCTCGCCGGCTACGCCCCGCTGCCCGGCCCGTGGTTGGCCGCGCTGCTCGCCGCGACCGTCTGGTGGCAGAACCCGGTGATGGTCAGCGACGTGACCCGGGCGGGCGCGGCGGAGAGCGACCCCGCGTTCCACCGCCCGCTCGCCGACGAGCTGGCCCGGCGGCAGCCGGTCGGCCGGGTCGAGGTGGTGCCGCTGCGCGACCACTGGGAGTCGGCGTACCTGCCGCCGACCGTGCCGCTGGCCCGGGGCTGGGAACGGCAGGTGGACACCGACCGCAACGGGATCTTCTACGCCGACCCGCTGACCCCCGACGGGTACGCGGACTGGCTGCGCCGGGAGGCCGTCCAGTACGTGGCGGTCGCCCCCGACGCCCCGCCGGACCGGTGGGGACGCGCCGAGGCCGACCTGATCGAAGCGGGCCAGCCGTACCTGCGGGAGGTGTGGCGCGACCCGCACTGGCGGCTGTACGCCGTGGTCGACCCGACGCCGCTGGTCGGTGCGCCGGGCCGGCTGGTCGCCGCCGACCAGGCCCGGGTGCGCTTCACCGCGGACCGGGCCGGTGACGTGCCGGTCCGGGTCCGCTGGTCCCGCTGGCTGACCCTCGCCGGCGGCGACGGCTGCCTGCGGCCCGGGCCGGACGGCTGGACCGCGGTGCGGGTGCGTACCCCCGGCGAGTTCACCGTCGCCAGCAGCCTGACGCCGCGGGGGCACTGCTGAACCCGCGCCCCGGCCCGGTGCCCAGCGTCGGTCCCGGCCGGCCGGGCTGGCAGCATGGCGGGGTGCCTCACCACGTCTCGCGCTGGACCGGCCTGGCCGGTTCGGCGCTGCTCGCCCTGTCCGCCTTCCTCGGCGGCGCGTTCCCGCACGCGAACCTGCGCCCCACCCCGGTCGGCATCTGGCAGGGCCCGAACGGGCCACTGATCGTCGCCGCCTGGCTGGTCGGCACCGCGCTGCTGGCGTGGGCCTGGTGGTCGCTGCGGGACGGGGTGCCGTCGGTGCGCTGGGCGCTGGTCACCGCCGGGCTCTGGCTGCTGCCGATGCTGATCGCGCCGCCGTTCGGCAGCCGGGACGTCTACGCGTACGCCTGCCAGGGCGCCAGCTACGCGGGCGGGATCAGCCCGTACGAGCAGGGCGTCTCCGCGCTGCCCTGCCCGTGGCTGGACACCGTCTCGTTCATCTGGCGGGACACGCCGGCCCCGTACGGGCCGCTCTTCGTGCTGATCGCCGGGGCGGTGGTCAAGGCGACCGGCTCGCTGACCGCGAGCATCGTGCTGTTCCGCCTGCTCAGCCTGGCCGGCGTGGCGCTCATCGGGTACGCCGTGCCGGTGCTCGCCCGGCGTCGCGGGGTGCCCGCCGGGCGGGCGGTGTGGCTGGCGCTGGCCTGCCCGCTGGTCGCCATGCACCTGATCGGCGGCCCGCACAACGACGCCCTGATGGTCGGGGCGTTGGTCGCCGGGCTGGCCCTGGTGGCGTCCCGACCGGGCCGCCCGGGACCGCTGCTGGCCGCGGGAGCGCTGCTCGGCGTGGCCGTGGCGATCAAGGTGACCGCGCTGGTCGTGGTGCCGTTCGCCGCGCTGGCCGCGATGGTCGGGCCGTACCGGATCCGGACCCTGGTGCGCGACGGCGGGTGGGTGGTCGGCGGCGCCGTGGCGGTCGTGGTCGCGGTCACCTTCGGCGGCGGCCTAGACTTCGGCTGGGTCGGCGGTCTGTCCCAGGGCGGGGTGGCGGTGGCCTGGACGTCCCCGCCCACGGCGGTCGGGCAGACCATCGGCTACCTCGCGGTGCCGTCCGGCGCGCACATCGACGCTCTCCCGGTGACCCGAGGGATCGCCGTGGTGCTGCTCGCCGTGCTGCTGGTCTGGCTCTGGTGGCGCGCCCGGCACCGGGACCCGTTCTATCACGCGGGGCTGGCGCTGGCGCTGACCGTGGCGCTCTCCCCGGTGGTGCACCCCTGGTACTGGACCTGGCCGCTGGCCGTGCTCGCCGCGACCGCCGCGGTGCGGGAGAAGTGGTACCTGGTGGTCGCGCTCGTCGGCTGCTTCCTGATCCTGCCGGACGGGCTCGGCCTGCCCCGGTGGACCAAGATGCCCGGCGCGCCCTTGATGACGCTGTTGGTGATCGTGGTCACCGTCCGGTTGGTACGGTCGGCTCGGGCGGCCCGGAAGGCGGTCCCCGCGCAGGCGGCAGCCGACTGAGGAGGGGTGCCGGTGAGCGAGCCGGGCACCCCTGCCGACGGCCCGGTCCGGCCGGTCGCCGCCGCGCTCGCCCGGTACGCCGGGCTGCTCGGCGCGGTGCTGCTGACCGTCGCCGGCTGGCTGGGCGGCGCGCTGCCCGACACCCCGCCGGTCACCCGCCTCGCCGACCTCTGGCGCGCCCCGCACGGGCCCCTGGTCCTGGCCTGCTGGCTGGCCGGCACGGTGCTGCTGGTCGGCGCCTGGTGGTCGCTGCGCTGGGGCGCCCCGTCGGCCCGGTGGGCGTACCTGACCGCCGGGCTGTGGCTGCTGCCGCTGCTGGCCGCGCCGCCGCTGGGCAGCCGGGACGTCTACTCGTACGCCTGCCAGGGCTGGTCCTGGACGCACGGCGCAGATCCCTACCGCGTCGGGGTGGCCGCGGCCGGCTGCCCGTGGACCGACGCGGTGCCCCCGATCTGGCGGGACACCCCCGCCCCGTACGGGCCGCTCTTCGTGCTGCTGGCCGGCCTGGCCGTGCTGGCCAGCGGCGGCCTAGTCGGTGCGCTGGTGGCGCTGCGGGTGGTCGCGGTGGCCGGGGTGCTGCTGACCGCGCTCTGCCTGCCCGGCCTGGCCCGCGCCGCCGGCGTGCCGGCCCGGCGGGCGGCGTGGCTGGTGCTGGCCTGCCCGCTGGTCGGGGTGCACCTGGTGGCCGGCGCGCACAACGACGCCCTCGCGCTCGGGCTGGTCCTGTGCGGGCTGCTGGTGCTCCTCCGCCGGCCGGGCCGGCCGGGCGTGCTGCTGCTCGCCGGGTTGCTGCTGGGCCTCGCGGTGGCGGTGAAGGCGGTCGCCGTGGTGGTGCTGCCGTTCGCCGCGCTGGTCGCGGCGCCCGGCCGCTCCCCGCGACCCGGCGCTGCCGGGCTCGCTGGCGCGGTGCCGGCCGCCCGGGTACGGGCCCTGCTGGGCGCCGGCGCCGGGCTCGCCGGCGGAGCGCTGGCCGCGCTGCTGGCCACCTCGCTGGCCGCCGGGCTGGGCCTGGGCTGGCTGGGCGGGCTGGCGCGCAGCGGCGACTCGCAGCAGTGGACCTCCCCGCCGACCGCCGTGGGGTTCGTCGTCGACTATGCGGGCGGCCTGTTCGGCCGGGAGCCCGACGCCGTGCCGGCGGCCCGGCTGGTCGCGCTGGCCCTGCTCGCCGTGCTGCTGGTGGCGCTCTGGTGGTGGGCGTGGACGGTGCTGCGCGGACCGGGCGCCGCCCGGGAGCCGGCGTCAGCCCTGAAGCCGGTGCCCGCACCGATGCCGCTGTCGGCTGCGCAGCCGGCCGTGGCCGCGCCCCGGGTGGCGCTGCTCGGGGCGGGCCTGGCACTGGCCGCCACGGTCCTGCTCGCCCCGGTCTTCCACCCCTGGTACGCGGTCTGGCCCCTCGCGCTGCTCGCCGCGGCGACCCGGTCGCCGGCCCGGACGGCCTGGTTCGTGGCGCCCTGCGCGCTGGCCGGGCTGCTCGTCCTCCCCGACGGCACGAACCTGGCCCGGTTCACCAAGGCACCGGGCGCGATCGCGATGACGGCCCTGGTCCTGGCGGTGGCCGCCGCGGCCATCCGCGCCGCCCGGCCCCGCCCCGCCCGCCAGTCCGGGCTGCCTTGATCGACTCGGGTTGCGGCATGCTGTGGTCTCAAACCGCGGCGAGACCCCGATTCGCGGCAACCGGAGTCGATCAATAGAGGTCGAGGGCCAGCCGCGGGCCGGTGTGCACCGAAGACGGCCGGGCCGGCCCCGCTGTCGCGGAGCCGGCCCGGCCGCTGCTGTGGTGTGTGTCGCCTGGCGGATCAGCAGTCGAAGTACATTGCGAACTCGTGCGGGGTCGGGCGCAGGCGTACCGGGTCGACCTCGTTGGTCCGCTTCCAGGACACCCAGGTGGAGATCAGGTCCGGCGTGAAGACGCCGCCGTCGAGCAGGTAGTCGTGGTCGGCTTCGAGGGCGTCGAGCACGGCGGGCAGCGAGCCCGGCACCTGCTTGACGTCGCCCCACTCCTCCGGGGGCAGGTCGTACAGGTCCTTGTCGATCGGCGCCGGCGGCTCGATCTTGTTCTTGATGCCGTCCAGGCCGGCCATCATCATGGCGGAGAAGGCGAGGTACGGGTTGCTGGACGGGTCCGGCACCCGGAACTCGACCCGCTTGGCCTTCGGGTTGTTGCCGGTGACCGGGATCCGGGTGCAGGCGGAGCGGTTGCGCTGCGAGTAGACCAGGTTGACCGGCGCCTCGAAGCCCGGCACCAGCCGGCGGTACGAGTTGACCGTCGGGTTGGTGAAGGCCAGCAGCGACGGCGCGTGGTGCAGCAGGCCGCCGATGTACCAGCGGGCCGTGTCGGAGAGGCCGGCGTAGCCGGTCTCGTCGTAGAACAGCGGCTCACCGTTGAGCCAGAGGCTCTGGTGGGTGTGCATGCCGGAGCCGTTGTCGCCGAAGAGCGGCTTCGGCATGAAGGTGGCGGTCTTGCCGGCGGCCCAGGCCTCGTTCTTGATCAGGTACTTGAAGAGCTGGAGCTGGTCGGCGGAGTGCAGCAGGGTGGAGAACTTGTAGTTGATCTCCGACTGGCCGGCGGTGCCGACCTCGTGGTGCGAACGCTCCACGGTGAAGCCGGCCTCGATCAGGCGACGGACCATGCTGTCGCGCAGGTCGGCGTAGTGGTCCACCGGCGGCACCGGGAAGTAGCCGCCCTTGTACGCGGTCTTGTAGCCGCGGTTGCCGCCCTCCTCCTCGCGGCCGGAGTTCCACGCGCCCTCGATCGAGTCGATGTAGTAGAACGACCGGTGCGCGGAGGTCTCGTGGCGGATCGAGTCGAAGATGTAGAACTCCGCCTCGGCGCCGAAGTACGCGGTGTCGGCGATGCCGCTCGCGGCCAGGAACGCCTCGGCCTTCTTCGCCACGTTCCGCGGGTCCCGCGAGTACGCCTCGCGGGTGAACGGGTCGTGGATGAAGAAGTTGAGCGCGAGGGTCTTCTGCGCGCGGAACGGGTCGATGAAGGCGGTGGCGACGTCCGGGAGCAGGAGCATGTCCGACTCGTGGATCGCCTGGAAGCCGCGGATCGACGAACCGTCGAACGCGAGGCCGTCGGTGAAGACGCTGTCGTCGAAGGACTCGACCGGCAGGTTGAAGTGCTGCATCACGCCGGGCAGGTCACAGAAACGTACGTCGACGAACTTCACGTCCTCGTTCTTGAGGTATCGCAGGAGTTCCTCGGGGTTGGCGAACACACGTCCTCCTGGCAGGTCCACTCCGGTCGCTGGCTCCTGGCGACGCTATGGCCGTGCGGTTGCCCGGCCGTGTCTCCTCTGTTTCCGCCGTGTTACGTCCCTCGCGGAGCGTCATCCGAGCCGCTCAGTCGCCGTGGAGTCTCCGTTCGGACGATACCCGCTGTGCCGATGTGCCGCTGATTGATGGCAATGGTCCGTTTTCTTGCTGGGCGGCGATCCGGCCGAGCCGGGCAGCGACCGGCACATCCGGCAGCGACCGGCGCACCCGGCGGTGACCGGTGCCCCGCGGCGCCGCCGTGCTGCCCGTACCGGGAAACGGGCTGACTACCCTTGACCGCTGTGACCGATACCGCCGCCGTGCCGGTGCCACCCGCCGCGGACCCCACCTTCACCCCGCCGAGCCTGGGCCGCCGCTTCGGTGCGCTCGTCATCGACTGGGTGCTCTGCCTGCTGGTCGCCAACCTCTTCGCCGACCCGGTCCGGGACGGCTGGGCCCCGGTGCTGGTGCTGGTGCTGGAGTACGGCTTCTTCCTCGGCCTGTTCGCCCAGACCCCGGGCATGTACGTCACCCGGGTCCGCTGCCTGTCCTGGGCCGACGGCGGGCGGATCGGCCTGGCCCGGGCGCTGCTGCGCGGTCTGCTGCTGGCCCTGGTCGTCCCCGCCCTGATCATGGACGAGCACCGGCGGGGCCTGCACGACCGGCTCACCGGCTCGGTCATCGTCGACGCTCCCCGGCCGGCCCGCCGCTGACCCACCGGACGACCAAGGAGCCGGCCCCGCGCGGGTCCGGCTCCTTGTCGCGTACGCCTCGGGTCAGCGACCCCGGGTCTGGCGGAACGCGCCGCGCGGCGGCCGCATGTTCTTGGGGATCGCGCCCTTGGGCAGCTGCGGGCGGGCGGTGAGCGCCTTGAGCCGCTTGTCGAGGGCGTTGACGTCCTTCGGGGCGAGGTTGCGGGGCAGCCGCATCAGGGTCATCCGCAGCTTGCGGATCGGCAGCTCGCCCTCGCCCTGACCGATCACGTAGTCGTGCAGCGGGGCGGTGCCGATCACCTTGGCGAGCCGGCGCTTCTCCTGGCCGAGCAGGCCGCGCACCCGCTGCGGGTTCCCCTCGGCGAGCAGGATCACCCCGGGGCGGCCGATCACCAGGTGCACCATGTCCATCTGGGTGGTCGAGCTGACCGCCGGGGTGACCCGCCAGTCGCCCCGCATGCTCTCCATGATCTGCGCCGCCGCGCCGGGCTGTCCCTCGGCGGCGTTCATCATCGCCTTGTTGGACCGCAGGTTGAGCACGATCAGCACCGCGAGCAGGATGAACAGGATGCCGATCGGCAGCCAGATCCAACCCCACAGGAGCACGGCGACCACGGTGAGCGCCAGCGGGATCAGCACCGCCGCCGCGGTCAGCGGCGCGAACCACCGGTCCTGCTTGGCGGTGAACTGGAACACCATCCCGATCTGCTTCAGCCGCTGGCCGAACGAGACCTTCTCCTGGGGCTTTGCCATGCCGCAGAGTCTAGTGGTCGCCCCGCCACCCGTTGATCCGTGGCCGGCCTTCCGTGCGGGCTGAGTACCTTACGCCGCTGGCGGCCCACTCAGGCCCGCCGGTAAGGAGGGGGAGCGGGCGAAGATCAGGCAGTGGACCCATGCCCCGGGGCCACCTTCACGCGGAAAGTGAGTGTCGACAGCGAGAACGAACGACACGACAGGGGAACCGACATGTTCGGCAACGACGCGGAGCTCATGCTCACGATCCACCGCACCCACGCCTCCGAGCTCCAGGCCGACGCGGCCCGCGACCGGCTCGCCCGGTCGGTGCCGCGCCGCCACCAGCGCAGCTGGCTGAGCCGGCGCCACGACACCGCGCGTACCGCCCAGGGCCGCCGGTGACCACCCTCGCCGCGCCGCCCACCGGCGGCCGGGGCGAAAGCACACCCCGTCCGGCCGGTCCGGTGCCGCCGCCCTCCGGCGACGCGTCCGGCCCGGCCGAGCGGGATCCCGCACCACACCCGACCGGCGCGGGTCGCGGCTCCGCCGGGCCGGTCGCTCCGGTCGGATTCGGCGCGGCCGGTCCGGATCGCGGCTCCGCGGGGCCAGCCACCACCGGGCCGGTCGCCACGGGGCCAGCCACCTCCGGGCCGGTTGCCACCGGGCCGGCCGCCACCGGGCCGGTTGCCACGGGACCGGTCGCCACCGGGCCGGCCGCCACGGGGGCGGCCGGCCCGGCGGGTGCCGGTCCCGCAGACCGGCCGGTCGGCCGGGACGGTACGCCGCCCGGCCGTGGCATGCTCGACGGCGTGACCGTACGCGCCGCCAGCACCGTCCTCGTGGGCCGCCAGGAGGAGCTGGCCGAGTTGCGCGCCGCGCTCGGCCGGGCCCGCGCCGGCGAGCCCGTCACCGTGCTGGTCGGCGGCGAGGCCGGCGTCGGCAAGACCCGGCTGCTGGAGGAGTTCCGCGCCCACGTCGCGGCCGCCGGGGCTCGGATGCTGGTCGGCCAGTGTCTCGAGCTCGGCGAGGCGGGCCTGCCGTTCGCCCCGTTCGCGGCCGTGCTGCGGGAGGTGCTGCGCCGCGACGGCCCGGCGCCCTTCGCCGGGTACGAGGCGGAGTTCGCCCGGCTGGTCCCGGAGCTGGCCCGAGTGCCGGCGGCGGTGGCCGTGCCCGCCGGGCTGCCCGCCTCGGACACCCCGCGGGGCTACCTGTTCGACCTGGTCTGCGAGCTGTTCGGCCGGATCGCCGAGGAACGCCCGCTGGTGCTGGTGATCGAGGACCTGCACTGGGCGGACCGTTCCACCCGGGACCTGATCGGCTTCCTGGTCCGGGCCGCGCGGGCCGCCCGCCTGCTGCTGGTCTGCACCTACCGGACCGACGAGCTGCACCGCGGCCATCCGCTGCGCCCGTTCCTGGCCGAGCTGGACCGGGCGCGCGGCGTGGACCGGGTCGAGCTGAGCCGGCTGGACCGGGACGGCACGGCCGCGATCCTCGCCGACCTGATCGGCGCCGAACCGGCGCCCCGGGCCGTCGACGACGTGCACGAACGTACCCAGGGCAACCCGTTCTTCATCGAGGAGCTGGCCGCCGCGGGCGACCCGGTGGGCTGCGCCACGCTCCCGGAGACGCTGCGCGATCTGCTGCTGGCCCGGGTGGACCGGCTGCCCGAACCGGCCCAGCGGGTGCTGCGGATCGCCGCCGCCGGCGGTACCCGTTTCGCCCACCAGCTTCTCGCCGAGGTGGCCGGCCTGCCCGAGCTGGAGCTGGAGGACGCGCTGCGCGCCGCCGTGGCCAGCCAGCTCGTGGTGGCCGACCCGGACGGGGACTACGAGTTCCGGCACGCCCTGGTCCGCGAGGCGGTCCACGACGAGCTGCTGCCCGGCGAGCACGCCCGGCTGCACGCCCGGTACGCCGTCGCCATCGAGGCGCAGCCGCACCTGGTGGCCGCCGGCCGCGCCCCGGCCGAGATCGCCCACCACTGGTACGCCGCGCACGACCACCCGCGCGCCCTGGTCGCCGCCCGGACCGCGGCCAGCGCGGCCGCCGACCGGTACGCCTATGCCGAGCAGAGCCGACTGCTGGAACGGGTCCTCGAACTCTGGGAGCTGGTGCCCGACGCCGCCGACCGGCTGGGCATGGACCACCTGCGGGTGCTGGAGGAGACCCTGGCCGCCGCGGTCACGGCCGGCGACTACACCCGGGCGCTCACCCTCACCCGGGCCGCGCTCGCGGAGGTGGATTCCGCCGTCGAGCCGCTCCGCGCCGGCCGCCTGCTCTACCAGCGCGGCCGGCTGCTCGCCCTGCTCGGCAAGACCGACGGCACCGCAGAGGTACGCGAGGGCTACCGGCTGGCCGCCGGCACGCCGGACGGCCCCGAACGGGTCCGGCTGCTCGCCGACATCGCCACGCACCTCGTGAAGATCGATCCAGGTGAGGCCGGCTCGGTGGCCGCCGAGGCGATGGCCGCCGCGGAGGCGGCCGGTGAGGGCGTGGCCCTGCTGGCCACCCGGATCGCCATGCTCTGCCGCACCGGTCGCGCCCCGGACCTGGGGCTGGTCGAGCTGCGCCGGGCGGAGGCCCTGGCCCGCGCCAGCGGCAACGCGCCGGCGCTGGTCAGCGCCCTGGTCCACCTCTCTGACGTGCTCTACGAGCTGGGCGCGTACGCCGAGTCCGCGGAGGCGGCGGCGGGCGGGGTCGCCGAGGCGCGCCGGGTCGGGATCAGCCGCTCGACCGGGGCGTACCTGCTCTCCAACCGGGCCGAGGCGCTGATCGCGCTGGGCCGCTGGGACGAGGCCGACGAGGCCTGCGCGCAGGCGGCCCGGATCGACCCCCCGGGCGTGTCCGGGCTGCACTGGCTCCAGCTCCGGGCCGGGCTTCGGCTGGCCCGGGCGCACCCCGCCGCCGACGAGCTGGTCGGCCGGGCGCTGGCCTTCCTGGCCCGCCCCTATCTGTGGCCGAACCTCCGGCTGCCGTTGCGGGAGCTGCGGATCGAGGCCGCGCTCGCGGCCGGTGACAAGGTGGAGTCCGGGTCGGCGGCCTGGTCCGCCCTGGCCGACGAGCGCCTCTTCGACCTGCCCCGGGAGGGCTGGCCGCTGCTCAGCGCGGCCGCCCGGGCCGCCGCGCTGGTCGGCGACGCCGGGCTGGCCGCAGAGGTGGCCAGGATGGCGGCCGCGCTGCCGGCCCGCTATCCGGCGGAGAAGGCGCACGCCGCCCAGGTCACCGCGATCCTCGCCGGCATCGACGGGGCCGGCGGTCAGGTCCCGGCCGCCGACGCGGCGGGCGCGCGGCCCGCCGGACCTGGCGGGGTGCTGGCGGCGTGGCGCGTGGCGGTGGCGGCGTGGCGGGAAGCCGGGCCGCCGTACCCGCTGGGCCGTGCGCTGCTCGGGCTGGCCGAGGCCGCCGCCACGCTCGGGGAGCGGGACGAGGTCGCCGCGGCGGTCCGCGAGGCCGCCGAGATCGCCGGGCGGCTCGGTGCCACCCCGCTGGCCGAGCAGGCCGCCACCCTGGCCCGCCGGGTCGGGTTGCGCGGCGGTGGCCGCCCGGGGCCGGACCTGCTCACCAGCCGGGAGCAGGAGGTGCTGCGGCTGGTCGCCGAGGGGCACAGCAACAGCCGCATCGCCGAGCAGCTGTTCATCTCGCCGAAGACGGCGAGCGTGCACGTGTCCCGGATCATCGCGAAGCTGGACGTGGGCAACCGGGTCGAGGCGGCCGCCCTGGCCCACCGCCTCGGCCTGCTGGAGCCGCCGGCGAGCGTGCCGGACCGGCGGCACGCCCGGTAGCGGCGCCAGTGGGCTGGTAGCGGCGCCAGCCAGCCGGACCCACACGCGGGCCGCGCGAGCGTGCGGACCAGCCGGCAGCCGGTGGCCGGTGGCCGGTGGCCGCGCGAGCGGGCCGGACCAGCGGCAGGGCCGGTCGGCACGTCGATCGCCCCGGACCGGGGACCGGGCCGGGGCGACGGGTGACGCGGCAGATGGACCGCTTCAGCCGGCGGCGGTGACCGCCTCGCGGGCCGACAGGGCCTGCTGGTAGAGCCGGCCCGCCCGGTACGAGGAGCGGACCAGCGGCCCGCTCATCACGCCGGCGAAGCCGATCTCCTCGGCCTCCTCGCGCAGCTCGACGAACTCCTCCGGCTTGACCCAGCGGGTGACCGGGTGGTGCCGGGGGGAGGGGCGCAGGTACTGGGTGATGGTGATCAGCTCGCAGCCGGCCTCGTGCAGGTCGCGCAGCGCCTGGGAGACCTCGGCCCGCTCCTCGCCCATGCCGAGGATCAGGTTGCTCTTGGTGACCAGGCCATCGGCGCGGGCCTGCCGGATCACGTCGAGCGAGCGCTCGTAGCGGAACGCCGGGCGGATCCGCTTGAAGATCCGCGGCACGGTCTCCACGTTGTGCGCGAGCACCTCGGGTCGGGAGCCGAAGACCTCGGCGAGCTGCTCGGGCACCGCGTTGAAGTCGGGGATCAGCAGCTCGACGCCGCAGCCGGACTGGAGGGCGTGGATCTGCCGGACCGTCTCGGCGTAGAGCCAGGCGCCGCCGTCGGGCAGGTCGTCGCGGGCCACGCCGGTGATGGTGGCGTAGCGCAGGCCCATCGCGGCGACCGATTCGGCGACCCGGCGCGGCTCGTCGGCGTCGAAATCGGCCGGCTTGCCGGTGTCGATCTGGCAGAAGTCGCAGCGCCGGGTGCACTGGTCGCCGCCGATGAGGAAGGTGGCCTCCCGGTCCTCCCAGCATTCGTAGATGTTGGGGCAGCCGGCCTCCTGGCAGACGGTGTGCAGCCCTTCCCGCGAGACCAGCCCGCGCAGTTGGGTGTACTCCGGGCCCATCTTGGCCTTGACCTTGATCCACGGTGGCTTGCGCTCGATCGGCGTCTCGGCGTTGCGCGCCTCGATCCGCAGCATCCGCCGCCCCTCGGGGGCGACGGTTGCGGGGCGCGCGGCCTGCCCAGTCGTCGGCGCGGAGTGCTCGATCGTCACAACGCCGAGCGTACGCCGGTCGGTGGCCGTCGATGGACTTCGGGCGACGGGCGTCACGCGCCAGATGTTGTGACACCGGACACCAGTGGAGAAAAATGGCCGTCACAGCGGCCCGCTCCGGGTGTTAGCGTGGCCGGCAGAGCTGCGACGGAGCCGAGTAGCGCGCCGACCCGCCAGCGCAGAGAGCCGCCGGTTGCTGAGAGGCGGTCTGGCGCCGGCGCGCGAAGACCCTCCCGAGCTGCGGGAAGAACGGTGCGGGGCGGGGTGGAAACGCCCGCCGAGCAGGCGCACCCAGTAGAACCCGCCCGGCTGGCCCCGGTGAAAAGGCGTCGAACGAGGCCCCCGCGGGAGCGGGGGCGAAGGTGTGGTGGCACCGCGAGGATCCCGCTCGCCCACACTCCCTGGGGATCGCGTTGCGATTGATCAAGGAGGTAGCCACCATGCAACGCATCCTGTCTTCCCAGCTCAACCACCATGTCGGCGGACCCGTCCGGATCGCCGGCTGGACGCACCGCCGCCGGCTGCTCAAGTCGGTGGCCTTCCTGATCGTCCGGGACGCCGCCGGCCTGGCCCAGGTGGTGGTCACCGACCCCGCCGCGCGCGCCGCGCTCGAGGCGCTGCCCGAGGAGAGCGTCGTCGAGGTCACCGGCACGGCGGTCGCGAACCCGACCGCGCCCGCCGGGGTCGAGGTCGTCGACCCGACGGTACGACCGCTCGGGCCGCCCGCCGTGCCGCCGCCGTTCGACCTGTACCGGCCGGCGCTCACCGCCTCCCTGCCCACCCAGCTCGACCACGCCCCGACGGCGCTGCGCCACCCCACCCGGGCGGCGGCGCTGCGGATCTCGGCGGCGGCGGTGGCCGGCTTCCGGGCCGCGCTGGACGAACGCGGCTTCGTGGAGATCCACACCCCGAAGGTGGTCGCCACCTCCACCGAGAGCGGGGCGAACGTCTTCGCGCTGGACTGGTTCGGCCGGCCCGCGTACCTGGCCCAGTCGCCGCAGTTCTACAAGCAGCTCATGGTCGGCGTCTTCGAGCGGGTGTACGAGGTGGGGCCGGTGTTCCGCGCCGAGCCGCACGACACGGTCCGGCACCTGGCCCAGTACACCTCGCTCGACGTCGAGCTGGGCTTCGTCACCGACCACCGGGAGGTGATGGCGGTGCTGCGGGACGTCCTCGCCGGAATGCTGGCGGCGGTGGCGGACCGGGCCGGCACCGCGCTCGGCACGCTGGGCCTGACCCTGCCCGGGGTGCCCGCCGAGATCCCCGCGGTGCACTTCACCGAGGCGTTGGCGATCGCCGGGGCGCCGGCCGACGAGCCGGACCTCGCCCCGGCCCACGAGCGGGCGCTGGGGGAGTGGGCGCGGGCCGAGCACGGCAGCGACTTCCTCTTCGTCACCGGCTACCCGATGGCGAAGCGGCCCTTCTACACCCACCCGGACCCGGCCCGGCCGGGCCACTCCAACGGCTTCGACCTGCTGTTCCGGGGGTTGGAGCTGGTCACCGGCGGGCAGCGACTGCACCGGTACGAGGACTACCTGGCCGCCCTGGCGGCCCGGGGTGAGCCGGTCGAGCCGTACGCCGGGTACGTGGACGCGTTCCGGCACGGCATGCCGCCGCACGGCGGCTTCGCGATCGGGCTGGAACGGTTCGTGGCCCGGCTGACCGGCGCGGCCAACGTCCGGGAGGTGACCGCCTTCCCCCGGGACCTGCACCGGCTCACGCCCTGACCGCCGGCCGGCTCCGGCCCGGGACGCGCACGCCCTGGGCCGGAGTGGTGCGGTCGGGCGGATCAGGTGAAGGTCACGTCACTGCACCACATGTACGTCTGGTCCTGGTGCGATGCCTGCCAGATGACGAAGACGATGTGCTGCCCGGTGTATCCGGAGGTCGAGACGTTGAAGCTGATGTTCTGTGCCGGCGCGTACCGTCCGGTCTGCGTGATGAAGTCGAGGTTGCCCCAGCCCAGGCGCTGGGTGGTGGGGTTGAACCCGTTCTTGCTGACGTACACCCGGAAGTAGTCGGCGCCGTGGCTGGCCTGGTCGTAGAGCTGGATCGTGAAGGCGCGGCCGAGGTTGGTCGTCTTCCACGCTCCGGGCCGGTTCAGGCTGTCGTTGCGGGAGAGGGCGTTGCTGCACAGCTGCCCGTCGGGGGTACGGGCCTGGAACTGCCCGCCGAGGCCGTCCCGCAGCGCGCTCATCCAGTTCCACATGGTGTCGGGGTTGGCCTGGAACGCCTGCCAGCACATCGGGTCCTGCTGCTGCATGGCCGGGTTGGTGTGGTTGTTTCCCCAGGTCTGCCAGCACTTGTAGGCCCGGGTGCCCGGGCTGACGATGGTGCCGTGGGCCCCGGCCGCGCCGGGCGCGGTGAGCAGGCCGACCAGCATGGTCAGCACCACGGCAAGCGCTCGTACGGGATGGCGGACGGCTGACCGGGGCTGCCGGCCGGGTTGCTCGGGCTGGTGGGAACGCACGATACGTCCTCCTTCGGCGCGTGGAGTCGGTGGTGGGAGCGCTTCCAAGCCAGCCTTGCATCAAGGGTGATCGATATCAATCGACGTCTATATAGTGGACCGAGGTGCCCTACGGGGCGACCGGGAGCCGGCGCTTGTGGTCGGTGGCCCGGTAGCGGGCGACCAGCTTCTCCTCGACCTCCGCGGGCACCGGCCGGCCCTCCAGGTAGTCGTCGATCTGCTCGTACGCCAGGCCGAGCGCGTCCTCGTCGAGCCTGCCGGGGGCCAGGCTCTCCAGGTCGGCGGTGGGCGCCTTGCCGACCAGTTCGGCGGGGGCGCCGAGCGCCTCGGCCAGCGCCCGCACCCGGCGCTTGGTCAGCCCGGTCAACGGGATCACGTCCGCCGCCCCGTCGCCGTGCTTGGTGAAGAAGCCGGTGACCGCCTCGGCGGCGTGATCGGTGCCCACCACCAGCCCGCCCGTCGCGCCGGCGACCGCGTACTGGGCGACCATGCGCTGCCGGGCCTTGATGTTGCCGAGCACGAAGTCCCGCTGGGCCGCGTCGCGGAACGTCAGCCCGCCGGCGACCAGCGCGTCCAGGGCGGCGTCAGCGGCCGGCTTGACGTCGACGGTGAGCACCCGGTCGGGACGGATGAAATCCAGCGCGGCCTGGGCGTGCTGCTCGTCGGCCTGCACCCCGTACGGCAGGCGCATGGCGACGAACTCGGCCCGGTGACCGGCCTCCCGGGCCCGTGCCGCGGCGAGCTGGCAGAGCCGCCCGGCGGTGGTGGAGTCGACGCCGCCGCTGATGCCGAGCACCAGGGTGGCCAGGCCGGTGTCGACCAGGCGGTCGGCGAGGAAGACCAGCCGTCGTTCGATCTCCTCGGCGGCGTCGAAGGTCGCCGGCACCTGGAGCTCCGCGGCGATCCGTCGCTGGATCGGCAGCACGTCGGTCATCGAGGTCCTCTCTCGGGTCAGGCGGGACCGAGCAGGTCCCAGGGGTTGCCGGCCAGGTCCCGGAAGACGGCGACCCGGCCGTACGGCTCGGTGCGCGGGGGGCGCACGAACTCGACCTTGGCCTCGACCATCCGCCGGTAGGTGGCGTCGAAGTCGTCGACCTGGAGGAAGAAGCCGACCCGGCCGTGGGTCTGCTCGCCCACCGCAGCCTCCTGGTGCGGGCCGTCGGCGCGGGCCAGCAGCAGGCCGGTGCCGCCGCCCGGCGGGCGGACCACCACCCACCGCTTGGGCCGTCCGTCGTTGGTCAGCGACGGCTTGTCCTCCACCAGCTCGAAGCCGAGCACCTCGGTGAAGAAGGTGATCGCCGGGTCGTACTCGGCGACGACCAGGGTGACGAGATCGATCCGCACCCGACGAGACTACGCGCCGGCCCGGACCCGCGGGACGCGGTCAGCCGGCCGCGACGATGGTGGCGAGGTGCCGCTCGACGACCGGCAGCACGTCGGCCACCGTGATCGGGCGGCCCAGCTCGGCGCTGAGCGAGGTGACCCCGGCGTCCCGGATCCCGCACGGGACGATCCGGTCGAAGTAGGTCAGGTCGCAGTCGCAGTTGATCGAGAAGCCGTGCAGGGTCACGCCGCGCGCCACCCGGATGCCGATGGCCGCCACCTTGCGCGCCGGCCCCCGGTCGTCCTGCGGCACCCAGACGCCGCTGCGCCCCTCGACCCGGCCGGCGGCCAGCCCGAACTCGGCGCACACGTCGATCAGCATCTGCTCCACGCGTCGCACGTAGGCGACCACGTCGACCGGGTCGGGCAGCGTGACGATGGGGTAGCCGACCAGCTGCCCCGGGCCGTGCCAGGTGATCTTGCCGCCGCGGTCCACGTCGACCACCGGGGTGCCGTCCATCGGGCGGTCCCACGGCTCGGTCCGCTTGCCGGCGGTGTAGACGCTGGGGTGCTCCAGCAGCAGCACGGTGTCGCCGCGCCCGCCGGCCACCACGGCCTCGTGCAGCCGGCGTTGCTCGTCCCACGCGGCCTGGTAGTCCAGCACCCCGGCACGGACGGTGGTCAGCCCGGAAGTCGTCACGCTCACCCGTCCAGCCTAGTCCCGTCCCGGGCGGGCGGGCGGCGTGAGCCTCGTCGCGTCGGGCCCGGGTGAGCGGTCGCGCCGGCGGGCCGAGCGCCGTCCCGGCGAGGTGCGCCGGCTCACCGCGAGCGCCGTCCCGGCGAGGTGCGTCGGCTCACCGCGAGCGCCGTCCCGGGGAGGCGCGCCGGCTCACCCGGGCGGGACCCGCCAGAGCCAGACGTCGTCCACCCGCTCGGGCGGCCCGAGCAGCGCGGTGGCGGTGCGCCGCACCGCCTCCTCGTCGACGTCGAACTTGGCGCCGTGCACCCGGTCCGCCAGCACCACCGTCTCGACCCGCCAGTAGTGCAGGTCGGCCAGCGCCTCCCGGATGCTGCCGTCGGTGATGATCGGCACCAGGCCGGTCCGCCCCGCCTGGTCCATCAGGGCGCTGAAGCTGCGCGGCACCGGCCCGATCCGCCCGCGCCCGTCCGGCCCGCCGGGGCCGAGGAAGAATCCGGCCGGGATGCGGAAGGTGCGCTGCTGGTGGGCCAGCGCGTACGCCTGCCAGCGCTGGCCGTCGGGGTAGAGGTCGACGGTCGTCGGCACCGGGGTGAGCACCCCGTCGGGCGAGACGTAGCGCTGCCAGGTCCCGCTCGTGATGAAGTCGGGGATCGGCTCGCGCACGCTGGTGAGCAGCGGGGTCGGCAGCAACGGCAGCAGCGCGGCGACGAAGGCGAGCACCCAGACTGGCCCGGTCCAGCGCGGCCGGGGTGGCCGGGCGCGCAGCCCGTCGATGGTGTACGCCAGCAGCAGGCCGATCACCGGGGCCACCACCAGGGCCAGCCGGGACGGCAGCGCCGCGTTGATCACCGGCAGGTTGTCCAGCACCCCGAACGGCAGGAGCTGGTCGGTGCGCCGGCCGTTCCACTTGGCCCGGGGTCCCCAGGAGAGCACCGCGAAGACCACGGCGGTCAGGCCCAGCGCGGTGAGGGTGGCCCGGAACGCCCGGTCCGCCCGGGTCCACAGGAAGGCGAAGCAGCCGGCCGCGAGCAGCAGCAGCGGAATGCCGAAGAAGGAGTTCTCCTCGGTCGGATTGGGGGCCAGCGAGGTGCCCAGCCCGGCCCAGCCGGCCAGGGACCGGCGCGGGTACGACCCGAACGCCGCGATGTCCTCGGAGTGGATCATCGGGTCGAAGCCGGTGCCGTGGAAGCGCTGCGGGCCGGCGAAGTGCAGCCACAGCGGGTACGCCAGCAGCACCCCGGCCACCAGCGCGGTCACCCCGAGGCCGCGCAGGAAGGGGAGCAGATCCGCCCGGGCCTGTGCCCGGCGGGCCGGGTGCACCGTGCGGACCAGCAGGAAGAAGGCGAGCGCCAGGGCGGTGAAGAAGAGCCCTTCGGCGGCGATCGAGAAGGCGACCGCGACCAGCACGCCGAGCACGATGCCGCCGCGGATCGCCCGGCCGGGTCGGCGCAGCCGGAACACGCCCCAGATCAGCAGCGGCACCAGCCAGCCGGCGGTCCAGTTCAGGTGCGCGTTGGCGTGCGAGACCATCGCCGGGCAGTAGGCGATGAAGAGCGCGCCCACCCCGGCGGCCAGCCGGCTGCCGACCAGGTACCGGCTGAGCAGCCAGTACCAGGCCACCGCGGTGGCGGCGAGGTTGAGGGTGAGGATCACCAGGAAGGTGGCGGGCGGCCCGATCAGGTACGTCAGCGGCGCGAAGACCACGGCGTACGCGGTGATCGAGGTGTTGACCGCGAGGTTGACCCCGTCCGGGACGTTGATCAGGTCGGTGAAGAAAGGGTTCCCGCCGTGGGTGAGCGCGTGCCCACCGAAGGCCAGCAGCCACTCGAAGAGCGCCTGGTCGCTGGAGTTGACCGTGATGGCCCGGGTGTTCGGGCCCCACCACATGCCGCTGGTCACCCAGCAGGCCAGGGCCACCGCGGCGAGCACCACGACGAGGTCGGCCCGCCGGTCCCGGTGGCCGGGCTCGGAGGCGGGCGGCGGGCCCGGGACCAGGGACGGGGAGGACGGCACGGAGCGGACGTTACCAACCGGACCTGGACAGGCCGGTCAGACTCCTAACCTTTCCTCATCCGGCGGTCAACACTTCGGCGGTCGTGAATGTGTGAGTGGACGCCATTCCGGCGCGGTGAAACAACGTCGTAACGTCTCGGCAACTCGAAAGTGACCCAGTTCACATTCCGCCACCAGGGAGGCCGTCGTGCGCCGCTCCTCGACCCTGCTCACCCGACTCGCCGGGGCGGCCGCCGGCGTGGTGCTGGCCGCCGCCGCCGTCCTCACCGCCGCCCTGCCCGCCCAGGCCGCCGCGCTCACCCAGGTCACCGGCTTCGGCTCCAACCCCGGCAACCTGGCCATGTACGCGTACCGGCCGGACGGGCTGCCGGCCAACGCGCCCGCCGTGGTGCTGCTGCACGGCTGCACCCAGAACGCCACCGGCTACTTCACCAACTCCGGCTGGCAGAAGTACGCCGACCTGTGGAAGTTCACCCTGATCGTGCCCCAGCAGCCCTCGGCCAACAACGCCAACTCGTGCTTCAACTGGTTCGAGACCGGCGACACCGCCCGGGGCCAGGGCGAGGCGCTGTCGATCAAACAGATGGTCGACCACGCGAAGACCAGCTACGGCACCGACCCGGGCCGGGTCTACGTCAGCGGCCTGTCGGGCGGTGGCGCGATGAGCGCCGTCATGCTCGCCACCTACCCCGACGTGTTCGCCGCCGGCTCGGTGATCGCCGGCCTGCCCTACCGCTGCGCCACCAGCATGGTCAACGCCTTCAGCTGCATGAACCCGGGCGTGGACAAGACCCCGGCGCAGTGGGGCGACCTGGTCCGCAACGCCTACTCCGGCTACGGCGGCAAGCGACCCCGGGTGGCCATCTGGCACGGCACCTCGGACACCACGGTCGCGCCGCTGAACGCCGCCGAGTCGCGCGACCAGTGGACCAACGTGCTCGGCGTCCCGTCGACCCCGACCAGCACCGGCACCCTGCCCGGCGGCACCAGCCTCGAGGTGTACGGCGCCGACCAGGTCCGGCTCTACCGGGTCTCCGGGATGGGCCACGGCACGCCGGTCGACCCCGGCTCCGCCACCGACCAGTGCGGCAGCACCGCCGCGTACTTCCTGGACACCATCTGCTCGACGTACCGGGACGCGCTCTTCTTCGGCCTCGACGGCGGGGTGACGCCGAGCCCGACCGCGACCCCCACGGCGTCCCCGAGCCCGACCCCGACGGCGTCGCCCTCGCCGACCGTCGCCCCGGTCTGCGTCACCGCCAGCAACTACGCGCACGTGACCGCCGGCCGGGCCTACCAGTCCGGCGGCTACGCCTACGCGCTTGGCAGCAACCAGCGGATGGGGCTCTACAACACCTTCTACACGTCCACCCTCAAGCAGACCGGCCCCGGCTACTGGGTGATCGGCTGCTGACCCGCGGCCCGCGCCGCTCCCGCCGGCTCAGCCGGTGAGAGCGGCGCGCAGCGCGCCCGGCAGGTCGGGATGGGTCCACCGGAACCCGGCCCGGTCCAGCACCCCCGGAAGGACCCGCGCGCTGGTCAGCGCCTCGTGGGCGAAGCCACCCAGGGCGATCTTCAAGGCCAGCGCCGGCACCCACATGACCGCCGGCCGGTGCAGCTGCCGGCCCAGCTCCCGGCTGAACTCGGCGTTGGTCACCGGCGCCGGACCGACCACGTTGACCGGCCCGGCGAGATCCGCGCGGTCGAGCAGGAAGGTCAGCGCGTCCAGCCAGTCCCGCATCGAGATCCAGGGCAGCCACTGCCGGCCGTTGCCCAGCCGACCGCCGACACCCAACCGGAACGGCAGCAGCTGCGGCTTGAGCAGGCCGCCGGCGCGGTCCAGCGGCAGCCCGGTGCGCAGCCGGACCACCCGCACGCCGGCGTCCTCGGCCGGCCGGGTCGCGGCCTCCCAGACCCGGCACACGTCGGCCAGGAAGCCGTCCCCGGCCGGCGAGTCCTCCTCGACCACCCGGTCGCCGGTGTTGCCGTACCAGCCGACCGCGGAGGCGTTGAGCAGGACAGCCGGCCGGTCCGCGGCGGGCAGGCCGGCCATGGTGATGGCGAGCGTGGTGGTGCTGTCCACCCGGCTGCTCCGGATCAACCCCTGGTACGCCGCGTCCCAGCGCTTGTCGCCCACCCCGGCCCCGGCCAGGTTGACCACGGCGTCGGACTCGGCGACGAGCTGCGGGTCGAGCTGCGCCGCGGACGGGTTCCACTGCCGCTCGTCGCTGCCCCGGGGTGGGCGGCGGACCAGGCGGGTGACCTGGTGCCCGTCCGCGGTGAGCCGGTCGACCAGTCGGGTGCCGAGGAAGCCGGACACACCGGCCATGAGGATCCGCATGTGCATATCTTCGGGTACGCGGCCGCGGGCGGATGCGTTGAGCGACATCACTCACCTCATCACGCCGGTGTCCCTCACGGCCGCGCGCCCGGCCCGCGGGTCAGGCGTGCGCCGGGGCGCCGCGCAGCTCGGCGAGGAGCCGCTCCACCTCGGCGAAGGCCGCGTCGGGAAGCGGGCCGTACGCCAGGGTGCCCAGGTTCTCCTCGGCCTGGGCCACCGTCCGGCAGCCGGGGATGGGCAGGGTCCGCTCGCTGCGGGCGAGCAGCCAGCCCAGCGCCCCCTGGGCCAGGGTCCGGCCGTCGGCGGTGAGCACCGCCCGGACCCGGGCCACCCGGTCGGCCCATTCGGCGCGCGGCACCCCGCCGCTGAACCAGGGCAGCCACTCGGGGGCGATCCCGCGCACGTCGTCGCCGCCCCGGGCGGCCGGCGTGCCCTGGTACTTGGCGGTGAGCAGGCCCATCGCCAACGGCCCCCGGTTGAGGCTGGCCAGGTCGAACTCGTCGCAGACCGCGAGCATCGCGGCGTTGTCCCGCAGCACGGACTGGTCGTGTTGGATGGCCGTGCAGTGCGGGCCCGCGGCGGCGAACGCCCGCGCCGAGCCGGGGTCGTCGGTGCTCCAGCCGTACGCCCGGATCTTGCCCTGGCCGACCAGGTCCTCCAGCGTGCCCACCAGATCCAGCGCCGCCGGCACCGGCAGCCCGTTGAGGTGCAACTGGTAGAGGTCGATGTAGTCGGTGCCCAGCCGGCGCAGCGAGTCCTCCAGGCTGCGCCGGGCGTACGCCGGGCTGGCGTCCTCGCCGGTGGCCTGCCGGGTCGCCTCGTCGGTGGGGTAGCCGAACTTGGTGGCGATCACCGCCCGGTCACGGCGGCCGGCGAGCGCGCGGCCGAGCACCCGCTCGCTGTGCCCCGCGCCGTAGTTGCTGGACGTGTCGAAGAGGGTGGCCCCGAGGTCGAGCGCCCGGTGGATCGTCCGGATCGACTCGTCGTCGTCCACCTCGCCCCAGCCGAGCGGCTGCTCGCCGTCCCACAGCGGCCCTCCGATCGCCCAGCAGCCCATGCCGATGGCGCTGACCTCGATCCCGCTGCGACCCAGTCGTCGTGTCGTCGTCATGGGACCACTGTTCAACCTGGAGTGCGCTCCAGGTCAAGCGCGGGTTGTGGACCGACGGCTACCCTGCGGGACGTGAGCGGACGATACTCGCCGTCCGAGGCGGCCCGACGCAGCGGTTTCAGCCTCGACACCCTGCGCTACTACGAGAAGATCGGCCTGCTCAGCGGCATCGGCCGCACGGCCGGCGGCCGCCGCGTCTTCACCGATGAGGACCTGGGCTGGCTGGAGGTGTTCCGCTGCCTGCGCGACACCGGCATGCCGATCGCCGAGATGTGCCGCTACGCCGAGCTGGCCCGCGACGGTGAGCACACCGCCCGGGAACGGCAGGAGCTGCTGGAACGGCACGCCGGGCGGGTCGAGGAGCAGATGGCCCTGCTCCGCCGCCAGTACGACCACCTGCGCGACAAGATCCGCTACTACGAGGGCGTCGTCGCCGCCACCGCCGCACCGGCCAACTGACCGCCCGACCCCGCTGGCCGGGAACAAGGCGGGCCGGGCAGCATCGTCGGCACCTCGCTGCTCGTGGCGCCGGGACCGGACCTCGACAGGCGCGAGAAGACCTGAGAGTGAACGGGCGCGAGAAGACCTGAGAGCGAACGGGCGCGAGAAGACCTGAGAGCGATATGCCTCTCCGACATGAATATGCCGGAGAGGCATATCGCTTTCCCCGGCAGTCTTCTCCCGCATGCACAATGACGGCCGACCGTGTTTCCCGGGCAGTCTTTCCCGCGTGCACGATGACGGTCGGAGGTGTTCGCCGGGCAGTCTTTCCCGCGTGCACGATGACGGTCGGACGTGCTCGGCACTTCGCCGTCTTGTCACGCCACCGGACGCGGTTCGGCGGCGTCGCCGTCGGGCCGATCAGGCGGTGAGCCGGGGCAGGAGGGGGGCCAACGCCTCGACGGCGTCGACGCGTACCACGAAGCGGGTGATCCCCCAGCGGCGCTGGTGGTGGCCGACGGCCGCGACGATCTCGTCGGCCGTGCCGATCAACACGAACGGGGTGGCCAGCACGGCGGCGGTGGTGAGGCCGGTGTCGGCGGCGATCACCGCGGCGGCGGCCTCGGCGTCGTCGGTGACGGTGACCTGCTGGACCAGGGCCTCCAGGGCCGGCGGGCGGTCCCGGCCGGCCGCCCCGGCGGTCACCTGGGCGAGCTGCGCCTCGATCTGGTCGGACCCCCACCGGACCTCGTGCTGGTGGCCGTCGGGCAGGGTACGGCCGAAGCCGGTCAGGCCGACCACGTCGGCGTGCGCGCCGGCCCAGCGGAGCAGGGTGGAGTTGGCCGTACCCATGGTGAGCGGGATCCGGTCCTGGACCGGCCGCAGCTCGGTGAGGCGGGTGGCGTACGCGGCCAGCTCGGGGCTGTCCACCGTGACCTCCTCGCCGGCCAGGAGGGCCCGCACCGCCTCGGCCACGGCGACGCACCGGCGGACCCGGCCGGCGACGTCGGGCCGCTCCCACCCGACCGCCCGCCACTCGGCCGGGGTGTGGCCGGCGCCCAGGCCGAGCCGGGCCCGCCCGCCGGAGACCACGTCGAGGGTGGCCACGTCGGTGGCGAGCAGGATCGGCTCCCGGATGCCGGCGTTGGAGACGTACGAGCCGAGGCCCAGCGTCGAGGTGACCGCCGCGGCGGCGGCGAGCGCCACGAACGGGGACGCGCCGTGACCGGGGTGGTCGGCCGCCAGCAACGCGTCGTAGCCGGCCGCCTCGACCCGGCGGGCCAGCTCGGTCCAGCTCGCCGCGTCGGTGGGTCGGGCCTGCACGGAGAAGATCGCCATCGGCCCAGCATGGCCGCGCCGGCGCCGTCCGGCCAGCCGCCTCGGCCGATTCTGCTGACCGGCGAATCGCCCGCCCGGGCCGGGCTGACCGGCGGATCGCCCGCCCGGGCCGGGCTGCCCGGCGGATCGCCCGCCCGCGCCGGCCTGCCCGGCGGATCGCCCGCCCGCGCTGGCTGGCCGGCGGAGACGCCGGCCAGCCGGCCAGTCGGCGACTCGCGGGCCCGCCGGGGTCAGCCGGCGGGCTGTTCGGCCGCGGCCCGGTGCACGGCGTCCAGCCGGGCCAGGTCCTCCGGTGACAGGCGCAGCGCACCGGCCGCCACGTTCTGCACCAGGTGGTCCGGGTTGCCGGTGCCGGGAATGGCGAGCACGTTCGGGCCCCGGCTCAGCGTCCAGGCGAGCCGGACCTGGGCCGCGCTGACCCCGTGCTCGCGGGCGACGGCACGGACCTCGTCGTGTTCGGCCCCGGTCGCGCCCGCCTCGCGGCCGTTGGTGACCAGCGAGAAGAACGGGACGAACGCGGTGCCGTGCGCGGCGCAGTCGTGGATCAACGCGTCGTTGCTGGCCCGGTAACCCAGGCCGTACGAGTTGGACACGCAGACCACCGGGGCGATGGTCCGCGCCTCGGTGACCTGGTGCGCCCGCACGGCGGAGACGCCGAGGTGCCGGATCAGGCCGGCGTCGCGCAGCTCGGCGAGCGCGCCGAAGTGCTCGGCCAGCGGCTCGGGACCGAACACCCGGAGGTAGACCACGTCGAGGTGGTCCCGGCCGAGCTGGCGCAGGTTCTCCTCGACCTGGCCGCGGAGTTGGTCCGGCCGGGCCATCGGCAGCCACTGGCCGGACGGGTCCTTGCCCGGCCCGACCTTGGCCACGATGACCAGGTCCTGCGGGTACGGCGACAACGCCCGGTTGATCAGCTCGTTGGCCGAGCGCAGCGGCGAGAAGTAGAACGCCGCCGTGTCGATGTGGTTGACGCCCAGCTCGACCGCGCGGCGCAGCACCGCCACCGCCCGGTCCCGGTCGCTGGGGCTGCCGTCGGCGTTGGCGGTCAGCCGCATCGCGCCGAAGCCGATCCGGTTGACGGTCAGGTCGCCGAGCTGCCAGGTGCCCGCAGCGGCGGCGTCGACGGTGTCGATGGTCATGCGGTCTCCGTCCGTTCGAGGCTCTCCCCGTTCCCGGGTGGCGTGCTGCCGAGCAGTTCCACGGGGTCGCCGGCCAGCCGGTTCAACGCGGCGACGAGTTTCCGCTCCTCGTAGCTGAAGTGCGACTCCAGCAGCCCGGCCAGCCCGTCCAACTCGGCCCGGACGGACCGGCCGTCGGACGCGCCGGCGAGCAGCGCGTCGATCCGGCGCAGCAGGTCGGCGACCACCCGGTGGTCGGCGCTCAGCTCGGCGAGCACCGGACGCAGCTCGGGCACCCGTTCGGCCAGGGCTGGGAACGCGCCGCCGTCCTCGCCGGTGTGGTGCCGGTCCAGCGCGGCGCAGAAACCGACGCAGTGCGCGCGCAGCTCCCGGGTGAGGGCGCCACCGCCGGTGGGGGAGTCGAGGCTCGCGCGGAGCCGGGCCAGCTCCTCGCGGAGCCAGTCGTGGATCTCGATCAACTGGATGCCGAGGGCGGTCAGCCGGCCGCTCGACGGGTGGGATGGCTGCACATGGTCCCCTGCTGTCCCGCGCCTCCATGCCCACGGCGGCCTGTTTGCCGGGTGCACCGCGACGCTGCCCGGCAGTCTAGGACACCGCTGTGCTCACTCGCCCTCGTCGGGTTCGCGGGGCTCGTGCCAGCGGGCGCGGTACTCCGCCTCGTGGGCCTCGTGGCTGGTGCGCTCCTCGAAGACCAGCCCGCGCAGCGCCCGCCGGCCCTCGTCGAAGAGCACCACCTCGGCCGCCACCAGGCCGACCGTGATGGCGGTCAGCATCGTGAACGCGACCAGCGCCGGCAGGTGCCGGGCGAGCGGCATGGTCACCGCGAGCAACAGGACGGCGACGATCCGGGTCCAGCTCAGCGTGCGCAGGGTGCGCAGCTGGAAGAGCATGTTGCCGCAGAGGTAGCAGATCACCCCGCCGAAGAGCAGCGGTACGCCGGGGCCCAGCGTCGGCAGGTGCTGTGGCACCTCCGGGTCGGCGATCTGGTGCACGATCATCTCCGCGCCGAGCGCGAACAGGATGATGCCCGCGATCATCGGCAGGAACAGGTAGCCGTAGGCGTCCCGGGCCATGGCGACGCGGGGGCCGTCCTCGGCGGCGTGCAGGGCGATCCGGGCGGCCGGCCCGATCATGTCGTAGTGCGCCCACCAGAGCGCGGCGGTGAAGAAGATGCCGAGCGCGGCGGCGGCCACGGCCGGCCAGGTCGGCGGGTGGCCGAGCAGGTTGCTGCCGACGCCCACCGAGATGACCGACTCGCCCAGCGCGATGATCAGAATGAGGTCGTATCGTTCGGTCCAGTGCTCGGCGGAGGCGACGCCCCAACCCCAGGTGCCCGCGACGAGGCCGGTGGAGTACTGGAGCAGCACCACGATCGCCCAGAGCCCGTCCCGGACCACGGCGGCCGAGACCAGATCGTCGATCTTCGGCGGGATCAGCGCGGCGACCCCGAGCAGCAGCGTGCTGCCCACCAGCTCGGGCATGAACCGGAGCAGTTGGCGCCGCTCCGCCGGGCTGTCCCGCACGGCGTGCAGGTAGAGCAGCAGGTGAACGCCGCGGATGACGATGTAGCTGATCGCCGCGACGATCGGCCCGGCCGCGTTGCCGCGCGGGTCCCGGAAGGCGTTCGGCAGGGACAGGGCGAAGGTGAACAGGGCGGCCATGCCGACCGTCATGAGCACCGGGACGAAGCCCTCGCCCAGCCGGATCCGGGTGGCCACGATGCTGTGCACCACCCAGGTCCACCACAGCACGGCGAGGACCAGCAGCGCGTGCAGCAGCGCGGCGCCGTTGACCTGGAGCGCGGTGGCCCGGGTGATGATGAAAAACGAGAAGACGAAGACCAGGTCGAAGAAGACCTCGAACCGGTCCACCCGGGCCCCGGGGGCCACCGGCACCGCCGGCCCGAGGCGTCCCCGCCACCCGAAGCCGCTCACCGACCGAGTCTGTCAGCGTCCGGGTCGACGGCGGGCCGGATTGGGTTCAGCGAGCACGTCGGCGTACCGCGTCGGTGCGCACGCCGCCGGTGCGGCCGACCCGTGGACGGCGAAAGGGGCGCGCGGCTCTCGCCGCGCGCCCCTTCGACCCGTCAGGAGGTCAGAGCCCCAGCTCGGCCTCGAAGTTGCCGCCCTCCAGCCGCTCCTTGACCGAGGTCAGGAAGCGGGCGGCGTCGGCGCCGTCGATCAGCCGGTGGTCGTAGGACATGGCCAGGTAGACCATCGACCGGACCGCGATGACCTCGCCCAGCTCCGGGTCGTTGACCACGACCGGGCGCTTCACCACGGCACCCGTGCCGAGCATCGCCGACTGCGGCGACGGCACGATCGGGGTGTCGAAGAGCGCGCCCCGGCTGCCGGTGTTGGTCAGCGTGAACGTCGCGCCGGCCATCTCGTCCGGAGTGATCTTGTTGGCCCGGGTGCGCTCGGCCAGGTCGGCGATCCGCTTGGCGATGCCGCCCATGTTGAGGTCACCGGCGTTGTGGATGACCGGCACGAGCAGCCCGCGCTCGGTGTCCACCGCGATGCCCAGGTGCTCCGCGGCCGGGTAGGTGATCGTCCCGCCCTCCAGGTCCATGCTGGCCTGGATGATCGGGTGGGTCTGGAGCGCCTCGATGGCCGCCAGCGCGAAGAACGGCAGGAAGGACAGCTTCACGCCGTACCGCTGCTGGAAGGAGTCCTTGGCCCGGGCCCGCAGCTTGGCGACCTTGGTGACGTCGACCTCGACGACCGTGGTCAACTGCGCCGTCTCGTGCAGCGACTGCTGCATCCGCTTGGCGATGGTCGCCCGGATCCGCGGCAACTTCTCCGTGGTGCCCCGCTTGGCGCTGGGCTGCGGCTTGGCGGCGGCCGGCTGGGCTGGCGCCTTGGCGGCGGCCGGCGGCTCGACGGCGGCCGGCGCGGCCTTGGCGGCCCTGGCCTTCTCGGCCGCGTCCAGCACGTCCTGCTTGCGGATCCGGCCGCCGACGCCGCTGCCGCTGAGCGAGGAGAGGTCCACGCCGTGCTCGGCGGCCAGCTTGCGCACCAGCGGGGTCACGTAGCCGGCGGCCTCCTCGCCGCCGGCCTGGGCCGGCCGCTGCGGGGCGCTGGCCGCCGCAGGCGGGGTCGCGGCCTGCTCGGCCTTGGCCGGCTGGGCGGCCTGCTCGGCCTCGGCGGCCGGCTCGTTGTACGACAGGCCCGGGGTCGGCTCCTCGACCTTCGGCTCCGGCTTCGGCTCGGCCTTGGGCTCCGGCTTGGGCTCGGGCTTCGCCTCGGCCTTGGGCTCGGGCTTCGGCTGCGCCTGCGGCTGGGCCGGCGCGCCGCCGGCCGCCCCGACGATCGCCAGGACGCCGCCGACCTCGGCGGTCTCGTCCTCGGGGACCTTGATCTCCAGCAGCGTGCCGGCGACCGGCGACGGGATCTCGGTGTCCACCTTGTCGGTGGAGACCTCCAGCAGCGGCTCGTCGACCTCGACGGTCTCGCCGACCTGCTTGAGCCAGCGGGTCACCGTACCCTCGGTGACGCTCTCGCCCAGGGCCGGCATGGTCACCGGCGTGCCCTCGCCCGACGGCGCGGCGGGCTGCGCCGGCTCCGCGACGGCCGACTGCTCGGCCTCGGCGCCCGGCTCGGCCGCGGCCTGCGCGGCCTGCTGCTCCGGCTCGGGGCCGGTGCCCTCGGCGGCGGCCGTCGGCTCGGTGGCCGGCTCGGCCTCCTGGGTGGGCGCCGCGCCGGCGTCCTCGCCCTCGCCGGCGATGACCGCCAGCTCGCTGCCGACCTCGGCGGTCTCGTCCTCGCCGACCACGATCCGGCTCAGCACGCCCGCCGCGGGCGACGGGATCTCGGTGTCGACCTTGTCGGTCGACACCTCCAGCAGGGGTTCGTCGACCTCGACGGTGTCACCCTCCTGCTTGAGCCAGCGCGTGACGGTGCCCTCGGTGACGCTCTCGCCGAGCCGGGGCATGGTGACCGATACCGGCATGTTCTCCAGACTCCTTTGTTCCCCTGGTGGGATCCTCGCCCGTCGCCGGACGCCGCGGTTGTCGTGGTCAGTTGTGCGCGTGCAGCGGCTTGCCGGCCAGGGCCAGGTGCGCCTCGCCCAGGGCCTCGTTCTGGGTCGGGTGGGCGTGCACGAGCTGCGCCACCTCGGCCGGGTAGGCCTCCCAGTTGTAGATGAGCTGGGCCTCGCCGATCAGCTCGCCGACCCGGGCGCCGACCATGTGCACGCCGACCACCGGGCCGTCGTCCACCCGGACCAGCTTCACGTGGCCGGTGGTCTTGAGGATCTGGCTCTTGCCGTTGCCGCCCAGCGGGTAGGTGTAGGTCTTGACCTTGTCGGCGCCGTACTGCTCCTTGGCCTTCGTCTCGGTCAGGCCGACCGACGCCAGCTCGGGGTCGCAGTAGGTGACGCGCGGGATGCCGACCTCGTCGATCACGGCCGGGTTCTGGCCGGCGATCTCCTCGGCGACGAAGATGCCCTGCTGGAAGCCGCGGTGCGCGAGCTGGAGGCCGGGCACGATGTCGCCGACCGCGTAGACGTTCGGCACGCTGGTGCGCAGCCGCTCGTCGGTCAGCACGTAGCCGCGGTCCATCTTGACGCCCTGCTCCTCGTAACCGAGGTTGGCGGTGTTCGGGCCGCGGCCCACGGCGACCAGCAGCAGCTCGGCCTCGACCGTGTCGCCGCCCTGGATGGTCAGCTTCACGCCCTTGTCGGTCTTCTCGACCTTCTCGAACGGCTTGCCGACCTTAAAGTTGATCTTCCGCTTGCGGAACGCCCGCTCCAGCGCCTTCGACGACTCCTCGTCCTCGGCGGCGACCAGGCGGGGCAGCGCCTCGACGATGGTCACGTCGACGCCGAAGGACTTCCAGACGCTGGCGAACTCGACGCCGATCACGCCGCCGCCGAGCACGATCACCGAGGCCGGGATCCGGTCCATGGTGAGCGCGTGGTCGCTGGTGATGATCCGCTCGCCGTCGATCTCCAGGCCGGGCAGGCTCTTCGCGTACGAGCCGGAGGCCAGCACGACGTTGCGGCCGGTGTAGCGCTTGCCGTCGACCTCGACCACGTTCTTGCCGACCAGCTTGCCGTAGCCCTCGACGATGGTGATCGACTTGTTGCTCTTGAGCATCCCCTGCAGGCCCTTGTAGAGGCGGGCGATCACGCCGTCCTTGTACGAGTTGACCGCCGCCATGTCGATGCCCACCAGCTCGGCCTTCACGCCGAACTGCTCGGACTCGCGGGTCTGGTCGGCGATCTCGGCGGCGTGCAGCAGCGCCTTGGTGGGGATGCAGCCGTTGTGCAGGCAGGTGCCGCCGAGCTTGCCCTTCTCGATCAGGGCGACATTCAGGCCCAGCTGGACGGCGCGCAACGCGGTCGCGTAGCCGCCGCTACCACCTCCGAGGATGACGATGTCGAAGGTCGTGTCGTTCGGCTCGCTCACATCCAACTCCCAGGTCGCGTCACTGCATCGGGGGTTACGGCGGAGTAACAGGCACACCCCACCTCGGTCATCTTGTCACCACCGAGGGCCGAGCGCGTACCGAGGTGCCCAACGACACGTCGCCGGCACGTACCCTTGGCATCGTCTTCGATGACGGCCGGGGGAGGAGTGGGTCCGGTGGCGCTGTTCCGACGACGCAAGCGGGTGGCCGCGGCGAGCCGCGACCGTGCCGCCGATCGCGCCGATCTGGACCACCTTGAGAACTTCGTCCGGACCCGGCGGGGCGTCGAGGCGTACCTGGAACCCCGGACCACGGTCACCGAGACCACGGTCATGCTCATCGCCGACGACGGGGAATGGACCCGGCGGCGGGTCGGCAGCCCGGAGGACGCCCGGCGCTGGGCCCACCGGACCGCCATCCCGATCTACGACGTGCGGCTGATGGGCTACCCGCAGCGGATGCGCGACTACAACGAGCGCCGCAAGCGGCGCCCGGAACTCTTCTGACCCGTACCCGCCGACGGGGCGCCCTCCCGGGAGGGCGCCCCG
>NZ_KQ058858.1 GCF_000982955.1 Micromonospora sp. HK10 | reverse complement strand
ACCGCCACCGGGACCGCCGCGGAAGCCACCGCCGCCGCCACCGGGACGGCCCGCGCCGCCACCGCCGGGTCCACCACGACCGCCACCGGGGCCGCCGGGGCGACCCGTGGTGGGACGCTGGCTCGGCATGGAGGCCGGGCTGGGCCGCGGCGGCATGGAGGCCGGGCTCGGCCGCGGCGGCATGCCCGCCGGGCTGGGCCGCGGACCACCCGCACCGGCGGCCGGCGGCCGCTGCTGCTGGCCGCCCTGGATACCGAACGGGTTGTTGCCGGCGCCGCGCGCCGGCGGACGACCGCCCGGACGGGCACCCGGACCCGGGGTCGGGCCACCCGGACGACCGGCGGCCGGGGTACCCGGACGCGGCGGTGCCGCGTTCGGACCCGGACGCGGACCCGGGCGGGGACCGCCCTCGGCCGGGGGCTCCCGGCGGACGTTCTCCCGCTGCTGCTGGCGGGCGGCCTGCGCGGCCTTGACCGCGGCCTCCTGCTCAGCCTTCAGCGCGGCGGCGCGCGCCTCGGCGGCCGCCACCTCGATGTCGTGTGCGCTCGCCGGCTTGGCGACCGGAGTCGCCGGCTGCGGCGGGCCGGGGACCGGGCCCTTGGGCTTCGGTCCAGGGGTCGGCGCGGCCGGCCGCCGGGGCGGCATCGGCTTGGCCGAGACCCGGGGGGCGCCCGGGGTCGGGGACGGCGCCGAGGTCGGTGCCGGACTCGGGGCGGCCGCCGAGGGGGCGGCCGGCGCCGAGGTGCCTCCGGCGGACGCGACGAAAGCGCCACGCAGCCGCCGGGCGACGGGCGCCTCGACGGTGCTGGACGCTGACTTGACGAACTCGCCCATCTCCTTGAGTTTGGCGAGAACGGTCTTACTCTCGACCCCGAGCTCCTTGGCAAGCTCGTGTACGCGGGCCTTTCCTGCCACTGCACTCCTCACTCCGAGGTCGTGCGGGCAGTACCCGCAGCGACCTCACTCGTGCACTTGAAGCCTGGTCATTTCAGGGACTTCATCGTGTGCTCATGTCGGTCGTCCTACCCTGCTAGCGACCCTCGACCGGTCGGGTTGACCAGTCGTCGGGGTTTGCGCGTCAACGTGCTCCGCCAGCGCACCGTGGTCGAGGACCCCGGTGACCCGCAGCGCCCGCCCGAAGGCGCGGCGCCGCACCGCCTGCGCGAAGCAGGCCGGATCCGGATGCATGTTCGCTCCCCGACCCGGCAGTCTGCGGCCCGGATCGGGCCGGAGGCTGTAATGGTCAGCCTCGTCACCGATCGCGACGACCCGCAGCAACTCGCTGGCCGGCGCTCGCTTCCGGCAGCCCACACAGGTGCGCTCCGGTTGCGCGCGTCGTGCCACTGGAGGAAGTCTACCCCTAGCTGTTCGAGATCGCGCCGCCCGGCTCGGGTACGTGATCAGCTCCGCCCCGGCCGGCCGCGCCGGACTGCTCCGCATCGGAGCGGATGTCGATCCGCCAACCGGTCAACCGGGCCGCAAGCCGGGCGTTCTGCCCCTCCCGCCCGATCGCCAGCGAGAGCTGGAAGTCCGGGACGGTCACCCGCGCGGTCCGGCTGGCCAGGTCGACCACCTCGACCCGCAGCGCCTTGGCCGGCGAGAGCGCGTTGCCGACGAAGGTGGCCGGATCGTCCGACCAGTCGATGATGTCGATCTTCTCGCCGTGCAGTTCGCTCATCACCGCCCGCACCCGCTGGCCCATCGGGCCGATGCAGGCGCCCTTGGCGTTCACCCCGGAGGCGGTCGAACGCACCGCGATCTTCGTACGGTGACCTGCCTCACGGGCGATCGCGCCGATCTCCACGGTGCCGTCGGCGATCTCCGGCACCTCGAGGGCGAAGAGCTTCTTCACCAGCGCCGGGTGCGAACGGGACAACGTGATCTGCGGACCACGCATTCCCTTCGCCACGTGCACCACGACGCAGCGGATCCGCTCGCCGTGCGCGTACCGCTCGCCGGGGACTTGCTCGGACTGGGGCAGCACGCCCTCCAGCTTGCCCAGGTCGACGCTGACGATGCCCTTCTCGGCCCGCGCCTCGTGCGCCTGCACCACGCCGGTGACCAGGTCGCCGTCACGGCCCACGTACTCGCCGAAGTGCACCTCGTCGGTGGCCTCCCGCAGCCGCTGGAGGATCACCTGCTTCGCCGTCATGGCGGCGATCCGGCCGAAGTCGTGCGGGGTGTCGTCCCACTCCCGCACCACCGCGCCGTCGGCGTCCTGCTCCTGGGCGTACACCGAGGCGGCCCCGGTCTTGCGGTCGATCTCCACCCGGGCGTGCGGCTCGGCGCCCTCGGTGTGCCGGTAGGCGGTCAGCAACGCGGTCTCGATCGCCGCGAGGATCGTGTCGAACGGGATCTCCCGCTCGCGCTCCAGTGCGCGCAGCGCCGCGAGGTCGATGTTCACCTCTCCTCGTCCTCCACATCATCGTCGTCATCGATGTCGTCAGTGTCGTCGAACTCGTCGTCCGCCACCTCGTCGAGGCGGTGGAACTCCACCTGGACCCGGCCGGGCCCGAGTTCGGCGTACGGGTGTGCCACCCGGCCGGACTCCGTCTCCAGCACCACCTGCGTGTCGTCGGCCTCGGCCACCCGGCCGGTGAGCTGCCGGTCGCCGGTGGCCCGCTGCTCGGACCCGGCCGCCGCGCCACGCACGGTCACCTTGACCAGCCGGCCGACGTTGCGCCGCCAGTGCCGGGGCAGGGTGAGCGGCCGGTCCACGCCGGGCGAGCTGACCTCGAGCTGGTACTCGCCGGCGACCAGGTCGCCACCGGACTCCTCCGCGGCGTCCAGCGCGGCGGAGACGGCCCGGGAGACGTCGGCTACGGCGTCCAGGTTGATCCCGCCGTCGGCGTCCACGATCACCCGGACGACGTGCCGGCGGCCGGCGCGGGAGACGGAGAGGTCCTCCAGGTCGTAGCCGGCGGCGCTGACCACCGGCTCGATCACCTCGCGCAGCCGGGCCCGCCGGGCGGCCAGGTCGCCGCGGGGTGCGCCGGCCCGGTCCCCGGTACGGGGGCCGTCGGACCGGCGGGGGCGCCCGGCGGGCCCCGTCGGTCTGGTGGCACGGCCACGCTGCGTCATCTGGCGCACCTCTCTGCTGTTCCACGGGCCGCGGGGCCCGTCAGGTCTGTTCCGCGGCGGGCCCTTCGGCCCGTCAGGTCTGCTCCTTCGCGGGCCTCGCGGCCCGCCCGGTCTGCTCCCTCGCGGGCCTCGCGGCCTGCCCGGTCTGCTCAGTCGGCGGTCCGGACGGCCCGCCATGCCGGCACGCCACCGGGGCGGACGCGCCCGGTGGCTGCGCAGAGCGTAACGCGCGGCCGGGTCACCGGAGCCGGCGGCGCACCGACGCCACCGGCCCACGACCCGGCGCCGATGGTGTTGACTTGTCCGGTGGCGATGGGCAGGACGACACCGCAAAACGGTCTACCGGGGCATTCCCGGCGAAATCTGCTGCGCGGCGGCGCGCTGGTGGCGCTCGGCGCCGCCGTCGTACCGGTGACCGGCTGTGATCTTCTCGACCGCGGCGACGACGGCCCGCCCCCGCCGGACCCGCTGGAGCCGGTCGCGGCGGAGGCCGCCGCGCTCGAGGCCCGGTACCGGGCCGCCATCACCGCCGCCCCCGACCTGGCCGGGCGGCTCACCCCGATCGCCGACGCCCACCGGGCGCACGCCGAGGAACTGCGCCGGGTGATCGGCCGGCCGGCCCCGTCCGGCACCCCCGCGGTCGCCCCGAGCACCGCGGGCACCGATCCCGCCGCCCTGCTCAGCGCGCTCAGCGGGGCCGAACAGCAGGGCCGGAAGAACGCCGCGCAGGCCTGCGCGGCCGCGCCGGCCGACCGGGCCGCGCTGCTCGGCTCGATCGCCGCCGCCCGGGCCACCCACCTGGAGGCGCTGAAGTGACCGCCCGCACCACGCCCAGCCCCGGGCCGGCCCAGGCCCTCGCCGACGCGCTCGCCGCCGAGTACGCGGCCATCTGGGCATACGGAGTGATCGGCGTGCACCTCGCCGGGACCCAGCGCACCGCCGCCCGGGCCGCCGAGGCGGCGCACCGGGCCCGGCGGGACACCCTCGTCGTCCAGCTGAGCGAGGCCGGCGGCCAGGTCCCCGCCGACCGGGCCGGGTACGCGCTGCCGTACCCGGTGACGGACCGGGCGAGCGCGTTGCGGTTGGCCGTCGAGATCGAGCACCGGGCCGCGGGGCACTGGCGGGCGGCGCTGGCGCACACCACCGGCGCGGACCGCAACCGCGCGCTCGCCGCGCTCACCGACTGTGCCCTGCGGGCCACCCGGTGGCGGCGGGCGGCGGGCCTGACCCCGGTCACCGTCGCCTTCCCCGGCCGACCCGGCTGAGCGCGGCGCCGGTCACCCTGAGCGGAACTCCGGTTGCGCTCCGCATACCAGGTATGCATACTCCTGGCCATGTCGATCCGCCACGGTCTGCTCGCCCTGCTCGAGCGCGGCCAGATGTACGGCTACCAGCTCCGGGCCGCCTTCGAGGAGTCGACCGGCTCGACCTGGCCGTTGAACATCGGGCAGGTCTACACCACCCTGGCCCGGCTGGAACGCGACGGGCTGGTCCGTCCGCTGCCGGAGAGCGAGGCCGGGCAGCGGCCGTACCAGATCACCGACGCCGGGCGGGCGGACCTGGCACTCTGGTTCGCCACCCCGATCAGCCGCGGCGACCGCCCCCGCGACGAGCTGTCCATCAAGCTGGCCCTCGCGCTGACCACGCCCGGCGTGGACGTGCGTGCGGTCGTGCAGACCCAGCGCAGCGCGACCATCCGCGCGCTGCAGGAGTTGACCCGGTTGAAGTACGCCAGCGACAAGCCGGAGGACCTGCCCTGGCGGCTGGTGCTGGACGCGATGATCTTCCAGGCCGAGGCGGAGGTCCGCTGGCTCGACCACTGCGAGACCAGCCTGGTGCGCTTCCGGCCCGGGCCGAGCCGCCCGGCCGGCCACCCCGAGGCGGTGGACCGGACCGACGAGGCGGCCCGCCGGTGACCCGGCGGCCCCGGCGGCGGGAGGGACGCGGATGAGCGCGGTGCTGGAACTGCGGGACGTGCACCGGACCCACGGCAGCGGGGCGACCGCGGTGCACGCCCTGCGCGGGGTCGGCCTGAGCGTCTCGGCCGGCGAACTGGTCGCCGTGATGGGGCCCTCCGGCTCCGGCAAGTCCACCCTGCTGGCCCTGGCCGGCGGCCTGGACCGCCCGACCGGCGGCGACGTGCTGGTCGAGGGGGAGGCGCTGGGCGGGCTCGGCCCGCGCGAGCTGGCCCGGCTGCGCCGCCGCCGGATCGGCTACGTCTTCCAGGACCTCAACCTGATCGGCAGCCTCACCGCGGCGGAGAACGTGGCGCTACCGCTGGAACTCGACGGCACCGGCGTACGCGCCGCCCGCCGGCTGGCGCTGGCCGCGCTCGCGGAGGTCGGCCTGGACGGGCTCGGCGACCGGTTCCCCGACCAGCTCTCCGGCGGCCAGCAGCAGCGGGTGGCGATCGCCCGGGCCCTGGTCGGCGAGCGGCGCCTGGTCCTCGCCGACGAGCCCACCGGCGCCCTCGACTCCGAGTCCGGCGAGGCGGTGCTGCACCTGCTGCGCCGCCGGGTCGACGCCGGCGCGGCGGGCGTGCTGGTCACCCACGAGGCGCGGCACGCCGGCTGGGCCGACCGGGTGGTCTTCCTCCGCGACGGGGTACTGGTCGACTCGACGGCCCCGCTGGTCGGCGTCGAGCACCTGCTCAGCGGCAGCGGACGGTGAGCCGGCAGCGGCTGGCCGGCATGCTCGGCTCGTGGCGTACCGCGCTGCGGATCGCCCGCCGGGAGACCCGCCGGGCCCGCGGCCGCACCACCCTCGTGCTGGCCATGATCGCGCTGCCCGTGCTGGCGCTGAGCTTCGTCGCCGTGAGCTACGACATGGCCAAGCTCACCCGGGCCGAGCAACTCGACCGGCGGCTCGGCGCGGCCGACGCGGAACTGCGCTGGGTGGCGGCCAACCCGGTACGCCAGGACGCCTGGGGCGAGGGCTACGGCACCGCCGAGGGTGACGGCGATACGGTGCCGCGGACCCGGCCGGTGACCGCCGACGAGATCCGCTCGGTCCTGCCCGCCGGCAGCCAGGTCTCGCCGCTGCGCCGGTGGGTCCCGTTCGAGGTGCGCGTCAACGGCCGGATCATCGGCATCGACACCCGGGCCGTCGACCTGGACAACCCGATCACCCGCCCGCTGGCGGTGCTGCGCGACGGCCGGCGGCCGGGCGCCCCGGACGAGATCGCGGTCAGCCCGCGCCTGCAGCGCCGGCTCGACGTGCAGCTCGGCCACCGGGTGTGGACCACCGACGGCACCGGCTACACCGTGGTCGGAGTGGTGGAGTTCCCCGACAACCTGCGCGAGGTCGTCGCGCTCCGGCCGGAGCAGCCCGCCACCACCCCGCCCCGCGACGAGAGCTGGCTGGTCGACCTCCCCGGACCGGTCGACCAGGCGCTGGTCGACCGGCTGAACGCGCGCGGCATCGTGATCACCGCCCGGGCCCCGGTGCCCGGGCGGGACCCGGTCTACACCGGCCCGGGGCTGCCCGACGCCGAGCAGGCCGGCACCGCCGTCCTGGTGGGCGGGTTGGGGCTGCTCGAGGTGGTCCTGCTGGTCGGACCGGCCTTCGCGGTGGCGGTACGCCGGCGCCGCCGGGACCTCGCCCTGGTGGCGGTGGCCGGCGGCGACGCCGCACACCTGCGCCGGATCGTGCTCGCCGACGGGGTGGTGCTCGGCGCCGGCGGGGCGGCGCTCGGACTGCTGATCGGGGTCGGCGGGGCGCTCGCCGGCCGCCCGCTGGTCGAGCAGTACCTGGTTCAGCAGCGGTTCGCCGGGTACCGGATCTTCCCGGCGGCGCTGGCCGCGATCGCCGCGGTGGCGGTGCTGGCCGGGGTGCTGGCCGCGCTCGCGCCGGCCTGGACGGCGGCCCGGCAGGACGTGGTGGCCGGCCTCGCGGGCCGCCGGGAGCCACCCCGCCACCGGCTGCGCTGGCTGGTGCTCGGCGTGCTGCTCACCATCGCCGGCGCCGCAATCGCCGCGCTCGGCGGCGGGAACAGCACCCCGTCCGTGGTGCTGACCGGGCTGATCCTCGGTGAGCTGGGCCTGGTCTGCTGCACCCCGACGCTGGTCGGGCTGCTGGCCCGGCTGGGCCGGCTACTGCCCCTGACGCCCCGGCTCGCGCTGCGCGACGCCAGCCGTAACCGGTCCTCGGCCGCCCCGGCCATCTCGGCGGTGATGGCGGCGGTGGCCGGCAGCGTCGCCCTCGGCGTCTACCTGGCCAGCGACGATGCCCGCAGCCAGGCCGCCTGGCAGCCCGGGCTGCCGCCCGGCAACGTGGTGCTGATCCGCGACGACCTGCCCGGCACCGGGCCACTGCCGGCCGTCGACGTGGTCGCGCAGCGGGTCCAGGCCGTGCTGCCGGGCGCCCCGGTCGTGCCGCTCGCCGCCCCCGGCTGCGCCCGCTCCGCCGGCCCGGACGACTACTGCGCGGTCAACACCGTGCTGCCGCCCGAGCACAGCTGCCCCTACGACCTGTGGGAGCAGGCCGGTCCCGGGCGCGAACGGGCCCGCGCCGATCCCCGGTGCGTCCAGCCGTACCGGGAGCCGAGCGACATCGGCCTGACCGCCGTGGTCGACGACGGCGCCACCCTGACGGCGCTCACCGGCGCCCCGCCCGACGAGGTGGCCGCCGCCACCCGGACGTTGCGGGCCGGCGGGGTCGTGGTCACCGACCCCCGGCGGGTGGTGGACGGCCAGGTGACCGTCGAGGTCAGCCGTGGTTCCGGCGCCCCCACGGTCAGCCGGGCGCTGCCCGGGTACGCGCTGCACGGCGGACTCCCCATCGAGCGGCTCATCCTCTCCCCCGCCGCGGCGGCCACGCTCGGCCTGGTCGGGGACCCGCTCGGCTACCTGGTCGACCCGGACCGCCCACCCACCGACCAGGAGCGGGACCGGCTCGCGGCCGAACTGTCCGAGGTGGCCCCGCTCACGGTGCAGGTGTCCACCGCGGCGCCGCCGTCCAACCAGCGCCCGCTGCTGATCCTGCTGGCCGCCGCCTCCGGTGTGATCACCCTGGGCGCGGCCGGCGTGGCCACCGGCCTGGCCGCCGCCGAGGGCCGCCGGGACCTGTCCACGCTCGCCGCGGTCGGCGCCGATCCCCGGGTACGCCGGCTGCTCTCGCTCTGCCAGGCCGGGGTCATCGCGGTACTCGGATCGGCGCTCGGCATCGCCGCCGGCCTCGGCTCGGTGGCCATCATCCTGCTCTCCCTCAACCGGCAGTACGCCCGACTCTGGCCGGCACCGGAGCCGTACCCGCTGGTGGTGCCAGGGCTGACCCTGGTGGTGCTGGTGGTGGTGCCGCTGGTGGCCATGCTCGGGGCGGGCCTGCTCACCCGGTCCCGGCTGCCGATCGAGCGCCGCCTGGACTGAGCCGGCCGGGGGACTGCCGCGCGGGCCGCGCCGCCCGCGGGGACTGTCGCGCGGGTCGCGCCGCCGGCGGAGACTGTCGCGCGGGCCGCGCGAGCCGCGCGGCCAGCGGGGACTGTCGCGCGGGCCGTCCGGCCGGCACACTGGTCGGGTGTCCGCCCTGGGAACCCTCACCCGCCGCCTCGGCCACCAGAAGTGGTTCGGTGCCACCATGCGCCTGCTCGTCCCCGCCGACCGGCTCGTCGGCCGGTTGACGAAGGGCCGGGTGGTCGCGTTCGGTCTGGTGCCGTCGCTGGTCCTGACCACCACCGGCCGCCGCTCCGGCAAGCCACGCAGCAACCCCCTGCTCTACGTGCCGGACGGCGACGCGTACGTGGTGATCGGCTCGAACTGGGGGCAGCAGCACCAGCCCGCCTGGTCGCTGAACCTACTCGCCCAGCCGGCCGCCGAGATCGACGTCCGGGGCCGCCGGATCCCGGTCCGCGCGGAGCAGATCAGCGGCGAGGAACGGGAACGGCTCTTCGCCCGGCTGGTCAACGAGTGGCCGGCGTACCGCACCTACGTGGAACGGGCCGGTGGCCGGGAGATCCGGGTGTTCCGCCTGGTCCCGACCGACGGCCCGGCGCCCTCGGCCTGACCGGATCACCGCCGGACCACCAACGGGCGTCGACGCGACGCCGCTACGGCCGGGCCCTCAGCGGCCGGGCGCGACGGCGGACCGGCGGCGGCCAGGCGCGGCGGAAGGCCAGCGGCGGCCAGGCGCGGCGGAGGGCAGGCGGCGGCTGGGCGCGGCGGAGGGCAGGCGGCGGCCGGGCGCGGCGGAGGGCCGGCGGCGGACCGTCGGCGGACCGGCGGCGGCCAGGCGCGGCAGAGGGCTGGTGGCGGCCGGGCGCGGCGGAGGGCCGGCGGCCCGGAGCCTGGTTAGGGTGGTGGCGGTCGATGCGGGCCGGCGGATCGGAGGTGGGCCGTGGACGCCAGGGACGCCGAACTGGAGACCGACCGGCATCTGGACGACCCCCGGTGGCGAGTCGCCGAGCGGGTCACCGAGGCGGCGCTGCGCCGGTTCGCGGCCGACCTACTCGCCGTGGCGGTGCACGGCCCACTGGCCCACGGCGACGACGACGGCGGCGGTGACGGCGAGGTGGGGCTGCTGCTGGTCACCTACCGTGCGGGCGGCGGGCCGGCGCCGGCCACCCGGCGGGTGGACGGGGTGCTGGTCGACCTCACCGTGGCCGCCGCCGACGACTACCTGCGGCAGGCCCGCGCCATCACCCCGCGCTGGCCGCTGGCCGCCGACCGGTACGTCACCACCCGTGCGCTCCACGACCCGACCGGCTGGCTGCGCACCCTGCGCGACGAGCACCTGGCCCGGCTGGCCCGGGCCCGGCCGGCCGAGTTCACCGCCGCCGCCCGGCAGGCCTGGTACCGCGGCAGCGCGGCGCACGCCCGCGCGCTCCGGCTCGCCGAGTGGTACGAGACCGACCAGGCGCTGCTCATGCTCGGCGAGGCGCGGCTGGCCGCGGCCACCGTGCAGGGATTGTTCAGCCGCACCTACTTCCGTGACCCGGGCGACGCGGTCCGGCGGACCGGGCTGGCCGGGGCGGACATGACCGAGGTCGGCGCGGTGCTGGCCCGGCAGGCCGAGGAGTTGACCGCCCGGGGTCACCCGGTCGACGGCACCGTCACCGACCTCCTCACCACCTGACCCCCAGCCCACCAACCCGCCCAGCCCGACCGCCCAGCCCAGCCCGGCCAGCCCCGACCCGCCCAGCCCGACCGCCAGCCCAGCCGGCCCGACCCGACCGGCCCGACCCGCCCAGCCCGACCCGGCCAGCCCAGCCGGCCCGACCCGACCGGCCAGCCCAGCCCGACCCGCCCAGCCCGGGCCTGCCCGGGTTGCGGCAAGTCGTGGCTTCGCCGGCCCCGCCCGCCCCCGACTGCGGCAAACCGGGCCTTCACCAGCCGCCGAGGCCCCCATATGCCGCACTGGGTGACTCGTGTGAGGGGGTCGCGGGGCTGGCAGACCGCCGAGAGGCCACTTCGCCGCGAACGGGTGGGTCACCCGACAGATCCCCGCCCCGCCGGGCACTGAAGCACCCAGTCGCCGCAACCCGGGTCGGGCACAGGCCGGATCGCGGCCGCGGCCGGACATCGAAGGGCCGTCTCGCCGCAACCCGAGTGGATCATCCGACCGGTCCCGGCACGGCCGGGTGGTGTGGCGTCAGCCGATTCCGCCCTGGATGCCGATCAGGGTGCCCACGAGGTAGGTCGCGCCGGCGGCGAGGGCGCCGAGCAGGAGCTGCCGCAGGCCGCCCGACCACCAGGCCCGGTTGGTGAAGCGGGCGACGATCGCGCCGGCCACGAAGAGCCCCACTCCGCCGATGGCGAGCGCGAGCCAGAGGTTGGTGAAGCCGACCAGGTAACTCAGCAGGGGCACCAGGGCCCCGATGGAGAAGCAGAGGAACGACGAGATCGCCGCCGCCCACGGGCTGGGCTGCTCGTCCGGGTCGACGCCCAACTCCTCCCGGACGTGCACCCGCAGCGCCTCCTCCGGGTTGCGCCGGACCGCCTCGGCTACCTGGGTGGCGAGATCCCGGGGCAGGCCGCGGGCCACCCAGGCGTCGGCCAACTCGCGGGCCTCGGCCTCCGGGTGGCGTTCCAGCTCGCGCCGCTCCTTGGCCACCTCGGCGGCCACCTGCTCGTTGGCCGACCGGACGCTGGTGTACTCGCCCAGGCCCATCGAGATGGCGCCGGCGACCAGGCCGGCGGTGCCGGTCAGCACGACGCTGCGCGGCGATACCCCGCCGCCGCCCACACCGGCGATCAGGGCGATGTTGGTGACCAGGCCGTCCATCGCGCCGAACACGGCCGGCCGCAGCCAGCCGCCCGACACGTCCGCGTGGTGCGCCTCGCGCAGCGCCGCCGGGGTCTCGGTCACGGCAGGGTCAGGATCTCGTAGCCGTCGTCGGTCACGACGATGGTGTGCTCGAACTGTGCCGTCCACCGGCGGTCCTTGGTGACCACCGTCCAGCCGTCCTCCCACATGTCGTACTGGTGGGTGCCCAACGTGATCATCGGCTCGATGGTGAACGTCATGCCCGGCTCCATCAGGTCGGTGGGGCGCGGGCTGTCGTAGTGCGGCACGTACAGGCCGCTGTGGAAGGACTCGCCGATGCCGTGGCCGGTGAAGTCGCGGACCACGCCGTAGCCGAACCGCTTGGCGTACGACTCGATGACCCGCCCGATCACGTTGATCTGCCGGCCCGGGGCGACCGCCTTGATGCCGCGCATCATGGCCTCGTGGGTCCGCTCGACGAGCAGCCGGGCCTCCTCGCTCACCTCGCCCACGCAGAAGGTCGCGTCGGTGTCCCCGTGCACGCCGTTCAGGTACGCGGTGACGTCCACGTTGATGATGTCGCCGTCCTCGAGCACCGTCGAGTCCGGGATGCCGTGGCAGATCACCTCGTTGAGGCTGGTGCAGCAGGACTTCGGGAAGCCCTTGTAGCCCAACGTCGACGGGTACGCGCCGTTGTCGCAGAGGAACTCGTGCACCACCTTGTCGATCTCGTCGGTGGTCACCCCGGGCTTGCAGTGCTCGCCCGCCAGCCGGGTGGCCTGGGCGGCGAGCTTGCCCGCGAGCCGCATCTTCTCGATGGTCTCCGGCGTCTGTACGTGCGAGCCGCGCCACTCCTGCGGGCGCTTCTTGCCCACGTACTCGGGGCGCGGGATGTGGGCGGGGACCGCTCGCCACGGGGAGAGCGTGCCAGGGGTCAGCGGCGCACGGACGGTCATGGCTCCAGCCTATCGCCGCGGGCCCGGGTGACCCCGGCCACGGGCGGCCCGGCGGGGTTGTTGCCGCCCCGCAACCACTGTGCCATTGTTGCTGCGTGGATCAAGAGGCCGCACCGCCCGTCTTCTCCGCGACGGCGGAGCTCGACGGTGACCGGCTCCGGGTCGTGGTGGTGGGTGAGGTCGACATGGCCAGCGCCGACACCATGCTCCGGACCGTCCTCGGTGAGCCGGCCACGCACGTCACGCTCGACCTGCACGGGGTCACCTTCTTCGATTCGGCCGCCATCCACGCGGTGGTCCGGCTGGCGCAGCGGCTCCCCGGCACGCTGACCGTGCTGCCGTCCCGTCAGGTCCGGCGGGTGCTCGACGTCGCCGGGCTCGGCGAGCAGGACTGGCTGGCCGACGACTGACCCACCCCGCCGGCGCCGACCGGTCTAGTCCGAACCCTCCCGCGAGGGCGGCAGAGGTGGCTCGGCTTCCGGCCGTCCAGGATCTGGCCCGCGGTACCGCTCCGCCTGCTCCCCCGCGGTGTCCGGGGCGAGGCGGCAACGCAGCGACTCGGCGTCTCGTTTGCTCACCCCACCGGCCCGGATCGTGTTCACCGCGATGATGGTGACGTCCTTCGCCACATTGATGCCGTCGACGCCCAAGCCGCTGGTCAGCGCCGCCTGGGCCAGGCTGAGGGCCGACAACGCGGCCTGCTGGGAACGGGACGGCCGGCCGGCGGGCAGTGCCCGGCCCGCTCCGACGTACCGCACCGCGTCGGCGAGGCACCGCACGGCCTCGGCGAGCGACGGCGGCACGGGCTCGTTGGCCCGGATGGCGCTTTCCAGCTTGAGCGCGACGTCACGACTCTGCAGCAGGCAGCGCAGCATCAGCTTGGCGCCGCGCCGCCAGCCGTTCAACGAGTTGCGGTCGTGCCACCGGAGCGGCGAGATGTGCACGACCTCGACGGCGGCCGACAGCGCGGTCTCGACGTCCGACGTGTCGAGCTGGCGCAGCGTGTCAAGGACCTGCTTGGCCAGGTCGGCATCCCGTGTCCGGGCCGCGTCGGCGATCCGCTCCAGCTGGGTGGCGGTCTTGTCGAGCAACGGCCGGCCGGCCCGCCGGATGCGGTGGATCGGGTGCAGGGGCAGCACCACGACCGCGACCAGGACGCCCACCGTCCCGCCGACGACTCCGTCCAGGAAGCGCGGCAGCGCGACATCGGGGCTGGCGGGGAAGAGTACGGCGATCACCATCGCGCTGCCGCCCACCTGGGTGATGAACGAACCCTCGCCGCTGAAAAAGACCGCGAAGAGGATGGCGACGGCGACGATGACGCCGACCTGCACGTATCCGCGCCCGAGCCAGGAGACCAGCAGGTCGCCCAGGGTGATGCCCACCGCCACGCCGACGACCAGCAGCAGCGTACGGCGAAGGCGCTGGCTCACCGAGCTGGCGATGCTGCCGACCGCGACGGCCGGCGCGAACAGTGGCTGCGGGTTGTTGATCAGATCCTTCGCGACCCACCAGGCGACGGCGGCGGCCACCCCGCACTGCGCCGCCAGGAGCGCGCTCAACCTCAGGCGCAGCAGCCGCTCCCGCACTGGGGCGCCGCCGGTGCGACGCATCGCCGCCCAGGCCGCGTCGACCGCTTCGTGGTCGCTGCGCCCGGAGCCGCGTGACGGCCCACGCCTCATGGGGCGATCGTAGTGATGTCAGCCCATTCTCCAGCCCGCTTCCGGAGACCTCGATGGATGGGGCTTCACTCCCCGTCCGTCAGGCGGCGGCGCAGCGTCAGCTCGGTCCCGGCGTCCGTCCGGGTCACGGTCAGCTCGCCGAGCGCCTGGATCAGCGCCAGCCCCCGGCCCCGGAAGGTCGATCCGCTCGACTCCCGCCAGTGGCCGCTGTCCCGGACGGTGGCGGTCACCGTGCCGTCGGCGATGGTGACGTCGACTTCGATCACCGGCTCCGCCGGGGACACCGGGTGCTCGATGGCGTTCGCGGCCGCCTCGGAGACCGCGACGGTCAGGTCGAACAGGTCGTTCTCGCCGACCTGGTGGGCGACGAGGAAGTTCTCCAGCCGCTTGCGCAGCACGCTGAGCCGGGTCGGGTCGGCGGGCAGCCGCAGGCTGAACCGGTTCAACTCGGCCGCCTCCAGCGCCAGCACCGCCACGTCGTCGTGCCGGGTCCGCCCGGACACCCGCCGCACCACCGCGTCGACCAGGTCGGACACGTGCCCGGCCCGGGCGGTCGCGTCCGACCGGAGCTGGTCCAGGCCGGCGTCGATGCCGATGCGGCGGTCCTCGATCAGGCCGTCGGTGTAGAGCAGCAGCCGCTCGCCGGGCGTCAGGTCGCCCTCGATGGTCCGGTACTCGGTCTGGGGGATCGCGCCGATCGGCGGGCCGAGGGCCCGGTCGTGCAGGAACGTCACGTCGGCGCCCCGGACCAGCAGCGGCGACGGGTGGCCGGCGCTGGCGTAGCGCAGCCGGCCGGTGCGCGGCGAGAACCAGAGGCAGACCACGGTGGCGAAGGAACCGCCCTCGGTGGAGCAGACCAGGTGGTTGAGGCGGGTCAGCGCCCCGCCCGGGTCGAAGCCCTCCAGCACGTACGCGCGCAACGCGTTGCGGAGCTGGCCCATCGCGGCGGCGGCCCGGACGCCCTTGCCGACCACGTCGCCGATCACCAGCACCAGCTCGTCGTCGGGGGCGCGGATCACGTCGTACCAGTCGCCGCCGATCTCGACGTCGGCGCTGCCCGGCAGGTAGCGGCTGGCCACCACGGCGCCGGGCAGCTGCGGCAGCGTACGCGGCAGCAGGCTGTGCTGCAGCGTGGTGGCGATCCGGTGCTCGGCCTCGTAGAGCTGGGCGTTCTCCAGCCGCACGCCGACCAGCCGGGCCAGCTCGGTGAGCGCCGCCTGTTCGGTGCCGCCGCCCTCCCGGCGCCAGACCCGCAGCTCGCCGAGCTGCTCGTCGGTGGTGCCGGTCAGTGGCAGCACTACCGACGGCTCGGTGGAGACATCCCCGCCGCCGTCCGCCTCGTAGCGCGCACCGGTGGCGGTGACCACCACCCGGCCGGCCTCGGCCAGGCTGAGCGCGTGCCGCGCCGCGACCTGCATCACGTCGGCGGTGGACCGGGCGGTGTTGACCGCCACGGCGGCGTCGGCGAGCGCCCGCAGCCGGCGGATGATCTGCCCGCGGAGCTGGCCCAGCTCCACGTTGGCCCGGACCCGGGCGATCAGCTCCTGGCTGGAGAAGGGCTTGGTGAGGTAGTCGTCCGCGCCGACCGCCAGCCCGGCGACCTCCTCGGCCGCGCCGGCCCGGGCGCTGAGCAGCACGATCGGCACGTGCCGGGTGGCCGGGTTCGCGCGCAGCGCGGTGACCAGCCCGAAGCCGTCCAGCCGGGGCATCATCACGTCGGTCAGCACCAGGTCGAACGGGGCGTCGACGGCCAACCGCAGCGCCTCCACCCCGTCCGGCACGGCGACCACCTCGTACGCCGGTGAGAGCAGCCGGCTGACGTGCTCGCGCAGGTCCGCGTTGTCGTCGACGACCAGGATCCGGCCCGAGCCCGCCGCGGTGCCGGTCGCCGCCGGCAGGCCGGACGGCCGGCTCACCTCGTCGGTCCAGAGCGTGGTCTCGGCGACGTAGAGCCGGGCCTGTTCCGGCTCGCGCAACGGCACCGGGGCGAGCGCCGACACCCGCTCCGCGGGCAGGTGGCCGTAGCCGAAGGGGATCGTCACGGTGAAGGTGGTGCCCTCGTCGACGACGCTGTCCGCCCGGACCGTGCCGCCGTGCATCTCGACCAGCTCGCGGACCAGGGCCAGGCCGATGCCGGTGCCCTCGTAGGTGCGGGCGCGGGAGCCGGGCACCCGGTGGAAGCGCTCGAAAACCTGCGGCAGCTGCTCCGGCGGGATGCCGACGCCGGTGTCACGCACCGTCAGCACCGCGGCGCCCTCGCGGGCCCGGACCATGACCTCGATCTCCCCGTCGAAGGTGAACTTCACGGCGTTGGAGAGCAGGTTGAGCACGATCTTCTCCCACATGTCCCGGTCCGCGTAGACGGGCGCGGGCAGCGGCGGGCAGTCCACCACGAGGCGCAGCCCGGCCCGCTCGGTGACCGAGCGGAAGGTGCTGGCCAGCCGGGCCGTGAAGTCGGCCAGGTCGGTGGGCTGGTAGCGGGCGGTCAACCGCCCGGACTCCAGCCGGGAGAAGTCCAGCACGGTGTTGACCAGCTTGAGCAGGCGCAGCGCGTTGCGGTGCATCATGGTCAACCGCTCGAGGTACGCCGGCGGCAGCGCCGGGTCGGCGAGCAGGTCCTCCAGCGGGCCGAGGACCAGGGTGAGCGGGGTCCGGAACTCGTGGCTGACGTTGGCGAAGAAGTTGGTCTTGGCCTGGTCCAGGGCGGCCAGCTCGGCGGCCCGGGCGCGCTCCTGCTCGTACGCCCGCTGCTTGCCGACGGCCCGGGAGACCTGGGCGGCGACCAGGTCGATGAAGTCGCGGTAGTCGTCGGTGAAGGGCAGCCGGCGGGCCACCCCGAGCAGCAGCACCCCGGCCGGCTCGTTGGTGGCGGCCAGCGGCAGCACCAGGGCCCGGTCGGCGGCGTCCGGCGGCACCTGGCCGAGCACGTCGGCGACCGACACCCAGTACGCCCCGTCCGGGGTCGACCCGTCGCCCGCCGGGGGCGGTCCCCCGGCGACCGGGCCGGCCCCGATCCCGGCGCAGCCGGCCAGCACCGGCGTACCCGTCGAGTCGTGCAGCCAGACGGCGCTGAACGGCACGTCGGCGCGGTGAGCGTCGAGCACCCGGGCGACCGCCCGGCCCAGCTCCACGCTGCCCTGCACGTCGGCCAGTTCGGTGCCCAGTTCGGCGAGGGCGCGCAGCCGGCGCTCGCCGAGCACCCGGCCGGTCGTCTCGTTGACGAAGCAGAACACGCCGTTGACGCTGCCGTCGGCCTCCCGGATCGGGTCGTACGAGATGTCGAAGTAGACGTCCTCCAGGAAGCCGTGCCGGTTGAGCAGGAACGGGTGGTTCTCGCCGCGGTACGGCTCGCCGGTGCGGCGTACCCCCTCCAGCAGCGGTCCGAGCACGTCCCAGGTCTCCGCCCAGTACTGCCGGGCGGGCTGGCCGATCACCGCCGGGTGCTTGTCCCCGATGGTGGGCCGGTAGGCGTCGTTGTAGAAGGCCAACTGCTCCTCGCCCCAGAAGAGCACGATCTGGGCCCGGGACGAGAGCATGGTGCTGACCGCGTGGCCGAGCGCCGCGGGCCAGGTGTCCGGGGTGCCGAGCGCGCTGGTGGACCAGTCGAAGCCGCTTAGCCGTTCGCCCATCTCACCACCGGCGGCGAACGCCGCGGCGAGCAGCGCCGGTAGCGGTGCATCCCCAGTCCCCGAGGACGAACGACGGACGTCCCCGCCCCCCTGGGCCGAGCCCATGCAGCCTCCCGATCCGGGCAGTTCACGACGACCGGCAGGTGCGCCGGTCGTCCCCGCCTCCTACCCCGGCGAACGAGCAACGTAACGCATGGCGGCCGGGGGGCGCTGATTACCTCCGCCTCATCCTGGCGCAACCGCCGCCAGGCGGCGAATCGAGCGGGCACACCGACACGAGGCCGTCAGCGCCGGTGTCCGGACGGCAGCCGGTGAAGGCGGCCGCGCCCGGCTCCGGCGCGGCCCCCGGGTGTGATCCCGGCTACACCGGACCGTCCCGCCCGCCGGCGGCGCGGACCAGGGCGGCCACCGGGCGGGGATCCGGATCGTGTTCCGGATGCCACTGCACCCCGAGCAGGAAGCGCCGCCGCGGATCCTCGAGCGCCTCCACCACGCCGTCGTCGGCCCACCCGGTCACCACCAGGCCGCCCGGATCGGCCACCCCCTGATGGTGGTACGAGTTGACCCGGTCCACCCCGGCCATCACCCGCCCGGCCAAGGTGCCCGGGGCGAACCGGACCGGGTGCGAGCCGTACACCCCGGGGGCGGGGCGGTGGCCGTCGTGACCGAGCACGTCGGGCAGGTGCTGGTGCAGCGCGCCGCCGTGCGCGACCGCGAGCAGCTGCATCCCCCGGCAGACGCCGAGCACCGGCAGGTCGGCCTCGAGCGCGCCGGTCAGCAGGGTCAGCTCCCCGGCGTCCCGGTCCGGCCGGCTCTCGGTGCGCGGGTCGGGCGGCGAGCCGTACCGCTCCGGGCCGACGTCGGCGCCGCCGGCCAGCAGCAGCCCGTCCAGCACCCGGAGCACGTCGGCGTCGGTGTCGTCGGGCGGCAGCACCACGGCCCGCCCGCCGGCCGCGGTCACCGCCCGGACGTACGCCCGGGGCACCAGCACCGCCGGCACGTCGCGCCACACCGCCCAGCCGGCCGGCTCGGCGTACGCGGTGATCCCGATCAGCGGCCGGCTCACCGTGCCGAAACCGTTCGCGACCGCGGGGCTCGCAACTCCGGCTCACTCCTCGCGCTCACCGGGCTGAAACCGTTCGCGACCGCGGGGCTCGCAACCCCGGCTCACTCCTCGCGCTCACCGGGCCGGCCCTCACAGGGGGGTCACGTAGGCGCCGGTGATCCCGCCGTCGACCACGAACTGCGCGGCGGTCATGAACGAGGCGTCGTCGCTGGCCAGGAAGGCGACCGCGGCGGCGATCTCCTCGGGGTTGCCGAACCGGCCCATCGGCACGTGCACCAGGCGGCGGGCGGCCCGCTCCGGGTCCTTCGCGAACAGCTCCAGCAGCAGCGGGGTGGCGACCGGGCCGGGGCAGAGCGCGTTGACCCGGATGCCCTCCCGGGCGAACTGCACACCCAGCTCCCGGGTCATCGCCAGCACCCCGCCCTTGCTGGCGGTGTACGCGATCTGCGAGGTGGCCGCGCCCATCAACGCCACGAACGAGGCGGTGTTGATGATCGAGCCCTTGCCCTGCCGGCGCATGTGCGGGATGGCGTACTTGCAGCACAGGTAGACGCTCGTGGTGTTGACCCGCAGCACCCGCTCCCAGGCGTCCAGCCCGGTCTCCAGGATGGAGTCGTCGTCCGGCGGCGAGATGCCGGCGTTGTTGAACGCCACGTCCACCCGGCCGTGCCGGCGCGCCACCCCGTCGAAGAGGTCCCGCACCGCCGCCTCGTCGGACACGTCGACGGCGACGAACTCGCCGCCGACCTCGTCGGCCGCCCGGGCGCCGGCGTCGGCGTCGATGTCCACGCAGACCACCCGCGCCCCTTCGGCGGCGAAGCGGCGCACGGTGGCCAGCCCGATCCCGCTGCCCGCGCCGGTCACCACCGCTACCCGGTCCGTCAGTCGACCCTGCACTCTGCTCACTCCTCCGTGCTGATGAACACGTTCTTGACGTCGGTGAACGCGTGCAACGCGTCCGGACCGAGCTCCCGGCCGAGGCCGGAGCGCTTCATCCCGCCGAACGGGGTCCAGTAGCGCACCGAGGAGTGCGAGTTGACGCTGAGGTTGCCGGCCTCGACCGCCCGGGCCACCCGGACCGCCCGGCCCACGTCCCGGGTCCAGATCGAGCCGGAGAGGCCGTACTCGGTGTCGTTGGCCAGCCGGATCGCGTCGGCCTCGTCGTCGAACGGCAGCACCGAGACCACCGGGCCGAAGATCTCCTCCCGCCAGTGCCGGTCCACCGGGGAGTCGGCGAGCAGCACCGTCGGCGCGTACCAGAAGCCGGGGCCGTCCGGGCGGGTGCCGGTGAAGGCCACCGTCGCCCCGTCGACGTACCCGGCGACCCGGTCCCGGTGCCCGGCGGAGATCAGCGGGCCCATCTCGGCGGTCTCGGCGGCCGGGTCCTCGACCCGGAACGCCCGCACGGCCGGTTCGAGCAGTTCCAGGAAGCGGTCGTACACCGGGCGCTGGGCCAGGATCCGGGACCGGGCGCAGCAGTCCTGGCCGGCGTTGTCGAAGACCGCGTACGGCGCGGTGGCCGCCGCCCGCTCCAGGTCGGCGTCGGCGAAGACCAGGTTCGCCGACTTGCCGCCCAGTTCGAGGGTCACCCGCTTCACCTGCGCGGCGCAGCCGGCCATGATCCGGGTACCGACTTCGGTGGAGCCGGTGAAGCAGACCTTGCGCACCGCCGGGTGGGTGACGAAGCGCTCGCCCACCACGCTGCCCGGCCCGGGCAGGACGGTGAACACGCCCTCCGGCAGGCCGGCCTCCAGGGCCAGCTCGGCCAGGCGCAGCGCGGTCAGCGGGGTCAGCTCGGCCGGTTTGAGCACGACGGTGTTGCCGGCCGCGAGGGCCGGGGCGAACCCCCAGCCGGCGATCGGCATCGGGAAGTTCCACGGCACGATCACCCCGACCACGCCGAGCGGCTCGTGGAAGGTGACGTCGAGCCCGCCGGGCACCGGGATCTGCCGGCCGGTCAGCCGCTCCGGCGCGCCCGCGTAGTAGTCGAGCACGTCGCGGACGTTGCCCGCCTCCCAGCGCGCGTTGCCGATGGTGTGCCCGGCGTTGCGCACCTCCAGCAGCGCCAGCTCCTCCCGGTGCGCGTCCACGGCGGCGGCGAAGCGCCGCAGCAGCCGGGCCCGGTCCCCCGGCGCCACCCGCCGCCACGACTCGAAGGCCCGCCCGGCCCGCCCGATCGCTTCATCCACCTCACCAGCGGACGTCCCGGCGACCCGTGCGAGCACCTCCCCGGTGGCCGGATTCCACACCTCACCCGACCCCGCTCCCCCTGTGGTCGATGCAGCGGCGGGAGGCTGCGGGGATGGGTCAGAGGCGTTCGAAGCCACGGGTGAGCTCCCAGTCGGTGACCGCGGCGTCGAAGGCGGCGAGCTCCACCCGGGCCTGGTTGGCGTAGTGCGCGACGACCTCCTCGCCGAAGGCGTCCCGGGCCACCGCCGAGTCCTGCCAGAGGGCGAGAGCGTCACGGAGCGTGCCGGGGACCCGCTGGGCGTCGGCGTCGTCGTAGGCGTTGCCGGTGCACTCGTCGCCCGGCTCCAACTCCTGCTCGATGCCGTGCACCGCCCCGGCCACCAGCGCGGCGATCGCCAGGTACGGGTTGACGTCCGCCCCGGGCACCCGGTTCTCCACCCGCATCCCCTGGCCGTGGCCGACCAGCCGCAGCGCGCAGGTGCGGTTGTCGGTGCCCCAGCGCAGCGCCGTCGGGGCGAACGAGCCCGGCTGGTACCGCTTGTAGGAGTTGATGTTCGGTGCGAACAGGATGCTGAACTCCCGCATGGTGGCGAGCAGCCCGGCCAGCACCCGCTGCCCGGTCACGCTCAGCTGCGCCGGCCCGTCGCCCAGCATCGCGGACGAGCCGGCGGCGTCGCGCAGCGAGAAGTGGATGTGGCAGGAGTTGCCCTCCCGCTCGTTCGGCTTGGCCATGAACGTGATCGACATGCCCTCCTGGGCGGCGATCTCCTTCGCCCCGTTCTTGTAGATCACGTGGTGGTCGGCGCAGCGCACCGCCTCGTCGTAGCGGAAGGCGATCTCGTGCTGGCCGAGGTTGCACTCGCCCTTGGCGCTCTCCGGGGTCAGTCCCGCGCCGGCCATCTCCCGGCGGATCCGGCGCAGCAGCGGCTCGACCCGGGCGGTGCCGAGCAGCGAGTAGTCCACGTTGTACTGGTTGGCCGGGGTCAGGTCGCGGTAGCCGCGCCGCCACGCCTCCTCGTACGAGTCGCGGTAGAGCACGAACTCCAGCTCGGTGCCGGCGTACGCGGTCAGCCCGTGCGCGGCCAGCCGGTCGAGCTGGCGGCGCAGGATCTGCCGGGGCGAGGCGACGACCGGGCCGGAGCCGTCCAGCCACTCCAGGTCCGCCAGGAGCAGGGCGCTACCCGGCTGCCACGGCACCCGGCGCAGCGTGTCCAGGTCGGGTTTCATGGCGAAGTCGCCGTAGCCCCGCTCCCAGCTCGACATCGCGTACCCGTCGACGGTGTTCATGTCGACGTCCACGGCGAGCAGGTAGTTGCAGCCCTCGCTGCCGTGCCCGACCACCTGGTCGAGGAAGTACGGGGCGTGGAACCGTTTGCCCTGCAGGCGCCCCTGCATGTCGGTGAGGGCGAGCACCACCGTGTCGATATCGCCCTCGGCGACGGCGACGCGCAACTGTTCCAGCGTGAGCGGGGCTCTTGTCATCGGCGCGCCTCCATCACCAAGGTCTACTGGCAGAACCGGATCACCGTCAATGCCCCCTGCGGCCACCGTCGCAAACGCGATCGGCCGGGAGCCGCAGCCGCGCCGTCCATCGATCGCGCACTTGCGGCCTGCCGCGGCCTAGTCTTGACCGATGGACACACCGGCCCGCACACCTCGGGTGCTCGTGCTCGGACTGGATCCGTACCGGGTGCCCGGGCCCTGGGACCCCAAGCCGGTGGCAGACGGCATCGAAGCCGGCCGGCGCCGCTTCACGGAACACGGCGTGGCGGCCGAATTCTGCCTGGTCGGTCTCGACGGCAGCGACGACATACCGGCCGTCGTCACCGCCGCGCTCCGGGCGCACCCCTGGGAGTGCGTCGTCATCGGCGGGGGTGTCCGCAATCAGCTGGACCTGTTCGAACGCGTGGTCAACCTGGTCCACCGGCATGCGCCCGGGGCCGCGATCGCCTTCAACACCACCCCGACGGACACCTTCGAGGCAGCCGCCCGCTGGGTGCGGATGCCCGGCTGACCGCCCGTGCCCCCGCATCCGGCGGGCCCGACGGCCAGCGTCGATCACGCCTCCGGCGACCGCCGGACGCGCCGCCCGCCGCCGGCCCCGCGAGGTGGTGAGCCGGCGGCGGGCACGGGTCAGGCCGGCTCGTCGGCCGGCGCGGCGTCCGCGGCCGGTCGCGGCCCCGGCACATCGACGGTACGGCGGGGGCCGACGAACCACTTCCGCGCCGAGGCGTACCACCAGACCGCCACGCCGAGCAGCACCCCGCCGACGGCGAGCGGCGCGTAGTTCACCGCCGTCCAGGTGAAGTCGGCGTTTCCCGGCACGCCACCCGGCACGATGGGCAGCACGAAGTAGATCGAGATGATCGCGATCTCGAGCACCGCGATCCAGCCGAGCAGCCGGTACCGGCGCCCCAGCGTCCACGGGCCGGCGACGAACCGGTCGCCCATCCGCAGCCGCAGGAAGATCGGGATGAGGAAGGAGAGGTAGAGCCCGATCACCGCCACCGACACCACCGCGTAGAAGGCGACCGGGATGCCGGCCTTCTGGTAGAGCGCGGGCAGGGTGAGCACCAGCCCGGCCAGGGTCGCCCCGATGATCGCGTTGACCGGGGTGCCGTTGCGGTCCACCCGGGACCAGAGCCGCCAGCCCGGCACCGCCCGGTCCCGGCTGAACGCGTACGCCATCCGGGACATCGAGGTCACGCAGCTCATCCCGCAGAAGAACTGGCCGATGGTGGAGATGATGATGACGGCCTTGAAGAAGAACGGCGTCAGCGCGGTCTCGAAGATCGCGCCGGAGAAGCCGCCGGCCTCGTTGATCGCGTCCACGTCGGTGGCCGCGAAGAGGAAGGCCAGCAGCAGGATCCAGCCGCCCACCGCCGAATAGAAGATCGACCGCCACAGCCCTTGCGCGGCGGCCTTCGAGGCGCCCCGGGTCTCCTCGGAGACGTGCGCGCAGGCGTCGAAGCCGGTGATCGTGTACTGGGTGAGCAGGAAGCCCAGCGGCAGCACGTAGAACCAGAAGGTCAGCCCGCCGGTGTCGCCGTCGCCGAAGCCGGAGTTGTTGAACCGCTCGGTGAAGACGAACTGGAAGCTCTGGTGCCGGTCGGGGACCAGGAGCAGGATCAGCACCACGGCGGCCGCGCCGGCCACGTGCCACCAGACCGAGACGTTCTGGAGTACGTCGATGACGCGGTGCCCGTAGATGTTGATCAGCCCGTGCAGGGCCAGGATCACCACGAACAGCCCGAACGTCTGGTGCGCGGTGCCGGCCCACCCGTCGAAGAGCGCGGAGAGGGTCAGGTTGAGGAAGGTGGCGCAGCCGTAGTCGACCGAGGCGGTCACCGCGACCAGGCCGATCAGGTTGAGCCAGCCGGTGAACCAGCCGTGCACGGGCCGGCCCATGGTGGCCGCCCACCAGTAGATGCCGCCGGCCGTCGGGTACGCCGACACCAGCTCGGCCATGCAGAAACCGATGATCAGGATGAACAGGGAGATCAAGGGCCAGCCCCAGGAGACCGCGACCGGGCCGCCGTTGTTCCACGCCTGGCCGAAGGTGGTGAAGCAGCCGGCCAGGATCGAGATGATCGAGAACGAGATGGCGAAGTTGGAGAAGCCGCTCCACTTGCGGTGCAGCTCCTGCTTGTAGCCGAGTTCGGCGAGCCGTCGGGCGTCGTCGTCCATCGGTTGCTCGGCGGTCGGCGCGGGCGTCGTGGCCACTGCACACCTCCTGGAGGTGGATCCCCGGTACGAGTGCTCGCAGTGTGAGCCGGGTGATCAGGCCGGTCAATACGTCACCGGTGGGGATCCTCCCGCCGCCAGGGCAAATTGCGTTGCCGCCACGGCCCGGTCCGGCGCATCCTTGAGCCTGTGACCAGGCCCGATCGCGACGGGCCTCCACCGGGCGCTCGGCACCGCCCGGTCCGCGGCGGCGCGGGGCGTCCACCTCTCTCTCACTCAGGTACCGCGGTTTCGCCGTACCCCCGGACGCCCGCGCCGTCGCTCCCCACCCGTCGATCGCGCACACCAGGCCCGGCACGGCGACGTCGACCGGCCCGGCGTAGCCGCGCCGGCGGGGCGCCGCCCCGACCCGGTCAGGCGAACAGCAGCCCGACCACCCAGAGCGCCGCGATGACCAGGCCGGCGAAGAACTCGACCAGCATGGACAGCCCGGCCGCCTTGAGCGCCTGCATGGTGGCCGGCCAGGCGAGCTGGTGGCTGCCCAGCCGCAGCCGTTCGGCGCCCCAGATCCCGCCCACGAAGCCGATCGGCAGGCCGACCACCGGGATCACGAAGAACCCGACCAGCCCGAGCAGGCCGCCGGCCAGCAGGGACGACGTGGGCACCCCGGTGCGTTTCAGGTTCCGCCCCGGCCAGAGGTACTTCACCACGGTGCCGCCGGCGGCGACCACCGTGGCGGCGGCCAGCACCGCCCAACGGGCCGGGCCGGCGTCGCTGAACAGCGCCCACACCAGCACTCCGCCCCAGCACAGCGGCAGCGCCGGCAGCCCGGGCACCACCACCCCGGCCAGCCCGGCCAGGATCGCCAGCGCGGCCACCACCGAGGCCACCGCCTGCGTGTCGGTCACACTCACCGTGCTCGTCACCCCCCTCTCCACCGGTGCGCGGGACGCCGGTCGACCGGACCGGTCGATCGGGCGGGCCGCCGCCACCGAAGCGTTGAGCCGGCTCCTTCCTTACCCCGCCAGCCGGGCGCGGATGTGGTCGGCGGGCACCGGGACGCCGAACCAGCGGCCCTGGCCGGTGTCACAGCGCAACGCCCGCAGCCGCTCGGCCTGCGCCTCGGTCTCCACCGCCTCGGCGGTGACCCACAGTTCCAGCGCGTGCGCCAACCGGACCAGCGCGTCGACGATCCGCTCGTCCCGGTGGTCGGCGGCGTCGTCGGCGCCGTCGGCCCGGATCCCCTCGACGAACGGGCCGGCCAGCTTCAGGCAGTGGATCGGCAGCCGCCGCAGGTACGCCAGGTTCGAGTACCCGGTGCCGAAGTCGTCGATGGCCAGCCGTATCCCGAGGTCGGCGAGGCAGCGCAGGGCGCGCAGCGGCTCCCCGGCGGTGCCCATGACGGCGCTCTCGGTCAGCTCCAGTTGCAGCAGCTCGGCGGGGAGGCCGGTGTGCTGCAGAGCCTCCGCGACCGTCTCCACGATCGCCGGATCGTCGGCCTGCCGGGCGGCCAGGTTGACGCTCACGATCACCCGGGTCCGCGGGTACGCCCGGTGCCAGCTCTCCGCGTCCCGGCAGGCCTGCTTGAGCACCCACGCGCCGAGCTGGACGATCAGCCCGGTCTCCTCGGCCAGCCCGATGAACCGGTCCGGGCCGATCAACCCCAGCTCGGGGTGCTGCCAGCGGACCAGCGCCTCCACCGCCACCAGCGACCGGTCGAGCAGGGACACGATGGGCTGGTAGTGCACCACGAACTCGCCCCGGTCCAGCGCGGCCGGCAGCCCCGCCGCCAGGGCGGAGCGGGCGATGTCGGCGGCGCTGCGTTCCGGGTCGTAGACGGCCCAGCGGCCCCGCCCTTCGGCCTTCGCCCAGTAGAGGGTGGTGTCGGCGGCCTTCATCAGCTCCGAGGCGCTGGTCTCCGCGGCCGGGCACTCCACGATGCCGATGCTGGCCGACACGGCGAGCTGCTGGTCCCCGACGTGCATCGGGGCGGAGACGGCGGCCAGCGCCAACTCGGCCACCTCCACCGCGTCGTCGAGGCCACCGTCGGAGTCGACCAGCACGACGAACTCGTCACCGCCCATCCGGGCCACCAGGTGACCCCGGCCGGCCACGCAGTCGGCCAGCCGCCGGGCGACCACCTTGAGCAGCCGGTCGCCGAGGTCGTGGCCGAGGCTGTCGTTGATCGCCTTGAAGCCGTCCAGGTCGATGAAGCAGAGCCCCACCCGCTGCTCCGGCCCGGCGCCCGCGAAGACCGCCGCGAGCGTCTCGAAGAACAGCGTACGGTTCGGCAACCCGGTCAGCGGGTCGTGGAGGGCCTGGAAACGCAGCCGCTGCTGGAGCTCGTACCGCTGGGTGATGTCCTCGATCATCGCCACGGTGAACCGGGGGCGGCCGTCGTCGTGCCGGATCAGCGACACGGCGAGGTCGGTCCAGACCACGCTGCCGTCCTTGCGGTGATAGCGCTTCTCCACCCGGACGCTGTCGTGCTTGCCCTCGATCAGCTCCTGGTACAGCTCCCACAGGCCGGCCGCGTCGTCGGCGTGGAACAGCGCCGCCACGTTGATCTCACGCAGCTCGTCGATGCGGTAGCCGAGCATGTCGGCGAACGACTGGTTGACGTCGATGATGGTGCCGTCGACGCCCGCGATGCCGATCCCGATCGCCGCCCCGGTGAAGACCGCCCGGAACCGGGCCTCGCTGTCCCGCAGCGCCTGCTCGACGGCGTCCCGGGCCTGCCACGCCGACCGGGCGATCCGCTCCTGCTGGCTGAACGTCCGGTCGCGCAGGGCCCGGGCGAAGCCGGCCGCCAGCGCCCCCTGCAGGGCGGCGATCCGCTCGCGCGCCTCGGACAGGTCCGCCTGGACGGGCAGCACCCAGGCCAGGAACCGGTCGGCGAGCGCCCGGACCGACCAGTCGAGCACAGCCGGCTCGGTGAGGTGCGCCTCCACCAGGGCCCGCCCGACGTCCTCGGCCGCGTCGGCGGAGAACGTCGGGGCGGCCAGCGCCTGGCCCAGCCGTACCGTGTGCACCAGCAGCAGCCGCTCGGTCTCGGCGGCGCTGAGCGGCACGAAGGCGATGCGGCGCACGGCCCGGGCCCATTCGGCGGCGTACGCCTGGGCGCCCGGCCGGCTGAACCCGCCCCCTTCGGGGTCCGGGGCGCGCATGTCGGCTCAGCCGGCAGCCCGGTCGTACCGGGCGACGCCGCCGAACGCCCCGAACCGCTCGGGGTGGTCGTCCACGTCGGACGGCGAGTCGGGCCGCCACAGCGGCATGTGCACGATGCCGGGTTCGAGCAGGGTCCAGTCGCCGAAGAAGCCGGTGATCTCGGCACGGGAGCGGAGCGTGATCTCGGTGGCGGTACGCGCCGAGAGCCGCTGCGCGTCGAGCATCTCCTGCGGCTGGTCCTCGAAGGTCGAGTGGGAGATGACCAGGAAGCTGCCCGGGGCGGCGGCGGAGCGGAGGGTGGCCAGGATGTCGGCGGGCCGGTCCTGGTCGGGGATGAAGTGCACCACCCCGGCGAGCAGGATGCCCAGCGGCCGGTCGAAGTCGATCAGGCCGCTGGCCCGGGCCTGGTCCAGGATCAGCTTCGGCTCGCGCAGGTCACCGTGGAGGGCGATGGCGCCGTCGTTGCCGGCGAGCAGTTCGCGGCTGTGCGCCACGGCGACCGGGTCGATGTCGACGTAGACGATCCGGGCCGCGGGGTTGGCGGCCTGGGCGACCTCGTGCACGTTGCCCACGGTGGGGATGCCCGAGCCGATGTCGAGGAACTGGTCGATGCCGGCGTCGAGCAGCACCCGTACGGCCCGGCGCAGGAACTCCCGGCCGGAGCGCATGGTGGCGGCCAGGTTCGGGGTCATGGCCGCGATCTGCTCGGCGAGTTGCCGGTCGATCTCGAAGTTGTGCGCGCCACCGAGGAAGTAGTCGTAGACCCGGGCCGCGCTGGGGCGGCTGAGGTCGATCTCGGTGGGAAGTCCGTCCGGCGTCTGCATCGCTCGGTCCCCCAGGTCGTCGCCGCGCCCGCCGGCCACCCCCGGGACCGACCCGCGCGCTCGTGTGATCGTGTGTTCCACACCACTCTATGCGCGCGTTCCCAGCTACGGGAGATCCACTTCTGGCGATCGGCTTGCCGGCCGAGCCGGATCCCGGACAGTTGCGTCCACGGATGGCGGCGAACGGTCCGGGACCCGCTAGGCGGACCTGCTCAGTCGGCGGCCTCGAGGAGCAGCGCGATGCCCTGACCGACGCCGATGCACATGGTGGCCAGCGCCCGACGGCCGCCGCGGCGGCGCAGCTCCAGGGCCGCGGTGAGGGCCAACCGGGCGCCGCTGGCGCCCAGCGGGTGGCCGAGGGCGATTGCCCCACCGTTCGGGTTGACGTGCTCGGCGTCCTCCGGCAGCCCCAACTCGCGCAGCACCGCCACGGACTGGGCGGCGAACGCCTCATTCAGCTCGATCACGTCGACGTCGGCGAGCGCCACGCCCCGCCGGTCGAGCAGCTTGCGGGTGGCCGGCACCGGCCCGATGCCCATGATCCGCGGCGGTACGCCGGCCGCCGCCGCCCCGCTCACCCGGGCCAGCGGGGTGAGGCCGTACCGGTCGACGGCGGCCGCGGAGGCGACCAGCAGCGCCACCGCGCCGTCGTTGACGCCGGAGGAGTTGCCGGCGGTCACCGTGCCACCGTCGCGGAACGGGGTGGGCAGCGCGGCGAGCTTCTCCAGCGAGGTCTCCCGCGGGTGTTCGTCGACCTCGACCAGCTTCGTCTCCCGCTTGCCGGCCGGCACGCTGACCGGCACGATCTCCTCGGCCAGCCGCCCGTCGGCCTGCGCCTTCGCGGCCCGCTGCTGGGAGCGGAGGGCGAACGCGTCCTGCGCGGCCCGGTCGACGTCGAAGTCGGCCGCCACGTTCTCCGCGGTCTCCGGCATCGAGTCGATGCCCCACTGCTTCTTCATCAGCGGGTTGACCAGCCGCCAGCCGATGGTGGTGTCGTACACCTCGGCGGTGCGGGCGAACGCGGTGGTGGCCTTCGGCATGACGAAGGGCGCCCGGCTCATGCTCTCCACCCCGCCGGCCACGACCAGGTCGGCCTCGCCCGCCACGATCGACCGGGCGGCGGTGGCCAGGGCGTCCAGGCCGGAGCCGCAGAGCCGGTTGACCGTGCTGCCCGGGACCTCCGCGGGCAGCCCGCCGAGCAGGGCCGCCATCCGGGCGACGTTCCGGTTGTCCTCGCCGGCCTGGTTGGCGCAGCCCAGGATCACGTCGTCGGTACGGGCCCAGTCGACCGACGGGTGGCGGGCGACCAGCTCGCGGATCACGTGGGCGGCCAGGTCGTCGGGGCGTACCCCGGCGAGGGCGCCGGCGTACCGGCCGATCGGGGTGCGGACTCCGGCGACGAGATATGCCACGGTCATGGTGCGGCGTCCTTCGGGGGTGGAAGGGGCTGGCGGTGGGTCGCCCGCCGGGTCACGGGGGCACCCGGCGCCAGGATATCCGCGCCTGGAACGGATAGGTTGACGGCATGGCCCGGGCCCAGTTCAGCGCAGAGACCGCCGGCAGCGGCGCCTTCGTCCGCCAGCCCAACCGGTTCACCGGTCGGGTCACCCCGCACTCCACCTCGCCGGAGGGCGGCGGCCCCGACGACCAGGGCCGCTGGCCGCTGGAGGCGGGCCGGTACCGGTTGATCTGGTGCCGGGCCTGCCCGTGGGCGCACCGGGCCCGGATCGTGCGCGGCCTGCTCGGCCTGGACGAGGTGATCTCGCTGGGCACCGTCGACCCGATCCGGGACGAGCGGGGCTGGCGGTTCAGCCTCGACCAGGACGGCTTCGACCCGGTGCTGGGCATCGGCTTCCTCAGCGACGCATACCTGGCCACCGACGCCGACTACACCGGCCGGGTGACGGTGCCCGCGCTGGTGGACACGCTGACCGGGCAGGTCGTCACCAATGACTACCCGCAGCTCACGCTGGATTTCTCCACCGAGTGGCGACGCTTCCACAAGCCGGGCGCGCCGGACCTCTACCCGGTCGAGCTGCGCCCGGAGCTCGACACGCTCATGGCCGACATCCACCGCGACGTGAACAACGGCGTCTACCGCTGCGGCTTCGCCACCTCACAGGAGGCGTACGACGAGGCCTACACGGCGCTCTTCGCCCGGCTGGACGCGTTGTCGGAGCGGCTGGCCGGCCGGCGCTACCTGATGGGCGAGCAGATCACCGAGGCGGACGTGCGGCTCTTCACCACGCTGGTCCGCTTCGACGTGGCGTACCACGGGCACTTCAAGTGCAACCGGCAGAAGCTCACCGAGATGCCGGTGCTGTGGGCGTACGCCCGCGACCTGTTCCAGACCCCGGGCTTCGGCGAGACGGTGGACTTCGACCACATCAAGCGGCACTACTACGCCACCCACGAGATGATCAACCCGAGCCGGATCGTGCCGCTCGGTCCGCACCTGTCCGGCTGGACCACGCCGCACGGGCGCGACTGATCCCCGCTCCCGACCCTCCCGCACCCCCCATCCGTCCCGCCCAGCCCTCCCGCACCCCCGTCCGCCCCTCCCAACCTCCCGCACCCCCGTCCGCCCCTCCCAACCTCCCGCACCCCCCGTCCGCCCCTCCCAACCTCCCGCACCCCC
>NZ_KQ058857.1 GCF_000982955.1 Micromonospora sp. HK10 | reverse complement strand
CCCAGCCCTCCCGTACCTCCGAACTGGGAGATCCGACCGGCACGCAGGGTGACGCTCACTGAGAGTCAACTGCACTCCTGATGCAGCACTCCCCCGCAAAGCCCCAAAGCCATGGATTAGGACAATTTGAACCGCCCGCAACTCGCACCCGCTATGCCCGCGTGCCGCCTTTGCTCTGCAGCCATCTACGCATCGCTCGACACACAGTCACTGCTGCGCCCATGGCTGCAGAGCAAAGGGGGTCGGAGGAGGGGCACCGATGCGCGCGGATTGTCACCCAGGGTGACCGAGGCGGAGCCCTGCCGGGGGCGACCGGGCATCCCCTCAGCATCGAAGGCGCGAGCTGCCTCGTCGCGGGGGCCCCGCCGTGTGGCCGGTGAGGCACCGCGGGGCCGCGCTGCAAAGCGGGGAGGCAACACCGCGCCGCCGCGCTGCGGGCC
>NZ_KQ058856.1 GCF_000982955.1 Micromonospora sp. HK10 | reverse complement strand
CGAGAGGGCTACGTCCCGAGAGGGCTACGTCCCGAGAGGGCCACGTCCCGGGAGGTCGCGGCCCGGAGGCCGCGTCCGAGAGGCGACGCCAAGGCCGGCCGGGGAAGCCGGGGCGGTCGCGAACGTACTGACGATCATGACGAAAGGGTCGACGGGTCGGAAACGGGGCTGTAAGGAGCGTCACGCGGCCCGCTCCTTCCAGTGGGCGGCGGCCGGGAGTAACGTCGGCCGGCGATGACCAACGTCTGGCACCTGACCGTGCGCCTGTACGTCGACCTCCGACGGCAGGCCAGCGGCATCTGTCCGGCGCAGCCACTCTCCTGACGCTGCCCCGTTCACCCCACCAGACCTTGGACCGACCCCATGGCTTCCGCCCTGCGCAAGTTTCCCTTTTCCCTGCAGATCCTGCTCGGCCTCGTCCTCGGCGTGGCGCTCGGCTTCCTCGCCCGCGCCAACGACCTCGCCTGGCTGACCAGCACCCTCGACACCGTCGGGCACCTCTTCGTCCAGTTGCTCAAGCTGGCCGTACCGCCGCTGGTCTTCACGGCCATCGTGGTCAGCGTGGTCAGCCTCCGTGGCGTGGCCAATGCCGCCCGTCTGGCGCTGAAGACGTTGCTCTGGTTCGGCATCACCGCGCTGGTCGCGGTGAGCATCGGCATCGGTCTCGGCCTGCTCACCGACCCCGGCAAGGGCGTCACCCTCGACGTGGCCGGCGCCGCCGCGCCGAAGAAGACCGGCTCCTGGACCGACTTCCTCACCGGCATCGTGCCGACCAACCCGGTCGGCGCGTTCGTCGAGGGCAACGTCCTCCAGATCGTCTTCCTCGCCCTGGTGGTCGGCGCCGCCGCGCTGCTCATCGGCGAGGCCGCCGAGCCGTTCGTGACGCTCAACCGCTCCGTGCTCGCCATCGTGCAGAAGGCGCTCTGGTGGGTCATCCGGCTCGCCCCGATCGGCACCCTCGGCCTGATCGGCAACGCCGTCGCCTCGTACGGCTGGGACCTGCTGGCGCCGCTCGCCAAGTTCACCACCGCGGTCTACGTCGGCTGCGCCATCGTGCTCTTCGTGGTGTACCCCGTGCTGCTGCTGGCCGCCGGCCGGCTCAACCCGGTGCGCTTCTTCGCCGGCGCCTGGCCCGCCATCGAGCTGGCGTTCGTCTCCCGCTCCTCGGTGGGCACCATGCCGGTGACCCAGCGCTCGGTCGAGCGCCTCGGCGTCCCCCGCGAGTACGCCTCCTTCGCGGTGCCGTTCGGCGCCACCACGAAGATGGACGGCTGCGCCGCCATCTACCCGGCGCTCGCCGCGATCTTCGTGGCGCAGGTCTTCGGGGTGCACCTGGGCGTCACCGACTACCTGCTGATCGCCTTCGTCTCGGTCGTCGGCTCGGCCGCCACCGCCGGCCTGACCGGTGCGATCGTGATGCTCACCCTGACCCTGAGCACGCTGGGTCTGCCGCTGGCCGGCGCCGGCCTGCTGCTGGCGATCGACCCGATCCTCGACATGATCCGCACCGCCACCAACGTGGCCGGCCAGGCCGTCGTGCCGACCATCGTGGCCGCCCGCGAAGGCACCCTCGACCGCACCGCGTACGACTCGGCCGGCCGGCGCGAGCTGCTGGCGCCGGACGAGGCCGACCGCCCCGCGGACCGGCTCCAGCCGGTACCCGCCTGATCTCCACTCCCCGGCCGGGGGAGGGCCCACCGCCCTCCCCCGGCCGCCTGCTGAAGGATGACGGCATGAGCGCCCTGTTCACACCCCTCGCCCTGCGCGGCGTCACCCTGCCCAACCGGGTCGCGATGGCACCGATGTGCCAGTACAGCGCCGGCCCGGACGGTCTGCCCACCGACTGGCACCGGGTGCACCTCGGCTCCCGCGCGGTCGGCGGGGTCGGGCTGCTCCTCACCGAGGCCACCGCCGTACTGCCCGAAGGGCGGATCAGCCCCCAGGACACCGGCCTCTGGTCCGACGCCCACGTCGACGCGTGGCGCCCGATCACCGCGTTCGTCGCCGCCCAGGGTGCGGTGCCGGCAGTGCAGCTCGCGCACGCCGGGTTCAAGGCGTCGACGTACCGGCCGTGGGCCGAGCACCGCGGCGGCGTGCCGGACGCCGAGGGCGGCTGGACCCCGGTCGGCCCGGGCGGCGAGCCGTTCCTGCCCGACTACCGGCGCCCCGCCGCGCTCGACGGGGCCGGCCTAGCCGCGGTCATCGAGGCGTTCGCCACCGCCGCGACCCGGGCGCTGGCCGCCGGCTTCGCCGCCGTGGAGATCCACGCCGCGCACGGCTACCTGCTGCACGAGTTCCTCTCCCCACTGACCAACCACCGCACCGACGGCTACGGCGGTGACCGGGCCGCCCGGATGCGGCTCACCCTGGAGGTGGCCCGGGCCGTGCGCGCCGCGGTCGGCGAGGCGGTGCCGGTGCTCACCCGGATCTCCGCCACCGACTGGGTGGACGGCGGTTGGACGGTCGAGGACAGCGTGGTGCTCGCCGGCGAGCTGGCCGCCGCCGGGGTGGACCTGGTGGACACCTCCTCGGGCGGCGCCTCGGCCACCGCGAGCGTGCCCGTCGGCCCCGGCTACCAGGTACCGCTGGCCGCGCGGATCCGCCGGGACGCCGGCGTCGCCACCGGCGCGGTCGGCCTCATCGTCGAGCCGGAGCAGGCCGAGCAGATCGTCGCCACCGGCGAAGCGGACCTGGTCCTGCTGGGCCGGGAGCTGCTCCGCGACCCGTACTGGCCGTGCCGCGCCGCCGCCAAGCTCGGCGCCGCCCCCGGCTGGCCGCACCAGTACGCCCGCGCGTTCTGACCGCCCCGGCCCCGATCGGCCCGGGGCCGGGCTGATCGGGGCCGGGCGCGTCAGCCGGCCAGGTGACCCCAGCGGGACTCGAGGTCGCGCCACGTCCCCTGGGCGGCGACCTGCCCGTCGATGAGCACCACCACGTGGTCGGCCCGGACCAGCGCGGCCCGTTTGGCGGTCGAGCCGACCACGGTCACGCCGTGCTCGCGCAGCGCCGCCCACAGCGCCAGCTCCGTGGTGACGTCCAGCGCCGACGACACGTCGTCGGCGACCAGCAGTTCGGTACGCGGCGCCAGCGCCCGGGCCAGCGCCAGCCGCTGGAGCTGCCCGCCGGACAGCCGCGTCCCCTTGTGCCCGATGAGCAGCCCCAGCCCACCGCCCGCGGCGGCCAGGTCGTGGTCGAGCTGGGCGGTGGTCACCGCGTCGGCGGCGTCGACCTGGTGCCCGAGCGCGATGTTGTCCGCGACCGTGCCGGAGAGCACCCGGGGCAGCTGACCCACGTACCCGACCTGGTTGGGGCGGAGGAACAGCTCCGGCTCGGTGACCGGTTCGCCGTTCCAGCGCAGCGTGCCGGTGTGGTGGACGATCCCGGCCAGGGCGCGCAGCAGCGACGACTTGCCGGCCCCGACCGGCCCGACCACCAGCACCAACTGTCCCCGGTCCACGGTCAGGTCGACGTCCCGGACGGCGAGCGTGCCGTCGGAGTGCAGCGCGCCGAACCCGGTCAGCTCCAGCCGGCGTAGCGGGTTCCGGGGCGGCGGCTCGGGCGCCGGCGCGGTGCCGGCGGCCAGGTCCACCCCGGGCAGCGGGGCCGAGTAGACGCCGGTCCCGGCCATCGCCGCCGTCCGCCGGGTCCACACCCGCGCCGACGGGTAGTTGGAGACCAGCGACGCGGTGGTCCAGGCGAACCAGCGCGCCGCGCCGAGGGTGGAGACCGCCACCAGGGTGGCACCGGCGGACAGGCCACCGGCCAGGTAGAGCGCCCACGCCCCGATCGGCAGCAGGCCGCTGGCCAGCGACGGAGTGGACCGGGCCCACACCTGCATGGCGATCTCCCGCCGCTGCCGGTCGCTGCGCACGACGTCCAGCGCCGCCAGGTGGTCCAGCACCGGCCGGGTGGCGCCGGCGAGCTTGACGGTACGGGCGGCGGAGAGCGAGGAGACCAGCGCGGTGGCGAACGCCGCGCGGGCCTTGACGGTGCCGCGCGCGCTGCGCTCCAGCCGGGGGCCGAACAGGGTCGCCGCCAGCCCGGAGACCACCATGGTGCCGAGGAAGAACAGCGCCGGTACGAAGCTGCCGGTCACCGCCGTCATGGTGATCAGGATGGCGACCGAGATGAACTGGTCCATCAGGTTGTCGGCGAGCTGCACCACCCGGTCGGTGTCGCCGCCCTGGGCCACCACCTCGGCCGGGCTGTGCCCGCTGACCCGGCGCGGCCCGGTCTGCCCGTGCACCAGCCGGGCGCTGATCCGCAGCATCTGCCGGATCCACCACTGCGGGAACCAGAGGTTCGTCAGGTACGGCAGCGGCAGCACGACCAGCAGCGCGGCGCCGATTCCGAGCGCCGGCAGCCAGGGATCTCCCCCGCCGACCACCCCGGCCCAGAGCCAGGGCAGCACCGCGCCGTCCAGCCCGAGCAGGGTCATCACGATGAACAGCCCCACCGAGAGCAGCCCGTACCGGGGATCGTTGGTGCCCAGCCGGAGGATCTCCCGCAACGTGCGCGCGGGCGGCGGGGCGGGCAGCGGCGGCGGGTCGGTGCGCGGCACCGCGACCGGCCGGACCGGTCCGGCGGGCCGGGCCGGCGAGCCCGGTTCCGTCGGCTCGTCCGTCCAGTCGTCCTCCGGCCCGTCGAGCAGGTCCACCCCGCCGCGCCGGCCGGTGGTGCCCGCGTACGCGCCGGCGTGGCTGGTGGCCAGCAGTTCGGCGAAGCGGGCCGACTCGCGCAGCGGGCCGGCCTCCAGCACCGCCCCGTCGGCCATCACGACCACCTCGTCGCAGCGGCGTACGGAGGAGAGCCGGTGCGCGATGACGATGCCGATCCGGTCGGTGAGCAGGCGTTCGGTGGCCTGGCGTACCCGCGTCTCGGTGACCGGGTCGAGCCGGGCGGTGGCCTCGTCGAGGATCACCACGCGGGGGTCGCGGACCAGGATCCGGGCGAACGCCACCAGCTGCTCCTGCCCGGCGGAGAGCACGTGCCCGCCCTCCCCCAGCCGGGTGTGCACCCCGTCGGGGAGTTCGGCGATCCAGCCGGCCAGCCCCAGCTCCTCCAGCGCCCGGGTGGCGTCGCCGAGCAGGGCGGGGTCGAAGAGTGCGACGTTCTCGGCGAGGGTGCCGGCGAGGATCTCGGTGCGCTGCGGCACCACGGCGATCCACCGGCGCAGCGCCTCGACGTCCAGGTCGACCAGGTCGGTGTCGCCGAGGAAGACGGTGTGGGACGGCACGTCGACGGCCCGGGTGAGCACCTTGGTCAGCGTCGACTTGCCGGAGCCGGTCCGCCCGACCAGGGCGTACGACCGGCCCCGGGCGAAGGTGAGCCGCACGTCGCGCAGCGCCGGGCCGCGCCCATCCTCGCTGGACGGGTAGCGGAAGGTGAGCCCGCGGACGGTGAGGTCGCCGTCCACCGGGGCGGCGCCGCCGGCCGGTTCCTGGCGGGAGCCGGCGAGCAGTTGCACGCGCGCCCACGCGCCGAAGGCCTGTTGCAGGTGCGGCACCCAGCGGGCGATGTGCTCGACGGTGGCGCCGAACGCGAGCACGAGCAGCCAGATGGCGGTGAGCCGGGCGGCGTCCACCCGCCCGGTGCTCAGCGCCCAGGCGCCGGCCAGCACCACGCCGACGATGCCGAGCCGGACCCCGCCGGCGGCCAACGCGGTGACCCGGGCGGAGAGCCGGAACACCCGGCCGCCGCGGGAGATCACCTGGGCGGCCCGCCGGGCGTAGAGCCGCAGCACGTACGGCCGGGCCAGGCTGGTGCGGACGTCGTCCTGGCCGTGCACCGCCTCCTCCATCACGGCGGCCAGATCGGACCAGGCCTCCTCCTCGGCCATCCGGGCCGGGGCGATCCGGGCGGTGGGGCGGCGCAGCAGCACGCCGAGCAGGGCGGTCAGCACGATCATCCCGACGCCGGCCGGCCACCAGACGATCAGCGCGCTGACCGTGGCCAGCAGGCAGACGGCGAGCCCCTGGATCAGCCGTACACCGGTGTTCCGCAGCTCGGCGCCGACCTGGTAGACGTCGTTGTCGATCCGGTCGAGCAGTTCGCCGACCGGGGTGGTCTCCAGGGTGGGCAGGTCCTGGCCGAGCGCCACCCGGCACAGCCGACGGCGTACGTCGGCGGACCAGTCGGCGGTCAGCCGGGCCATGATCAGCCCGATCACCAGGTCGCTCACCACGGCGGCGACCAGGGCCGCCGCGAGCGCGACGAACCAGCCGACCGACCGATGTACCAGCACCGGCCCGGCCAGCGCCGACGCGGCCGCCTGTCCGGCGGCGGCGAGCACGATGAACAGCAGGACGACCGCCAACCGACGGGGTGCGGTGGCCCAGAGGTCTCGGAGCAGGCGCATGGAAGGTCCTCCGGACTCGGGTCGGTGGGGGCGGTACCCCCAGCCTCGCCCGGCCGGGCAGCGCGCTCAAACGAATTACCGCGCCGGGGTCACGTCTGGGCGACCCGGCGGACGATGCCGAGCAGCGCCTCCTGGACGTCCTCGATCGGCCGGTCGGGCTGGAAGACCAACCAGTCCACGGCCACCACCAGACCCACGCCGAACAGCGCCGAGCTGGCCGTGCCGACGTCCAGGTCGGCCGGGAGGTCCCCGCTGGCCACCCCGGCCCGTACGCTCTCCGCGATCACCTCGATGGCCTCGCCGCGCAGCAGCCGCAGGGTCTGCTGCCACTCCCGGTTGGTGCGCCACATCTCGGAGAGCAGGAGCTGGGCGAAGGCCCGGTAGCGGCGGATGTACTCCAGCTCGGCGCGGACCAGCGCGGCCAGCGCCTCCCGGGGCGGCAGCCCGTCGACGGCGGCCCGGAAGTCGGCGGTGAGCAGGCCGATGCCGTGCCGCAGCAGCTCCTCGAAGAGGGCCGTCTTGGACTCGAAGTTGTAGTAGACGGTGCCCTTCGCCACCCCGGCCCGGGCCGCGATGTCGTCCACTGTGGTGGCGGAGAAGCCCCGTTCGGCGATGAGCTCCACCGCCGCCACGAAGAGGCGCTGGCGGGTGTCCTCGCGCCGTCGCGACCGTCCGTCCGTCACCCGCCCATCCTCACATGGCCAGTTCGGGGTGCAGCCTGGCCGGGGTGAGCCGGCGGGACCGGCGGGCCGCGCCGACACCGAGGGCCAGCGCGCCGCCCCCGAAGGCGACCAGCACCAGCGCCGCGGTGAGCACCGGGGCGGCCGGGCCGCCGTTGATGGTGTGCCGCAGGCCGCTCACCACGTACGTCATCGGCAGCCACGGGTGGATGGCCTGGAAGAACCCGGGCGAGGTCTGCACCGGGTAGGTGCCGCCGGAGGAGGTGAGCTGGAGCATCAGCAGGGCCAGCGCGGCGAGCCGGCCGGCCGGGCCGAGCGCCGCGCCGAGCAGCTGCACGATCGCGGTGAACGCCAGCGAGGTGAGGGCGAGCAGCCCGATGGTGGCCACCGGGTGGGCCGGGCGCAGCCCGAGGGCCAGGGTGACCACGGTGACGAGCACGGCCACCTGGGCCAGCCCGATCGCCGCGGCGGGCAGCCAGCCGGCCAGCACGACCCGCCAGCCGGGGGCGCCGGACATCACGTGCCGCCGGTTCACCGGCCGCAGCACCAGGTACGTGATCATCGCGCCGACCCAGAGGGCCAGGGCCAGGAAGTACGGGGCGAAGCCGACGCCGTAGGAGCCGGCCGGGTGCTCGGAGTGGCGGATCAGCCCGACCGGGTCGCCGAGGACGTCGGCGCGGCTGTCCGCGTCGTGGTAGCCGGGCAGTTTCCGTTCTCCGGCGGCGAGCCCGTCGGCGAGGTCGCCGGCGCCGCCCTCCAGCTTGGTCAGTCCGTCGGCGAGGCGGTTGCTGCCGCTGCTGAGCTGGGCGAGGCCCCCGTCGAGCTGGCGGGCGCCGGTGGCCAGCCGGTAGAGCCCGCCCCGCAGCTCGTCGGCGCCGTCGGCCGCGCCGCCGAGGCCGTCGCGGAGTTTGGCGCTGCCCTGGGCGAGGGTGTTCAGCCCGTTGGCCAGCTGGTCGACCTTGGCCCGGGCGGCGGCGATGTCGTCGGCCAGGTGGGGGGCGGCGGCAGCCACGTCGCGGGCGGTCCGCGCGACCTCGGTCAGCTGCGTCCGGAGGGCGGCCAGGTCGGCGCGGTCCAGCGCGGCGACCATCGCCCGGGCGGTGGTGACCGCCTTCTCCGCGGCCTGCCGGGCGGCCACCAGGTTCGGGTCGTCGGCCAGCTCCGGGTGGGCCTTCGCCAGCGCGTCAAGGCGGTCGCGGACCTCCTCGGCCCGGCGCACCACCTGGTCGGCCCGGGCCGGCAGCGCGTCGATGCCGTCGGCCAGGGTCTGCGCGCCCTCCGCGACGAGCGTGGCGGCGCGCCGGATGGTGTCGGCGTTGCGGCGCAGCAGCGGCTCGTACCGGTCGGCGGCCGCGTCCACCTGCGCCGCGGCGGCTCTGGTCTCGGTCGCGGCCCGGCTGGTGCCGTCGGCGATCTGCGCCGCGCCCGTGTAGAGCTGGTCGAGGCCGCCGGCCAGCTTCGCCGCGCCCCGCGCGGAGGTGCCGAGGCCGCCGGCCAGTTGGTCGGCGCCGTCCTCGGCGGCGCCCATCCCGTCGGCGATCTTCCCGGCGCCCTGCTGCGAGGCGCCCAGCCCGTCGTGGAGCCGGTCGGCGCCGGCGGCGGCCCGGCCGGTCTCGGCCTTGGCATCGGTGAAGCCGATCAGCATCCGGTCGAAGTACGTCGCGGCGGCGCTCTCCGCGGCGGCGGCCCGGATCTCGCTGAACGCGGAGCGGGCGAGCAGGCCGGAGAGGTAGTTGGTGGCGTCGTCGTTGACCACCTTCAGCTCGCCCCGGCGGGCCGGCTGGTCCGGTTCGGGGCTGGCGGCCAGGGTGGCGGAGAAGTCGGCCGGGATGGCGAAGACCAGGTGGTAGCGGCCGTCGTTGAGCCCCGCCGTGGCGTCGGCCTGGTCGGTCACCGTCCAGCCGAACACCTTGCGGTCGAGCAGTTCCTCGGTGAGGTCCCGGCCGGCATGCACCGCGCTGCCGTCGCCGGCCTTCGCCGGCCGGTCGGCGTTGACCAGGGCGACCGGAATGCGGTCCAGCTTCCCGTACGGGTCCCAGAAGGCGTAGAGGTAGAGCGCGCCGTAGAGCAGCGGGATGACGGTGAGTACGGCGAGGGCGGCGCGCGGCAGCCGGCCGCGGATCATCCGGCGCAGCTCGAAGCGGGCCAGGCGGAGGGCGCTCATGCGGCGGTCTCCCGGGTGTCGTGCCGGTCGCCGCCGGCGCGGGGCGCGACGAGGGCGGGGGTGGGCAGGGTGGGGTCGCCGATCCGGTGCTCGACGGCGGTGGCGCCCGGTTGGACGGCGCGGGCGCTGGCGATCACGGCGTACCCGTGGTCGGCGAGCCGGTTCAGGGCGGCCCAGATCCAGTCCCGTTCGGCGGCGTCGGAGCCGGCGTCCACGTCGTCGGCGACGATCAGGTTGGGGCCGCTGAGGCTGGCCAGCACGAGGCCGAGCACCTGCCGTTCGGCGGGGGTGAGGTCGCGGCCGTACCGGTGCGGGTCGAGCGGGGTGTCGGTGAGGCCGGCGCCGGCGATCGCGGCGGCGAAGGCGTCCCGGCGGTACGCCCGGCGGGCCCGCACCGTGGCGACCGGGACGAGCCGGCGGCGGCGCGGCACCGGCCCGAGCAGCAGTAGCCGTTCCTGGATGTGCTCGGCGACGGTCAGCGCGGGGTCGGGCTCGTGCACGCCGGCGACCTGCCCGAGGGCGGCGGGGCCGCGCCGGGTCAGCTCGCCTTCGGTGTGCGGGAAGCGGCCGGCGAGGGTGAGCAGCAGCGAGGTGCGACCACTGCCGGGTGGGCCGGTGACGGCGTGCAGTTCGCCCGCGTCGGCGCTGAGGTCGACGTCCCGGTACACCCAGCCGCGTCGGGTCCGCAGACCCAGCCCGCTGGCCTCGACGATTCGCATCGCACCCCGCCCGACTTTCTAAACTGACCAGTCAGTATAAAAACAGGGTCAGCATAGCGCCGGTTGTCCGGTTCGGCGCAAGGCGCGCGGACGTGATCCCGGCCATGCCGGCTGGCCGGTTCCCGCGCCGGGTCCGGCACCGGCCCCGGCGCGGATCTCGTGGCCGGCTCAGAAGAGGACGGTGGCGAGGGTGCCCACGGGGCGGAACCCGCAACGCTCGTAGACCCGGCGGGCGGGCAGGTTGAAGTCGTTGACGTAGAGGCTGACGGTGGGCGCCACCCGGGTCAGCGCGTCGCGTACCACGGCCGCCATGGCCGAGGTGGCGATGCCCCGGCCGCGCCACTCGGGCGCCACCCAGACCCCCTGCACCTGCGCGGTCCGCCGGGTCACCACGGCCAGTTCCGCCTTGAAGACCACCCGGCCGTCCACGAACCGGGCGTAGGCGCGGCCCGCGCGCACCAGGTCACCGACCCGCCGCCGGTAGCCGCGCCCGCCATCCTCGGCCAGCGGCGACACCCCGACCTCCTCGGTGTACATCGCCACCGCCGCCGGGAAGAGCTGGTCGATCTCCACCGCCCGCACCCGGCGCACCTGCGGGTCGGGCGCCACCGGGGGGATGGCCTCCGTGGCCAGCAGCGGCTGGTTGGGGCGTACGTCGCGGGCCGGGCCCCACTGCCCGGACAGGCGCTCCCAGAGGCCGAGCACCGCGTCGGCGCGCCCCACGATCGAGGAGCAGAGCCGTTCCTCGGTGCTCAGCTGCTCGGCGAACGCGGCCACCGCCGGCGGCGAGGCGAGCACCGGGGTCAGGTTGCCGCCCAGCCAGCAGATCGACTCCAGGTTGCGCCGGCCGCCGTAGCCGAGGATCCGCCCCTCGGCCCGCCACCAGGCCAGCCCCTTGGCGGCCACCCGCTCGGCGACCTGCGCGCCGGCGTACGGGTCGAGATCCAGCAGCCGCTCGACCGCGCGGCGCTCCGACTCCCCGAGTTGGCGTACCGGCACCGTGAGCACGGATACCAGCCTGCCAGATCGGCACCGGCCCGCGCGGGCCGACCTGAGGACCGCCGCCGATCGTCCGCTCAGTCGCCGCTCAGCCGACCGGGACCGGCTCGGCCGGCGCCGCCGGGCGGCTCCGCGCGGCCCAGCCGACCACCGGTGGCACCAGCAGCCCGAGCACCAGGAACAGGCCACCGAGCAGCAGCCAGCCCGGTACGCCCCAGCCGATCGCCAGGGTGGTCACCACCAGCGGAGCCACCATCGAGCCGAGCTGCATGCCCATCCCGTAGGCGCCCTGGTACTGGCCCTGGGCGTGGGCCGGGGCCAGGCCGAAGGAGATGCCCCAGCCGGCCGCCGCGTGCCACAGCTCCCCCACCACGTGCACCAGCGCGCCGCCGAGCAGCAGCGGCACGGCGACCGCCACGGGCAGGCACCCGCTCGCCGCGAAGAGCACGCAGGCGACGGCGATCACCAGGCCGGCCCGGCGGGCGGCCCGGCCGGCGCCGGCGAGGTCCTCGGTGCCCCGCGAGGCGCGGACCTGGAAGAGCACCACCATCACGGTGTTGACCAGCAGGCAGGCCGAGACGAGCCAGCGGGGCGCCGTGGTGTGGCCGGCGATCCAGAGCGGCAGCGCGATGTTGATCAGCCCGAAGTGCATCGACATCAGCCCGTCCAGGACCGTGAAGGCGAGGAACGGGCGGTCCCGCAGGGCGATCAGCCGCGGCCCGTGCGTGGGCGCGGGGACCGGAGGCACGGGTGGAAGCCGGAGCAGCACCGCCGCGGCCACCAGGTAGCTGGCGGCGTCCAGCAGGATGAGCGACACGTACCCGGTCCGGGTGTCGGCGGCGAGGCCGACGCCGGCCAGCACCGCGCCGACGGAGATGCCGACGTTGGTGACGGCGCGCAGGTAGGCGCGGGTGCGGACCCGCTGGTCCGGGGGGACCGCGCCGGCGATGAGCGCGCCCCGGGCGCCCCGGGTGGCCGAGTCGGCGACCGCCATCAGCATGCCGACCAGCAGGAACCCGGCGAACGAGCGGACCGCCACCAGGGCGGCGGTGCAGCCGGCCGAGGCGAGCAGCGCGGTGATCTGGAGGCCGCGCGGCCCGAGCCGGTCGGCGAGGTAGCCCATCGGCGTGCTGGCGACGAGGCTGACCAGCGCCGTGATGGTGAGCCCGAGCCCGACCTGGGTGACCGTGAGCCCGACCGAGCGGGTGAGGAAGAGCGCGCTGGCGGTCAGCCAGGTGCCCCGACCGACGGTGTTGACCAGCGTGGAGAGGGCGAGGACCCGGGCCGGGCCGGGTTCGGGAAGCAGACGCACCCTCGCACCCTAGCAGTACGTCCGTACGGTTTTAACCGTCACCCACCTGGCCGTCTTGTCGTTGATGCATTGCCGATATATCGTTGATGCATCAGTGATAGTCACCCGAGAAGGAGAGAGCCTGATGGGATTCCACCGACGGATGCACGCCGCACACGACGAGCTGCGCCGGCGCGGCTTCGGCTTCCCGCCCGTACCGCCCGGTCCGCCGCCGTTCCCGCCCGGCCCGCACGGTCACGGTCACGGCCACGGCCGGGGTCGGGGCGGACGCGGCCGGGGACGCCGGCCCAACGTGCGCGCCGCCATGCTGGCGCTGCTCACCGAGCGGCCGATGCACGGCTACGAGATGATCCAGGAGATCGACTCCCGGACCGGCGGGGCCTGGCGGCCCAGCCCCGGCTCGATCTACCCGACCCTGCAACTGCTGGAGGACGAGGGCGTCATCGCCGCCGCCGCGGACTCCGACGGCGGACGCAAGCGCTTCACCCTCACCGAACAGGGCCAGTCCGAGGCGGCCCAGGCCGCGCAGACCCCGCCCTGGGCGGAGTTCGCCGAGCAGACCGTCAACAGCTGGCACGACATCCGGGACGCCGGCCAGCAGGCCATGCACGCGCTGCGGCAGGTCATGACGACCGGCACCGACGACCAGCGGGCACGCGCCGCTCAGGTGCTCGACGAGACCCGGCGCAAGCTGTACGCCATCCTCGCCGAGTCCGAGTGAGCCGCGCCGACGGTGCGCCGGCCGGGGTGGTCACGGGACCGCCACCCCGACCGGTGACCCCGGCCTGAACCGACACGTGCGGCCGCCCCCGAGTGGGGGCGGCCGCACGTGTCGGTGGCGGCGGTCAGTGCACGGTGACCGTGGCGCCGCCCGGCACCAGGCCGCGCAGCTCCTCGGGAAGCTCGGCGCCCATCTCGTCGGCGATCCGCAGCGCCTCCTCGATCAGCGTCTCCACGATCTGGCCCTCCGGCACGGTCTTGACGACCTGGCCCTTCACGAAGATCTGGCCCTTGCCGTTGCCGGAGGCGACACCGAGGTCGGCCTCGCGGGCCTCGCCCGGGCCGTTCACCACGCAGCCCATGACGGCCACCCGCAGCGGCACCGGCAGCCCTTCCAGGCCGGCGGTGACCTCCTCGGCCAGCTTGTAGACGTCGACCTGGGCCCGCCCGCAGGACGGGCAGGAGACGATCTCCAGGCCCCGCTCGCGCAGGCCGAGCGACTCCAGGATGGCGGCGCCCACCTTGATCTCCTCGACCGGCGGCGCGGAGAGCGAGACCCGGATGGTGTCGCCGATCCCCTCCGCCAGCAGCGCGCCGAACGCCACCGCGGACTTGATGGTGCCCTGGAACGCGGGGCCCGCCTCGGTCACGCCCAGGTGCAGCGGGTAGTCGCACTGCTCGGCGAGCTGCCGGTAGGCCCGGATCATCACCACCGGGTCGTTGTGCTTGACCGAGATCTTGATGTCCCGGAAGCCGTGCTCCTCGAAGAGCGAGCACTCCCAGAGGGCCGACTCGACCAGCGCCTCGGCGGTGGCCCTGCCGTACTTGGCCAGCAGGCGCTTGTCCAGCGAGCCGGCGTTCACCCCGACCCGGATCGGCACGCCGGCGTCGCCGGCCGCCTTGGCGATCTCCTTGACCTTGTCGTCGAACTGCCGGATGTTGCCCGGGTTCACCCGGACCGCGGCGCAGCCGGCGTCGATCGCGGCGAACACGTACTTCGGCTGGAAGTGGATGTCGGCGATGACCGGGATCTGCGACTTCTTAGCGATCGCGGGCAGCGCCTCCACGTCGTCCTGGGAGGGCACCGCCACCCGGACGATCTGGCAGCCGGACGCGGTCAGCTCGGCGATCTGCTGGAGGGTGGCGTTGACGTCGGCGGTCAGGGTGGTGGTCATCGACTGGACCGAGACCGGCGCGCCGCCACCGACCGGCACCGAACCGACCATGATCTGGCGGCTGGCCCGGCGCGGGGCGAGCGGCGGCGGCGGCACGGGGGGCATACCGAGACTGACAGCGGTCACTTCAGGCACTCACCTTGTGAAGAGCGTGATCGGGTTGACGACGTCCGCGGTGACGGTCAGCAGCGTGAACGCGCCACCGATCAGGATCACCGCGTACGTGAGGGGCATGAGCTTGAGGTAGTCCACCCGGCCCGGGTCGGCGCGGCCGATGCGCGCGTACAGCCAGGAGCGGGCCCGCTCGAACCAGGCGATGGCGATGTGGCCACCGTCCAGCGGCAGCAGCGGTAGCAGGTTGAACACGCCGATGAAGAAGTTCAGCGAGACGAAGAGCATGAAGAACGCGTACCAGGCCTCGTTCGCCACGAACTCGCCGCCGAGCCGGCTGGCGCCGACCACGCTGATCGGGGTGTCCATGTCGCGCTCGCCGCCGGTGACCGCGGTCCACAGGGCGGGCACCTTCTGCGGGATCCGCTGCATGGCGTGCGCGGTCTGCACGGCCATGTTGCCGGTGAAGTCGGCGGTGGCGCCGAACGCGGCGACCGGACCGTACTCGATCCGGCTCGGCGTGGTGGGCTGGACCATGACGCCGAGCGCGGAGACGGCGGAGGTGGCGCCCTTCGGGTCGTTCAACGGCGGGCGCTGCACCGCGGCCAGGTCGACCGTGGCGGTGGCCGGCTGGCCGTCGCGGAGGTAGCTGATGGTGGCCGTGCCCGGCGGGACGGCGCGGACCACGTCGAGCATGTCGCCCCAGGTGGAGACCGGCTTGCCGTTCACGGCGGTGATCCGGTCGCCGTCCCGCAGCTGGGCCTTCGCGGCCGGGCTGGCCGGGTCGCCGGCCTGGCAGTTGCGGTTGACGTTCTCCACCACCACGCACGGGGCTAGGGCGATCACGGCGGGCTCGGCCTTGAGGCCCTCCGCGGTGGTCGGGGCCTTCGGGTTGGGCAGCCCCACGGAGACCGCCATGATCCAGAGCGCGCCGAGGGCGAGGGCGAAGTGGGTGATGGACCCGGCGGACATCACGATCGTCCGCTTCCACACCGGGTAGCGCCACATGGCGCGCTTCTCGTCCCCCGGTTCGACGTCGTCGTCCTGCGGGGTCATCCCGACGATCTTGCAGAAGCCGCCGAGCGGGATGCCCTTGACGCCGTACTCGGTCTCGCCCCGGCGGAACGACCAGAGCGTCGGGCCGAAGCCGACGAAGTATCGGGTGACCTTCATCCCGAAGGCCTTCGCGGTGAGCATGTGCCCCGCCTCGTGCAGGCTCACCGAGATGAGGATCGCCAGGGCGAAGAGCACCACCCCGAGCAGGTAAACCATCAGGCTCCTTCCACCGACCCGGCGATGATCGCCTGGGCGCGCGCGCGTGCCCACGCCTCGGCGGCGAGCACGTCCTCGACGGTACCTGGTTCGTCGAAGTCCGGAGCGTCCTCCAACACCCGATCGAGGGTGTCGACGATGCCGAGGAAGGGCAGCCGCCCGGCCACGAACGCCGCCACGCACTCCTCGTTGGCCGCGTTGTAGATCGCCGGCCGGCACCGCCCGGCCTCGCCGGCCGCCTTGGCCAGCGCGACGGCCGGGAACGCGGCGTCGTCGAGCGGGAAGAACTCCCAGGTGTGCGCCGTCGTCCAGTCCACCGCGGCGGCGGCCCCCGGCACCCGGTCCGGCCAGCCCAGCGCGACCGCGATGGGCAGCCGCATGTCCGGCGGACTGGCCTGGGCGATCGTGGAGCCGTCGACGAACTCGACCATCGAGTGGATCACGGAGGTGGGGTGGATCATCACCTCGATGTCGGCGTAGGGCACGTCGAACAGCTCGTGTGCCTCGATCACCTCGAGGGCCTTGTTGACCATGGTCGCGGAGTTGATCGTGACCACCGGGCCCATGTTCCAGGTCGGGTGGGCCAGCGCCTGTTCCGGGGTCACCTCGGTCAACTCGTCGCGCCGGCGGCCCCGGAACGGGCCGCCGCTGGCGGTCACGACCAGCCGGCGGACCTCGGAGCGGGCGCCGGAGCGCAGGCACTGCGCCATCGCGGTGTGCTCGCTGTCGACCGGGACGAGCTGCCCCGGCCGCGTCAGGGCCGCCTTGACCAGCGGGCCGCCGGCCACCAGCGACTCCTTGTTGGCCAGCGCGACGGTACGCCCGGCGCGCAGCGCGGCCAGCGTCGGCGGCAGGCCCAGCGAGCCGACCACGCCGTTGAGCACGACGTCGCACGGCCACTGCGCCAGCTCGGCCATGGCGTCCGGCCCGGCCACGATCTTGGGCAGCTTGAAGTCGCCGGTGGCCCAGCCGCGCCGGCTCGCCTCGGCGTAGAAGGCCAGCTGGAGGTCCTGCGCGGCGGACGCCTTCGCCACCCCCACCGCCTCGACGCCCAGTTCCAGCGCCTGCGCGGCGAGCAGCTCCACGTTGCCGCCACCGGCGCCGAGGGCGACCACCCGGAAGCGGTCCGGGTTGCGCTTGACGATGTCGATGGCCTGGGTCCCGATCGAGCCGGTCGAGCCCAGCAGGACGAGGGTGCGGGGAGTGCTCACCCGGCCATTCTTCCCCAGCGCCGCCGGACGCCCGCCGGGAGCCTCACTCCCCGCCGTCCGGCTCCTCCGCCGGCGCCTCCTCGTCCAGCAGTTCGGCCGGGTCGATGGTGAACGCGAACGGCTGCCGCATCACGAAGGCGCTACCGGCCGCCGCCGCGGCGAGCGGACGGTACTCCCCCTCCGCCAGCTCGTACAGCGCCAACGCCGGTACCCGGTTGCGCAGGTCGACGCGGAGGAAGTAGGGCACACCGGCGGCCGCGTACTGGCGCGGCCGGTCGATCACGTCCTTACGCCGGTTACCCGGCGACACGATCTCTCCGAGCAGGACCGCCTGACTGACGTCCACCGCCGAGCGACCACCACCCGACGTGCGCAGCACTGCGATGTCGGGGATGAACAGGTCCTTCCCGCAGATCAGGTTGATCTCCGGATAGACCCAGAGACCGGCGCGGCGGGCAGCCCGGTGCAGCAGATAAGGCAGTTCCCGTTCCACCGACTGGTGGTCGATTCCGGCATGTGGTGTCACGATCACGCTTCCGCTCAGGACCTCGACCTTGGGGCCGTTGGTCTCCGGTAGGAGATCGAGAGCGAGCTGCGCGGTCCACGGCTCGTCGTGCCAGCGGAGCACGTCGAACGACGGCTCGGCGGGCTGCGGTGCCGGCTCGGGCGCGAATGCGGCCTGGGCCATCCGGCTCACCCCCTCAGCGGAACATCGTGCTATCGCCCACCCTAGCCGCGCAGCCCCGACGAACCGGCCTCGCACACGCTGTCCGTCGCCGACGCCCCTTCTCCTGGCGGACCGGGCGGTCAGGCCGGGCGGCGCAGGACGAAGGTCTCCAGCTCGGCGCCGCCGTACCAGTCGGTCCGGACGCCCAGGTGGGTCATGCCGAGCCGGCGGGCCACCGCCATCGACGGTTCGTTGCCGGCCATCACCACCGCGTACACCTGCGGGGTGCCAGTGGCGAACTCGCGCGCCAGCACGGCCCGGGCCGCCTCGGTGGCGTAGCCGTGGCCCTGCGAGTCGGGGTGCAGGTGCCAGCCGACCTCGATGTCGTCGGTCGGGGTCACCCCGTCGCGCCCCGGCAGCGGCTTGAGCAGGACGCTGCCGGCCACCCGGTCGGCGTCGCGCGGCGCGATCGCCCAGATCCCCCAGCGGCCCGCGTACGGCCCGTAGCGCTCGCGCCACCGGTCCACCCGCTCCCGCGCCTGCGCCGGGTCGGTCATCCGCCCCGCACCGCCGCCCAGCCAGCGCATCACCTCCTCCCGGGAGTAGATGTCGTAGATCCGGGCCAGGTCCTCGGGCGACTCGGTCCAGTCCCGCAGGACCAGCCGCTCGGTCGTGGCGATCGTCATGCCGCCGGATCGTAATGCGTGGCGCACGGCCGTACGGGGAACGAGAGCGCGATGGGCGACGGGTGGGATCGAGCGAAGCGGATCACGGCTACCGCGTTCCGGCCGGTCCGCGGCCGGGACCTGTCCCTGCACGCCGCCGCGATCACCTTCTACGGCGGGATCGCCGTGGTGCCGGTGGCGCTGCTGGCGATCTGGCTCACCGGGCTGCTCGCCGGCGCGGACCGGGTACGCCGGCTGACCGGGTACGCGGTCGACACGCTGCCCACCGAGATCGGCGTGCACCGGGCGGTGGCCGCGCTCGTCGAGGCCGGGCTCGGGCTGACCCCGTGGCTGGCACTGGCCTCGCTGCTGCCGGCCTCGCTCTACGGCGAGGGGCTGCGCCGCGCCTTCGTCTCGGTGGCCGAGCCACGCGCCGAGTCGGGCGCGCTGGTCGGCTGGCGGGGCCGCCTGCTGCTGCTGCCGCTGCTCGCGCCGGCCCCGGCGCTGCTGCTGTCGATCCTGCTGGCGCTGCCGCTGACCACCCGGCTGGTACGGCAGGGCGGCTGGTCCGGCGCGCTCGGCGTGGTGCTGTCGTTCCTGGCCGTGTGGCTGGTGCTCACACCGGTGCTGGTGTGGGTGTTCCGGGTGGTCGGACCGGCCTCCCCCGACTGGCTGGTCACCGTGGTCCTGGGCTCGTTCACCGCGGCGAACCTCTCCGGCTTCCTGCACGGCTTCGTGCTGTTCTGCTCGCTGCCGCTGGACCTCGGCGCGCCGTTCGGCGGCTTCGACGAGATCGGCGGCGGGGTGGCGGTGCTGCTCTGGCTCTACCTGTTCCACGTGATCGTGCTGTCCGGCTACTCGGCCACGCTGGCGGCGAGCCGATGGCGGGCCACCCGGGTGGCGGCCCGCGCCTGACCGCGGTCACGCAACGCCGGCACCGCCCCGCCGCCGGTGACGCCGGCCGGATCCGGGGCCGGTGCGCGGGCGGACGGAGCTGGCGTCCCGCCGCGAACCCTCCCGCCCGCGACCGGCCGGCACTAGGCTCCGGTCGCATGAGTGACGCGAGTGAGCTGCCGACCCGCGCCGACGTCGTGGTGGTCGGCGCCGGGCACAACGGCCTGGTCTCGGCGATCCTGCTGGCCCGCGCCGGGCTGGACGTGCTGGTGCTGGAGGCGGCCGAGGTGATCGGCGGCGCCACCCGCACCGAGACGCCGTTCCCCAAGGTGCCCGGGCTGCGGCACTCCACCGGCTCGTACCTGCTCGGGCTGATGCCGCCGGAGCTGCTGGCCACGCTCGACGTGCGGATCCCGGTGCTGCGCCGCGACCCGCACTACTTCCTGCCCACCCCGGGCGGGCCCGGCTCGCCGTACCTGCTCTTCGGCAGCGACGCCGCGGCCAGCCGCCGGCAGGTCGCGGAGATGTTCTCCCCCGCCGACGCGGCCGCCGACGACGCGCTCCAGGCCGAACTCGCCCAGCTCCGCGCGGACCTGGCCCCGGCCTGGCTGGCCGAGCCGCTGCCGGTCGAGGAGACCGCCGAGCGGTACGTCCGGCCCGCCCTGCGCCAGGTCTTCGTCGACCTGGTGCGCGGCTCCGTCGCCGACTACCTGGCCCGATTCGACTTCCAGTCCGAGCTGCTGGTCAGCATGTACGCGGTCACCGACGGCCTGTCCGGCCTGAACGCCGGCCCGGACGACCCCGGCACCGGGCACAACTTCCTGGTGCACAACATGTGCCGGCTGCCCGGCTCGGGCGGCACCTGGATGATCGCGCAGGGCGGCATGGGCACCGTCTCCCGGACGTTCGCCGAGGCGGCCCGCGCCGCGGGCGCCCGCGTGCACGCCGGCACGCCGGTCACCGCCATCACCCTGGACGGCGGCGCGGCCAGCGGGGTGGTGCTCGCCGACGGGCGCCAGATCACCGCCGAGGTGGTGCTCGGCGCGTGCGACCCGTACCGGCTGATGGCGCTGCTGCCCGACGGCGCGCTCCCGGCGGAGCTGGGCGCGCGGATGGCGGCGGTCCGCCGCCCCGGCACCACGCTCAAGCTCAACCTGGCGCTCACCGGGCTGCCCCGCTTCTCCTGCCTGCCGGCGGACGCGCCGAGCCCGTTCGGCTCCACCATCCACCTGCTGCCCGGCGCTGCGTCACTGGTCGGCGCGGGCGGCGAATCGCCGATGACCGCGCTGCGCGCCATGTGGGCGGACGTGCGGGCCGGCCGGCTGCCGGCCGAACCGACCATCGAGTGGTACCTGCACACCACCGTCGACCCGTCGCTGCGCGACGACGCCGGGCACCACTCGTCGGCGTTGTTCGTGCAGTCCGTGCCGTACGAGCTGGCCGGCACCAGCTGGGACGCGGCGCTGCCCGGCTACGTCGAGCGGCTGGTGGCGATCTGCGAGCGGTACGCCCCGGGCACCGCCGACCTGATCGCCGACGCGGTGCCGCTGCCCCCGCCCGGCATCGAGGCGCACTTCGGGATCACCGGCGGGCACATCCACCACGTCGACAACACCGTCTCGTTCACCGACCGGATGCCGTACGCGACCGGGGTCGACGGCGTGTACGCCGGCAGCGCCGGCTGCCACCCGGCCGGCAGCGTGATCGGCGCGGCCGGCCACAACGCCGCCCAGCGGATCCTCGCCGACCTCGGCCGTTGACGAGCGCAGCGACTGGGCGGGTGGCAGCCGGCGCCGGTCACCCGGCCGGCGCGGCGGCTTCGCGGGGCAGGTCGCCGGGGCGGCGGACCAGGGAGAGGCCGACCAGCAGCAGGTAGAGCAGGAGGCTGAGGATCGGGTCGACGAAGACGAAGGCGAAGGCGACCAGATACAGCAGCGGGCGCAGCCGCAGCCGCCGGGCCACCGCCCCGGCCAGCCGGGGATCCAGGTCGGGATGGAGCAGCCGGCGCCGCCGGGCCCACCACCAGCTCAGGTTGAAGAAGAGCGACTCGCCGAGCACGGTGCCGGCGTAGAGGGCGGCGGTCAGCCGCTGCTCGGTCGGGCTGCCGCGCAGGTTGTCCGCGAGCAGGTCGGCGGTGAACGGGATGGTGGCCACCACGAGCAGCAGGAGCAGGTTGAACACCAGCAGCACCTGGTCCACCCGGACCACGTAGCGCCACATGTTGTGGTGGCCGAGCCAGATCTGGCCACCGATCCCGAAGGTGATCACGTACGCCAGGTAGGTCGGCCAGGCGTGCGCGAGCGCTTCGGGCAATTCCCGCCCGGGATCGCGGGCCGGGCCGTTCTGCAACAGCTCGACCGCCATCACCGTCAGCACGACCCCGAAGACGCCGTCGCTGAACGTCTCCACCCGGGAGGCGTCCCGGGCCATCTCCCGGTCGCGCCGGTACCGGTACTCCCGCTCCCCCGCCTCGGCCACGCCGCCCCCTTCCGACTGTGATGGTGACCCGGCGGGGGCGGCGGGCGCGGGGAAACTAGCTCAGCGCCTCCCCGGCCGGTGCCGGGGTCTCCGCGTCGGCCCGGTGCGCGCGGATCTTGTGGCCGACGCTGGTCAGGCAGCGCCCGCTGGCCAGGTCGAACCGCCAGCCGTGCAGCTGGCAGGTGAGCTGGTCGCCGTCGACGATGCCGAACCGGCTCAGGTCGGCCTTCAGGTGCGGGCAGCGGCGCTGCACCACCCAGCCGTCCAGGGTGATGTCCTCGGCGTCGACGGCCCGCTCGTGCTCGTCGTACCAGCCCTCGGCGTACTGCAGGCGTTCCTCGGAGAGGCACTTGAAGAAGGCGTAGACGAACTCGTTGTACTGGCCGATCCGGGCCGCCGAGAACCGGCAGGACAGGAAGAGCGAGTTGACCCAGTCCACCTCGCCGATGTGCAGCAGATGCTCGATCAGCGCCCGCTCGGTACGGAACCGGTAGCGGACCTTCTCGTCCGCGTACGGCCGGACCTCCTTGCCCGGGAAGTCCACCACGATCGATTCAACCTCGGCACCGTCGTAGCCGACCAGGTCGAAGCGGACCGGACCGCCGACCCCCTTGGCCAGGTAGATCGACTCGTCGAGCAGCGGCTCGATGCGGCGCTTCATCTCGCCGAGCACGTCGACCTCGGGGTGCCGCCAGGACGCCTTCTCGGCCTCGATGATCGGGCGCTTCCGCTCCCGCATCTCCTCCAGGTGGGCCACCTTGTTGGCGAAGAACTCCTCCACCGGCACCGGGTGGGTGGTGGTGGTGCCCCCGGTGGTGACCTCCGCGACGCTGCCCGGCAGCAGCACGATGCCGTTGGTGCCGCCGACCTTGGCGTACTCGGCCAGGAAGACCGACTGGTCGGGGAAGATGTTCCCCTCGTCGCCGAAGATGTCGTTGAACTGCCAGAGACTGTCGTCGAGGAAGCACGGCGGGCCGGCGATCGGGAAGACGCTGTCGGCCTTCAGGTCGTCGATGTAGCGCCAGGTGCGGTCGAACTGCCGGTCGCGCTTCTGCTTGCCGAACGCGGTCTTCGCCGCCTGCGGCAGCTCGTAGACCATCGGGTACCAGATGGCGCCGGAGAACTGCAGCATGTGCGCGTGCACGTGGCCCAGCTCGGCGAAGACGCTCAGGTCGGTCGGGCGGGCGTCGTTCTGGTTGAGCAGCCGCACCCCGTCGTACTCGACCCAGAGCGAGGAGTCGCCGATCGGGCCGTCGGTCGGGCTGGTCAGCGCCTGGATCATGATCTTCAGGCCGCCGGGCAGCTCCACGACCTGCTCGTTCGGGGCCTTGAGGAACTTCGTGAAGCCCAGCTCCCGGAACTCGTCCTCCATCTCCGAGGTGGGGAACTCGGGAAGCAGGACCGTCGCGTCCTTGCTGACGAAGTCCCGCAGGTGCTTCGCGTCGAAGTGGTCCCGGTGCAGGTGCGACACGTACAGGTAGTCGACCTGGCCCAGGGTCTCCCAGTCCAGCAGCGAATTGTCGGGGAAGGGGAACCAGGAGGCGAAGTAGGCGGGATTGACCCACGGGTCGCACAGGATGCTGCCCGCGGCCGTGTCGATCCGCATGCTGGCATGCCCCGTACCGGTCACTCGCACCGTAGTCCCCCTCAAAAAGGCAATCAGGCGTACGTCAAGACGCTACCGGAGGCAGTGTGCTCACCGTCCCGCGACGCCGGTAGTGCCGTTCCGCCCGGTCGGCGACGGGACCAACGGCCCGGTCCCGGTCGCCGTGGTCACCCGAGCGGGGTACGCCGATCAGGGCGGACCCCGCACCGGGCCCGCTTCGGGGCGTGCCAGACTAACCGGAGATCCGATCGCGAGGGAAGGACCGACAGTGGCAGGAAGCGAGCCGGTAACCGCGCCAGATCAGCACAAGCCCGGACACCGCAGGTCCGGACGGATCGGGGCGGTGCTGTCGGCGGTGGTTTTGGTGATCATGGCGTTCTGCGGCAACCACGAGGGCAGGGTCGAGGACATCTGGCTGATCGGGATCGCCGTGCTGCTGCTGGCCATCGTGATCGGCGACGCGGTGCTGCGCCGCAACGGCCTGCGTTCCTGACCCCGGCGGTCGCCGGAGCGTACGCGCGAGGGCCCGCCCCCGGCTGGGGGCGGGCCCTCGTTGTGCGTGGCGGCCTCAGCGGCCCAGCAGGATGTCCTGCACGTCCTTGAGCGCGGCGTCGACCTCGGCCTCGAAGTAGCCGCCGGGCACCAGCCCGAACCGCAGCGTGTCCAGGTCCTTGGGGTTCACCGGCATCGGGTTGCGGCCCTGCATGCCGCCGAGCAGCGTCTCGAAGAACCGGTCCACCTGGTCCGGGTCGTACCCGCTGCCGAAGCGGCGCACCTGGAAGCTGCGCCGGATCTGGTCGACCCGGTAGAGGTCGCTGCCGGGCGGGCCGGCCATCGGCGGTCCCACCATCGGCGGTCCGACCATCGGCGGACCGGCCACCGGCGGCGGGCCGGGCGGCATCCCCGGGCCGGGGCCGTAGCCCTGATCCGGCCCGAAGCCCTGCTGCGGCAGCGGCGGCGGACCGGCCGGGCCGCGGCCACGCGGGTCACGCAGGTCCCGCTCCCGCTCGGGCATCCGGATCTCGGCGGTCATGTCGGCGCGCCCGTGCCGGCCGGCCTCGAACCCGTCGAACCGCTCCTCCGGGCCGTAGCCGGCCGGGCCCGGCGGCAGGCCGCGCGGGGGCGGCCCGCCGTGCCCCATCGGGCCGGGACCGCCCGGGCCCATCGGACCGGGACCACCCGGGCCCATCGGGCCGGGACCACCGGGGCCGCGAGGCGCGTCGTAACCGCCGCGTGGGGCGTCGTAACCACCGGCGAAGGCGCCGGTGGGCTCGTCGTAGCGGTTGCCGTACCGGTCGGGCGGGCCGGCCTGGGCGGGCATCTGCCGGGGCGGCATCGGGGGCTGCGGCACCGGCGACAGGCCACGGTCGTCGCGCATCGGCGGGCCCATCCGGTCGGCGAGCCGCGGGTCGCCGCCACGCCCGCCGGGTCCGGCGCCACGCTCCTCCAGCTCGGCGAGCTGCCGCTCGACCCGGTCGAGGTGCAGATCGACCTGCCACTCGTCGTAGCCGTTGAACCGGACCCGGAAGACGACGTCGTGGACCTCCTGGGAGGCCACGGGCGCGCCGACCGGCTGACCGGCGAGTGTCGCCTCCACCCGGTCCAGGAAGGCGTCGACCTCGTCGACCTTGTATCCCCGGCGGAGCGCCTTACGCCGGAAACGCTGACCCTGACTCGCCACTATGTCTCCTGGTCTCTACCGCTACGCCGTCGCGGTGCGGGGGTCGGTGTCGCTGTCCTCGGCGGCGGCGAGCTGGCCACACGCGCCGTCGATCTCGCGCCCCCGGGTGTCCCGCACCGTGGTCGACACCCCGGCGTCGCGCAACCGCCGGACGAACTCCCGCTCGACCGGCTTCGGGCTGGCGTCCCAGCGGCTGCCCGGAGTCGGGTTGAGCGGGATGAGGTTCACGTGGGCCAACTTGCCGGCCAACAGCCGCCCGAGCAGATCGGCTCTCCACGGCTGGTCGTTCACGTCCTTGATCATCGCGTACTCGATCGACACGCGACGCCCCGTCGTGGCCGCGTAGTCCCACGCCGCATCCAGCACCTCGGACACCTTCCAGCGCTGGTTGACCGGGACGAGTTCGTCGCGCAGCTCATCATCGGGGGCGTGCAGCGACAACGCAAGGGTCACTGAGAGGTCTTCGCTGGCCAGTCGGCGGATGGCCGGCACCAGACCGACCGTGGAGACGGTGATGTGCCGCTGGGACAGGCCGAGCCCCTCCGGGGCCGGCGCGACCAGCCGGCGGATCGCCGCCACCACCCGCGAGTAGTTGGCCAGCGGCTCGCCCATGCCCATGAACACCACGTGCGACAGGCGCGGCGGCGAGCCGGCGACCGCCCCGGAGGCGGCCACCCCGGCCAGGTAGACCGCCTGGTCGACGATCTCCGCGGTGGACAGGTTGCGGGTCAGCCCGGCCTGGCCGGTGGCGCAGAACGGGCAGGCCATGCCGCAGCCGGCCTGACTGGAGATGCAGACGGTGACCCGGTCCGGGTAGCCCATCAGCACGCTCTCCACCAGCGAGCCGTCGTGCAGCCGCCAGAGTGCCTTGCGGGTCGCGCCGTCGTCGCAGGCCAGCTCGCGGACCGGGGTCAGCAGGGCGGGCAGCAGGGCGCCGGCCAGCCGCTCCCGGGACGCGGCGGGCAGGTCCGTCATCCGCTCCGGGTCCCGGACCAGCCGGCCGAAGTAGTGGTTGGAGATCTGCTTGGCGCGGAACGCCGGCTCCCCCAGCTCGGTGACGAGGGACTGCCGGCCCGGCAGGTCCAGGTCGGCGAGGTGACGGGGCGGCATCGCCGGGCGGCGACCACGGGCGTCGGGGTCCACGGAAATCAGGGGGAGGCTCGTCATGGCGCGTCCAGTCTGACACGCCGGAAGCGGGACGCACCCGTCCGTGGGTCCTGAATCGGCCCCGACCGGCCGAGGGAGGCGCTCCCGCCCGCGTGATTCACGCCTCAGCCCGCCATCGGCACGAGGACCGCCAGCAGCAGGTACGCCGTCGGCACCGCGAACAGGATCGAGTCGAGCCGGTCCATCAGCCCGCCGTGCCCGGGCAGCAGGTTGCTCATGTCCTTGACCCCGAGGTCCCGCTTGATCATCGACTCGGCCAGGTCGCCGAGGACGGCCGCGCCGGCGATCGCCAGCCCGAACACGGCACCCCACCAGGGGGCCACGTCGAGCAGCAGCCAGAGCAGCAGGGCGCTGCCCGCCGCCGCCGCGGTGACCGAGCCGGCGAAGCCCTCCCAGGACTTCTTCGGGCTGATCGTCGGGGCCATCGGGTGCTTGCCGAAGGCCACGCCCGCCGCGTAGCCGCCGGTGTCGGAGAGCACCACGGCGACCAGGGTGGCCAGCACCCGCAGGTGCCCGTCGTCCGGCGCGGCGGCCAGCATCGCCGCGAAGCCGCCGAGGAAGGGCACGTAGACCGCGATCAGGGTGGCCGCGGTGAGGTCGCGTTGGTAGTTGCCCGGGCCGTCGCCGAGCCGCCAGATCATCGTGCCGAGCACGGTGACCAGCAGGCCGAGGCTGAGCGCGTCGGGCCCGGCGAACCAGGCCAGCGCGATGGTGAGCACGCCGCCGGCGATCAGCGGCACCAGCGGCGGGTGGGCGCCGGCGCGCCGCACCGCGCGGGCCATCTCCCAGATGCCGATCCCCACCGCGGCGGCGATCACCGCCAGGAACGCCGGCAGGTAGAAGAAGAGGGGGACCACGATCGCCGCGCCGAGGGCCAGCCCCACCCCGATCGCGGCGGGCAGGTTACGCCCGGCCCGGCCGGTCGCCGGCTGGGTGGTCGGCGGTCGGTCGGCCGAGGCCCGGCGCCGGCCCCGCGTCCGGCGACCCGCCGGCACGTCCCCGGCCGCCGGCGGCGCGGCGATCGGCTCGTCGCGCACCGGCGCGAGCTGGGCCGTCGGATAGTCCTCGCCCGGCCCTTCCGGGCGCCACCGATCGGGTCCGCCCCGGTCAGGCGGGGCGTCGTCGCGGACCGGCCGGTCGTAGGGCCGGTCCCGGGGATCGTCATGTCCGGGGCCGCCCGATCCGTCGTAGCCACGCTCCCCCGGCCGGTCGTAGCCAGGTTCCCCGGGCCGGTCGTAGCCGGGTTCCCCGGGCCGGTCGTAGCCACGCTCCCCGGGCCGGTCATAGCCACGCTCCCCGGGCCGGTCGTAGCCAGGTTCCCCGGGCCGGTCGTAGGCCGTCGCGTACGGCCCGCCGTCCTGGCGCCGGCCGCGCGGGTCCGGGCCTCCGGAGCCGGGACCCCCGTCGCGGTAGCGGCGGTCGTCAACCAAGTCTTCGCTGCGGTAGCGGCGGTCGTCGGCCGGGTCGCCGTCGCGGGCCGGGTCGGCGAAACGCATCGGGTGGTCGGGCCGGTAGCCGGGTTCCGCACCGAAGCCGGGCGGAACGCCGGGTCCGCCGCCGTAGCCGGGTTCCGCACCGTAGCCGGGCGGGGCGCCGGGTCCGCCGCCGTAGCCGGGTCCGCCGTCCCGAGGGCGGCCGCCGCGCGGCGTGTCGAACCCGCCGTCCGGGTGGGGCCGGGCGTACGGATCGGCGCCCGGACGGGTCCGCGGCTCGGTGTGGACCTCCGGCGCGCCGGGCCGGTGCCAGGGGCCCGGCTCAAGACTGGTGTCGGGCCAGGGCAGCCCCGCCGGGCGCTCGGGGCGGTCCCAGCCGCCCGGCTCGGCCGTGCCGTAGGGGTCGGGGTGGGACATCACGCACCGGTACGCGCTGCGAGTGCCGCCACATGACGCAAGACCAAAACCATCCCCTACAGGCGCGACTGCTCCGGTTGACCGGCCCGACGGCCGGCCGATTCCCGCCGTTCATCCGGTGGTGGCCGGGAATCGTGCCGAGCCTACTGCACCCGGTGAGCCGGCACGGCGGACGATCACCCACCACGACGGCGGCACCGGGGCCGCCGCCCCGAGGGCGCCGGCTCCCGGCGGCCCGGTCGACCCCGTCCGGCAAGAGCCGCAGGGGGCGCCGAGACCGGGCCCGAAGTCGTCGTCGGGGCGGCGGCACACCGGTGCCGTCCGCGTGGGTACGAGCGCTCAGACCTCGAGCAGCTCGCTCTCCTTGTGCTTGACCAACTCGTCGACCGTGGCGACGTAGCGCTGGGTCAGGTCGTCCAGGTCCTTCTCGGCGCGCCGGCCCTCGTCCTCGCCGACCTCGCCGTCCTTGACCAGACGGTCCAGCTCTTCCTTGCCCCGGCGCCGGATGTTGCGGACGGCGACCTTGGCCTCCTCGCCCTTGTGCCGGGCGACCTTGATCATTTCGCGCCGCCGCTCCTCGGTCATCTGCGGGAACAGGATGCGCAGCTGGTTGCCCTCGTTGTTCGGGTTGACCCCGAGGTCCGAGTCGCGGATGGCCTTTTCCATGGCGCCGAGCTGCGAGTTGTCGTACGGCTTGATGATCACCATGCGCGGCTCGGGAACGCCGATGGAGGCCATCTGGGGCAGCGGGGTCGGGCTGCCGTAGTAGTCGATCACGATCCGGGAGAACATGGCGGCATTGGCGCGACCGGTACGGATCCCGCCGAACTCCTCCTTGGCGTGCTCGATGGCACGCTCCATCTTCTCCTCGGCCTCGAGGAGGGTGTCGTCGATCACCGGTCTCCTCGCCTCCTTCTGTAGCTCGTGGTGGGCTGTACTGCTGCTGTGCTGTCGGAGGACCGCTGCCGGCTCGACCGGGCCGTTCAGGCGGTGATCAGCGTGCCGATCTTCTCACCGCCGACGGCACGGACGATCGTGTCGTCGCCCTGCGCGCCGAAGACCAGCATCGGCAGGCCGTTCTCCATGCAGAGGCTGAACGCCGCGGCGTCGGCCACCCGCAGGTTGCGGCGCAGCACCTCGGAGAAGGTGATCGAGTCGAGCTTGCTCGCCGTCGGGTCGATCCGCGGGTCGGCGGTGTAGACCGCGTCCACGCCGTTCTTGCTCATCAGCACCACGTCGGCGTGGATCTCCAGCGCCCGCTGCGCGGCAACCGTGTCGGTGGAGAAGTACGGCATGCCGGCGCCCGCGCCGAAGATGACCACGCGGCCCTTCTCCAGGTGCCGGATCGCCCGCAGCGGGATGTACGGCTCGGCGACCTGGGCCATGGTGATGGCGCTCTGCACCCGGGTCTCGATGCCTTCCTTCTCCAGGAAGTCCTGCAGCGCCAGGCAGTTCATCACCGTGCCGAGCATGCCCATGTAGTCGGCCCGGGCCCGGTCCATGCCCCGCTTCTGCAGCTCGGCGCCGCGGAAGAAGTTGCCCCCGCCGACCACCACGGAGACCTGCACGCCACGGCGCACCACGGTGGCGATCTGCCGGGCGATGCCCTGCACGACGTCCGGGTCGACGCCGATCGCGCCGCCGCCGAAGACCTCACCGGAGAGCTTCAGCACCACCCGGCGGGCCCGTCCGGGCGGTGGGGCGGTCGGATCGTCCACCGCCAGGCTCCGGTCACTCACAACCTGCGTCATCCGCCGCCCCTTCCGTCGCGCACCTCGCGTGCGCCCGTACCGCGTAACTGCCGCTGCCGACCCTATGTGACGAGGAGGCCGCGGTGCCTGTCACGTACACCGGCGGCCTCCTCGTCGACGTTTCCCTGCCGCCGGTCGCGTCCGCGCCCGGCGGGCGGATCAGGCCTGACCGACCTCGAACCGCACGAAGCGGGTGACCTCGATGCCGGCGTCGGCCAGCAGCTGCTTCACCGTCTTCTTGTTGTCGGCGACCGACGCCTGCTCCAGCAGGACGAAGTCCTTGAAGAAGGCGTTGACCCGGCCCTCGACGATCTTCGGCAGCGCCGCCTCGGGCTTGTTCTCCTCGCGGGCGGTCTGCTCGGCGATGCGCCGCTCCGACTCGACCACGTCGGCCGGTACCTCGTCGCGGGTCAGGTACTTCGGCCGCATGGCGGCGATCTGCATCGCCACGCCGCGGGCGTCCGCGTCGCCGGCCTCGTCGGACTTGCCGGCGTACTGCACCAGCACGCCGACGGCCGGAGGCAGGTCCTGGCTCTTGCGGTGCAGGTAGACGGCGGTGGTGCCGCCCTCCAGCCGGGCGAAGCGGTTGAGCACCAGCTTCTCGCCGATCTTGGCGGACTGCTCCTGGATCAGGTCGGCGACCGGCTTGCCGTCGATGGTGCTGGCGAGCAGCTCCTCGGCGGTGCTCACGCCGCTGCGCTCGCCGTGCTCCACCAGCTGCTGGGCCAGGGCGATGAAGGCGTCGTTCTTGGCCACGAAGTCGGTCTCGCAGTTGAGCTCCAGCAGCGAGGTGCCGGAGTGCGCGATCAGACCGTTGGCGGCCGTGCGGCCGGCCCGCTTGCCGACGTCCTTGGCGCCCTTGACGCGCAGGATCTCGATGGCCTTGTCGAAGTCGCCCTCCGCCTCGGTCAGCGCCTTCTTGGAGTCCATCATGCCGGCGCCGGTGAGGTCGCGGAGCTTCTTGACGTCCGCGGCGGTGAAGTTGGACATGACTCTCTCTTCGGTGTTTGAGACTGCGGTGGGATGGTCTGGCTGCCGGTTACCCGGATCCGGGCCGGTTGTGCCCGGCGTACCCGTCGCGTCCCCACCGGCCGGAAATTCGGACAGTGGGGACGCGACGGCGCGATCACTCCGCGGCGGCGGTCGCCGGCTGCTCGGCGGTCGCGGGCTGCTCGGCGGCGGCCGCCGGCTGCTCGTCGGCCTTCTTCGGCTCCTCGAGCAGCTCGCGCTCCCACTCGGCCAGCGGCTCGTCCGCGCCGACCTGGCCCGGCTCCGGCTTCTCGTCGCCGCCCCGGCCCCGGCCGGAGCGGGCGATCAGACCGTCGGCCACGGCGGCCGCGACGACCTTGGTCAGCAGCTCGGCCGAGCGGATCGCGTCGTCGTTGCCCGGGATCGGGAAGTCGACCTCGTCCGGGTCGCAGTTGGTGTCGAGCACCGCGATCACCGGGATGCCCAGCTTGCGGGCCTCGTCGACGGCGATGTGCTCCTTCTTGGTGTCGACGATCCAGACCGCGGCCGGGAGCTTCTGCATGTCGCGCAGGCCACCGAGGGTCTTCGTCAGCTTGATCTTCTCGCGGGAGAGCTGGAGCGTCTCCTTCTTGGTGTAACCGGCGGCGGTGCCGCTCAGGTCACCCAGGGCCTCCAGCTCCTTCATCCGCTGAAGCCGCTTGTACACGGTCTGGAAGTTGGTCAGCATGCCGCCGAGCCAACGGTGGTTGACGTACGGCTGACCGACCCGGGTGGCCTGCTCGGCGATGGCCTCCTGGGCCTGCTTCTTGGTGCCGACGAAGAGGATGCTGCCGCCCCCGGCCACCGTGGTGCGCACGAAGTCGTACGCCTTCTCGATGTAGTCGAGGGTCTGGCGCAGGTCGATGATGTAGATACCGTTGCGCTCGGTGAAGATGAAGCGCTTCATCTTCGGGTTCCAGCGCCGGGTCTGGTGCCCGAAGTGGACACCGCTCTCCAGCAGCTGACGCATGGTCACGACGGCCATGGGGTACTCCTAGTTTCCCTGGTTGTCCCGTCCGGCCGGCGGCCGGACGCCTGGCGCCCGGTCGGCGGCCATGACGGACCCGAACACGATCGGGACCAGGGAGGCCGTCGCCCCACGGAGCGGTCCGTGGAGAGGGCACGCGAGGTCGACCGCGCGAGGCGGTCGCCAGTCGACCAGTGTACGCGCTCTCCCGCGGCCCCGGTCCCGGGGTGCGGGAACCGCCGGAGGTGGCCACCGGTCGGGCCCGGCCGGTCACCGGGGTACGGGAACCGCCGGCGGCGGTCGGGCGGCCCACCGCGGCCGGTCCCGGGCCGCCGACCCCGGGCCGCCGATCCCGGGCCGCCGGTCCCGCGGGTCCCGGTTCCGGACATACCTCCGGATCGGGGAGGTATGTCCGCGGGGTCAGCGGGCGGCGAGCGCGGCGGCCAGGAAGAGCACCAGCCCGACGGTCAGGTAGGCGGTCGGCGGCCGGAGCCAACCGCGGCTGCCGTCGGCGAGGGCCAGCCCACCGGTGCGCAACCCGTACAGGCCGGCGCCGAAGATCGGCAGGCCGACCACCAGGAACGTGCCCACCACGACGTGCGAGGCGGAGACCGGGTCACCGATCAGACCGTGCAGCAGCACCCGCAGCGCGGGGGCCTCCAGGACCAGCACGAGCGCCGCCAGCAGCACGGCCAGCACCGGCCGCCGGGTCCGGTAGACCCCGTCGCCCGGCGTCGCCGCGTCCTGGCGGGGGGCCACCGACGGCATCGGGCCGGTCGGCAGCTCCAGCGGGTGCGGCACCGGGCCGGGCGCCGCCTCGGCACCGGGCCGCTCCCCGACGGTCAGCGGCGTGGCCCCCGGGTACGCGGGGCGCTCCGCGCCGGCCGGCACCCCGGTGGGACGGTCACCGCCCGGCAGCGCGGCACCGCCGGCGTGGGCCGGATGGTCCCCGGCAGTGCCCGGCGCCGGGGCCGGCTCCGCCGGACGGGTCGGCTCCACGATCGGGTAGCCGCCGAGCGGGCCGGACCGCAGCGGGTCGGCGCCGAGCGGCCCGGCCTCCCGGGCGGCCCCGCCGAGCGGGTCGGCAGCCTCCCGGGCGGCCCGCCGGCCGACGCGCTCGCCCGGCAGCTCGGTGGAGGTGTCCGGATCATCCGTCCAGCGCGACCGGCGGTAACCGTCGGCCCCGTCGACCAGCGGATCGGCCCCGCCGTACGGTCCGGGCTCGCCGTACCGGAAGCCCTCGCGCTGCTCGGGGACGAGGTAGTCGTCGTCGCGGTGCCGCGGCTCGGCCCGCCAGTCCGGCTCGGCGTACCCCCGGTCGCCCCAGCGCGACCCCTGCTCATCCTCGGGAAAGCTCCGTCGTCCGTCCACGACCGGCACGGTATGCGACCGGAACCCGGTCCGCCATTCGACCCCGAGCGGCATCGCCGCTGGTCGATGCCGCTCGACGCGGTGTCCGGGGCGGCACGCCGGGCCGGCGGGTCGCCGGGGCGGGTGGCGACGTTCCGCATCGGTCGTGGTGCCGGTCCCGGCGCGCCGGGACCGGCGCTACCCGCCCTACTTGCCCGTGGGCCAGACCGGGCCCTGGTCGGTCCAGGTGACGCCCTTGTTGCGGCAGAGGCAGAACGGGTGGCCGACGGGGTCGGTGTAGACGCGCCAGCCGTAGCCGTTGGGGCCGACAAAGTCCTGCCGCAGGGTCGCGCCCAGGGCCAGGAGGCGGCTCTGCTCGGCCTCGAGGTCGTCGACTTCGAAGTCGAGATGGAACTGCTTCGGGTGCTCGCCGTCGGGCCACCGCGGGGCGCGGTAGTCCGCCACCCGGATGAAGGCCAACTCGATCTCGCCGAACCGGATACCGGCCCAGTCGCTGTCGCTGCCCTCCTTGACCGGGCGGCCCGTCACCGCTGCGTAGAAGGCCGCCAGCTCCATCGGGTCCGGGCAGTCGATGATGAAATCGGTGAGTCGCAGCATCCGGCGATCCTGCCACAAGGGCAAACCAGCCGGCGCTGTAGCACACCAGACCCAAGATCGTCCGGTCGTCCACAGCCCGCCCCGTCATCCACAGGCGGGCGGCGCCGGAGCACCCCACCGCCCGGCACGCGGCACCGTCGTCGCCATGACGAAGCGGAACCAGGCCGTCGGCGCGTACGGCGAACGGTGCGCGGTCCGGCACCTGATCGAGGCAGGGCTGCGCCCGGTCGCCCGCAACTGGCGGTGCGCCGACGGCGAGATCGACATCATCGCCTGGGAGGGCGAGGTGCTCGCCTTCTGCGAGGTCAAGACCCGCCGCACCGACCACTTCGGCACCCCCGCCGAGGCGGTCGTCCCGGCGAAGGCACGGCGGCTGCGCGGGCTGGCCGCGCGCTGGCTGGCCGAGACCGGCACCCACGCCGACGAGGTCCGCTTCGACGTCCTCGCCGTCCGGCTCCCCACCGCCGGGCCGGCGCGGGTCGAGCACCTGAAGGGCGCGTTCTGAGATGAGCTACGCCAAGGTGCTCTGCGTCGGGCTGGTCGGCGTGACCGGACACGTGGTGGAGGTGGAGGCCGACCTGGCCGCCGGGCTGCCGGGCGTGGTCATCTCCGGCCTGCCCGACACGGCCCTGCACGAGGCCCGGGACCGGGTCCGGGCCGCGGTCGTGAACTCGGGCCAGAAGTGGCCGAACCGCCGGATCACCCTCAACCTGCTCCCGGCCACCCTGCCCAAGTACGGTTCGGCGTTCGACCTGGCCATCGCGGTGGCCGTGCTCGGCGGCTCGGGCGAGTTGCCGCTGCTGCCGCTGGACCGGACGGTGATCCTCGGCGAGCTGGGCCTCGACGGCGCCGTCCGCCCGGTGCGCGGTGTCCTGCCGATGGTCGCCGCCGCCGCGCGCGCCGGCCTGGACCGCGTCGTCGTGCCCGCCGCCAACGCCGCCGAGGCGGCCGTGCTGCCCGGCGTACGGGTCCGGGCCGTGGACACGCTGCACCGCCTGGTGGCCTTCGTCCGCGACGGCACGCCGCTGCTGCCGCCACCGGCCGCCGAGCCGCCCACCGCCCCCGGCGGCCCCGACCTGGCCGACGTGGCCGGTCAGGGGTTCGGCCGCCGGGCGCTGGAGGTGGCCGCCGCCGGCGGGCACCACCTGGCCCTGCTCGGCCCGCCTGGCGCCGGCAAGACCATGCTGGCCGAGCGGCTCCCGTCGATCCTCCCGGCGCTGGACGACGATGCCGCGCTGGAGGTCACCGCACTGCACTCCATCGCCGGTCTGCTGCCGCCCGGTGGACGGCTGCTGCGCCGTCCGCCGTTCCAGGCACCGCACCACACCGCCACGGTGCCGTCCCTGGTCGGTGGGGGCTCCGGCCTGGCCCGTCCCGGGGCGGTGTCGCTGGCCCATCGCGGGGTGCTCTTCCTCGACGAGGCGCCCGAGTTCAGCAAGGCGGCCCTGGAGGCGCTGCGCCAGCCGCTGGAAAGCGGCCGGGTCCGGGTGACCCGGGCGCACGGCGCCACCGAATACCCGGCCCGGACCCAACTGGTGCTGGCCGCCAACCCGTGCCCCTGCGCCAAGCCGTCCGGCGACCTCGACTGCGAATGCACTCCGCTGGCCCGCCGGCGCTACCTGGGCCGGCTCTCCGGGCCGCTGCTCGACCGGGTCGACCTGCAGGTACGCCTGCACCCGGTACGGGCCGCGGAGCTGCTGGCGACCGGTACCCCGCCCGAGTGCTCGGCCGCCGTGGCCGACCGGGTGGCCGGCGCGCGCCGGGCCGCCGCCGACCGGTGGTCGAGCACCGGCCACCGGGTGAACGCGGACGTCCCCGGCCCCTACCTGCGCCGCCCGCCCTGGCAGCTGCCCGGGCGGGACATCCGGGAACTGCGCCGGCGGCTCGACTCCGGTTCGCTCTCCGCCCGGGGGTTCGACCGGGTGGTCCGGCTCGCCTGGACCATCGCCGACCTGGACGGGCGGGACCGGCCGGACGGCGACGACATCGCCGAGGCCGTGCACCTGCGGATGGGCGAGGGCTGATGACCGGCACCGACGAGGACCGGCTGGCCCGGGTGGCCCTGACCTGGCTGGCCGAGCCGGGCACCCAGGCCGTCTTCCACCTGGTCAACGAGGTCGGCGCGGTCGCGGCGCTGGACCTGCTGCTGCGCGGCGACGCGGCGGACTCGACCCTGCGGTCGACCGTGGCGGCCCGGTCGAGCGGCGGCGACGCGCGGGCGGTCGCCGAGCAGGCGGTGGCCCGCGCCGAACGGCTCGGCGCCCGGTTGGTCACCCCCCACGACGACGAGTGGCCGCACCAGGTCGCGCACCTGACTCGGCTCCAGCTCTCCGGGGCCGCCCGCAAGGTCGATCTGGAGACCGCTCCGCCGCTCTGCTTCTGGGTGCGCGGCGCCTGGCCGCTGGGGCAGGCCTTCGAGCGGTCGGTGGCCGTGGTCGGGGCGCGGGCGGCCACTCCGTACGGGACGCACGTCGCCACCGAACTGGGCTACGGGCTCGCCGAGCGGGACTGGACGGTCGTCTCCGGCGGCGCGTTCGGCATCGACTCCGCCGCGCACCGGGGCGCGCTGACCGCCGGCGGACTGACCGTGGCGGTGCTCGCCTGCGGACTGGACCGCCCCTACCCGATGGGCAACACGGCGCTGTTCGACCGGATCGCCGAGACCGGCCTGCTGGTCAGCGAGTGGCTGCCGGGCGCGGAGCCGCTGCGGCCCCGGTTCCTCATCCGCAACCGGGTCATCGCGGCGGCCACCCGCGGCACCGTGCTGGTCGAGGCGGCGGCGCGCAGCGGGGCCACCCAGACGTTGAACCGGGCGATCGGCGTCCTGCGCACCGGGATGGTGGTGCCGGGCCCGGTCACCTCGGCCATGTCCGTCGGCGCGCACCGGTTGCTGCGCGACGAGCCCCGTACCCGGCTGGTCACCGGGGTCGCGCACGTGCTGGAGGAGGTGGGCCGGATCGGCGCCGACCTGGCGCCGCCGGACCGGGCCCCGGAGCGCCTCCGCGACGGCCTCGACGACGCGGCGACCCAGGTGCTCGAGGCGCTGCCCCGGCGCAGACCGCTCGCGCTGGAGGCCGTCGCGGCCCGGGCCGGGGTCGACCTGCGTACCGCCATGCGGAAGCTGTCCATGCTGGAGGAGTTGTCCCTGGTGGTCCGCCGCGACGACGGGTACGCGCTGGCCCCGACACCGTCCGGCGGCCGAAAGTGAGCCGGCTCGTGGTGGCGGCGTCAGGCTCCCGACCGCAGTGGCGCCCGGCGCAGGTCCGAGACGTCGACGTCCTGCTCCTCCAGGGCGTCGTAGAGCTGCTCCGGTCCCTTGGCCGCCAGGAACTCGGCCTCCACCTCGTACGCGGGCACCAGCAGGCAGAAGTTCGTCTCACCGGTCGGGGCGGTCACGAACTGGAAGTCCTCGTCGAACAGCGCCGCCGGGGTCGGCAGCAGGAACCGCATCCCGGTGCTGAGCGGCACCTCGAGGTCCAGCCGGACCGGTTCCTCCCAGGCGAGCAGCCGCGCCTGCTGGGCGTAGCGCACCGCGCAGGACATCACGAAGTCCAGCAGCTCGGGGCCCATGAACCGGCCATCCAGGACGAAGACCAACTCCTGGGCGTAGCCGTCCGGCCGGGCCCAGCCGCGCTGCCGGGCGAGCGCGGCCAGCCCATCGGTGGCCAGGGTCACCTGACCGTCGAACGGGACCTCGGCGAAGCCGTGCAGCCGGATCGGCGCCCCGTCGGGCAGTTCCTCGTCGAGGGTGCTGAAGGGCGTGCCGAGGAACCGGCGCAGGTGCCGGTCGACCTCTCCCGATGCCGCCGTCGGTCGACCGAATTTCCGCATGATCGCCCCATTCCGATCTCGTTGCCGGAGGCTACCCGCTCCGCCGGGCGGAAATCGGAGGGCGTCGCCGGAGCGCCGCAGTGCCCAGCAGGCCGCAGTGCGCGGCACGCCACCGGTGGCCGGCACGCCGCAGTGCCCGGCACGCCATGGTGGGGATCAGTCGCCCTCGAAGCGGATCTCGACATCCCGGCCGTTCAGGCAGCGTCTGACGAGCAGGGCGAGCCGCCGGATCCGCTCGGTCTCCGCCGGTACCCGGGCCGCCTCCATGAGGCAGCGCAGCTCGTCGAGCAACTGCGGCGCCGAGTCGACGCCGACCACCAGCTCGCCGAGCGGGTCGACGCGGTCCAGCAGCGGCGTACGTCCCCCGCCGCGCACCCGCTTGAGCAGGTCCAGGAGCACGTCGTCCGGATCGGCCACCGTCTCGGTCGCGACGTAGGACGGTGGGCGGCGAGGCGGCCCCGCACGCACCTGCCGGTAGAGGACGGCATCCACACCCACGTCCGGTCCCTCCTCCCGTCGGCGCCCGCCCTGCGGCTCGACGCCCGCACCGTCCGACTCGCCAATCACCCTTCCGCGCCGCCGCCCGGGGGCGTCCGGCGTTATGCACCGCTTCAGCCGCCCCGACTGAGCAGATGCCTGCGTCGGCAGCGGTACCGATCCGGCTCCCGCTGGCGGCCCGATCCGCGACCACCGTCCATTTCGTAGGAACAGTTTCCCCTGTCCAGGCCCCGTTCAGCCAGCCCCGGGAACGAGCCACCCCGGTATTCGCCCACCGGGCAGCCTCCGCCCCGGTAACGCCGCGCGGTGCGGTGATCCAACCGCGGGCGCCCATCCACCGGGGCCAGCTCACCCATTGGCCGGCCCACCCGGTGACCCGCCCGCCCGGTGACCCGCCCGCCGGGTGGCCACGTCGTAGGCTGGGTCGGTGTCCACCGCCAGCAGGGTCCGCCCGGTTCCCGGCGTACCGCGACCGGGGCGGGCCGGCCCCGCGGCGGCGGCGAGCCCGATCTCGACGGCCGGGCGGGACCGGTGAGTAGCGGCCGGCCGGGCACCCGGGACCTGCACCAAGGGCTGCCGCCGGCCATGCGGGAGGCGGTGGACGACTTCGCCGACCACCTGGCCCGGGTCCGCAACCGCTCCGCGCACACCGTCCGGGCGTACGTCGGCGACGTGGTCTCGCTGCTCGACCACGCGACGCGGATGGGCTGTGCGGACCTGTCGGAGCTGGACCTGACGGTGCTGCGCAGTTGGCTGGCGCGGCAGCGCACGACGGGCATCGCCCGCACGTCACTGGCCCGCCGGGCCGCCTCCGCCCGCACGTTCAGCGCCTGGGCGCACCGGGCGGGCCTGCTCGGCAGCGATGTGGGCGCCGCACTGGCCAGCCCGAAGGCACACCGGGAACTGCCCAGCGTGCTCCGCGCCGACCAGGCCGCCGCCCTGATGGCCATGCCGGACCGGCACGTCCCGCCGGCGGCGGACCGCACCGTCCCCGAGCCGGCCGGCTTCCGCCGCGGTGCGGACCGCCCGCTCGGGCCGGCCGAGGAGGCGGTGCTGCTGCGGGACCGGCTGCTGCTCGAACTCCTCTACGCCACCGGCGTACGGATCAGCGAGGCGTGCGGCGTGAACGTCGCCGACGTGGACCACGCAAGGCGGGTGATCCGGGTGCTCGGCAAGGGTGGTCGGGAGCGGACCGTCCCGTACGGGGTGCCCGCCCAGCGCGCGCTGGACGAGTGGCTCAGCCGGGGCCGGCCGGCCGTGGCCGGTCCCGCCTCGGGCGGGGCGCTGTTGCTGGGGGCCCGGGGCGGACGGCTCAACCCGACCACGGCCCGGCGGATCGTCGCCGGGTACGCCGAGGCCGCCGGCCTGCCCCGGACCACCCCGCACGCACTGCGCCACTCGGCCGCGACCCACCTGCTGGAGGGCGGCGCGGACCTGCGGGCGGTGCAGGAGCTGCTGGGCCACTCCTCGCTGGCCAGCACGCAGATCTACACCCATGTGTCGGTGGAGCGGCTACGGGCGGCGTACCGACAGGCGCATCCGCGCGCCTGACGGACGACCTGGGAGAACCCCAAGTTGATGATCCACGAAGGGCTACGATCGGCGGATGACCGTTCCGCGGCCACCCGAGCCGATTCCCGGGGCTCGGCTGCTCTTCTCCCTCGATCCATCGGTCAGCTATCTCAATCATGGCGCGTTCGGTGCGGTGCCGATCGGCGTGCAGCGGGCCCAGCAGCGGCTGCGTGACGAGATGGAGGCGAACCCGCTGCGCTTCTTCACCCAGGGCCTGGTGGAGCGGATCGCCCACACCCGGCGACATCTGGCCACGTTCCTGGGTGCCGACCCGGGCGGCACCGCCCTGGTGGGCAACGCCACCACCGGCGTCGCCGTGGTGCTCCAGTCGCTCGGCCTGCGCGCCGGCGACGAGGTGCTGACCACCGACCACGGGTACGGCGCGGTCGCCTTCGCCGTGGAGCGGGAGTGCGCGCGCACCGGCGCGACGCACCGCTGCCTGGCGGTGCCGCTGGACGCGGGTGACGAGGAGATCGTCGAGATCGTCCGGGCCGGCCTGCGCCCGGGGCGTACCCGGCTGCTGATCGTCGATCAGCTCACCTCACCCACCGCCAAGCTGTTCCCGACCGCCGCGATCGTCGGGGTGGCCCGTGAGCGGGGCGTGCCGGTGCTGGTCGACGCCGCGCACGCGCCGGGGATGCTGCCGGTCAACGTGGCCTCGATCGGTGCCGACTTCTGGGTGGGCAACCTGCACAAGTGGGCGTACGCGCCGCGCGGCACCGCCGCGCTCGTGGTGAGCGAGCCGTGGCGGGAGCGCATCCAGCCGCTGGTCGTCTCCTGGGAGCAGCAGGGCGGCTTCCCCGCCCGGGTCGAATGGCAGGCCACGCTGGACTACACCGGCTGGCTGGCCGCCCCGGCGGGCCTGTTCACCCTGCGCAGCCTCGGCGTCGACCGGGTGCGCGCGCACAACGCCGCGCTGGCCGCGTACGGGCAGCGGGTGGTCGGGGACGCGCTCGGGGTGGCGCCGGCCGACCTGCCGGACCCGGGCGGGCCGACGGTGGCCATGCGACTGGTCCCGCTGCCGGCCGGCGTGGCCACCACCATCGACGCGGCACACGAGCTGCGCGCCAGGATCGCGGAGCGGCTCGGCGCCGAGGTCTCCGTGGCCGGCTGGCACGGCCGGGGTTGGCTGCGCCTCTGCGGCCAGGTCTACAACACGCCGGAGGAGTACGACCGGTTGGCGATCCGCCTGCCCACGCTGCTCGCCCAGGCCTGAGCGGTCACTCACCGGACGACCCAGGGGACGGCGACGGGCCGACCCGAAAGCCTGCCAGGCGAGCGCTCACCGGGCCGGCCCGAGGGACGGTGCCGAGCCGACCCGCAAGCCTGCCGGTCGGCCGCTCACCGGGCCGGCCGAGGGACGGTGCCGACCCGACCCGCAAGCCTGTGCTGAGCGGCCGCTCACCGGGCCGGCCCGAGGGACGGCGCCGGGTCCACCGGCAGCAGGCGGACCGGCCCGAGGCCGAGCAGGGCGAGCGGGTCCAGGTAGTCCTCGCCCCGGCGCAGACCCCAGTGCAGGCAGGCCGACGCCGGGCAGCCGGGGTGGCCGGCGAGCAGCACACCGATCGGCGTACCGGCGGCGACCCGGGCACCGGCCGGCAGCCCGGGTCGGACCGGCTCGTAGGTGGTGCGCAGCCCACCGGCGTGCCCCACGGTGACCACCGGACGCCCGGCCACCGGGCCGGCGAAGAGGACCGTCCCGGCGACGGCGGCACGGACCTCCGCACCCGGCGCGGCGGCCAGGTCCACTCCCCGGTGGCCGGGCAGCCACGGCTGCGGCGGCGGGTCGAACCGGCGTACCGGCCGGGGCGGGCCGGCGAGCGGCCACACCGCGGCCGTCCACAAGGGTCCGTCGGCCGGGGCGGGGTGGTATCCGCCGGCCCCGCCGACACCCGGTGCCGACGACGCCGCTCCCGGCTCACCGGCTCCCGGCGCCGGCCCGGCCGCCGCAACGCCGACGGCCGGCGTGACGGCCGGACCGGTGAGGTGCAGGGCGAGCAGCAGGCATCCGGCGGCGGTCAGCCGCCCCGACGGTGAGGTCCACACGCCGGCAGCCTGCCGGCGGGCCGACCCGTCCCGCCAGCGCCGGCGGTGATCCCTGTGGACGGTGGTCGAGCTGTGGACGGTGCCCCGCGCACGGGGCAGATCTGCTACGGGACCGGGCCTATGCTGGCCGGGTGACGACGGACTGGTACGCCTGGCACGCCGACTACGACCAGCCGGACTCGGCGCTGTCCCGGCGCCTGGCGGAGGTGCGCGACCAGGTCCGGGCGGCCCTGGACAGCGCCCCGGCCGGTCCGCTGCGGGCGGTCAGTCTCTGCGCCGGCCAGGGGTCGGACCTGCTGCCGGTGCTCGCCAACCATCCCCGCCGTGACGACGTGACCGCGCGCCTGGTCGAGCTGGACCCGCGCAACGCCGAGGTGGCCCGGCGGTTCGCCGCCGAGGCCGGCCTGAGCCGGGTGGAGGTGGTGGTCGGCGACGCCGCGCGCACCGACCAGTACGCGGACCTGGCGCCGGCGCACCTGGTGCTGGCCTGCGGCATCTTCGGCAACATCGTCGACGCGGACATCCGGAACACGGTCCGGCACTGCGCCGCGCTCTGCGCCACCGGCGGAACGGTCCTCTGGACGCGGCACCGCGACGAGCCGGACCTGGTGCCCACCATCTGCGCGTGGTTCGCCGAGGAGGGCTTCGAACCGGTCGCGGTGAGCAGCCCGGCGGACGGGGTCGGGGTGGGCGCGCACCGCTTCACCGGGACGCCCCGCCCGTTGCCGGCCGGCGCCACCATGTTCGAGTTCGTGCGTTAGCGGACGACCGCAGCCCGTCTGGCCACCGTGGCGCCGGGTGGGGGCGGCCAAGAACCGGGTGCGGCGGGTCGACGTGGTGGCGGCGGTGTCCGGCCGCCGGGCCGGGACGGCCGGATCAGCCGCCGAATCCGGAATCTGCGGGAAGCGAAATGTCGGGCTTTTCGAGCTCTTCGACGTTGACGTCCTTGAAGGTCATCACCCGGACATTCTTCACGAACCGCGCCGGACGGTACATGTCCCACACCCAGGCGTCGTGCATCTCGACCTCGAAGTAGACCTCGCCGTCGGAGTTGCGCACGTGCAGGTCGACCTGGTTCGCCAGATAGAAGCGGCGCTCGGTCTCCACCACGTAGGAGAACTGGCGGACAATGTCGCGGTACTCCCGGTAGAGCTGCAGCTCCATCTCGGTCTCGTACTTCTCGAGATCTTCCGCGCTCATCGCACTCCGCCTTCCATGACCACATCTTCCCCCACCGGTGCCGGGGGTCGCGGCTGCTCGCCCAACGCCACGCCGACGGTACTCCCTGGCGCGCCGGAGCGCTCCATCGGCGTGTCCGGGCCCTCAGCCGCCCCGCCACCGACCACCGGCCGCCGCGCCCGGGGCGGCCGGCCGTCCCGGCCCGAGACGGCCGCCACGTTCACGTACGAGAAGCGGTGCTCCCGGCAGGGCCCCCGCTCCCGCAACGCGGCGGTGTGCTCGGGGGTGATGTAGCCCTTGTGCTCGGCGAAGCCGTAGCCCGGGTACCGCCCGTCCAACTCCACCATGATCCGATCCCGGGTGACCTTGGCGAGCACGCTCGCCGCCGCCACGCAGGCGGCCACCCGGTCGCCCTTCCAGACCGCCAGCCCCGGCACGTCCAGCCCGTCGACGCCGAAGCCATCGGTCAGCACGTACTCCGGGCGGGTGGTCAGCGAGGCCAGCGCCCGCCGCATGGCGGCCAGGTTGCACACGTGCAGCCCGCGACCGTCGACCTCTTCGGCCGGGATGACCACCACCGCGTACGCCAGCGCCCGCGCCACCACCTCGTCGTAGACCCGTTCCCGGGCCGCCGGGGTGAGCAGCTTGGAGTCGGCCAGCTCGTCGATCTCGCCGCGCCGCCCCTCCGGCAGCACCGCGGCGGCAGCCACCAGCGGGCCGGCGCAGGCCCCCCGGCCGGCCTCGTCGGCCCCCGCCACGTGCCGGAAGCCCCGCCGTTGCAGGGCCCGCTCCAGGGCGTAGAGACCGCCGTCGCGGCGCACCACGGTGCGCGGCGGAGTCAGCACGGCAGGCTCCCGTTGCCGGCCGGCACCGGGCCGGCGCCGAGCACCCGGGTGAGCAGGTCCGGCAGGTCGGCCGGGTAGTACCGCGCGGTGCTGGCGGCCAGCTCGGCGGCCGTCCACCAGCGGTGCCCGTGCACGCTGGCCCGCTCGATCTCGTCGAAGCCGGCCGTGTCGACCGCCCATCCGGAGATCCGGACCAGGAAGAATTCCTGCTCCTGGCGATACCAGACGCCGTCGAACGGGAACTCGATCGTCTCGGCCGCGACCGCCTCGCCCAGCTCGGCCGGGGCCAGCCGCAGGCCGGTCTCCTCGGCCAGCTCGCGGGCCGCGCCCTCGGCCGGGGTCTCCTCCGGGTGCAGGCCGCCTCCGGGGGTGAACCAGTAGCGGTGGCCGGGCCGGGCCGGATCGCTGCCCTCGAAGAGGAGCACCCGGCCGCCCGCGTCGACGAGCAGCACCCGGGCCGCACGGCGAGGGTGGTAGGTGGTCACCGCCCAAGACTGCCAGACGTCTCCGACAACCGCCCACGCCCCTCCGGTCAGGGCTGGGGGATCCCGTCGAACTGCTTCGGCACGCTGAGCCAGGTGGCCCGGTTGACCGGCCAGAAGATGGTGAAGGCCCGGCCGATGACCTGGTCCTCGGGGATGGTGGCCTCGTTGATGTCCTCGCCCGACTGCTGCCAGTGCTCCAGCGAGTCGCCGGAGGCCTCCCGGTGGTCACCCATCACCCAGAGCCGACCCTCCGGCACGGTGATGTCGAAGTCCTGGTCCGCCGGCTTGTTGCCGGGGAAGATGAACGGCTCGTCGATCGGCTTGCCGTTGATGATCAGGCGCTCCTGGTCGCCGGTGTGGTCGCAGCAGACGACGTGGTCGCCGCCGACGCCGATCACCCGCTTGATGAAGTCCTCACCGTCGGGGTTGCCGCTCCACTCGGTGGGCGCCTTGAACACGATCACCTCGCCCCGGTGCGGGGAGCGGAAATCGTAGACCAACTTGTTGACCAGCACCCGATCGTCAATCTTGAGGGTGTTCTCCATGGAGGGCGACGGAATGAAGAAGGTCTGCAGCACGAAGGCACGTACCAGCACCGCGACCAGGATCGCCACACCCAGGAGAATGGGCAGCTCCTTCCAGAAGGAGTTGCGCGGCTTCTCGGTCTGCTCGTCAATCACGGGAGGAGCCTACGTCCCCGGGTGCGACGCAGTCGCCCCGAACGCGCGAGAACGGAGAGGGCGGCCGAGGTCGGCAGGAGCAGCACCACACCACCCACCGGGTTCGGATCCACCGGCACCGGCCGGGCCGGTGCCGCGTCGGGCTGCGGCAGGTCGGCGAAGGTCCGCGGGACGGGCAGGGTGGTCCACCGCTGCTGCGGCCAGACGATCATGAAGGCCCGTCCCACCACGTTGTCGATCGGCACCGGCCCCTGGCAGCGGGCGTCCTGCGAGACCAGCCGGTGGTCACCCATCACGAAGATCTGCCCCGGCGGTACGACCACCTCGTTGAACTTGCGGGAGCGGCACTCCTTCGGGTTCGGCGGCAGGTTCTCCGGGGAGTCCTCGGTCACGTACGACCGCTCGTCCAGCGGCACGCCGTTGACCACCACCCGGCCGTCGTCGCAGCACCAGACCTTGTCGCCGGGCACGCCGATGACCCGCTTGATGAAGTCCTTCTCCCCCGGCCGGCTGACGCCGACCAGATCGCCCAGCGTCCGGCCGAGCTTGCCGACGAAGTTGGTCGGCGGCGCGGGGGCCTCCTGGGCGACCCAGTTGTCGGTGCCCCGGAAGACCACCACCTCGCCACGGACCGGGTCGCGGACGTCGTAGACCACCTTGTTGACCAGCACCCGGTCGCCGATGAGCAGGGTGTTCTCCATCGACCCGGAGGGGATGAAGAACGCCTGGAGCAGGAAGGTGCGGATCAGCACCGCGAGGCAGAAGGCCACGATCAACAGCAGCGGCAACTCCTGCCAGAGGGGCATCTGCCGCCGGGTGCGCCGGGACCGCCGGCGCCACGGATCGACGGCACCGTCCTCATCAAGCATTTGCACCATGCCACTCTCCGGTCCGCGGAAACGACACTACCGCCCGGGAGCCTCGTCGTGAGACCCCACGGGCGGCAGTGGACCGCTGTACGCCGTCCCGCGCCCGTACGACCAGGGTAATGGGATCTGGTCGATACGACATCCGCGCAGGTCAGGCGTGGCGAGCGGGAGTTCAGCTGGTGGGCTGCTTCTCCCGCAGCTCCTTGATCTTGGCCTTCTTGCCGCGCAGCTCGCGCAGGTAGTAGAGCTTGGCGCGGCGCACGTCACCGCGGGTCACGACCTCGATCCGGTCGATCGCCGGGCTGTTCAGCGGGTAGGTGCGCTCCACGCCCACGCCGAAGCTGACCTTGCGGACCGAGAAGGTCTCGCGCAGACCGTCACCCTGGCGGCGGATGACGACGCCCTGGAAGATCTGGACCCGGGACCGGTTGCCCTCGACGACCCGCGCGTGCACCTTGACGGTGTCACCGGCGCGGAAGTCGGGCAGGTCAACGCGCTTCGACTGGGCGTCAAGGGCGTCCAGGATGTTCATCGCTGCGTCCTCGTGAGGCTCACGGCGCATCGTCAGTCGATGCGCGGATGGGTGATTCTGACCCCCGGGTGGTGGTCGGCGACGCCGACCCCCGGCGGGGATCCACAGAGCCGACCCCCGGTCGAGGGTCCTCGCAGCCGTCCACGGCGTGGAAGGCTGCGGCAACCCCTCTACTTTGCCACATCCCCGGGCGGCAGCTGAAATCCACCCCGCTCCAACGCCGCCCGGTCCCGGTTGTCCAGGCTCTCCGCGGGCAGCGCGGCGATCATGTCGGGGCGGCGGTCCGCCGTGCGCAGCAGCGCCTCGTCGCGCCGCCAGCGGGCGATCCGCCCGTGGTCGCCGGAGCGGAGCACCTCGGGCACCTCGTGCCCGCGCCAGCTCGACGGCTTGGTGTACATCGGGGCCTCCAGCAGCCCGTGGGCGTGCGACTCCTCGTCCAGCGAGCCGGCGTTGCCCAGCACCCCGGGCAGCAGCCGGGTGACCGCCTCCAGGATCACCAGCACGGCCACCTCGCCACCGAAGAGCACGTAGTCACCGAGGGAGACCTCGGTCACCCGCATCCGGGTCGCCGCGTGCTCCAGCACCCGCTGGTCGATGCCCTCGTACCGGCCGCAGGCGAAGAGCAGGTGTGACTCGCCGGCCAGCTCGTGCGCCATGGCCTGGGTGAACGGGACGCCGGCCGGGGACGGGACGAGCAGCCGGGGCAGGGTGTGCCCGTCCGGGCTCAGCTCGTCGGGGGCCAGGGCGTCCAGCGCCTCGCCCCACGGCTCCGGCCGCATCACCATGCCGGGACCGCCGCCGTAGGGCGTGTCGTCGACCGTGCGGTGCACGTCGTGGGTCCAGGTCCGCAGGTCGTGTACGGCCAGCCGCAACGTGCCGTTGGCGCGGGCCTTGCCGATCAGCGACAGGTCCAGCGGGGCGAAGTACTCGGGGAAGATCGACACGATGTCGACGCGCATGGGGTGGCTCCAGTCAGAGGTCGAGCAGCCCGCCGGGCAGCTCCACCACCACGCGCCCGCCCGCGAGGTCGACCTCGGGCACGATCGCCTTGACGAACGGGATGAGCGCGGTCTTCCCCTCCGGGCGGCGCAGCACCAGCAGGTCGGAGGCGGGGGCGTGGTCGATCCGGGCCACCTCGCCCAGCCGCTCGCCGGCCGGGGTCACCACGGCCAGGCCGACCAGCTGGTGGTCGAGGAACTCCTCCGGGTCCTCCGGGGCGGCCACGTCGGCGCTGTCCACGCCGAGCAGGGTGCCGCGCAGCGCCTCGGCGACGTCACGGTCCAGCACGCCCTCGAAGGCGACCAGCATCCGCCCCTGGTGCCAGCGCGCGGCCTCGACGGTCAGCTCCGCGGGCACCCGCCAGGCGCCCGGCTCGGACGGGACCGCCCCGGGCTCGGTGCGCAGCACCATGCCCGGGGCGAACCGTGCTTCGGGCTCATCGGTCCGCACCTCCACGGTGACCTCACCGCGGATCCCGTGCGGCTTACCGATCCGGCCGACGACGAGAAGCATCAGTACGAGTCGACGATGTCGACGCGTACCCCGCGCCCACCGATGGAGCCGATCACCTGGCGCAGCGCCTTGGCGGTCCGTCCGGACCGCCCGATCACCGTGCCGAGGTCCTCCGGGTGCACGCGGACCTCGAGCCGCTTGCCCCGACGGGAATCGACCATCCGCACCCGGACGTCATCCGGGTGGTCGACGATCCCCTTGACCAGGTGCTCCAGGGCGGGACGCAGCGCCATGTCAGGCCTGCTCGCCGGACTCGACACCGGTCTGCTCCTCGGCCTTCGGGGCCTCGGCCTCCGGCTTCGCGGCCTCCGGCTTGGCGGCCTTCTTGGCCGGCTTGGCCGGGGTGTCCGCCACACCGGCGGCGGCCTTCGCCTCGGCCTCGTACGCCGCCTTGCGGTCGGCCCGCTCGGGGGCGACCTTCAGCGGCGGCGGGGCCGGCAGGCCCTTGAACTTCTGCCAGTCACCGGTCAGCTCCAGCAGACGCTGCACGGCCTCGCTCGGCTGAGCGCCGACCGACAGCCAGTACTGGACCCGCTCCGACTTGACCTCGATCACCGAAGGGTCCTCCTTCGGCTGGTACACACCGACGAACTCGATCGCGCGACCGTCGCGCTTGGTGCGCGAGTCGGCGACGACGATGCGGTACTGCGGGTTGCGGATCTTGCCCATCCGCAGGAGCCGGATCTTTACGGCCACAGTTGTTTCGCTCCTGTTGCGATCTCACCGGCCCGGTGCCGGGCGGTGTGGCGGGTGAGCGCCGACCGGCACAGTGGGGTTTGGGCCGGAGACTGCTCGGTGAACTGGCGACGCGCCCGGGTTAGAGGGCGCCGGACGCGCGCCGGATACCAGCGACCCATTCTGCCAGATCCGGCCGGGAACTCTCACACCGGACCCGGACACCACGCCCGGGGTGGACCGGGCCGTGACGGACGACACCGGTTCAGCGCACCGGCGGGCGGTCCCACCCCGGCGGAAGTTCGTCCGGTACGTCCCATTCAGCCGGCGGGGCGAAGTCGCACCAGGTGCCGTCGAACGGGAACTCGCCCGCCTCGGCGGTCCGGATCACCCGCTCGCCCTCGGCGCGGACCGCCTTCTCGTCGGTCACCCAGTAGTGCTCCGGAAACGCCAGCCGCTCGGAGAACTCGTCCTCGTCCTTCCACTCCCAGCTCAGGTCCGGGCGCACCACCACGTCGAGGTCCTGGTCGACCATGTCGACCCCGGCCACCTCGCCATCGTCCCAGCGGACGCCGGGCTCCTCCAGGTTGACGTACCAGTTCTGGAAGCGGCCCTGCGCGTCGCGGAACCACCAGACGGAGTGGGCCGCGCCGGCCGGCAGGAACTTCAGCACCGGCGGGCCGTTCCACCGCCCCTGCGCGAGCCGGTAGGACGACCTCACCCACTCGGCGAACGGCACGGCCCGCATGCCCAGGCCGGCGGCGTTCACCTCGTGCGCCACCGGCGCCTCCCGCGCCACCCAGAGCACCAGGCCGCGCTCGTCGTCGGAGACCACCCTGGCCGACCGGACCCAACCGATCCGGCCGTGCCGCACGTTCCGGTGCATGATCAACCGGCCGGGCTCGAAGCGCACGTCACCACCTAAGGCTGTCGACCGGAGCCCCGACCACCACCGGGGGCGAGCGGCGGGGCCCCTCCTTGCACCTCAGTAGGCGCGGGCCAGGACGGCGACCAGGTCCGGCTCGTCCTCCGAGTCGGGCACCGAGCCGTCGGCGCGGAGCAGGCACCGGACGGTGACGCCCTGGCCGTTCGCCTCGGCCTCACCGGCGACGCCGACCGCCGACCACGGCACCTTCGCCCAGCCGGTGGCGGCCGCCTCGATCGCCTCGGCCAGCGTCGCCACCTCGACGGTGCGGGACCGGAGGAACTCCAGCGCCTGGTCGTGCAGCGCCCGCTGGTCCGCCTCCAGCGCGGCCAGCACCGCACCGACCACGTCGGCCACCGGCGTCGGGGCCTTCGAGCCGTCCGTACGCCGCACCACCACCGCGTTGCCGGCGGCCAGGTCACGCGGGCCGACCTCGACGCGCACCGGGTAGCCGCGCAGCTCGGCGTCGACCGCGCGGCGGCCGAACGCCGTGTCGGTCCGGTCGTCGAGCGCCACCCGCACCCCGGCGTCACGCAGCGCGTCGCGCAGCTTGGCCGCCGCCTCGCCGACACCCTCGCCGTCCTTGACGATCATCACGTACGCCTGGATCGGCGCCAGCTTCGGCGGCACGCGCAGCCCGTTGTCGTCGCCGTGGCACATGATCAGACCGCCGAGCATCCGGGTCGAGGTGCCCCAGGAGGTGGTCCAGGCCAGCTCCCGGCCGCCCTCGGCCGAGGAGTAGCTGATGTCGAACGCCTTGGCGAAGTTCTGGCCCAGCTCGTGGCTGGTGCCCAGCTGGAGCGCCTTGCCGTCGCCCATCATGCCTTCGCAGGTGTACGTGGCGGTGGCGCCGGCGAAGCGCTCGCGGGCGGTCTTCAGGCCGACCAGCACCGGGATGCCGAGCACGTTGACCATCAGGTCCTCGTACGCCTCGTGCAGGATCCGGCGGGCGTAGGCCCGGGCGTCCTCCCGGGTGGCGTGCGCGGTGTGCCCCTCCTGCCAGAGGAACTCGCTGGTGCGCAGGAAGATCCGCGGGCGCAGCTCCCAGCGGACCACGTTGGCCCACTGGTTGAGCAGCAGCGGCAGGTCCCGGTACGAGTCGATCCACTTGGCCATGAACTCGCCGATCACCGTCTCGCTGGTGGGGCGCACCACCACCGGCTCGGCGAGCTGCTTGCCACCACCGTGGGTGACCACGGCCAGCTCCGGCGAGAAGCCCTCGACGTGCTCGGCCTCGCGCTTGAGGTAGCTCTCCGGGATGAACAGCGGGAAGTACGCGTTCTCCGCGCCGGCCGCCTTGATCCGGGTGTCCATCTCGGCCTGCATCCGCTCCCAGATGGCGTAGCCGGCCGGTCGGATCACCATGGTGCCGCGCACCGGGCCGTTGTCGGCCAGCTTCGCCTTGGCGATCAGGTCCTGGTACCAGCGGGGAAAGTCCTCCGCCCGGGGAGTGAGCACGCGTGCCATGACCGCACATCCTATTCCGCCGCACGCCCCGCCCCTGCGCCGGGGAGCGCCCCCCACACCCCCCACGCCCCCCCACGCCCCCCACCCCCCCGCCCCGCCGCCTTGATCAAGGAGTTTGCGTCGGCGAACGCTACCTCCCGGGGCGCAAACCCCTTGATCAACGCCGGCTGGGGCGGACGGGCGGGTGGGTGGGGTCGGGGTGGGGGGTCGGGGTGGGGTGGGGTGGGGTGGGGTGGGGTGGGGACGCTCCTATGACGCGTC
>NZ_KQ058855.1 GCF_000982955.1 Micromonospora sp. HK10 | reverse complement strand
CGGCGGTCCGGCCGGGCCGCGCGGGCCCGGCGGCGGACCGGGTGGCACCCCGGGCCGGCGTGGCCCGCGCCCGCGCTGGGGGCGGATCGGCCTGGTGGCCGGCGTCGCGGTGCTGCTGCTCGCGCTGCTCGGCGGCATCGGCGCCTGGTTCTACGCCCGCAACCTCAACGGCGACCTGGCCCGCACCGACCCGTTCTCGGAGATCACCGGCGGGCGGCCGGCGAAGCAGGTCGAGGGCGCGTTGAACATCCTCATGGTGGGCAGCGACTCGCGCGACCCGGACGCCCCGCTGGACGGCGCCGGCAAGTGGCGGGCCGACACGCTGATCCTCATGCACGTGCCCGCCGACCACAAGCAGGCCTACCTGGTCTCCATCCCCCGCGACCTCTACGTGCCGATTCCGGAGAACGCGGGCGCGTCCTGCGACTCCGGCTCCCGCAACAAGATCAACGCCGCCTTCGCGTTCGGCGGCCTGCCGTTGGCGGTGAAGACCGTGGAGTGCTTCACCGACGTCCGGATCGACCACGTGATGGCGATCGACTTCGGCGGCTTCAAGGAGGTCACCGACGCCCTCGGCGGAGTGGACCTGAAGGTGGAGCGGACCATCACCTCGATCCACAAGCCGTACCGGACGTTCACCAAGGGCGTGAACCACATGGACGGCGCCGAGGCGCTGGACTGGGTGCGGCAGCGCAAGCAGTTCCCCGACGGCGACTTCGCCCGGATGCGCCACCAGCAGGAATTCCTCAAGGCGCTGATGGACAAGGCGGCCAGCAGCGGGACATTGACCAACCCGAAGAAGCTGAACGATTTTCTCCAGGCGGTGACCGCGGCGGCCACCGTCGACCAGGGCTTTTCGCTGACCGACATGGCGCTGCAGTTCCGCAGCCTCCGGGGCGACAACCTGACCTTCATCACCAGCCCGAACCTCGGCGGCCGGGACGTCGACGGCCAGTCGGTGGTGGTCTCCGACCGGGAGAAGGCGCTGGCGATGTACCAGGCCATCGCGAAGGACACGATGGCCGACTGGGTGCGGGCCAACCAGAAGAGCGACCCGGGCAACGGCGGCTGACGGCACAGGAACCACGTAACCCGGTCGGCGGTCATGGCTCGTCTGGCGTTAAGCCAACCGCCGACCGGCTGCATTCAATCATCCGTTCGGTCAATTTATCGGCACGATTGCCAAGATGTGTGGGAATAGCCCGTACACGAGGTCGCGAGAACGGCAACAGATACGTACAGTGGTCCCGCCCCCGATCACCGAGCTGGAGCACGCATGCCGGTCCAGACCAGCCGTCGCCCTCACTCACCTGATCCTGGAGCACCCAGCCGGGTGCCCCCCTTCATCCCGACCCAGCCCGGCCCCGGCGGTGCCGGCGGCGGCGGGCGGAAGCGGACCAAGCGCAAGGACCCGCTCTGGGCCAAGCTCACCGTGATCTTCGGTGCGGTGCTGATGATGACCAGTGGTCTGGCGATCGTGGGCAGCAAGGCGGTGATCGGCCAGGCCACCAGCAACATCAAGCAGGGCAACCTGATCGGCGACGCCGGCAAGAGCGACGCCGAAGGCGGCAACAGCCTCGAAGGCCCGATCGACATGCTGCTGCTCGGCGTCGACGCCCGGGCGAGCTGGGACGCCGACGACGTCCGCTCGGACAGCATCATCATCCTGCACATCCCGGCCAGCCACGACCAGGCGTACCTGATCTCGATCCCCCGGGACACCGAGGCGCACATCCCGGCCTGGTCGAAGGGCAACTGGAACGGCGGCGTCGAGAAGATCAACGCGGCCTTCCAGATCGGCGCCCGCAACAACGGCGGCTGGGAGGGCGGCGCCCAGCTGATGGCGAAGACCATCAAGTCGATGACCGGGATCAGCTTCGACGGCGCGGCGATCATCAACTTCGGCGGCTTCAAGAAGATCATCGACCAGCTCGGCACGGTACGCATCTGCGTCAACCACGAGGTGACGTCGAAGCACATGTCGCTGGTCGACGGCAAGCCGATGTGGAACGCGGACGCGAAGAAGACCGGCAAGCCGCGGACCCCGGTGGTGCACAAGAAGGGCTGCCGGGAGATGGAGGGCTGGGAGGCGCTCGACTTCGCCCGTCAGCGCTACGGCCTGCCGAACAGCGACTACGACCGGCAGCAGAACCAGCAGCAGCTGATCAAGGCGATGGCGAAGAAGGCCACCGAAAAGGGCATGCTGACCAACCCTCTGAAGCTCAACGCCATGATGAAGGCGGCCGGCGAGTCGCTCATGCTCGACACCGGCAAGGCGCCGATGGAGGACCTCATCTTCACCCTCAAGGGCCTCAACGGGAACGACCTGGTCACCCTGCGGACCAACGGCGGCACGTACGCGACCAACGCCAGCGGCCGGGAAGCGCTCAACGAACTCAGCATGGAGATGTTCCGCGCGGTCAAGGAAGACAAACTGGCTGACTTCGTGGTGGCCAACCCCAGCGTGCTCTCCACCCGGAAGTGACCCGGTGACCCGGCGGTAGCTGCGGAAAAGCGGCCACCGCCGGAGTTCCGGCCCGTAGCCTGACGTGAGCGGGTCTCACGTCGTCACGGCTGCGGGGAGGGTGTCACGGCCAGGCCAGCACGGACCGGACACGGGCGGGGTCGACCCGCCCGCCGCAGCCGGTTCCTGCTCGGCGCGGGCCTCACCCTGCTGCTGCTCGCCACCGTCGGACTGGCCGGGCTGCACTGGCTCACCAACCGGTACGACCGCACGGTCACCAAGGAACAACTGCTCGACGCCAGCGCCCGGAAGCCCCGGACCGACCTCTCCGGCCCGCTCAACTACCTGCTGGTCGGCTCCGACCACCGGCCCGGCGCCAACCCCGAGGACCAGCGCTCGGACACCGTCCTCATCGTGCACGTGCCGGCCGGCATGCGGCAGGCGTACCTCATCTCGATCCCCCGCGATCTGCTGGTCGCCATCCCGGCGGCGCCCGGCTACGGCGGCGGCCAGGACAAGATCAACGCGGCGTACGAGCACGGCGGCGGCGGCGCGGGCGGGGCCCGGCTGCTCTCCGCCACCCTGACCCGGCTCACCGGGACCCGCTTCGACGGCGCCGCGCTGATCGACTTCTCCGGCTTCAAGCAGGTCATCGACCTGCTCGGCGGCATCCGGATGTGCGTCGACACCCCGGTCCGGTCGATCCACACCAAGACCCAGTTCGAGCCGGGCTGCCAGCAGATGAACGGCGCGCGGACGCTGGACTACGTCCGGCAGCGCTACGACCTGCCCGGCGGCGACTACGACCGGCAGCGGCACCAGCAGCAGATGCTGCGGGCGGTGCTCGACAAGGCCGGCGAGACCCACCTGCGCAGCGACCCGGTGAAGCTGGACCGGGTGCTGCGCGCGGTCGGCGGCGCGCTGACCCTGGACAGCAACGGCGTACCCCTGGAAGACCTGCTCCTCGCCCTCCGCTCGCTGCCCGCGGACGCGCTGCGCGGGGTGCAGGTCCCGTCCTACCCGCAAACCATCGACCAGGTGTCGTACGTGGTGCTCGACAACGGCGGGGGCGGACTCTTCGACGCGCTGCGGACCACCCGGATGCCGGACTGGGCCGCCGCCAATCCCCGCTGGGTCAACCGGCTGTGAGCCGACCGGCCGTCTAGGCTGGTCCCCGTGTTCGGACCCCAGGTTCCCAGCGTGCCCGCGTCGGCCGTGCCCGACGAGACCTACCTGCTCGACGTCCGGGAGGACGACGAGTGGGCCGCCGGCCACGCGCCGGCCGCCCACCACCTGCCGATGACCGAGCTGCCCGCGCGGCTGAGCGAGGTACCGGACGACCGGGAGGTGTCGGTGATCTGCCGCTCCGGTGGCCGCTCCGCCCAGGTCGTCGCCTACCTCCTGCGCAACGGTTGGGACCAGGTGCGCAACGTCGACGGCGGGATGGGTGAGTGGGCCGCCGCCGGCCGCCCCGTGGTCACCGACGACGGGCAGCCCGGCCAGGTGGTCTGAGGCCTCCCACCGCCATGACCAACCCCCTGGTCTTCGCGCACCGCGGCTCCTCGTACGACCTGCCCGAGCACACGCTCGCCGCGTACCTGCGCGCCCTCGACGAGGGCGCCGACGGGCTGGAGTGCGACGTCCGGCTCACCCGGGACGGGCACCTGGTCTGCGTGCACGACCGCCGGCTGGACCGGACCAGCAACGGGCACGGCCTGGTCAGCGCGCGTACCCTCGCCGAGCTGGAACTGCTCGACTTCGGCTCGTGGCACCCCGGCGCGCTCGCCGAGGGCGACGAACCGCGCGACGAGGCGCGCACCCGGCTGCTCACCCTGGAGCGGCTCCTCGACGCCGTGCTGGCCGCCGGCCGGCCGGTCCGGCTGCTGATCGAGACCAAACACCCCACCCGATACGGACGGGACGTGGAACGCCGCCTGGTCAGCATGCTGCGCCGGTACGGGCTGGCCGAGCCGGGCCCGGACGACCCGGTCCGGGTCACCGTGATGTCGTTCTCCCCGCTCGCCGTCCGGCGGATCCGGGAACTGGCCCCGGCCCTGCCCACGGTGCTGCTGCTGGAGGTGCTGCCGCGCTGGCTGCGGCTGGGCCGGCTGCCGTTCGGCGCCCCGATCGCCGGGCCGGGCATCGGCCTGCTGCGGGCCCGGCCGCAGCTGGTGCCCGCGCTGCGGGCCGCCGGCCACCAGGTGTACGTCTGGACGGTCAACGAGCCGGCGGACCTGGAGCTGGTGCTGTCCGCCGGGGTGGACGGGGTGATCACCGACCGGCCCGCCCTGACCCTGGCCCGGTTGGGTCGCTGAGCGCCGCCGGCCCGCCCGGTGGCCGGTCCCGCCCGGGCGCCCGCCGTGCGGCGGATCCACCCGGTGGCCCAACCCGTCCGGGCGCCCGCCGTGCGGCGGATCCACCCGGTGGCCGGTTCCGCCCGGCCGGGCGGGGGTGTCCGGCGACCGGGCGGCGGGGCACACTCGGGACATGCCGGAGCGAACCGACTACCCCGCCCTCATCGCCGGCCACACCCGCGTCATCTCCATGATCAACTCGGGGGAGGCCGGCCTGCCGGTGCTCAACCGGCTGCTCGGCGTGGTCGAGCCGGCCGTCGGCGCGGCCGGCCTGGTCTGGGTGGAACTCGCCCCCGCCGGCGGCCGGGTCATCGCCGCCACCGGCAGTGCCGAGTTCGTCACCGGGCACCCCCTGCCACCCACCGACCCGACCACCGTCTGCCTGCTCTCCGGGCCACCGCTGCGCGAGATCGCGGTGGACAGCATCCCCGGCGCGCTCGCCGACGAGCTGGCCGGGCGCGGGCTGCACCGCATGATCGTCGCCCGGGCCGAGGTCGGCGGCCTCACCGTCGGCAGCCTGCACGCCCTCTACCCGACCGGCGAGCGGCTCGACGCCTCCCAGCGCGCCGTCATCGGCTACGTCGCCGCCTGCATCGCCCACATGTACGGCGACCAGTCCGGCCTGCCCGTCCACGGGGACGGCCCGGTGGTCGCCGCGCTCGCCGACGGCCTCGCCGTGGTCGACCGGGAGCACCACGTACGGCTCTGGAACCCGGCCGCCGTGCAGGTCGCCGGCCGGCCGGCGAGCGAGGCGCTGAACCGGCCACTGCCGTTCCCGCTGCCGCCCTGCGGCCAGGTGCTCGACCACCGGCTGCCGGACGGTCGCTGGCTGCGGATCACCGCCGGAGAACTGCCCGGCCCCGGCGCGCTGCGCGTGGTCACCTTCCGGGACATCACCGACCAGCAGCGCCGCGAGCACGACCGGGACCTCTTCGTCGCGGTGACCAGCCACGAGCTGCGCACCCCGGTCACCGTGATCAAGGGGTACGCGGACACCCTCACCGACCACTGGGAGTCGCTCAGCGACAGCGACCGGCGGCAGGCCGCCCGGATCATCGGGCAGCGCGCCAACGAGTTGGCCCGGCTCGTCGACCGGCTGCTCACCGCCGCCACGGAGAACCGGCCCGGCGACCGGCCGGCCGCCCCGTTCGACCTGGCCGACGCGCTGCGCACCGCGGTGACCGACCTGCCGGCGGACGTCCGGCACCGGGTCGTCCTGGACCTCCCGGCCGACCTGCCCAAGGCGCTGGGCGACCGGCACAGCGTCGCCACCGTGCTGACCGAGCTGAGCACCAACGCCGGCAAGTACTCGCTGCCGGACACCCCGATCGAGGTGTCCGCCGAGGCGAACGAGCGGACCGTCTCCCTGCGGGTCGCCGACCGGGGCATCGGCATCCGGCCGGAGCACGTGGAGCGCGCGTTCGACCGGTTCTGGCAGGGCGAGTCCGGCGACCGGCGCCGATATCCGGGGGCCGGGCTGGGTCTCTATCTCGTCCGCCAGATCGTTGAACAACAGAATGGATGGGTATCCCTCCGACCGAGAGCCGGCGGGGGTACGGTCGCAGAGGTGCGGCTGCCCCGGGGCTGACCAGGTGACCCGGGGGTGAGGGGACAGCGGTGGCGACGGGTTGGGCCGAACGATCGTGGTGCGTGGTGGTGCCCCACCACGCGACCGGTGCCCGCCTGGCCCGGCACCGGCTCGCCGACGAACTGACCGCGCTGGTTTCCCCCACCCGGCTGGCGGACCTCGTGGCGGTCCTCGCCGAACTGGTCGGCAACGCGGTCCGGCACGCCGAGCCGCTGCCCGGTGGCGTGGTCCGGGTCGCCTGGCGACTGCGGGCCACCCGCGACGGCGGGCAGGCCGTCCAGCTCCGGGTGACCGACGGCGGATCGGCCGCCGGCCCGCTGATCCGGCCCTCGCCCCCGGACGCCGCCGACGGGCGCGGGCTGCACATCGTGGCCGGGCTGGCCAGCCGCTGGGGCGTCGAGCGGGACGGCCTCGGCCAGAGCGTCTGGGCCGAGTTCGACCCGGTCCGCTGCGCCCGGCCCGACCTGGTCACGGCCGGTTGACCGGCCCGGCCGGACGGGTCCTGCCCCCGCCGGCGCGTCCCGGCATCTAGGCTGTCTCGCCGTGAGCAAGCGTCGAAAGAACCAGCGGGCCGCCGAACCCACCCCGAAGCGGGAGAAGGTGCGCGACATCTACGTGCCCCGACCGTTCGAGGGTCTGGTCGACGAGCCGGAGTGGATCGCCCTGCGCGAACTCGTCCCGGCCGCCTCCGCGCCGCTGCGGCTGACCCCGGAACTGGTCGAGGAGTACGGCGACCGCCCGGTCACCCTGGCCACCGTGCTGCCGATGGCCGCCCCGGCGATGACCAAGCCCGACGGGCGGGTCCTCATCGGCCTGCAGCGCCACCAGCAGTCGGGCGACGTCTCCCGGGATCTCGCCGACGCGCTGCTCAGCGCCCTGCGGGCCGAGCCGGGCGGGCAGGTGTCGGTGGCCCCGCTGCCCGGCCCTGGGCCCCGCCTCCAGGACGTCCTGGTCGACGGTCCGCTGGAGATCAGCATGCACGACGGCTTCGAGTTCTGGCTCGACCCGGGCGCCACCGACGACCCGACCGTGCAGGCGTCCCTGGAGCGGGCCAACGCGGCGGTCTACCCGACCGTCCGGCTGGCCGCGGCGCGGGCCGCGTACTGGTGCCAGGTGCCGGAGAAGGCGCACGTGCGCTGGGTGCTGCCGGACGACGAGGACGCGGCGCTGGACGCGCTGTCCCGGCTGGGCGCCGCCGGCGCGCTGACCCTCGGCGAGCAGACCCGCTTCGCGGGCATGTTCCGCGCGCACGGCCGCCTGGTGCCGGTCTGGGACCTGCCCGAGGACGTCCCGGCCGCCGACTGGGAGGAGCCGGTCACCGGGTTCGCTAAGCGCTACGCGGAGGCGCTGGCGGAGAAGGAACCGCTGGACGCCGCCGCCCGCCGCGCCCGGCAGGGCCTGCTCGGCCGGCAGCTCACCCTGCGCTGAGCGGTTCGCGGACCAGCGGGCAGGACATACAGCGCGGGCCGCCCCGGCCGGAGCCCAGCTCCGAGCCGGCGATCGCGATCACCTCGATGCCGGCCCGCTCCAGCTGGGCGTTGGTCTCCACGTTGCGCTCGTAGCCCACGCAGAGCCGGGGCGCGATGGCGAGGGTGTTGTTGCCGTCGTCCCACTGCTCCCGCTCGGCGGTGACCGGGTCGAGGCCGGTGTCGATGACCCGGAGCTGGTCCAGGTCCATCGCGTCGGCGGCGGCCCGCAGGAACGGCGCCGGGCCGTCCACCCGCAGCTCGTCGCCGTCCGCCCCGGCGATCACGGTGTACGCGGAGAGCGTGCTGGCGATGTTCGGGTACATCAGCACGGCGTCGACGTCGACCATGGTGCAGACCGTGTCCAGGTGCATGGTGGCCCGCTCCTGGGCGACCGGCACCACCAGGATGGTGTGCGCGAGCCCGGCGGCGAAGACCTGCCGGGCCAGCCGTTCCGCTCCGGCCGGGGTGGTCCGCTCGCCCACCCCGACGGCGAGCACCCCGGGGGCGAGCAGCAGCACGTCGCCGCCCTCCAGGTGCTCCAGCTCCGGGTGGTAGAGGAGACGCGTACCGGCGAAGCGGGGATGGTGGCGGTAGATCGCGTCGGTCAGGCTGGTCTCCCGCCGGCGGGCCGGCATGGCGAGGCTGGTCACCCCGACCCGGTCACCGACCCAGACCGACGAGTCCCGGGTGAAGAGCAGGTTGGGCAGCGGGTCGATGACGAAGTCGTGCCGGTTCATCAGCGTCCACACCAGACCGCCCGGCCGGTCCGGGCCGATCCGCAGCTCCTCGTGGGCCAGCCCGGCGATGAACACGTCGGCGAGCGCGGCCGGGTCGAGGTAGGCCAGGTGGTCGGTGATCCGCCGGCGCAGGGTGTCGCCCAGCCGGGGCGAGCGGAGCACCAGCTCGGTCAGCTCGGCCCGGGCGTCCGGCACGGCGAGCGTCTCGGCCAGCAGGGTCGCCAGGTAGAGCACCTCCACCCCACGGTCGCGCAGGGCGGCGGCGAAGGCGTCATGCTCCTCCTGCGCTCTTCCCACCCATGGGATAGCGTCAAAGAGCAAGGAGTCGTTGTTGCGTGGGGTGAGGCGGGCGAGTTCCGGCCCGGGGCGGTGCAACAGCACGGTGCCGAGCCGACCAACCTCGCTGTCCACGTAGTGGGTCACCTTCGCAGCGTAGGACAGGCTTCCGCACCATCCGGGAAAAGAAGTGTGAATGAATATGGCATTCATCCGCACTCATTCCGGCGCTCCAACTTGCCGAGCCCCCGGGTAGGCAACGTAGGGTAGTGGAGACATAACTTCGAGAGACCTTTTGCCGGAGGTCGCGATGACTGTCTTTCCCGCTCGTCGAGCCGTACCCACCCGGGCACTGCCGCCCGTCGCGGTGCCGCACCCCCGAGCCGAGTCCACCTCGGTGCTCGAACCGGCCCGGCCGACGCCCCTGGAGTGGGCCCGCCGCCGCCGGGCCGAGCGGGGGGCCCGCCGGTTGGAGGCGGCCGGGGCCCGCGCCCTCGGCCAGCTCGACCACCTCGGGCCCGCCTGGCACGTCATCGAATGGCCCCGCACGGACGCCGTCGACGTCCTCCTCGACCGCGGCCAGGACGACCGGGCCGGCTTCCTCGCCATCGGGCCGAGCGGCCTCTTCGCGGTCACCATCGCCGACCACGGCCGAGCCCGGGTGCTCGTCGCCGGCGACGTCGTGCAGATCAATGGCAAGCGCCCGCCCTATGTGGCCGAAGCCCGGCGCGACGCCAAGCGGGCCAGCAAGGCCCTCTCCGATGCGGTGGGCCTGCCCATCCCGGTCACCCCGGTGCTGACCTTCGTCGGCTCCGGGGTGATCAGTGTTTACGGCCTGCCCAAGGACTGCCTCATGGCCACCCACCGGGAGCTGGACCGGCTGCTCGTCGCCGGCGGCAACCGGATCAGCCCGGCCACCGCCGAGAAGCTTTCCCGGGTCGCCCAGCACCCCAACACCTGGCTGAACGGCACGTACCGTCCAGCGGCCGACTACCGGTGGTATGAGGAGGGCCGAACGGCCGCTGACAAGCGCGCCGCCCGGCGGTAACGTCTCCGGCGACGCCACGCGGTCCGCGGATCCGCCCCGGTGGTTCCGTCGGCCACGCCGTCGCCGGCCGCCCACACCGGGGATCCGTCGCGCCGACACCGTCTCCCGTCCGGCCGACGTTCCCGGCAGCACCGACAGCCGCCGGGCCCGACGCGGTCGGCGAGCGGCCTGACGACCGGCTAGCGTGGACAGACCGTCGGTGTACCTAGGAGGCGCGGTGGCCCACGTCGAGCTCTCGCTCTCGGAAGTGTTCGCGCCCGCGGCGGGGATCTCGGCCGAGCAGGAGTCCGACAACGTCGGGCAGTGGTCGGCCACCGTTTCCCGGGCCGCCGAGCCCTGCCTGCTGATCGATGCCGACACCAACGTGCTGGCCATCTCGTCCGCGGGTTGCGCCCTGCTCTGCCTCGGCGCGCCGGAGGACGTCATGGGGCGGCCGTTGCTCGCCGGCGGCCTGCGCCTGGTCGACTTCACCGCCCGCCCCAGCGAGCTGACCGAGCAGGACACCGACAAGATCGCGCCGCTGCTCGCCCTGCACTCCAAGCAGCTCGCCCGGGGCCTGCTGCGGGTCAAGGGGCCGGACGAGGCCGGCACCACGGTCGACGCCATCTCCACGCCGGTGTTCGCCGACGGCGAGGTGGCCGGCTCCCTCACCTTCTTCTCCAAGATCTGACCGCCGGCCCCTCCGGTGCCCGGGTGCGGCCGGCGACGACCGGCACGCCGGCACGGGCCGGGCACCGGGTGCACGAGTGACCTTCACCCCGACCCGGGATCCTCCTACGATGGGCTCGGCCAGCAGGCCAGCACGACATACGTCGATGTCGAGGATCGGACCGTGCCCACCCCACCCTGTTCCGCCGTCCGCACCCGCCTGAGCCTCCCGGCGGCGCTGGTCGCGCTGCTCGCGCTGGCCGGCTGCGGCGCCCCGCCGGAGCTGCGGCAGTCGAGCACCCCGGCGGTCACCGCCACCGCCACGGCCACCGCGACCCCCACCCCGAGCGCGCCGCCGGTAGCCGTGGACACGCCGGCCGCGCCGGCGCCCCTGCCCACCCCCAGCGACCTGATCGCGAGCCCCTGCCCGGCCGGGCCGTCCGGCGACCGGGTGGTGTCGCTGCTGCGCGGCGCGGCCGGCGTCCTGCCCCGGGACGTGCGGGTCCGGGTCCGCACCGGTCCGCTCTGCGCCGGCGGCTGGCAGTACACCGTGCTGGAGGTGACCGGGCACGAGGAACTCCAGGTGGTCACCCAGGGCCGGCCGAGCGCCCTGAAGCTGGTCACCGCCGGCACGGACGTCTGCTCGGTCGAGGTCCGTGCCGCCGGCCCGCCCGGCATCCGTACCCTGGCCTGCGCCGGCACCCCGGGTGCGTAGGCTGGTCGTCATGCCGGGAACACCGCCGACCCGCTTCGTCTACCTGGGTCCCGAGGGCACCTTCGCCGAGCAGGCGCTCCGTACCGTCCCCGCCGCCGAGCGGGGCGACCGGACGCCGGCCCGCAGCGTCGGCGAGGCGCTGGACGCCGTACGGGCCGGGGAGGCGGACGCCGCGCTGGTGCCCCTGGAAAACTCCATCGGCGGAGCCGTCGGGGTGACCCTGGACGAACTGGTCGAGGGCGAGCCGCTGGTGATCACCCGCGAAGTGATCCTGCCGGTGGAGTTCGTGCTCGCCGCCCGCACGGAGACGCCGCTCGCCGCCGTGCGCAGCCTGGCCGCGCACCCGCAGGCCTCCACCCAGTGCCGGAACTGGCTCCGCGACCACCTGCCCGACGCCACGGTGGTCGACGTGCTCTCCAACGGCGCCGCCGCGGCGGGCGCGGCCGCCGGCGAGTACGACGCCGCGATCTGCGCCCCGATCGGGGCCAACCGGCACCGGCTCACCGTGCTCGCCGACAAGATCGCCGACCATCCGGACGCGGTGACCCGGTTCGCGCTGCTCTCCCGCCCCGGCCCACCGCCCCCGCCCACCGGGGACGACGTCACCTCGCTGGCCGTCTACCTCGCCCACGACCGGGTCGGCGCGCTGCTGTCGGTGCTGATGGAACTGGCCGTGCGGGGCATCAACATGTCCCGGATCGAGTCCCGCCCGACCGGAGAGGCGCTGGGCCGGTACGTCTTCTTCCTGGACTGCACCGGCCACGTCGCCGACGTACGCCTCGGCGAGGCGTTGCAGGGCCTGCGCCGGGTCAGCGCGGGGGTCCGCTTCCTCGGCTCCTACCCCCGGCACCGCTGGAGCCCGGCGGCGGGCGAGCGGCCGGTCCCCGCGCCGGCCGGCCTCTCCGACGCCGACTACGCCGACGCGGCGGCCTGGCTGGCCCGGCTGCGTGCCGGCGAGCTGAACTGAGACGCCGGGGACGCCCGGTCGGCGCGGCCCCGGCGCCCGGTCACTGCAGCAGGCCGCCGAGCAGGCCGCCCTGCTGCTGTTGCTGCTGAGCGCCGCTGCCCTGCACCGGCGGCTCCTCCGACGGCTGCACCACCACGAAGCCCTGGCCGGCGAAGCTCATCGTGAACGCCTCCCCGGTGCTGCGCCCGAGCAGCGTGCCGAGGCCGAGCTGCTCGGCTCGGTGGTAGCCGGTCTGCAGGTTGGCCGACCAGCAAACGGCGGCCTGGGGGTCGACATAGGTCGGCGCGTCCACGTTGAGCACCACCGGGGTGCCCTTGGTGGTGATGGCGATCCGGCCGTGGCCGGTGAAGACGCAGTTGAACAGGCCGGAGGCGGCGAAGCCCATGCCACTGACCATCTTGATGTCGTAGCTCAGCGTCGAGTCGAAGGCGAGCACGCTGGAGCCGTTGATCGACAACGCGTCGCCGGGCTCCAGGTCGATGATGTGCACGTCCTTGGCGAGGTCGGCGAGGAAGACGTCACCGCGACCGCTGAGCTTCATCAGCGGGACGCCCTCGCCGGTGAGCCGCTGCTTGATGAACTTGCCGATGCCGCCGGAGCCCAGCGCCTGGAACTGCACCTGACCCTGGTACGCGACCATGGACCCGACCCGGGCCATCGCCTCGCCGTTCAGCTCGATCTTCAGCATCTTGGAGTTCTGGAGCCGCAGGCCCGGCTGCTGGGACTCCTTCTCAAGGTTCTCCGCGGAGAACAGGGCGCTGCGCATGGATTTCCTCCTGCATCGGGGTGTGCCTGCCCCGCAGGTTAGGGGAACCGCGCAACGGCGGGGATCGGCCGAGCGGGGCCCGGTGGGCGACCGTCAGCCCCAGCCCAGGGCGTGCAGACGGTCGTCGTCGATGCCGAAGTGGTGGGCGATCTCGTGCACCACGGTCACCGCCACCTCCTCCACGACGTCCTCGTCGGTGTCGCAGATCGCCAGGATCGGGTTGCGGTAGATGAAGATGCGGTCCGGCAGCACGCCGGAGTAGTCCCAACCGCGCTCGGTGAGCGCGTGCCCCTCGTAGAGGCCGAGCAGGTCCTCGCCCGGAGGCGGATCGTCCTCCACCAGGATGACCACGTTGCTCATCAGCCCGAGCAGTTCCTCGGGCACCTCGTCGAGGGCGTCGCCGACCAGTTCCTCGAACCGCTCCCGGCTCATCTCCACGGCCACCCGCCCGGTCCCTCCTTCACGTCGGCCCGCAGCACGGCAAGGGTGCCCACCCGGGCACCCTTGCCGTGCTGGCGTGGTCAGGCGAGGCGGGCGTCCAGCGAGATCTGCGCGCCGGGGGAGAGCAGCCGGGAGATCGGGCAGTTCTCCTTGGCCGCCTCGGCGAGCTTGGTGAACTGGGCGCCGTCCATGCCCGGGACCTGGCCGACGGTCTCCAGGTCGATCCGGGTCACGGTCATGCCCGCGTCGGTCTTGTCGAAGTGCACCTTGGCGGTGGTCTCCACCGAGCTGTCGGTGGCGCCGGCGTCGGCGAGCTGCTTGGAGAGGGCCATCGAGAAGCAGGCGGCGTGCGCGGCGCCGATCAGCTCCTCGGGGTTGGTCCCCTCGCCCTCCTCGAAACGGGACTTGAAGGAGTAGTTGCCGGTGAGCCCGCCCTTGCCGGTGCGGACCGTGCCGGCGCCCTCGGTGAGGTTGCCCTGCCAACGTGCGGAAGCGGTACGGATAGGCATGGCACCGACGCTAACCGAAACCGGGGCGCGACGCACCGGGCAGTGACGACCGTGCCCGGACTCACGGTCACCGTGCCGGGTCGCCGGCTGTGTCATGATGCGACGCAGACCCGCGTGCGCGGAAGGTGGCCCATGTCCCAGGATCTTCCCATCCCCCGGCAGGACCACCGGTCCGACGACCCGACCGTGCTGGAGTGGGGTGACACGGAGCCGGGCCCGCCCGGCCGCCTCGGCAGCTCACTGGCCGGTCTGGCCCGCGACCACCGCCTGCCGCCGCTGCTCGCCGGGCTCGGCGCGGTCGCCGCGATCGGCTCGCTGGTCGGCGAGTGGCTGGTGATGACCGTTCCCAACAGCGGCCCCGAGGGAAACGTCCCGGTCCGGATCCCCGGCGGGGTCGCGGAGGTCGGCGGCTTCGGGGTGGCGTACCTGGTCGGCCTGCTCGGCCTGGCCGCCGCGGTGGCGTTGGCGCTGCGCGGCACGCCCGGCGTCCGGCACAACGCCCGGGTGGCCGGGCTCGGTCTCGGCGCGGCCGTGCTGACGCTGCTGATCGCCGCGGCCGCCTCCCTCGACCGCACCGTCCAGCGCAGCATCTTCTACTCCGCGGAGGAGGGCTTCCAGGTCGAGTACGGGCGCGGCCTGGTCGCCGCCTTCGCGGCCACCGTGCTGCTCACCGCAGCCCTCTACCTGTCCGACCGGGCCCGAACGGGGCGGCCCGGCCCGGTCGAAGCGGACGCCGCGGCCGATCCGGCCCCGGCGGAGCGGATCCCGAACCGGCGGAGCCGACGCTCCGACGCCGACCGGTTGCCGCCCGCGCCGGCCGACCTGACCGTCCAGCCCACGGTGCCGTTCGCCCGCCCCGAGCCGCCCCGCTGAGTTGGCGGCGCCGACACCCGGCGGCCGCCCCGGGTTGGCGCCGGATTCGCCGGAAAGCCGTGGTTGCGGCGCACCACGCGAGATACGGTTGCTGCCCGCCGTACTCAGGCCGCGGCACCGAGGACCAGGCGGCCGGACGCGACGGCGGCGGGCGAAGGAGGAGCCATGACCCGCCCCGGGCTGCCCAAACTGATCGCCACCGACCTCGACGGCACGCTCGTCCGCAGCGACGACACGGTTTCCGCGTACACCCATGAGGTGCTGGACCGGGTGCGGGCCGCCGGGATCCCGGTGGTCGGTGCGACCGGCCGCGGCCCCCGCCTGACCGAGCTGACCCGCAACGACATCCGGGCCGCCGACTTCCTGGTGATGGCCGGCGGAGGCCGGGTGGTCGACCAGAGCGACCCGGACGGGCCGCTGGTGCTGCGGGACGAGCGCCTCGCCGGGCAGATGCTGGCCCGGCTGCTCACCGACCTGGAGGCCGCGGTCGGCCCGCTGACCGTGATGGTGGAGGCGTCCGACGAGCCGGACGCGCCGCTCTGGGGCGACTACCACCCGAGCTGGCCGTACCAGGACCGGTTCGAGGCGCGCAGCCGCCAGGAGTGCCTCTCCTGCGACGTGATCAAGGCGTTCGCCCGGACCGCCGACCACCACGTGGACGAGCTGCTGGCGGTAGCCCGGCAGATCGTCCCGCCGGAGCTGGCCGCGCTCACCCAGGCCGGGCTCGGTTTCGTCGAGATCTCCCCGCCCGGGGTGGACAAGTCGACCGGGCTGAGCGTGGTCGCCGAACGGCTCGGCGTCGACCCGGCGGAGGTGCTGGTGTTCGGGGACCAACCCAACGACCTGCCGATGTTCGGCTGGGCCGGGTGGGCCCGGGTCGCGGTGGCCAACGCCCACCCGGCGGTCCGGAGCGCGGCCGACGAGGTCACCCTGCGCAACGACGACGACGGTGTGGCGGTCTACCTGGACCGGCTACTCTCCCGGTGATGGGAGATCCACCCCGGCTGGTCGCCACCGACATCGACGGCACCCTGCTCCGCGACGACCGCACGCTCAGCCCGCGTACCGCGGCGGCGCTGGCCCGGATCACCGCGGCGGGCACCCCCGTCGTGCTGGTCACCGGCCGCCCGATCCGCTGGCTGCCCCTGGTGTACGAGCAGCTCGCCGCGCCGCTGCCGGCCGTCTGTGCCAACGGGGCGGTGGTGTACGACCCGGTCGCCGACGAGGTGCTGCGCGCCGACCCGCTCGCGCCCGACCTGCTGGCCGAGGTGGCCCGCCGGCTACGCGCCGAGGTGCCCGGGGTGAGTTTCGCGGTGGAGATCGTGGACAGCCGGCAGATGCGGCACGAGGCGCACTACCCGCTGCGCTGGGACGCCGACCACGACGCCATCCGGGCGATCGAGTCCCCCGACGAGCTGCACTCGGCCCCGGCGGTGAAGCTGCTGGCCCGGGCCGGCGAACAGGACCCGGACGCGTTCGTCCAAGTGGTGGCGGCGGCGCTGGAAGGGCTGGCCGAGGCCACCCACTCGTCGTACAGCGGGCTGGTGGAGATCTCCGCGGCCGGGGTCACCAAGGCGGCGGGCCTGGCCTGGTACGCCGCCCGGCTCGGGGTCGGCGAGCGGGACGTGCTGGCCTTCGGGGACATGCCGAACGACCTGCCGATGCTGACCTGGGCAGGCCGGGCGGTCGCGGTGGCCAACGCCCACCCGGCCGTGCTGGAGATCGCCGACGAGGTCACCGGGCCGAACGACGCCGACGGCGTGGCGGCGTACCTGGAGCAGGTCTTCGGAGTGGCCTGACGGCCCGGGCGCGTCACACCGGCGAGCCGGTGGCGACGCGCCCGGACGGATCAGAGGTACTGGCCGGGGGTGTGGCCCTCGCTGTTCGGCACCATGCCCGGGATGCCCGGCATCACCCCACCGGGGCCGCTCGGGAGCGCGGCCCGGCCGGAGCGCATCTGCTCCAGCTGCACCCGGGCGGCCATCTGCTGGGCGACCAGCGCGGCCTGGATGCCGTGGAACAGCCCTTCCAGCCACCCCACCAGCTGGGCGTGGGCGATCCGCAGCTCGCTCTCGCTGGGCGCCTTCTCCTCGGTGAAGGGCAGTGAGATCCGTTCCAGCTCCTCGCGGAGCTCGGGGGCCAGGCCCTCCTTCAGCTCCACGATCGAACGTTCGTGGATCTCGCGCATCCGGTACCGGCTGGCGTCGTCGAGCGGAGCGGCCTTGACCTCCTCCAGCAGCTGCTTGATCATGCTGCCGATCCGCATCACCTTGGCCGGCTGCTCGACCAGGCGGGTCGGGTCCTCGCCCTGCCCCTCCTCGGTCTGCATCGTGCCGACCGGCCGGCCGTCCGGCCCGACCACCACCACGGTGCCGGGGATGCCATCCTGGCCCTGCTCGTTGTCCGGTCCGACGGAACCTGCTTCGGTCATGGGATCCATCTTTACCCACCCCCACCAGACGCACGCGCCCGGACCGGCTCCCGGGCCCGAACCACCCGGCCGGGGCGCGCTACCGTCGCCGTCATGCCCGCAGACCCACGCGACGTGCTGACCCGGCCGGCCCCGCCGCCGGACGCCACGGTCCGCTACGGCGACCACCCGGAACAGGTGGCGGACCTGCGCCGGCCGGCCGGCGACGGCCCGGCCCGGCCGCTGGTCGTCGTGGTGCACGGCGGCTTCTGGCGGGCCGAGTACGACCGGACCCACACCGGCCCGATGGCCGACGCGCTGGCCGCCGTCGGCCACCCGGTCGCCCAGCTCGAGTACCGGCGCACCGGCCAGCCCGGCGGTGGCTGGCCGCACACCCTGGAGGACGTGCTGGCCGGGGTGGCCGCGCTGCCCGGGTTGGCGTCCGCCGCACTGCCCGGCCGGGTCGCGCCGGTGCCGCCGATCCTGGTCGGCCACTCCGCGGGCGGCCACCTCGCCCTCTACGCGGCGGCGACCGCGCCCGCCACGGTGGGCGGGGTGCTCGCCCTCGCGCCGGTGGCCGACCTCGCCGAGGCGTACCGGCTGGACCTGGATGACGGCGCGGTGGCCGCGCTGCTCGGCGGCGGCCCGGCGGAGGTCCCGGAGCGCTACGCGGCCGCCGATCCATCGGCATTGGTGCCGACGCGAGTACGCACAGTAGTGATGCACGGCACGCTCGACGAGCAGGTGCCGGTGGCCGTCAGCCGCTCGTGGGTGGCCGCAGCCCGCGCGGCCGGCACCCCGGCCACCCTGATTGAGCTGCCCAAATGTGAGCACTTCGGGCTGATCGCGCCCGGCGATCCGGCCTGGCCGGCCGTCGTGGACGCGTTGCGGTCGCTTCACGATGATCTTCCCGCCATTGACGCAGCGTCGCGGACCAGGTAGAACGCCGGAGGGGCCCACACCCTGGCGGCCCCGCTCGGGAAGGAAACTGGTGTCGCAGATGAACCGCAGGCGGGCCCTCCAACTGTTGGCCGCACTGGGTACGACCGGACTGGTGGCCGGCTGTGGCTCCGACACCGACGACGAGGGCGGGACCGCACCCGGGAGCCCCGTCAAGATCGGCCTGATCGTGCCGGGTGCCGGGCCGAACAAGGCCATCGGTGACGACCTGGTGCACGGCTTCCAGCTGTTCCTGAACCTCCACGACCAGCGGCTCGGCGGCCACCCGGTGACCGTCGTCACGGCCGAGGAGGGCAACGACGGCAAGAGCGGTAAGGCCGCCGTGGACCGGCTCGTCAAGGAAGGCGTGGTCGCTCTCACCGGGGTGGCCAGCTCCACCGTGCTCGCCGACATCCGGGACACCGTCGAGCAGGCCCGGGTCCCGCTGATCAGCTCCAACGCCTCTCCGGCCAGCCTCGCGAGCGTCGTCTACATCTGGCGGACCTCGTACGTGCTGGACGAGCCCGGCCGGGCGCTCGGGCAGTACCTGCGGGAGCAGTTCAAGGACCCGTCGACCCGCATCGCGATCATCGCACCGAAGAGCTCGAGCAGCGACGACGTCATCGCCGGCTTCAAGAAGGGGTACGAGAAGGGCCGCGAGCTCACCGAAAAGCCGATCTTCACCCGGGACGACCCCAACCCGGGCAAGAACGCGTACGCCAAGGACATCCAGCGGGCGCTGGAGCAGCGGCCCGACGCCATTCTGTGCAACTACACCGGAACCGCCGCGGTGCAGTTCATCAAGCAGCTCTACGACGAGGGCTACGAGGGGCCGCTCTACGCCCCCGGCTTCCTCACCGAGGGCACCGTGCTGGACGAGCTGGACGACGGCGAGACCGGCAAGCAGCGGAAGCGGATCACCGAGTACGGCATCGAGACCGCGCTGAACTACTCGCCGGATTTGAACAACACGGCCAACCGGGTGTTCGCCTCGGCGTACCGGAAGACGTTCAACGCCTCCCCGACCACCTACGCGATGGCCTCCTACGATGCCGCGCAGGTGCTGGACAAGGCGATCCGGCTGGCCGGCGCGGACCCCACCCCGCAGCAGCTCAACCTGGCGCTCGGCAAGATCGGCCAGATCGACAGCCCGCGCGGGACCTGGCAGTTCAACCAGCCGCGTACCCCCCAGCAGAAGTGGTACCTGCGCAAGGTCCAGCTCGACGGCCGGATGCTGTCGAACGTCGTGATCAACGAGCTGGCCACGCTCGGCTGAGTCACCGCCATACCGCCGAACGGGCGGCCTCCCCGGTGGGGAGGCCGCCCGTTCCATGCGCGGGAGTCGCGCCGGTTGTCACGTGCCCGAGAGGCGCGCCGGTTGTCACACGCGCTGGAGGCGCGCCGGTTGTCACATGCGCTGGAGGCGCGCCGCCCGTCACCTGTGCCGGTGGCGCGCCGGTCAGTGGCGCAGCTCGGCGATGCAGCACTTCACGCTGCCGCCGCCCTTCTTCAGCTCGGCCAGCTCGACCGGGACCGGGTGGTAACCGGCCGCCTTCAGCTTGCCGGCCAGCCGGGCGGCGTCGCCGTTCAACACCACGTTCAGGCCGTCGCTGACCAGGTTCAGGCCGAACGCCAGCGCGTCCTCGTCGTCGGCGAGCACCGCGTCCGGGAAGAGCTGGGCGAGCACCTTCTGACTGGCCGCCGAGAAGGCGCCCGGGTAGTAGGCGATGTTCTCGTCGTCGATCGAGGCGAGCGCCACGTCCAGGTGGTAGAAGCGCGGATCGACCAGGTGCAGCGAGACCACCGGCCGGGCGAGCGCCTCCTGCGCCTCGGCGTGCGCGGCCAGCTCGGTGCGGAAGCCGTGGCCGGCCAGGATCAGCCCGCCGTGCGCCTCCGGCAGGTACGCGAAGTCGCCCTCGCCCTCGTTGGTCTCGCTCGGCGCGATGAACCGCCAGCCGTTCGCCTCGTAGAACGCCCGGTGCGCGGCGGCCTCGGCGGTCCGCTGCTCGTGCTTGAACTGGGCGCCGTACACGGTGCCGTCCACCACGAACGCGCCGTTGGCCGCGAAGACCATGTCCGGCAGCCCGCGCTCGGGGGTGAGCAGGTGCACCTCGTGCCCGAGGCCGACGAGCGTCTCCCGCAGGCGGTCCCACTGCTTGACCGCCAGCTCCGCGTCGACCGGCGCGGTCACGTCCATCCACGGATTGATCGCGTACTCGACCGCGAAGTGCTCCGGCGAGCACATGAGATATGTCCGCTTTCGCGGGACTCGCTGCTGGTTCACGGTCACCAAGAGTAGGTACGGTACAACTTTGGTAACAGCCACAACCATTGCTTCCCAGAGGCGGAACGTTGCAGATAGACGCCGTTGACCAGCGAATCATTGCGCTCCTCGTCGCAGACGCCCGCGCCTCGTACGCGGACATCGGCGCCCGGGTGTCACTCTCCGCCCCCGCCGTCAAGCGACGTGTCGACCGGCTCCGATCCGCCGGCGTGATCCGGGGCTTCACGGCGGTCGTCGACCCGGCCGCGGTCGGCTGGACCACCGAGGCGTTCGTCGAGCTGTTCTGCGCCGGCCGCACCACCCCGGCCCAGATCGGTGCCGCCGCCCGCCGCCACCCCGAGGTGGTCGGCGCGTACACCGTCTCCGGGGAGGCGGACGCGCTGGTGCACCTGCGCGCGGCCGACATCGCCCACCTGGAGGAGGCGCTGGAACGGCTGCGGGCCGAGTCCTTCGTCACTTCCTCGCGCAGCACGATCGTCCTCTCCCGGCTCGTCGAGTCCCCGGGCGTCGGCCCGTCCACCACCTGACCTCCCTGTCCGGACCTGGCCTGCCTCCCCGGGCCCGGCCTGTCCTCCAGGTGGCACCCCGGAACGTGGGTGGTCCGCGCCCCCCGGGGCGTAGGCTGCCCGCCGCCCCGGCTCGGCGGTGCGCGGCGTCCGGCCCTCCCGGGCTTGACCTGAAGCCCGCTTCACGTCGTGCACTGGGTGCCGGTGACCCGGACACGGGGCCGGGTGGGTGAGGAGACGGTATGCGCGCGGTATGGCTGCGGGAGTTCGGCGGGCCGGAGAATCTGGTGCCTGGGCCGGCACCGGATCCGGTGGCCGGGCCGGATCAGGTCCTGATCGAGGTGGCGCACGCCAACCTGACCTTCGTGGAGACGATGTTCCGGGCCACCGGGTTCGGGCCGTACCGCGCGGGCCTGCCGGTGATCCCCGGCAACGGGGTGGGCGGGGTGATCGCCGCGGTCGGCCCGGACGTCAACCCGGCCCGGGTCGGGCAGCGGGTGGTCAGCTCCACCGGCGGCACCGGCGGGTACGCCGAGCGCGTGGTGGTCGACCAGGCGGCACCCGTACCACTGCCGGACGGCCTGCCGCTGGACCGGGCCGTCGCGCTCCTCGCCGACGGCCGCACCGCGCTGTTGCTGGCCGGCGCGGCCGGTCTGCGCCCCGGCCACCGGGTCCTGGTCGAGGCGGCGGCCGGCGGGGTGGGCAGCCTGCTGACCCAGCTGGTGGCGGCGGCCGGGGCCCGGGTGGTCGCCGCCGCCGGCGGCCCGCGCAAGGTCGCCCTGCTCCGCGAGCGCGGCTGCGAGGTGGCGGTCGACTACCGGGAGCCCGACTGGACCGATCGGGTCCGGGCCGCCACCGGCGGTGTCGACGTGGTCTTCGACGGGGTCGGCGGCCCGCTCGCCCGGACGGCCTTCGACCTGCTCGACGCCGGCGGCCGGATGGTCAGCTTCGGGCTGGCCGGCGGCGCCTGGGCGGACATCCCGGCCGGGTTGGCCGCCAGCCGCCGGGTCACCCTGCTCCGCCCGGCCGCCCCGCCGGAGCAGCTGCGCGCACTCACCGAACTGGCGCTCGCCGAAGGGGCGGCGGGACGGCTCCGGCCGCTGATCGGGCAGCGCTTTCCGCTGGAGCGGGCCGCCGCGGCGCACGCCGCGATGGAGTCCCGGGCGACCGTCGGCAAGACTCTGCTCGACGTCCACTGACCCGCCGGCCGACCGGTCACCGCGATGCCCCGCCGCCCGGCCGGCCGCTCCCGGGATCCCTGCCGGCCGGTCGGGCGCTCCCGGGATTCCTGCCGGCCGTGACCGGGGGAATGGTCAGAGGTACATGCCGGTGCGGTGCTCGGACTCGGTGCGGGCGGGCTTGTCGCCCTCGCCGAAGAAGCGCTTGCCGCCGAACTCGCCGTGCAGCCGGTCGTCCAGCTCGTCGGCCAGACCGGTCATCACCTGCACGGCGAGCATCAGGTGGGTGGCCTGGAAGTTGCGGCCGAAGACCGGGATGGAGGCCCAGACCGTGTCGTCGGCGCAGTAGAGGCGGCCGATCGGCATCCGGTTGGTCAACTCGGAGAGCTTCACGTAGAGGCGCTCGGTCGGCTCCACCTCGGTGAGCACCGGGGAAAAGACGTCCACCAGGGGCGGATTGTCCCGGACCCGGACGAAGACCATCGCCGAGCCGGCCCGGATGTTGATGTCGCCGTCCGAGTCGACCTGCAACTGGTCGGACTTCGACTTCAGCATGGTGGAAACGACCGTCCGGACCCGCTCCTCCAGGGCAAGCACGTCGTTCTCGGCGCTCTGCGCGGTGGCCGCGGCGGCCAGCGCCTCGTCGAGGTCGGCCTCCACGTCGCGATCCGGCCCGAACTCGCTGCGCGCGGTGCCCAGCGGCTCCACCGGCAGCGCCTCCCCCTCGGCGTCGTGCACCAGGTAGACCAGGAAGGCGGGGTGCGGCGCGCCGTACACGTCCCGCAGGGTCCGGGACAGCACCGCGGCCAGCCGGGTCGCCTCGGCGACCGCGCAGCCCAGGCCGAACTGCTCACCCGAGCCCTCGAGCACCCCCGGCGGGGACCAGCCGAGCGCGATCATGTCCGCCACGGCGGCCCGGTCCAGCCGGTACCCCTGCGGCAGGGTCGCGTTGCCCACCGCCCGCGCCGACAACCGGCCCTCCGCCCTGACGTCCACGCTGATCGAGTAGACGGCGTCGCCGGTGCCGGAGGCGGTCGGGTCGAGGGTCAGCTCCAGGTGGGCACCCTCGGGCAGCTGCCGCAGCCGCTCGGCGAGCGCGCGCGCGAACTCCCGCCAGGCCTCGGTCACCTTGGCCCGGAGGTCGGCCGTGGTCGGCTCGTCCAGCAGGATCGACTCGTGCTGCTCCGGCGTACCGCCGGCGGGCTCATCGGCCGACGAGGGGTGGTCTGCCGTCATGATCGCCTCCGTCCGTCATGGGTCACCCTACCCACGACCGCCCGGGGTCGAATCACGCCCGACCGGGATCGGACAGCCGGCCGGGGACCGGGCCGCGCCGGTTATCCGGCCGGGCTGCTGCCGTCCAGCTCGACCGGCCAGGAGGCGGCCAGCTCAGCCAGCCGGGCGACGGTCGCGGTCGGCTCCGCGCCCCGCCCGACGGCCAGCCCCAAGAGGTACGCGCTGACCGGGGCGCCCGGCCGGAGCACCTGATGGGCCACGTCCTTGGCCAGGTCGAGCACGGCCGGCACCGGCACCTCGGCCGGGTCCAACCCCAGCTCGGCGCAGGCCGCCGTGACCCAGTCGTCCATCACCGTCATCGCGTCCACTCCTCGGCCCGGCGTACGTCCTCGTCAGTGTCGCAGTCGAACCAGGGCGGCGGCCCGGCACCGGCCCAGGACACCTCCCGCACGGCCAGGCCGGCGAGCAGGCCGCGCACCGGGGCGCCGTCGACCGTGCCGCCGCGCTCCCGGGCGAGCCGGTCGACGGCGGACCGCAGCCCGGCCACCCGCCACACCCCGCAGAGCTGCTGCCGGCGGCCGTCGTCGTCGACGTAGCAGGCGCCGTCCGCGGCCGACCCGTTCAGCGCGGCCAGCAGGTCGGCCACCGCCGCCGGGGTGAGCAGCGGCAGGTCGCCGGCGAGCAGGGCGACCGTGCCGGCGTCGGGGCCGAGCAGCGCCAGCCCGGCGGCCGTGGCGGCGACCGGACCACCGCCGGCGGGCCGTTCGCGGGTCACCCGCACCCCGCCCGGGACCGGGCCGGCCGGGCCGACCACGATCCGTGGCACGGCGTCGGCCACCGCGGCCAGCACCCGGTGCAGCATGGGCCGGCCGCCGACCGGGCGCGCCGGCTTGTCCACCCCGCCCATCCGGCGGGCCGCGCCACCGGAGAGCACGATCGCCGCGTACGCCGTCACCGGGCCACCGTAACCAGCACCGGCCTCCCCCGCCGAAGTCAGCACCGGCCATCCCCGCCGAAGCCAGCACCGGCGTCCGCTGAAACCGGCACGGTCTCCTCCGCTGAACCGCACCGGCCTCCCGCGCCGACATCCGTGGCGGGCGACCGGCCGTCGTGGTGCGGACCGCTCGACGGGCGGGGCAGGATGACGGGATGGGACGGGCGACTGACCGGCGCGGTGTGCTCCGGATCGATCTCGACGCGGCGGCCGACGGGCGCGCCCGGGTGCGCCGGCAGGACACCCTCGCGGTGGAGGAACCGCTGGAGATCCGCGTCGGCCGCGCCGGTCCGGGCCGGCGCGAACCGCTCGCGGTGACCATGCGGACGCCCGGTGACGACCTGGACCTGGCCATCGGTTTCCTGCTCACCGAAGGGCTCATCCGGTCCGCCGAGGACGTGCACACCGCGCAGCTCTGCGCCGGGGCGGAGACCCCGAACACCTACAACGTGGTCGACGTGGTGCTCGCTCCCGGCGTGCCGGAACCCACCACCGACCCGGCCCGCAACTTCTACACCACCAGCTCGTGCGGGGTGTGCGGCAAGGCGAGCATCGACGCGGTCCGGACCCGCTCGCCGTTCCGGCTCGAGGACGATCCGCTGGGCGTACCGGCCGAGCTGCTCGCCGCCCTGCCGGACCGGCTGCGCGCCGCGCAGCGCGCCTTCGACCGGACCGGAGGGCTGCACGCGGCCGGGCTGTTCACCGCCGACGGCGAGCAGGTGGTGCTGCGTGAGGACGTCGGCCGGCACAACGCGGTGGACAAGGTGGTCGGCTGGGCGGTGCGGGAGCACCGGCTGCCGCTGACCGGGCACCTGCTGATGGTCTCCGGCCGGGCCAGCTTCGAGCTGACCCAGAAAGCCTGGATGGCCGGGGTGCCGCTGCTCGCCGCGGTCTCCGCGCCCAGCACCCTCGCGGTCGAGCTGGCCGAGGAGGCCGGGATGACCCTGGTCGGTTTCCTGCGCGGCCGGACCATGAACGTCTACACCGGCCCGCACCGGGTCACCGAACCCGCCGGCTGATCCGGCCCGTCCCGGCGGCGGCATCCGCCGGCCGACGGGGACCGAGGGCTGCGGCGGCAGGGCCGCATCAGCCCTCCAACGTGGTGCGACACGACCTGCTGGCGCAGCTGGCCGGCTTCGAGCTGGAGTCCCGGACGGCGGCATCAGGCGCTCCGGCGGGTCGGGCGGCGGCGACCGTCGCGGCGGCGGGCGCGGCGGCGGACCACGCCGGGAAAGGCGACCTCCGGCCACCCGTCGAGCCGGGACGGGGGCAGCCCCTGGCGGAGCATGTCGTCCAGGAGCAGCGCGAGCGAGTAGTCCGGGTGGGCGGCGAGCACCCGCTCCAGCGCGACCACGGCCAGGGCACCGTAACCAGCCCGCCAGGCCGCGAAGGCGAGCAGGCTGCCGGGAGCGGCGATCAGCTCCGGCTCGGCCCGACGCAGCACCTCGGTCCAGAGGCTGATGTCGGCGTCCCGCCCGTCGGTGCGTTCCCAGGCGTGGTCGCGAACCTCCAGCCGGGTGAGGAGCACGGTCAGCCAGGCCACCTCGTCGTCGCTCAACCGTTCGCCCCGGCGGTGCCGGCGGAACGCCACACGCACGGCGGCCACCCCGGCGGAGCGTACGGACCGACCGCCGACGAGCGCGGGCTCGTCCGCCTCCTCGGCCAGGGCGGCCAGCCGCCGGCGGGCCCGGGCCGTCGCCCGGCCCATGGCCACCCGGACCGGCCCGCCGAGCGCGGACACCTGGGCGGTCAGCGCGGCCCGGTCGGGCAGGGCGACCTGGCCGGCGAAGACGGCGGTCGCGCTCACCTCGCTGGCAGCCGGGTCGTAGGGGGTGCCGTCGGGCGGGCAGCAGGACGGCTCGGTGCAGAGGTAGGACCACCAGCGTCCGTCGGTCACCCGCAGCGCGTCGAGGACGGTCAGCCCGGCCGCGTCCAGGGCCTGGCCCACCGCGTCGACCGCGCCGGTCACCCGGTCGGCGGGCCCGTAGCCGAGCACGGTGGCGGAGTCGGTGCCCTGCCGCGCGATCACCTGCGCCAGGTGCCGGGCGGGCGGCCGGGGGTCGGCGCCCGGCTCGGGCAGGTCGCCCCGGGCCGCGAAGACGACCTGGCGCCCCCGCAGGGCCACCACGACCACACTGTCGGCGGGATGGAAGCCGAGCAGGTACGGCACGGCGGCGATCAGGTCGGCGGGGGAGCGGACGGCGAGTCGGGGGTGGTCGGCGGAAGTCATGCCGGGAGCGTGCGGCGACCGGGGCATGCCGCGACAGGCCCTGTGGACGACACGCTGGTTGTCCACAGATACGGAGAGTATCTGTGCAGGTCAGCGCGGAACGGATACCGCCGGGAAACGCGCACGGGCCGCGACTGTCGGTGCGACGGACTACCTTGCGCTCATGGACCTGGCGTACCTGCGGGCACACCCGGAGCACCTGCCGACCTTCCTGACCCACCAGCGGATCCGGGAGACACCGGTCTCCGGCGGGGACATCTGCGCCGCGTCCCGGCTCACCCTCGACGACGGGCACTCGTTCTTCGCCAAGACCTGGCCGGAGCGGGCGGGGCGGCCGGTGCCGGCGGGCTTCTTCGCCGCCGAGGCGGCCGGGCTGCGCTGGCTGCGCGAGGCGGGCGCCGTCGCTGTGCCGGAGGTCATGGCGGCGCTGCCGGAGCTGCTGGCGCTCGACTGGATCGAACCGGGCGAGCCGACGCCCGAGGCCGCCGAGCGGTTCGGCCGGGAGTTGGCCGCTCTGCACCGGGCCGGGGCGCCGGCGTTCGGCGCCGACTGGGACGGCTTCATCGGCACGCTGCCCCAGGACAACACGCTGGACCCGGGCCCGTGGTCGGCGTGGTTCGCCCGCCGCCGCCTCCTGCCGTACCTGCGGATGTCGGTCGACGACGGTGCGCTCGGCACGAAGGAGGCCGGCCTGGTCGAGCAGGTGATCGACCGGATCGGCGAGTTCGGCGGCGACGAGCCGCCGGCCCGGATCCACGGTGACCTCTGGGCCGGCAACGTGCTCTGGGGCATGCACGACCGGGTCTGGCTGGTCGACCCGGCGGCGCACGGCGGCCACCGGGAGACCGACCTGGCCCAGCTCGCTCTCTTCGGCGGCCCACCCCACCTCGACCGGATCCTGGCCGGCTATCAGGAGGAGTGGCCGCTCGCCGACGGTTGGCGGGACCGGCTGCCGCTGCACCAGTTGCACCTCCTGCTGGTGCACAGCTCACTGTTCGGGACGGCGTACCGGGATGCGGTCGCGGACGCCGCCCACCTCGCGCTCAGCGGGGTCCGAAGCGCTACGGTCGACGGGTGACCACCGCCCGGACGAGGACCGACGGGGTCCTCGTCGACCGCTACGGCCGGGTCGCCCGGGACCTCCGGGTCTCGCTGACCGACAAGTGCAACCTGCGCTGCACCTACTGCATGCCGGCGGAGGGCCTGCCCTGGCTGGCCGGCCCGCAGCTGCTCGACGACGACGAGATCATCCGGCTGATCCGGGTGGCGGTGCAGCGGCTCGGCATCACCGAGGTCCGCTTCACCGGTGGGGAGCCGCTGATCCGGCCCGGCCTGGTCCGCATCGTGTCCGCCGTGGCCGCGCTCGAGCCCCGGCCCCGGATCTCGCTGACCACCAACGGCATCGGCCTGGACCGGCTCGCGCCGGCCCTGCGCACCGCCGGCCTGGACCGGGTGAACGTGTCGCTGGACACCCTCGACCCGGCCCGGTTCGCCGAGTTGACCCGGCGGAACCGGCACGCCGACGTGCTGGCCGGGCTGGCGGGCGCGGTCGAGGCCGGGCTGACCCCGGTCAAGGTCAACACGGTGCTGATGCGCGGGATCAACGACGACGAGGCGCCCGACCTGCTCCGGTTCGCCCTGGAGCACGGCTACGAGCTGCGATTCATCGAGCAGATGCCGCTGGACGCCCAGCACGGCTGGGACCGCGGCACGATGGTCACCGCCGAGGAGATCCTCGCGGCGCTGAACGCGGCGTTCACGCTCACGCCCGACCCGACCGAGCGTGGGGCGGCCCCCGCCGAGACCTGGCTGGTCGACGGCGGGCCGGCCCGGGTCGGGGTGATCGGCAGCGTCACCCGCCCGTTCTGCGGGGACTGCGACCGCACCCGGCTGACCGCCGACGGCCAGGTCCGCGCCTGCCTCTTCGCCACCGAGGAGTCCGACCTGCGGGGCGCGCTGCGCGCCGGGGCGGACGACGCCGAGCTGGCCGACCGCTGGCGTACCGCGATGTGGGGCAAGCGGGCCGGGCACGGGATCGACGATCCGTCCTTCCTGCAACCCGCCCGCCCGATGTCGGCGATCGGAGGCTGACCGGTGCAGTTGACCGTCCGCTACTTCGCCGGGGCGCGCGCCGCCGCCGGCCGCGCCGAGGAGACCGTCCCCGCCGCCGGACGCTCCCTCGACGAGCTTCTCGACGAGCTGTCCGCGCGGCACGGTGACCGGCTCGCCGTGGTGCTGAAGGCGGCGAGCTTCCTGGTCGACGGCGTGGCCTGTCATGATCGTCAGACCCCGCTGCCAGCCGGCGTGACGGTCGACGTGCTGCCGCCGTTCGCGGGCGGCTGAGGAGGACCTGCGTGTTGGCGATGGCGATGTTCCTGGGCTTTGCTGTGCTCGTCACCGCCCTCATCCACCTTTACCTGTGGAAGCGCCTGGTCCGGGACACCACCCGGCCCGGGCGACTCCGGCGGGCCGGCGGGATCGTGGCGCTGCTGCTGGCGCTGCTGGTGCCGGCCACCATGGCGGGAACCCGCAACGGTATGTACTGGCTGGCCTGGCCGGGCTACCTCTGGCTGGCCCTGATGTTCTACCTGCTGGTGCTGCTGCTGGTGCTGGAAGTGCCGCTGGCGGTGGCGAAGCTGGTGGTGCGCCGCCGCGAGCGCGCCGCCACCACCGGCGCGGTCGGCGAGCCGGCCCCGGTGCCGGCGGGCGTCGGCGGTCGCGCGGACAGCACCGCGACCGGCCCGGTCACGGAACCGGCGGCGACCGGCCCCAGCGCCACCTCGCCCGCCGCGCCGCCGTCTT
>NZ_KQ058854.1 GCF_000982955.1 Micromonospora sp. HK10 | reverse complement strand
CCCTGCGCGAGCGGGCCCGGGCCTACCTCGCGGCCGTCGCATGAGCGCCGCCGCCCGCCCGCCCGCCCCGCGCCCGCCCGCCGCGCACCACGCCGCCGTGCGTCCGGGCTCCGCGCACCGCGCCGCAGCGCGGGCCCGCGGCGGCTACCCGGCTACCGCCGCATGACCGCCGTCGACCTGCTCACCTTCGGTGAGGCCCTGGTGTCGCTGCGCACGACCGGGCCCATCGTCACCGGTGGGGCGCTCACCCCGCACCTGGCCGGGGCGGAGGCCAACGTGGCCATCGGCGTCGCCCGGCTCGGCCACCGCGCCGCCTACGCCGGCCGGATCAGCGACGACGAACTCGGCGAGTTCCTGCTGCGCCAGTTGCGCGCCGAGGGGGTACGGGTCGGGCACGTGGTCCGCGACCCGGACCGCCCGGCCGGGCTGATGTTCCTGGAGCGGCGGACCGCCGACCTGACCCGGGTGCTCTACCAGCGGGCCGGCTCGGCCGGCTCGGCGCTGTCCGTCGCGGACCTGCGGCCCGCCCTGGCCGCCGGCGCGCGGGTGCTGCACCTGACCGGGATCACCGCGGCGCTGTCCGACAGCGCCCGGGAGGCCACCCGGTGGGCGGCCGAGACCGCCGCCCGGGCCGGGACGCTGGTCTGCCTCGACGTCAATCACCGGACGAGACTGTGGAGCCGGGAGGCGGCCCGGGCGGCGCTCGCCGCCATCGTCGGCCACGCCTCGGTCGTGGTCGCCTCCGCCGACGAACTGGACCTGGTCGGCGCGCCGGGCGCGGACGAGCCGACCGTGGTCGCCGGGCTGCTGGACCGGGGCGTGTCCACGGTGCTGGTGAAGCTCGGCGGCGACGGTGCCCGCGCGTACACCCGGGAGGGCGTGCGGCAGACGGCGGCGCTGCCCGTGACGGCGGTGGACACCGTCGGCGCGGGGGACGCCTTCACCGCCGGCTACCTCTCCGGCCACCTCGACGGTCTCGACCTGGCCGGGCGACTGCGCCGCGCGGTCACGCTCGGGGCCTTCGCCGTCGCCGGCCACGGCGACTGGGAGCCCCTGCCGCGGCGTGACGAACTGTCCCTCCTGAACGACGTGCAGCCCGGCAGCACGCTGCGCTGACATCACCCCTGAGAAAGGCATCGGCATGAAGATCGTCGCCGCGGACGTCACCGTCTCCAGCCCGGACCGGAACTTCGTCACCCTCAAGATCACGACAGACGAAGGGCTCACCGGGCTGGGCGACGGCACCCTCAACGGGCGCGAACTGGCCGTCGCGTCGTACCTGGCCGACCACGTCGTCCCGCTGCTGATCGGCCGGGACCCGCACCAGATCGAGGACGCCTGGCAGTTCCTCTACCGGTCGGCGTACTGGCGGCGGGGACCGGTCACCATGGCCGCCATCGCGGCCGTGGACGTGGCGCTCTGGGACATCAAGGCCAAGGCCGCCGGGATGCCGCTCTACCAGCTCCTCGGCGGCGCCTCCCGGACCGGCATCCTGGCCTACGGGCACGCCTCCGGGCGGGACCTGCCCGAGCTGTTCGACTCCATCCGCCGCCACCTCGAGCTGGGCTTCCGGGCCATCCGGGTGCAGACCTCGGTGCCCGGCATCAACGCCGTCTACGGCGTGGCCGCCCAGCCCAGCGTCGACGGCAAGCGCTACGACTACGAGCCCGCGCAGCGCACCCCGCTGCCCGCCGAGGAGGACTGGGACACCCGCTCGTACCTGCGTCACCTGCCGGGGGTCTTCGAGGCCGTCCGCAACGAGTTCGGCCCCGAGCTGCCCCTGCTGCACGACGGGCACCACCGGATGACCCCCATCCAGGCCGCCAAGCTGGGCAAGGCGCTCGAGCCGTACGACCTGTTCTGGCTGGAGGACTGCACCCCGGCCGAGAACCAGGAGGCGCTGCGGCTGGTCCGCCAGCACACCACCACCCCGCTGGCCATCGGCGAGGTCTTCAACACCGTCTGGGACTACCAGACGCTGATCCGGGAACAGCTCATCGACTACGTGCGCTCCGCCGTCACCCACACCGGCGGCATCACCGCCATGCGGAAGCTGCTCGACTACGCGGCCCAGTACCAGATCAAGTCCGGCATCCACGGCCCGACCGACATCTCCCCGGTCGGCATGGCCGCCGCGCTCCACCTCGACCTGGCCATCCACAACTTCGGCATCCAGGAGTACATGCGGCACGGCGCGCTCACCGACGAGGTGTTCCGGCAGTCGTTCACCTTCACCGACGGGTACCTGCACCCGGGGGAGCAGCCGGGTCTCGGCGTGGAGCTCGACGAGGAGGCCGCCGCCAGCTTCCCCTACCAGCCGGCGTACCTGCCGTTCAACCGGCTCAAGGACGGCACGGTCCATGACTGGTGACCGGCCGCCCACCCGGCACGTGGTCGTGATGGGCGTGTCCGGGGCGGGCAAGACGACGGTGGCGCGGGGGATCAGCGAGCTGACCGAGCTGGTGTTCGCCGAGGCGGACGAGTTCCACCCGCCGGTCAACGTGGCCCGGATGCGCGCCGGCATTCCGCTGGACGACGCGGCGCGCTGGCCCTGGCTGCGCGACCTCGCGGCGTGGATGGCCGGACGGCACGCCGAGGGAGTGTCCACCGTGCTGGCCTGCTCGGCGTTGAAGCGCTCCTACCGGGACGTGCTGCGCCAGGGGCCGCCCACGGTGGAGTTCGTGCACCTGGCCGGCACCGCGGAGCTGATCCGGGACCGGATGACCCGGCGGGTCGGGCACTACATGCCGGCCAGCCTGCTCGACTCGCAGCGGGCGACCCTGGAGGAACTGGGTTCCGACGAACCCGGGGTGGTGCTGGACGTGGCGGCGTCACCGGAGGAGCTGGTCGCCGCCGCGGTCCGCCGGCTCGGCCTGCCCCGGCGAACGTCCATGCGCACCGGCTGACCGCCGGCTCGGCCCCGGGCAGGCCGGCACCGGCTCAGTCGGGTCCGGCGTCCAGGTAGACCCAGCGGCCGTCCTCCCGCACGAAGCGGCTGTGCTCGATGAGGCTGCCCGGCCGCCCGGCCTCCCGGTAGTGGGCCCGGAACACGACCGTGCCGGCGGTGTCGAACAGGCCGCCCCGGTCGGTGTCCAGGATCTCCAGGCCGGTCCACCGGGTGCCCGGGTCCAGCCGCAGCCGGGCCGGTCGGGTACGGGAGTGCCAGCTGCGCAGCAGGTAGCCGGCGTCGCCCACGGCGAAGGCGCTGTACCGGGAGCGCATCAGCGCCTCGGCGGTCGCCGCCGCCGACGCGCCGCGGTGCGCGGGTGTGCAGCAGTCCGCGTACGGCAGGCCGGTGCCGCAGGGGCAGGGCTTCCGCTCGTCGGCCGCGCTTCGGCGGGCACCGCGTCTCGTCACCCGCCCATTCTGGCCGACGGACCTCGGCTGCCCGCCCGGCCTACGCCGCGCCGACCCCGGCATGCGGCAAAGTGGCCCTTCACCGCCGATGGACACCACGGCATGCCGCAACCCGGGTGGATCAACCGAGCGCGTCCGACCGGCTCAGCAGCTCGGGGGCGAGTGGTCCCGCTCGCGTGCGGGCCTCGGGTGCGTGGGGCGCCCGCCCGGACTTTCGCCGGCGGGTCAGCGGGTGCCCGTCCGGGCGGTACGCCGGTTGCCGAACGTCTCCATGGTGGTGGCCTTCTTCGCCGGGGTCCGGGTCGCGGCGACGGTCCGGGACCGGGCGGTGGCCGCCGCCTTCTTCGCGGTGGGCTTGCGGGCCACGCCCTGCTTCGCCGGTGCCTTCTGGGCCGGTGCCTTCTTCGCCGTGGTCCGGCTGGTCGGCGCCTTCTTCGCCGTGGCCCTCGTCGCCGGTGCCTTCTTCGCCGCGGTCCGGGTGGCCGCCGTCTTCCGGGCCGCCGCCGTCTTCGCGGGTGCCTTCTTCGCCGCGGTCCGGGTGGCGGCGGTCTTCCGGGCCGCCGCCGTCTTCGCGGGCGCCTTCTTCGCGGCGGCCGTCGTAGCCGGCGCCTTCCGGGCCGCGGTGGCCGTCTTCGCCGGGGCCGCCTTCTTCGCCGGGGCCGCCTTCTTGGCGGCGGTGGCCTTCGCCGTCGGCCGCCGGGCCGGCGTGGCGGTGGTGGCCGCGGTGTCCTTCTTCCGGGCGACCCGGGCGCTGGTCGGCGTCGGCTTCCCGCCCGGGGTCCGGGCGGCCGTCGCTCCGGTCGCCCGCCGGGTGGCGGTCGCGACCTTCTTCGCCGCCGCCTTGTTCGGCATCGGGGCCTTGCGCGCCCCGGTGGCCTTGCGGGCGCTGCTCGGTCTGGTGGCCGCCTGGGCCATCGCTCCTCCTCGCGATCCGTCGCGACCGGACCGGCGTCGCTCCGCCGGGCCGGCGAGTCGGGCCGATCGGCCCGGGCGGGTCTTCCCACCGCATGGGCGGGCAAACCCGGCGGGTGCTGGCCGGGGAGGTGGGGGAGCGGGAATTGACCCAACCAACAAGGCCTGGATCGGCTCTCCTGTTGGGCCGCTTCGGGCCGTAGCGTCGTTGTCGAGAACGCTTCCCGGAGGGACCGAAACGATGACGACCATCGCCGACATGTGGTTCGACCCGCGCTGCCCGTGGGCCTGGAACGCCTCCCGTTGGCTGCTGGAGGTGGAGCGGGTCCGCGACGTCCGGGCCCGGTTCCATGTGCTGAGCCTGTCCCTGCTCAACGAGGGCCGCGACGGGCTGGAGGAGTGGTACCAGGAGTGGCTGAAGCCCGGCCTGGGCCCGGTCCGGGTGTGCGTGGCCGCGGCCCAGAAGTGCGGGCCCGAGGTGCTGCGTGACCTCTACACCGCGCTGGGCACCCGGATCCACCACGAGCGGGCACCGATCGGCCGCGAGCTCTACCTGGCGGCGCTGGCCGAGATCGACCTGCCCGCCGAACTGGCCGACGCGGCCGACGTCACCGACCACGACGAGGCCCTGCGGGCCGGCAACCACGCCGGGCTGAGCCCGGTCGGCGAGGACCTCGGCACCCCGGCCATCCACGTGGCCGGCCCCGACGGCCGGGTCAACGCGTTCTTCGGGCCGGTGGTGGCACCCATTCCGCGCGGCGAGGACGCCGGCCGGCTCTGGGACGGGGTGCTGCAGGTCGCCGGCACCGACGGGTTCTTCGAGCTGAAGCGGGCGCGTACCCGCCGACCGATCGAGGGCTGAGCGATGGCACACCTGCTGCCCGCGCCCGGACCGGCGCGTACGCTCGCCCAGGCCCAGTTGGCCAACTCGATCGGGGACGGCGCGTTCCTGGTCACCTCGGCGCTCTACTTCACGCAGGTGGTGGGCCTGTCGCCCGGGCAGGTCGGGCTGGGACTCTCTGTCGGCTGGGCGGCCGGCCTGCTCGCCGGGATCCCGGCCGGGCACGCCGCCGACCGGCGGGACGCCCGGCTGGTCGCCGCGCTGCTGGCCGCCGGCACCGGGCTGGCTGTCGCGGCCTTCCTGGCCGTCCGCCAACCCGTCGCGTTCGTGCTGGTGGCCTGCCTCTACGCCGGCTGCCAGACCGGCCTCGCGGCGGTCCGCCAGGCGTTGCTGGCCCGGCTGGTGGAACCGGAGCGGCGTACCGAGGTGCGGGCCCGGTTGCAGGCGGTGGTCAACGCCGGGCTGGGCCTGGGCGCCGCGCTCGGTGGGCTGGCGCTGGCCGCGCACGCCGCCGGGGCGTACCGGGCGGTGCTGCTGCTGGACGCGGTGGCCTTCGGCGTCGCGGCGCTGCTGCTGCGGCGGCTGCCGGCCCGGCGCCGGCCGGTCGCCCGGCGGGACGCACCGGGCGCCCGCCGCGCGGTCTTCCAGGACCGGCGGTACGCGCTGCTCACCTCCCTGAACGCGGTGATGATGCTCTACCTGCCGCTGCTCAGCCTGGTGCTGCCGCTGTGGGTGGTGCAGCGCACCGTGGCGCCGTCCTGGCTGGCGGCGGCGCTGCTGGTGGTCAACACGGCGGCGGTGATGCTGGGCCAGGTGCGGGTGGCCCGCCGGGTGGTCGATCCGGCCGGCGCGGCCCGGTCGCTGCGCCGCGCCGGGGCCTGGATGATCGTCGCGTGCGGGCTCTTCGCGCTGGCCGGTGTTGCCGGCACGCCCGCGCTGGCCGCCGGGATCCTGCTGCTCGGCGCCGGTGCCCAGGTGTACGCCGAGATGGCCCACGGCGCCGGCGCGTGGCAGCTCAGCTTCGACCTCGCCCCGGCCGACCAGCACGGCCTGTACCAGGGCTTCTTCGGCAGCGGGGTGCCGGTGGCCCGGATGCTCGGCCCGGTGCTGCTGACCTGGTTGATCATCGGCGGCGGTACGCCGGGCTGGCTGGCCTTCGCCGGGCTCTACGCCGCCGCGGCGTTCGGCACCGGCCTGGTGGCGCGGCACGCCGGCCGGCCCGCGCCCCGGGCCCTGGTCGC
>NZ_KQ058853.1 GCF_000982955.1 Micromonospora sp. HK10 | reverse complement strand
GCTGAGCCGGCGCACTCCGCGCGTTGTACGCCCCGGCCGACCACGACCGGGGCGCGCACCGCGCGGCCGGCCCGGCCGGCCACCGTCGCCTGGGGAGCGCGCCGGCGGAACGGGACCTGCCCGACCGGCCCGGTGCGGCGGCGGGGGACAGCGGGCGGCGGGTCCGGTCAGTACCCTCGGCGGACGATGGAGCAGAGCATCGCGATCCTCGCCCGCCGCCCGGGGCGGCCCGGATGAGTCCGACCCAACGCGCCCTCGACCCCGACCAGGTCCGCCGCTTCGTCGCCGCCTCGCTCGGCCCCGCGCCCCGGGTCACCGGGTGCGGGCCGCTGGCCGGTGGTGGCTTCGCCGCCGTCTGGTGGGTGCACCTGGACGACGGCCGGCAGGTCGTGCTCAAGGTCGGCCCGTTCCCGCACGTGCCGCTGCTGCGCTACGAGCTCGACATGATCGGTGCCGAGGCCCGCTACCTGCGCCTGGTCGCGGCGCGGGTGCCCGCCGTGCCGGTTCCGCCGCTGCTGCACCACGGCCGCGACCCGGAGCTGGGCGACTGGCTGCTCACCGGCCTGCTGCCGGGACGCACTCTGTGGGACCTGAGTCAGGAGGGGGCCGACACCGACGGGGTCCGCGCCGAGCTGGGCGGGGCGCTCGCCGCGCTGCACCGGGTGACCGGCGAGCGCTACGGCTACGAGGGCGACCGGGCCAGCGGCGACACCTGGCGGGACGCGTACACCGCCATGGTGGGGGACCTGCTCGCCGACGCGGCCGACTGGCGGGTGCCGCTGCCGTTGCCGGCGGAGCGGATCGCGGAGCTGGTGCGCCGGCACGCCGATGTCCTGGACGCGGTGCGCCGCCCGGCGCTGCTGCATTTCGACGGCTGGGCCGGCAACATCCTCGCCACCGCCGGGCCGGACGGCCGGCTCCGGTTCACTGGCCTGGTCGACGGCGAGCGCTACCTCTGGGGCGACCCGCTGATGGACCTCATCTCGCCGCTGCTCTACCGGCGGGTCGAGGACGAGCCGGACGACCCGCTGGTGCGGGCCTACCGGGCGGCCGCGCCGTTCCCGTGGGACGCCGGGGTGCGCCGCCGGCTGGGCCTGTACCGGCTCTACCTGTACCTGCTGATGACCGTGGAGCAGCCCAGCCGGGGCATCACCGCCAGCGACGCCCCCGCCCGCGCGGCCCGGCTCGCCGAGCTGCTCGGCCGGGAGCTGTCCGACCTGGACTCCTGACCCGGGGAGACCGGCCGCGACGCGACCGGGGCCGGCGCGACGCGACCAGGGCTGTCCCGATGCGACCGGTGCCGGCCCGATGCGACCGGGGCCGTCCCGACGCGACTCGGGCCGGCCCGGCGCGACCGAGGCCGGCCGCCTCAGCCGGTGGCGGTGGCGAAGACCACGATGTTGTCCGGGTAGTTGCCGGTGTGCGGGTCGAAGCGGCCACCGCAGGTGATCAGGCGCAGCCGGGCCTCCGCGCCGCCGCCGTACACCCGCTCGGTGGGGAAGCGTTCCTTCGGGTACGCCCCGACACCGTCCACGGTGAACGTGGCGACCCGCCCGTCGGCCCGGCCGACCCGCACCGTGTCGCCGGGGCGTAGCCGGCCCAGCTCGAAGAAGACCGCCGGCCCGTTCTGCGAGTCGACGTGCCCGACCAGGACGGCGTTGCCCGCCTCGCCCGGCGTGGGGCCACGGCGGTACCAGCCGGCGAGCTCCGGGTGGTCCAGCGGTGGCACCTGCAGGGCGCCGTCGTCGTCGGTGGCCACCGGGACGATTTCCGCGTCCACGTCGATGCGGGGGATGCTGACGCGGACCGGCTCGGAGCGCGGCAGCACCGGACCGGGCGTGCCGGAGCGTTCCGCGGTGGGGGCGACCGACGCCCCCGGCTGCGGCGGCCGGGTCCCGGTGGTGCCGAGGCCGGCGGCGACCAGGCCGGCCCCGGTCGCCCCGGCCAGGGTGACGGCGGCGACGACGGCGACCGTGCGGGCGCCGGGCCGGCTCGCGGGGCGGTGCGGCGACGACAGCTTCCCACCTCCGTCCGAACAGGGCGCGGTGTGCCCGCACCGGTCCGCACCGGCGCGGGCACCCGCCCAGGGATGGTCGTGCCGGCCCCGTCAGGCCGGGCTGGTGGCGCGGCGCCGGCGGCGGACCAGCACGTACGTCCCGCCGGCGAGGGCCGCGGCGGCGAGCGCGCCGCCGGCGGCGAGCACCGTGGTGTCCCCGTCGCCGTCCGCGCCGCCGGCGCCGGCCTGGGCCCCGCCGATCGGGGTGACCGCGAAGGTGGCCGTGCCGCCGTTGCTGCCGTCACCGCAGGTGGCGGTGACCGTGTAGGTGCCGAGGGTGAACCCGGCGGTGAAGAGTTCGGCGCTCAGGCCGCCGCCCGCGGCGGCCGTGGTGGACCGGACGTTCTGGTCCCGGTCCGGTCCGGTGACGCGGAAGAGCGCGTCGCCCGCGTTCGGGTTGCAGGTCGTGGTGAGTACGACGGTCCCGCCGACCGGCGTGGTGGCCGGCGAGACGGTGGTGTCCGCGAGCGCGGCGGCCGGAAGCAACAGGGCGCCGAGGCCCACGCCGACCGCCGCCGAAGCGAGAACTGTCTGTGCCTTCATCCGCGTCTTCCCTCACTTTTCGTCCGCTGACTGCGTGGGACGCCGTTCGGGTGGCCAACTCCGTGACTAGCACCGGTGTGGCCAACACTAGGAGGGTTGCGGCGGTCACTCGGCGTAATTGAGAAATCTTCGTTGCCGTCCCGTGTTCCCGGTGCGGGCCCGCCGCTGCCGACATGCCCGGCCAGGTCGCCGCAACCCGGACGGGCGGGCGGCCGGCAATCGCCCGCCCCGCGCCGGGCCGGCGGGTACGTCCGGTTCGCCCCTTCGCGCGCCGGCCGTGCCGGATCCGGCCGTTCGTCGTCCGGCACGGACCGCTCGCCGCACCGGGGCGACCACTCCCGGCGGCTGACCTTCCGCTCAACTCGCGGCGGTGAGCAGGGAGAACTACAGTCGGCAGGAACACCACCGGATAGATCGCCACACATATCACGGTGAGGAGCGAGCCGATGACCAATCCCACCGGAGTCGAGGTCACCGGGGCCGCCCACCCCCGGTACGACGAGATCCTCACCCCCGAGGCGCTGGCCTTCCTCGCCGCGTTGCACCGGGCGTTCGATTCGCGCCGGCGGGAGCTGCTGCGGCGGCGCCGGCACCGGGACGCCGAACTGGCCGCGGGGGCCAACCTGGACTTCCTGCCCGAGACCCGGGCGATCCGCGAGTCGGACTGGCGGGTCGCCGACCCGGCACCCGGGCTCGTCGACCGGCGGGTGGAGATCACCGGGCCGACCGACGCGAAGATGACCATCAACGCGCTCAACTCGGGCGCCCGGGTCTGGCTCGCCGACCTGGAGGACGCCAACACCCCGCGCTGGGACAACGTCGTCTCCGGCCAGCTCAACCTGCGCGACGCGATCGACGGCAAGCTGGAGTTCACCTCGCCGGAGGGCAAGCGGTACGCCCTGCACGACGGCGACCTGGCCACCATCGTGGTCCGGCCGCGCGGCTGGCACCTCGACGAGAAGCACCTGCTCGTCGACGGCGAACGCAGCTCCGGCAGCCTGGTCGACTTCGGTCTCTACTTCTTCCACTGTGCCCGCCGGCAGCTCGACCGGGGCGCCGGCCCGTACTTCTACCTGCCCAAACTGGAAAGCCACCTCGAGGCGCGACTGTGGAACGACGTGTTCCTGCTCGCCCAGGACCAGCTCGGCATCCCGCGCGGCACGATCCGGGCCACCGTGCTCATCGAGACCTTCCCGGCCGCGTTCGAGATGGACGAGATCCTGCACGAGCTGCGCGAGCACTCCGCCGGGCTGAACGCCGGCCGGTGGGACTACATGTTCAGCGTGATCAAGAAGTTCCGTACCCGGGGGGCGGACTTCCTGCTGCCCGACCGCAACGCGGTCACCATGACCGTGCCGTTCATGCGGGCGTACACCGAGGTGCTGGTGCGCACCTGCCATCGGCGGGGCGCGCACGCCATCGGTGGGATGGCCGCGTTCATCCCGAGCCGGCGGGACCCGCAGGTCAACGAGACCGCCCTGGCAAAGGTGCGGGAGGACAAGTCCCGCGAGGCCGGCGACGGCTTCGACGGCTCCTGGGTGGCCCACCCCGACCTGGTCCCGGTCTGTCGGGAGGTCTTCGACCGGGTGCTCGGCGACCGGCCGAACCAGCTGCACCGCACCCGCGACGAGGTCCGGGTCACCGCCGCCGAGCTGCGGGACGTGCGCGCCACCCCGGGCGGGCACACCGAGGCCGGGCTGCGCAACGCGGTCAGCGTCGGCGTGCAGTACCTGGCCGCCTGGCTGCGCGGCACCGGCGCGGTGGCCATCTTCAACCTGATGGAGGACGCCGCCACCGCCGAGATCTCCCGCAGCCAGGTCTGGCAGTGGCTGCACAACGACGTCACCCTCGACGACACCGGCGAGCGGGTCACCCGCGACCTGGTCGAACGGATCGCCGACGAGGAGATCGCCGCGCTCCCCGGCGATCCCGGCGACTACGCCGAGGCCCGAGACCTGTTCATGGCCGTCGCCGTCGCCGACGACTTCGTCGACTTCCTCACCGTGCCGGCGTACGAACGGATGCCCTGACCGACGACCGACCGCGACGCGGAGGTGGGCGATGAGCACGACCCCGACGGACCTCGACGCTCTCGCCGCCACCCTGCGCGCCGCCATCGGCGCCGACCGGGTGATCAGCGACCGGCAGCAGCTGCGCACCTACGAGTGCGACGGGCTGGCCCGGTACCGGGTGGTGCCGGGGCTGGTCGCGCTCCCCGCCGACGCCGCGCAGTGCGCCGCCGTGGTCCGCGCCTGCGTGGCCGCCGGCACGCCGTTCGTCGCCCGCGGCGCCGGGACCGGGCTCTCCGGCGGGGCGCTGCCGCACGCCCACGGGGCGCTCGTGGTGACCTCCACGATGCGCGACATCGTCGAGGTCGCCCCCGACGACGAGCGGGCCGTGGTGCAGCCCGGCGTGATCAACCTGGCGGTCAGCCGGGCCGCCGCCCCGCACGGCTACTACTACGCGCCCGACCCGTCCAGCCAGCAGATCTGCTCGATCGGCGGCAACGTGGCGGAGAACTCCGGCGGCGCGCACTGCCTGAAGTACGGCTTCACCACCCACCACGTCACCGGCCTGGAGGTGGTCACCCCCGACGGCGAACGGGTCCGGCTCGGCGGCCGCGCCCCGGACAGCCCCGGCTACGACCTGCTCGGCGCGTTCGTCGGCTCGGAGGGCACCCTGGGCATCGCCACCGAGGTCACCGTCCGGCTGACCCGGCTGCCCGAGTCGGTGCGGACCCTGCTGGCCGCGTTCGGCTCCACCGACCAGGCCGGCGCGGCCACCTCGGCGGTCATCGCGGCCGGCGTGGTGCCCGCGGCGGTGGAGATGATGGACGCGCTCGCCATCTCGGCCGCCGAGGCGGCCGTGCACTGTGGCTACCCGGCCGGCGCCGGGGCGGTGCTCATCGTCGAGTTGGACGGCCCGGCGCCGGAGGTCGACGCCCAGTTCGCCCAGGTGCAGGCGCTCTGCCGGGAGAACGGGGCGTTCGAGATCCGGATCGCCGCCGACGACGCCGAGCGGGCGCTGTTCTGGCGGGGACGCAAGTCCGCGTTCGCCGCCGTCGGGCGGATCAGCCCCGACTACATCGTCCAGGACGGGGTGATCCCGCGGACCGCCCTGCCGGAGGTGCTGCGCCGCATCGACGCGCTCTCCGCCGAACACGGCATCCGGGTGGCCAACGTCTTCCACGCCGGCGACGGCAACCTGCACCCGCTGGTCCTCTTCGACGCCGCCGTCGACGGCCAGGCCGAACGCGCCGAGGAGGTCTCCGGCGCGATCCTCGACCTCTGCGTCACCCACGGCGGCTCGATCACCGGCGAGCACGGCGTCGGGGTGGACAAGGCGAAGTACCTGCCGCGCATGTTCACCGACGACGACCTGGCCACCATGCACCTGCTGCGCTGCGCGTTCGACCCGGACGGGCTGGCCAACCCGGGCAAGGTCTTCCCGACGCCCCGGCTCTGCGGGGAGGTCCCGGGCCGGCGCAGCGGGGTGCACCCGGCGCAGGCGGCCGGCCTCGCGGAGGTGTTCTGATGCCCGCCGACCGGATCCTCGACCGGCTTCGGGCGGCGGTCCGGGAGGCAGCCGAGGGCCCGCCCCGGCCGGTCCGGGTGCCCGGGCCGGCCGCCGCCTCCGCTGACGGGCCGGCCGCCGCCGCCTCCGTGCCGGTCACCGTCGAGGCCGGGCCGGTCGCCTCCGCGCCGGTCACCGTCGAGGCCGGGCCGGTCGCCTCCGTGCCGGTCACCGTCGAGGCCGGGCCGGACGAGGCGGGGGTGGTCCGGCGCGCCGGCGAGGCCGACACGATCGCCGGGGTGCCGGCCCGCTACCTGGCCGCCCCGCGCGACACCGCCCAGGCCGCCGCCGTGCTGCGCGCCGCCGCGGACCTGGACCTGGCGGTCACCGTGCGCGGCGGCGGCACCAAGCAGGACTGGGGCAACCCGCCCCGCCGCCTCGACCTGATCCTCGACACCACGGCGTTGGCCGGGGTGGTCGAGCACGCCGCCGGCGACCTGATCACCGTGGTCCGCGCCGGCACCGCACTGGACCTGCTGGCCACCACCCTGGCCCGCGCCGGGCAGCAGCTCGCCGTCGACCCGCCGGTCGCCGGCGGCACCGTCGGCGGGGCCGTCGCCACCAACACCGCGGGCCCCCGCCGCCTGCTCTACGGCACCCCCCGCGACCTGCTCATCGGGGTCACCCTGGTACGCGCCGACGGGGTGGTCGCCCGGGCCGGCGGCAAGGTGGTCAAGAACGTCGCCGGCTACGACCTCGGCAAGCTCGTCGCCGGAGCGTACGGGACGCTGGGGCTGATCACGGAGTGCGCCTTCCGGCTGCACCCGCTGCCGGCGGCCGCCGCGTACGTGTCCCGGACGGTCGACGACCCCGGCGCGGCCGGCCGGCTCGCCGCCGCCGTACGGGCCGGCCAACTCGTGCCGGCCGGGCTGGAGGTGGACGCCCCGCCCGCCGGCCCGGCCACGGTCACCGTGCTGATCGAGGGCACCCGGGCCGGGGTGGCCGCCCGGGCCACGGCCGCCCGGCGGCTGCTCGGCGCCGGCGCCACGAGCACCGACCGACCGCCCGGCGGGTGGGGGAGCCTGCCGTGGCAGGCCGGCGGCACCGGGCTGAAGCTGACCGCCGCGCTCTCCGGCGTACCCCGGTTGCTCGCCGAGGCCCGAGCGGCGGCCGAGCGGCACGGGCTGCCCCTCGCGCTGCGCGGCTCGGCCGGCGTCGGCGTCCTCTACGCGGGCCTGCCCGGCACCGCCGACCCGGAGCGGGTCGCCGCCCTGGTGGACACGGTGCGGGCGGCCACCGCCGCGGTAGCCGGGCACACCGTCGTGGTCACCGCGCCGCCGGCCGTGCGGGCGCGGGTCGACCTGTGGGGGCCGGTCGACGGCCTGGCGCTGATGCGCCGGATCAAGCAGCGCTTCGACCCGGACGCCCGGCTGGCGCCCGGCCGGTTCGTGGGAGGCATCTGATGGGCATCCCGCACCAGCCCGGACGCGACCCGGCCACCGCGCCCGCCGCCGGCCGCCGCCCGGTCGACGCGCTCGCCGCAGCCGCCCGCGAACCCGCCTTCGACGCCCACCACCCGCCCGCCGCGGAGCTGATCGCCGACTGCGTGCACTGCGGCTTCTGCCTGCCCACCTGCCCCACGTACGTGCTGTGGGGCGAGGAGATGGACTCCCCCCGGGGGCGGATCCACCTGATGAAGGTCGGCCTGGAGGGCGAGCCGCTGACCCACTCGATGGCCACCCACGTCGACCGCTGCCTCGGCTGCATGTCCTGCGTCACCGCCTGCCCGTCCGGGGTGCGCTACGACCGGCTGATCGCCGCCACCCGGCAGCAGGTGCACCGCCGGCACCGCCGCGGCCCGCGGGAACGGGCGCTGCGCGCGGCCGTCTTCGCGCTCTTCCCGTACCCGAGGCGGCTGCGGCTGCTGCGCGGGCCGCTGCGCGCGTACCGGGCCAGCGGGCTGCGCCGGCTGCTGGCGCGCACCGGGCTGCTGGAGCGGCTCGCGCCCACCCTGGCGGCGCTGGACCGGCTCACCCCGCCGCTGCGCCGGCGCCCCCGGCTGCCCGCCCGGCTGCCCGCCGCCGGCCCCCGGCGGGCGGTGGTCGGCATGCTCACCGGCTGCGTGCAGGACGCGTTCTTCCCCGAGGTCAACGCCGCCACCGCCCGGGTGCTCGCCGCCGAGGGCTGCGACGTGCTGCTCGGGTCGGGGCGGCAGGGCTGCTGCGGGGCGCTGAGCCTGCACAACGGACGCGAGGAGGAGGCCCGCCGGTTCGCCCGCCGGCTGCTCGACACGTTCGCCACCGCCGGGCTGGACTTCTTCGTGGTCAACGCGGCCGGCTGCGGCTCCACCCTCAAGGAGTACGGCGAACTGCTCCGGGACGACCCGCGCTACGCCGCGCTCGCCGCCGACTTCGCCGCCAAGGTCCGCGACCTGTCCGAGCTCCTCGACGAGCTGGGCCCGGTCGCCACCCGGCACCCGCTGCCGGTGACCGTCGCGTACCACGACGCCTGCCATCTGGCGCACGCCCAGGGCGTCCGGGAACAGCCGCGCCGGCTGCTGCGCGGCATCCCGGGGTTGGAGCTGCGGGAGATCGCCGACCCGGAGTTGTGCTGCGGCTCGGCGGGCGTGTGGAACGTGCTCAACCCCGGGCCGGCCGCCGAACTCGGCGACCGCAAGGCCCGCACCGTGCTGGCCACCGGGGCGCGGCTGCTCGTCACGGCCAACCCCGGTTGCCTGATGCAGGTCGCCGCCTCGGTGGCCCGCGCCGGCGGCGAACTCGCCCTGGCACACACCGCACAGGTCCTCGACGCGTCGATCCGCGGCCGGGACCTCGAGGAGTTGCTCGAAGGAAGAGTCCCTTCCTAACCAGGAAGGGGCCGTCCGCACACCTCACCACCCGTCCCAGAAGCGTCGAGGTGACCCATGTTCGACCAGTTCACCGTCGTCACCGACCCGGTCGGTGACTCCGTAGCGCTCTCGGCCATCTTCGCGGTCCTGCCCCTGCTCACCCTCTTCGTCCTGCTCGGCGTGCTCAAGGTGCGGGCCTGGCTGGCCGGGCTGATCTCCCTCGCCGTCGCGCTGGCCGTCGCGGTCGTCGGGTACGCCATGCCGGCCGGGCAGGCGCTGCTGTCGGCCACCGAGGGCGCCGCGTTCGGCTTCTTCCCGATCCTCTGGATCGTCATCAACGCGATCTGGGTCTACAACCTGACCGTCGAGAGCGGACACTTCGACGTGCTGCGCCGCTCCTTCGAGCGGGTCAGCCCGGACATGCGGATCCAGGCCATCATCATCGCGTTCTGCTTCGGCGCGCTGCTCGAGGCCCTCGCCGGTTTCGGCACCCCGGTGGCGATCACCGTGGTGATGCTGATGGCGCTCGGGTTCCGCCCGGTCCACGCGGCCTCGGTGTCGCTGCTGGCCAACACCGCGCCGGTGGCGTTCGGCGCACTCGCCACCCCGATCGTCACCCTGGCCAGCGTCAGCGGCGGTGCCAACCCGGACCCGCGGCTCACCGTGGACACCCTCGGCGCGATGGTCGGCCGGCAGACCCCGGTACTCGCCGTGGTCGTGCCGCTGATGCTGGTCGCGTTGGTCGACGGGCGGCGCGGCATCCGGCAGACCTGGCCGGCCGCGCTGGTCGCCGGCGTGTCGTTCGGCCTCGCGCAGTTCGTCGCCGCCAACTACCTGTCGGTGCCGCTGACCGACATCGTGGCGGCGCTGGTGTCGGCCGCCGCGGTGGTGCTGCTGGTCCGGGTCTGGCGCCCGCAGACCCCGGCCGACCTGGGACGCGAGGCGGCCGTGGTGCCGGCGGCCCGGGAGCCCGCCGAGGCCGGGCCGGCCGGTCCGGGCACCGTCCGCGCCGCCGCCGGCCCGTCCCGGGGTACGGCCACCAGCACCGCGGCGCCGGCCCTGGACGGCACCGGTGGCGAGACCCCACCGGGTGCGCCGCGGGTCGACGTGGACCCGTCCGGTGGCCGGCACCGGGCCGGCGACGGATCCGCGCCGCGCCCGGCCGACCAGGTCCCGGCCGCCAGCCCCCGCCTCGCCGACACCCCGGCCGAGGTGGCCCGCGCGTACGCCCCCTACCTGATCATCATCGCGATCTTCTCGGTCGCCAACCTGGGCCCGGTCAAGGATGCCCTGGCCGGGGAGCCGTGGACGGTCAAGTTCGGCTGGCCGGGCCTGGACATCCTGGCCGGCAACGGCAAGCCGCTCTCCTCGACCACCTTCGCGCTGAACTGGCTGCCCGCGGCCGGCACGCTGATGATCCTCGCCGGCGTCCTCACCGCCCTGGTGCTGCGGGTCTCCGCCGGCCGGGCCCTGCGGGCGTACGGGCGCACCTACGCCGAGCTGCGCTACGCGATCGTCACGGTGATGGCGGTGCTGGCGCTGGCGTACGTGATGAACCAGTCCGGGCAGACGAACACCCTCGGCGCGTTCCTGGCCGCGGCCGGCGGGGCGTTCGTGTTCCTCTCCGCGATCCTCGGCTGGATCGGTGTGGCGGTGACCGGCTCGGACACCTCCTCCAACGCGCTCTTCGGGGCGTTGCAGGTGCAGACCGCGGCCCGGGCCGGGCTGGACCCGCTGCTGCTGGCGGCGGCCAACTCCTCCGGCGGGGTGCTCGGCAAGATGATCAGCCCGCAGAACCTGGCGATCGCCGCCGGCGCGGTCGGCATGGCCGGCCGGGAGGGGGAGATCTTCCGGAAGGTCTTCGGCTGGAGTCTGGTGCTGCTGCTGATCATGTGCGTACTGGTGGCGTTGCAGGGCTCGCCGGTGCTGAGCTGGATGGTGCCCTGACCCGGTCGGCCGGGCCCGGACACCGGTCCCGGGTCCGGACCGGTCGCCGGCGCCACCCGTGGCGGTGTCGGCCGGGCCGGCTCGGCTCGTACCGAGCCGGCTCGGTGGCGACGCGATTCAGGTGGCCGGCGGCTCGGGGCGGACCAGACCTGCGTCGTACGCGAAGACCACCGCCTGGATCCGGTCGCGCAGGCCGAGCTTGGTGAGGATGGCCGAGACGTGGGTCTTCACGGTGGCGGTGCTCAGGTACAGCCGCTCCGCGATCTCGGCGTTCGACAGGGCCCGCGCGGTGAGCGTCAGGACCTCCACCTCGCGCGCGGTGAGCGCGGCCAGTTTCCCGCTGGCCGCCCCCGAACCGGGCAGCTGGTCGGCGAACCGGTCGAGCAGCCGCCGCGTCACGGTGGGCGCCAGCAGCGCCTCCCCGCGCGCCACCACCCGGACCGCCTCGGCCAGGTCCGCCGGGCGGGTGTCCTTGAGCAGGAAGGCGCTGGCACCGGCGCGCAGCGCCGCGTGCACGTGCTCGTCGAGGTCGAAGGTGGTGAGCATGACCACCCGGGCGGGGTTGCCGGCGGCCACCAGCTCCCGGGTGGCGGCGATGCCGTCCTGCCGGGGCATCCGGACGTCCATCAGCACCACGTCCGGCCGGGTCCGGTGCACCACCGCGACCGCCGCCACCCCGTCGGCGGCCTCCCCGACGACGGTCAGGTCCGGCCGGGCCTCGATGATCATCGCCAGGCCGGCGCGGATCAGGTCCTGGTCGTCGGCGATCACCACCCGGATCGTCACCGTGCCACTCCCACCGGAAGCCGGGCCTGGACGCGGAAGCCGCCGGCGGGCAGTGGACCGGCGTCCAACGTGCCGCCCAGCAGCCGGGCCCGTTCCTGCATGCCGACGATTCCCCGACCGGTACCGGCGTTCGGCCGGCGGGGCCGCGGCGACCCGTCGTTGACCACATCCAGGTGCAGCACGCCGCCGTCGTAGCGGACGTCGACCTCGGCCCGGGTGGCGTGGCTGTGCCGCAGCGCGTTGGTCAACGACTCCTGCACGATCCGGTACGCCGACAGCTGCACCCCGCCGGGCAGGTCGCCGGCGAGGGGGTCCCGGCTCATCGTCACCTGGAGCCCGACCGCCCGGACGGCGTCGGCAAGCGCGTCGAGCTGCGCCAGGGCGGGCTGCGGCCCGTCCTGCGCCGAGCCGGCCTCGACGGCCAGCGCGGACAGCATCGAGCGCAGCTCGGTGAGCGCCGACCGGGCGGCCGCGTTGATCGAGCCGAGCGCGGCCCGGGCCTGCTCCGGGCGCTGGTCGAAGATGTCCTCGGCGGCGGCGGCCTGCACGGCGATCACCGCGACGTGGTGGGCCACCACGTCGTGCAGTTCCCGGGAGATCCGCTCCCGCTCCCAGGTGATCACCTGGCGTTCCCGGTCGCACCGCCGGTTCGCCTGCTCGCGCTGCAGCTCGCCGATCGTCCAGGCGAGGCCCAGCGCGCTGACCGCGAACAGCAGGTCCCGCCAGCCGCCGGTGACCAGCTTCCACGGGAGGGGAAGGAGCAGCACGCCGAGAGCGGCCAGCGAAACCCGGGGCGGGCGCAGCCGCGCGACGTACGCCAGCGGCGCGGCGACCATGCCGAGCCAGCCCAGCTCCGGGCAGAGCGCCTCCAGCCCCACCCCGGCGAGCGCGGCCACCGCCAGGCCGTACCCCGGGTGCCGGCGGATCCAGAGCAGGCAACTGGCCTGCACCGCGGCGAGGGCGACCACGGCGGCGGTCCCCGCCGTGGTGGCGGGGCCAGCGTGGGGCAGGAGCGCCACGATCAGCATGACGGCGAAGATCGCGGTGGCGATGCCGCCGTCGATCAGCAGCAGGATCCGGGATCGGGACGGGCAGCTCACAGTCCGGATGCTAGGCGGCCACCCGGCCCGCTCTCATCGGTCTCCAGACGGAGATCCGGGCGCGGCCTGGTCCGGGCGACGGAGCGGGGATCCGGTCCGCAGCCCGATCCGAGGAGCCGGCGCGGACCCCTAGCGTCGCTCTGGACGTCACCCGCCGACCCGCAACCGGGTCCGGACCGCCAGGAGGTACCGCCGATGAACACCGTCACCACCGGATCGGATCTGCCCGCCACCACCGCCCGGCCGGCGCGCTGGCCCGGCCGGCTGCGGGCGGTGCTCGCCGCCACCGCCGCCACCCTGGCCGTCTGGGTGGTCGCCGTTCCCCTCGCCGGAGTGGACCTGGTGGCCCGCACCGGCGGCGCGGAGCAGCGGGTGACGCCGGTCGCGGTCGCGGTCTCCACGTTGCTGGCCGGGCTGGCCGCCTGGGGCCTGCTGGCCCTGCTTGAACGGTTCACCACCCGAGCCCGTCCGGTATGGACGGTGGTGGCCCTGATCGTCCTGCTGGTGTCGCTGCTCGGCCCGCTGGGCGGGGGAGTGGGCACCGCGGCCAGGGTCACCCTGGTCGCCATGCACCTGGTGGCCGCGGCCGTCCTCGTCCCACTGCTGCACCGCACGGCGGCCCGCTGATTCCGCGGTAGCGAGGGCCGGGACGCCGCGGTAGCGGGGGCCGGGATGCCGCGACGGGGCGGCTCTCCCGGCCCGCTCGCGTCATCTCAACGCCCGCCGCCCCGTCCGCGGCATCTCAAAGCTAGCCTCCTAGGACGCACTAGCGGGTGTGCGGCACGTGGCACAGCCCGGGTCGGGCCTGCCGGCGGGCTCGCGCCCAGGTCACCGTCCAGGGGCGACCAGCGGGCGGGCCGGGCTCACTCGCCGGTCCGGCCGTCGATCAGCTCGCGGGCGACGTCGAGGTGGCCGGCGTGCCGGGCGTACTCCTGGAGCACGTGGAACAGGATCGCGGCCAGGGTGGGGCGGCGGGCCGGGTCGGTGAACCGGCCGCCCAGCGCGGCGGGGGAGTCCAGCGGATGGCCCGTGACGATCTCCCGGGTCCGCTGCCCGCCCCGGCGCAGGGCGGCCAGCACGTCGTCGACGCGCTCGGCCGGGTCGACGTGCCAGCGGTCGTCGGCGTGGTCGCCCCACGGGTCCGGCACCGGTTCGCCGAGGAAGCCCCAGACGAACCAGCGCCGCTCCATGAAGGTCAGGTGGTTGACCAACTCGACCGGGGTCCAGCCGGACGGTAGCCGGCTGCCGCGCGCCTGCGCGTCGGTCAGTCTGGCCACCCGGTCGGCCACCGTGTCCCGGTAGTAGTCCAGGTAGGTGAGGAAGAGGGCCGGCACGTCGGCCGACGGTCCGGGCTCGGGGAACGGCATCCGCATGCCGGCAGTGTGCCCCCGGGGGCGACGGTCACGCCCGCCAGAACTGGCGGGGTGCGTAGCCCTCGCGGCGCAGCCAGTGCTCGGTGTAGACGATCCGCTCGGCCGGCACCACCACCAGCGGCCCGGCGGGCGGCTCGGCCAGCGACCGGGACCGCTCCACGTGGTCGGACTGCCAGCGGTACGCCGGCCAGTGGTGCGCGAAGTCCGGGTCGCCGGGGTGCAGCACCCGGGCCCGGCCGAAGACCTGGGCGCCGCGGCTGCTGGCCTGGCCGACCAGCGGCGCGAAGATCCCGATCGAGACGCGCGGGTCGGCGGCGAGGTTGCGCATCTTCGGCGAGTCGGCGACCGCGGTGAACATCAGGGTGAAGTCGAGGTGGAAGTAGCGCACCGGGGTGGCCAGCGGGCCGTCAGGGCCGGCGGTGGCCAGCACGCACATGTTCTGCGAGGAGAGCAGGTTGAGGATGCGCTCCGCCAGCCGGGCACGGCCGAGGCGGGCGGTGGGGGCGGGACCGGCGAGCCAGGGGTTGGTGACGGGCATGGGTGATCTTCCCATGCCCCGGCCGGCGGCTGACCCGGCGTACCCCGGGCGGGAAACTCGCTCGGTCCGGCCCGCCGTGGCTGGTAGGTTCGCTCGCCGTGACGACGGGGACCGCGGGGGACCGGCTCGACGGGCGCTTCGCCCGGCTCTGGGCGGCCAGCACCATGTCGGCGCTGGGCAGCGGGATGGCGACGGTGGCCGCGCCGCTGTACGTGGCGTCGCGGACCGACGATCCGCTCGTGGTGGCGGCCGGCGCCGCCGTGGGCTGGCTGCCCTGGCTGCTCTTCGCGCTGCCCGGCGGGGTGCTGGTGGACCGGGTCGACCGGCGCCGGCTGATGGTGGTCATCGACTGGGTACGGGTGGCCGTGCTGGCCGTGCTGGCCGCCGCGATGGTCGTCGACCGGGCCGGGATCGTCCTGCTCTACGCGGTGCTGTTCGTGGTCAACACCGGCGAGGTGGTGTTCCGCACCGCCGCCCAGGCGGTCGTGCCCGTGGTGGTGCCCCGGTCCCGGCTGGAACGGGCCAACGGCTGGTTGGGCGGCGGCACCCAGGTCATGCAGAACATGGTCGCCGGCCCGCTCGGCGGCCTGCTGTTCGTGCTGGCCGCGGCCATCCCGTTCGCGGTCAACGCCGGCACGTACGCGCTGAGCGCCGTGCTGGTCGGGCTGGTCGCCGGGTCGTTCCGGACCGGACCTGACCGGGGTGGGCGACGTTCGGTGCGCGCGGAGGTGGCGGACGGGTTCCGCTGGCTGCTGGGACACCGGCTGCTGCGCACCATGACCCTGCTGATCGGACTGCTCAACGTCACCCTCACCGCCGCCCTCGCGGTGCTGGTGCTGCTCGCCACCGACCGGCTGGGTCTCGGCTCGGTGGGCTACGGCGCGCTCTTCACCTGCCTGGCCGTCGGCGGGCTGCTCGGCGCGGCCGCCGGGGACCGGCTGGTCGCCGCGATCACCGCCACCTGGACGGTCCGGGTCGGGCTGCTCATCGAGGCCGGCCTGCACCTTGCCCTGGCCGCGTCGCGCAGCGCCGTGGTGGTCGGGGTGGCGCTGTTCGCGTTCGGGGTGCACTCCTCGCTGTGGAACATCGTGGCGAACTCGCTGCGCCAGCGGCTCACCCCGCCCGCCCTGCTGGGCCGGGTGGGCAGCACGACCCTGTTCCTGGCCGCCGGCGGCAACTGCGTCGGCGCGCTGCTCGGCGGGGTGGTCGCCGGCCGGTTCGGGATCACCGCGCCGTACTGGGTGGGGTTCGTGGTGGCGGTCGCGGTGATCGTGGCGACCTGGCGGGTGTTCGACCGGGCCACCGTCGCCGCCGCGTACGCCGATCCGGCCCCGGACGCCCCGGAACCGGCCGCGACCGCCCGCTGAGCGGGGCCGGTCAGGCCGGCACCGGCAGGGTCGCGCCCTGCGCGGCGGCCTGATGCGCCAGTTCGATCAGGGCCACCACGTGCGCCGCGTCGGCCGGGTCCACCGGCATCGGCGTGCCGTCCCGCAGCGCCGCCTCGACCTGGGCGTAGAAGTCCTGGTAGCGGCCCGCCTCGGTGGGGACCGCCCGGAGGTCGCCGTCGACGCCGAGCTGCCCGTACCGGTCGGGGGTGACCTCGCCCCAGCCGGGGGCGCCGGGCCGGCCGCCGTCGCGCAGCGCCGCCTCCTGCGGGTCGAGGCCGTAGCTGGTGTAGGCGGCGCGGTCACCGAGCACCCGGAACCGGGGCCCGAGCTGCGCGGTCACCGCGCCCATCCAGAGCTGGGACCGCACGCCGTTGGTGTGGGTGAGCGCGACGAACGCGTCGTCGTCCACCTCGGCGCCGGGCCGGCGCCGGTCCACCTCCGCGTAGACCCGCGCGACCGGGCCGAACAGCTGCACCGCCTGGTCGATCAGGTGCGCGCCGAGGTCGAACAGCGCCCCGCCGGCCCCGCCCGGTGCGGCGCTCTCCCGCCAGCCCGGCTTGATCGCCGGCCGCCACCGCTCGAACCGCGACTCGAACCGGGTCACCCGGCCCAGCTCGCCCGCCTCGACCAGGCGACGCACGGTCCGGTAGTCGCCGTCCCAGCGCCGGTTCTGGAACGCGGTCAGTGGCACGCCCGCGGCGGCGGCCGCCGCGATCAGCGCGTGTGCCTCCGCCGAGGTCGGCGCGAGTGGCTTGTCCACGACGACCGGCAGTCCGGCGGCGAGCGCGGCCCGGGCCATCGGCACGTGCTGGTGGTTCGGCGTGGCCACCACGACCAGGTCCAGGTCGGCCGCGGCCGACCAGAGCTGCTCGGGGGCGTCGAGCAGGTGGGCGTCGGGGTGTTCGGCGCCGGCCTGCGCGCGGCGTTGCGGGTCGCGGGTGACCACGGCGGCCAGCCGCAGCCCGGGGGTCGCGGCGATCAGCGGGGCGTGGAACACCCGCCCGGCGATGCCGTACCCCAGCAGCCCCACCCGCAGCGGTTCCCGCGCCATGCCGCCCCCGTTCTCGATGATCTCCTGCGAATCTACGCGCCGCGCCGGGGCCGCGACGGCAGGTCCGGTGGGCCGGGGCGCGGCGGGGTGTGGCAGCGTGGGCGGATGCCCTCGTCTCCGCTCGACGTCGACCTCGCGCTGGTGGGCGGCGGCGGTGCCGCCTCCCTGGTGTTGGCCGCCCTCGGCCGGCACGAGCTGGCCGGCCTGCGGGTCGCCGTGGTCGATCCGGTGCGCAAGCGCGGCCAGGACCGCACCTGGGCGTTCTGGGGCGTCCCGGGCTCCGACCTCGACCCGCTGTTGAGCGCCAGCTGGTCGCGGGTGGAGGTGGTCACGCCGGCCGCCCGCCGCGTGCTGTCGTTGGACCCGCTGCGGTACGCGATGCTCCGGTCCGCCCCGGTCTACGACCGGGCGGCGGCGGCGGAACGGCGACTGGGCGCGGTGCGGATCGAGGTGCCCGCCGGGCGGCTGCGCGACGACGGCGACCGGGTGACCGTGCACGACCCGGCCGGCCGGGCGCTGCTGCGGGCCGGCTGGGTGCTCGACTCGCGGCCCCGGCCGCCGGCGCGGCCCGGGCGGACCAGTTGGTTGCAGCACTTCCGCGGCTGGTGGCTGGCCGCCGACCGGCCCACCTTCGACCCGGACCGGGCGGTGCTGATGGACTTCCGCACCCCGCAGCCCGACCGTGGGGTCTCCTTCGGTTACGTGCTGCCGGTCGACGACCGCTACGCGCTGGTCGAGTACACCGAGTTCTCCGCCGCCCCGCTCAGCGACGCCGGGTACGACCGGGCGCTGCGCGGCTACGCCGGGCTGCTCGGCCTGGACCTGGCCGGGCTGCGCGTGCGGGAGGTCGAGAACGGGGTGATCCCGATGACCGACGGGCCGTTCGTCGGCCGCCCCTCGCCCCGGGTGGTCCGCCTCGGCACCGCCGGCGGGGCCACCCGACCGTCCACCGGGTTCACCTTCTCCGCGATGCTGCGGCAGGCCGACCAGGTGGCCCGGGCGGTGGCCGCCGGCCGGCCGCCGGTGCCGGCGCCCGCGTACCCGGCCCGGCACCGGTGGATGGACGCGGTGGCGCTGCGCGCGCTGGACCGGGGGCACGTGGATGGGGTGGCGTTCTTCGACCGGCTGTTCGCGCGCAACCCGGCCGAGCGGGTGCTGCGCTTCCTCGACGGGGCCACCTCGCCGGCCGAGGAACTGGCGGTGATGCGGTCCAGCCCGCTGCTGCCGATGACCGGCGCGGTGCTCGGCGACGCCGCCGGCCGGCTGCGCGCCCGGCTGCGCCGCGGCCCGTCCGCCGCCCCCGGGCCGGAGGGCGGCCCGCGGGCCGAGGGTCAGGCCGGCTCGTAGGTGGCCACGACCACCCCGGTCGTGGTGGTGAGGCTGTCCACCAGCCGCAGCTCGTCGGGCGCGTCGCCGTCGGCGAAGAGGCGCCGGCCGCTGCCCAGCACCAGCGGGTGGACCAGCAGCACGTACGCGTCGACGAGCCCGTGCCGGCGCAGCGACCGGACGAGTTCCCCGCTGCCCAGCACCGAGATGTCCGGGCCGGCGCCGGCCTTCAGCTCGGCCACCGCCGCGATGACGTCGCCGCCGAGCAGGTGCGAGTTCACCCAGGGCAGCGGGTCGGTGAGGGTGGTCGAGGCGACGTACTTGGGCAGCGCGTCGAGGACCGGGGTGAACGGGTTGCCGGTCTGCCGGGGCCAGTAGCCGGCGAAGTCCAGGTAGGTGCGCCGACCGAGCAGCAGCGCGCCGGTCGAGGCCATGCCCTCGCCCATCTTCCGGCCCAGCACCGGGTCCTGGTAGGGCAGGGCCCAGCCGCCGCGGGCGAAGCCGTCCCGGGTGTCCTCGTCGGGCCGTCCGGGCGCCTGCATCACCCCGTCCAGGCTGACGTTGTTGGTGACGACGATCCTGCGCATGCCGCTCCTCGTGGGGTCGGGGGCCGGCCCGCTACCGGCCCGCCACCCTCGATACGAACGGCGGTCGCCGGTTTCGACGCCGACAGGCGGCGGCGACGCAGGGACCCCGCCGGCCGCCCGGGTCGGGCCGCCGGGTCCGGGCAGGCTCAGGCGTGCGCGGCGGCCACCGCGTCGCGGACCAGCCGCCGCAGGCCCTCCATCGGATCGCCGTCGCCCGCACCGAGCCGGTTGCGCAGCGCCGCCACGGTCAACCCCAGTTCCGGGTACGCGAAGGCGAGGCTGCCGCCGCTGCCCGCGGTGCCGAACGAGCCGTCGGCGTCGACCGCGTAGCCGAGACCGAAGGTCACCTCGGCGCCGAAGACCCAGTCGGTGCCGCGTGCCGCGACCGCGGACACCTCGGCGAGGCGGCCCGGGGAGATCAGTCGCACCCCGTCGACCGGGCCGAGCAGCGCCGCGTACATCCGGGCGATCCCGCGCGCGGTCATCGTGCCGACCGCCGGCACGTCGGCGCGCAGCACGTCCGGCCGGCTGCCGATGGTGGCGTCCGGACGCACCGCGGGCGGGGCGACGGCGTCGAAGTTCGGCAGGTTCTCGCCGGCGTACGTCATCAGGGCCGCCAGGCCGGCGTCCTCGAGCCGGGCCAGCCGGGGCAGCTGCGCCTCGGGTACGCCCAGGAACAGCTCGTCGACGAGCCCGAGCGGCCCGGCGACCTCCTCGGCCAACACCTGCGAGACCGGTTTGCCGGTGACCCGCCGGACCACCTCGCCGACCAGCCAGCCCCACGTCCAGGCGTGGTACGCGACCCGCTCGCCGGGCGCCCAGCGGGGCGTGGCGTCGGCGAGCAGTCCGCACATCCGGTCCCAGTCGGTGAAGTCCGCCGGGGTGATGTCGGCCGGCAGGGCCGGCAGCCCGGCGGTGTGGGTGAGGGCGTGCCGCAGGGTGATCCGGTCCTTGCCGTGCCGGGCGAACTCCGGCCACAGCTCGGCGACGCGCAGGTCGTAGTCGAGCCGGCCGCGCTCGGCCAGCACGTGCACCACGGTGGCGGTGAGCGCCTTGCCGGTGGAGACGGCGTGGATCGGGGTGTCGGCGGTCAGCGGTCGGCCCGTGCCGGCGTCGGCCAGGCCGGCCTGCTCCTCGATCAGCGGCGCGCCGTGCAGGTAGGCGGCGACCTGCACGCCGGTCTCGCGGCCCGAGCCGACCAGTTCGCCGATCGTGGCGCGTACCTCGGCCCGCAGGCCGTCCCAGCGTCCGTCCATGATCGGTGAGCCTGCCAGGCCGTCGTGGGGATGTCGCGCGAATTCGGGGCGGCGCGCCACCACCTACCGACCCGGCCCCACCTGGGCCACGTCGGCCCACCCGGGCCACGTCGGCCCACCCGGGCCACGCCGG
>NZ_KQ058852.1 GCF_000982955.1 Micromonospora sp. HK10 | reverse complement strand
AGGCCGCCTACAACTCCGTCCTCAACGTCCTCAACAGCGCCGGCCCCACCACCAGCCCGACCACCAGCCCGACCGGTGGCGTCACCTCCTCGCCGACGTCCTCGCCGACGTCCTCGCCCACCAGCAACCCGGGCGGCGCGAAGCGGATCGTCGGCGCCCAGTCCGGCCGCTGCATCGACGTGCCCAACTCGTCGCAGAGCAACGGCACCCGGGTGCAGCTCTACGACTGCCACGGGCTGACCAACCAGCAGTGGACGTACACGTCCAGCAAGCAGCTGACCGTCTACGGGAGCATGTGCCTGGACGCCGCCGGCTCCGGCAACGGCTCGGCCGTGCAGATCTACAGCTGCAACGGCCAGTCCAACCAGCAGTGGAACGTCAACTCCAACGGCACCATCACCGGTGTCCAGTCCGGGCGGTGCCTGGACGTCTGGGGCACCAACAACGGCCAGCAGGTCCAGATCTATGACTGCAACGGCCAGGCCAACCAGCGGTTCAGCCTGAGCTGATCCGCCACGGCGGGCGCGGTGTGGCGGCAGGTGCCGCCACACCGCGTCGCCGTGCCCGGGGCCGGCCGCGCCGCGTGTCCTACCGCCGCGGTCCGGTCCCGTCGTCGTCCGCCACCGGGCCGCGCTGGATCGTCTCGGCGATGCGCAACTCCTGCCATGGCGGCGACGGAACGCCGGGTGGCAACCCGGCTCAGCCGGCGGCCTTGACCCCGGCGACGAAGGCCCGCCAGGTGGCCGGGGCGAAGGCCAGGGTGCCGCCGTCGCGGTCCGTGGAGTCCCGCACCAGCACCCGGTCGGGCAGGTTGTCGGCCACCTCGACGCAGGTGTTGCCGCCGTTGCCGGACCGGCTCGACACGCGCCAGCGCGGGGTGGGGGCGGTGTTCACAGCTCGCTCACCAGCTTCCCGATCAGCTCGACGGACACCCGCGCCGGCAGCGCCTCGCTCAGCAGGGCGTCCCACATCGTCCTGATGGTATCCACGGCGTCCGGCCGGTCGACGATCTGGCCGAAGACACCGTCCACGTAGGCCACCTCGTCCCCGTCGGCGAGGGTGGCCAGCACGAAGCCGCCGGCCAACCCGGGATGCGCGCCGACGCCCGCGGGCACCACCAGGAGCCGGACGTGCGGCAGGGCGGCCAGCTCGACCAGCCGCTCCAGCTGGGCCCGCTGGACGTCGCGGTCCCCGACCACCCGGCGCAGCGCGGTCTCGTCGACGACCGCGGTGAACCGCTTCGGGGCCGGGCCGGTCAGCAGCTCCTGCCGGGCCAGCCGCCCGGCGACGAGCTGGGTCACCTGCTCCGGGGTGTGCGTGCCCTGCGCGCGGAGCACCGCGTGCGCGTACGCCTCGGTCTGGAGCAGGCCGGGAACCAGCGCCGGTTCGGACGTCCGGAGGGCGACCGCCTCGGCCTCGATGCCCCGCCACGGCGCGAACCAGGCCGGTGACTCCTGCCGGGCCGCGACCGCCTGCAGCTCGGCCAGCAGCCCACCGGTGCCCAACGCCGCGTCGGCGGCCTCGGCGAACTGCGGGGTGGGGCGGCGCCGTCCGGTCTCGATCGCCGCGATGGTGGACGGGCTCCACCTGATCAGCTCCGCGAGGGCCTCCTGTGAGACGCCCGCGCCCGCCCGGGCCGCCTTGAGCGCTTTGATCCACATGTCGCCGTTCATCCGACCGTCCCGTGCTCCACGAAGGGTGACGGGACCATCCTCGACGGTGACGGCCGCCGGGTCCAGCAGGGCGGGCGCTCAGTCCCAGCGGTTGCCGGTGAGCTTCTCGTACACCTCGACGTAGCGGGCCCGGGTCGCCTCGACCACCTCGGCCGGCACCTCGGGGGCGGGCGGCTGCTTGTCCCAGCCGCTCCCGGTGGCCCAGTCGCGCACGTACTGCTTGTCGTAGGAGAACTGGGCGCGGCCCGGCTGGTACGACTCCGCCGGCCAGAACCGGGACGAGTCGGAGGTGAGCACCTCGTCGGCGAGGATCAGCGTGCCGTCCGGCGCCCAGCCCAGCTCGATCTTGGTGTCGGCGATCAGGATGCCCCGGTCGGCGGCGATCTCCGCGCCGCGCCGGTAGACGTCGAGGGTGATCTGCCGGAGCCGCTCCGCGGTCTCCGCGCCCACCTTGTCGACCACCTGGTCGTAGCTGATCGGCTCGTCGTGCTCGCCACCCATCGCCTTGGTCGACGGGGTGAAGATCGGCTTCGGCAGGATCGACGCCTCCACCAGACCACGGGGCAGCGGCACGCCGGAGACCGAACCGGTGCGCTGGTACTCCGCGAAGCCGCCGCCGGTCAGGTAGCCCCGGGCCACGCACTCGATCGGGACCATGTCCAGCCGCCGGCAGCGGATGGCCCGGCCGGCGAACTCCTCGGGCACGTCGGTGGCGGAGATCACGTGGTTCGGCACCAGGTCGGCAAGCTGCTCGAACCACCACAGCGACAGGGCGGTGAGCAGGCGGCCCTTGTCCGGGATCGGGGTCGGCAGCGGCACGTCGTAGATGGAGATGCGGTCGGTGGCCACCAGGATCAGCTCGTCGCCGTCGGCGTACACGTCCCGTACCTTGCCGGAGTGCAGAAGTTCCACGGCGCCTAGTACACCATGGGCCGCACCGGCTCCCGGCCCGGCCACCAGGCCCTCCCACCGCCGGCGTTGACACCCTCCCCCGGCTCCTGTGTAAATGGTCCGTCCGCAGCCGCCGCCCGCGCCCCAGGAGCATCCCGTGCGCGTACCCCGTTCCGCGCCCCGCCCCGGCCTCGACCGGCGGCGGCTCCTCGGTGCCGTCGCCGGCCTGCCGCTGCTCGGCGGCGGACTGGCCGGCTGCCAGCCGGAGGCGGCGAGCCGCGCCGACGACGGGCCGGTCGAGCTCTCGGTGTTCTGGTGGGGCGGGGCCCGGCGGGCCGAGGCCACCGAGCAGGCGCTGCGCCTCTACTCGCAGCAGAACCCCCGGGTCCGGTTCCGGATCACCTGGCAGGGCCTGGCCGGCTACTACGACCGGCTGGCCGTCCAGGGCACCGGCGGTAACCCACCGGACCTGTTCCAGATCGACGACACCGTGCTGACCGAGTACACCAACCGGGAGATCATCCTCGACCTCAGCGACTACGTCGCCGACAACCGGCTCGACCTGCGCGGCCTGCCGGAGAACCTGGCCCGGTACGGCCAGGTGGACGGCCGGACCATGGCGGTGCCGGCCGCGCAGACCAACGCCGCGCTGGTCTACAACCGGTCGCTGCTGCACCGGCTCGGGGTGCCGGAGCCGCGTCTCGGCCTGAGCTGGAAGGAGTACGCCGGCTGGGCGGCTCAGGTCACCCGCGCCGCCGACAACCGGGTGGCCGGGACCATGGACCCGTCGGGTGACTACCGGGCGCTCTGGCTCTGGCTCCGTGGCCAGGGCCACGAGCTGTATCAGGGGCGGCAGCTCGGCTTCGGCTCCGCCGAGCTGCTCGACTGGTTCGAGTTCTGGGAGGTGGCCCGCTACGACCGGGCCACCCCGAGCGCCGCGTTGATCGAGTTGGCGGACACCGGCGAGCTGGACCGCCAACTGGTGGTCACCGGGCACACCGCGGCGTCGTTCGCCTGGTCGCACCAGTTCCCAGAGCTGCAACGGCTGACCGACGACGAGTTGGGCATGGCGCCCGTCCCGGGCAGCCCGGCCGCCCACTGGCCCCGCGCGTCGATGTACTGGGCCGCCTTCCGCGGCACCCGGCACGCCGCAACGGTGGCCGACGTGATCAACTTCCTGACCACCAACGTGGCGGCGGGGCGGATCCTCGGCATCGAACGCGGATTGAACGCCAGCGTGCAGGTGCGCGGGTACGTCGCTCAGGGCGTCACCGACCGGGCCGCGAAACGGGTCATCACCCTCGGCAACGACCTCGGCAGCCTGATGGGCCCGGCCCCCGCTCCCCCACCCAAGGGACACGCCCAGGTCCGTGCCCTGCTCATCGCCGCCGCCGAGAGCATCCGCGCGAAACGCTCCGGGGCCCGGGCGGCGACCACGCGCTTCATGGCCCAGGCGGGCGCCGCCCTGGCCGCCTGACCGCCTTGACCGCCTGACCGCCCGGGTTCGCCCGACCGCGCTGGCCGCTTGACCGCCGGATCGCGCTGGGCCGGCGCACCGCGCTCGCCGAGCGCGGAGCCGCCGGACCGACCGGGGCCGGGACGGGCCCACCGGCCCGCCCCGGCCGGGGTCAGCGCGGCGGCCCGCTCCGCCGGCTCCGCACCAGGCGATACACCAGGAACACGATCACCGCGAGCACCACCAGGCAGCAGAGCAGCCCCAGGCCGCCACCGCCCCGGCGCCGCCGGGCGGCCTCCACCACCACTTCGCCGGTACCCGTGGACGCCCAGGCCGCGACCGGCACGAACACGGAGAGCACGACCGCACCGAGGACCGCGCCGAGGCGGCCCCACCACTTGTTCCAAGCAGACATGTCCCCATCCTCGCCGAGAAGCGCAACCGGGGCAGGGCGGAAGCGAACACTCACCGGCCCGCGCCGTCGCCCGCCTCGGCCAGCGCGCCCGGAGGATGCTCCGGCACGGCGATGTCGTCCAGGGAACGCACCCCCGGAATCGGCGAGGGCAGCAACCAGAGCACGCACAGGGCGCCGCCGAGTGCCGCGATCCAGAGCGTGGGGCGCAGACCGAGCCAGGTGCCGAACGCCCCACCGCTGAGCGCGCCGAGCGGCCGGATCCCATAGTTGATCGTGGAGTACGCGCCGGCCACCCGGCTGCGCAGGCCGTCGGGGATCACGGCGGCGTTGAGCGCGTTGAGGTTGACGTCGAACAGCATCACCCCGACCCCGGAGAAGAACTCGGCCGTGCCGAGCAGCCCCGCCCGCGCCCAGAGCGGACCGTCCGCGACCGCGGCGAAGAGGAGCGACGCCGGGAACACGACGCCACCGATCACGATGCTGCGGCCGACTCCGATCCGCCCGGCCAGCCGGGGGGCGATGACCGCGCCCAGCAGGCCACCCACCGCGCCGACGCCCAGCGCCAGCCCGAGCAGCCCCGAGGGCAGGCCGAGCGTACGGCTGGCGAAGAGGACGAGCAGGGCGGCGGCCAGGAAGGTGAAGTAGTTGACCGTCGTGGCGCAACCCAGCCCGGCGCGGAGAACGGGGTCTCCGAGGGTGAACCGCAGCCCGTTCCGGGCCTGCCGCCAGAGCGTCCCGGCCGGCCCGCCGTCCGGCCGACCGTCCGGCGCCGGGAGAGCCGGCCGGATCCGGCCGATGCCCAGCGCGGAGACCAGGAACGACACCGCGTCCACCAGGATCGCGACCGGCGCGGTCAACGCCTGGACCAGCACTCCGCCGAGGGCCGGACCGGCGATGGTGGAGGCCGATCTGCTGGCGCTCAGCGCGCCGCTGGCCGCCAGGTAACGCGGCCGTTCCACGAGCAGCACGAAGAAGGCTGGGTAGGTCGTGTTGAACAGCACCGAGGCGGCGCCGGTCAGCAGCGCGACGGCGTAGAGCTGGGCCATCGTGCCGGCGTCGAACGCGAAGGCGACCGGCACCGTCACCAGCAGCGCGGCCCGGATCAGGTCGGCCGCCACCAGCAGGCGTTTCTTGTCTGTCCGCCGGTCGATCCAGGCGCCGAGGAAGAGCCCGGTGAGGTTCGGCAGCCACACCAGCGCGGTCAGCACCGACACCTGGCCCGGGCTGGCGTCGAGCACCAGTACCGCCAACAACGGGAAGGCCAGCTCGGAGATCCGGTCCCCGAACTGCGAGATCGTGTGCGCGGCGAAGAAGGACCGGAACGGCGGCTGGCGGAACAAGCCCGCCTGTTCCGCGGCCGTCGCCGTCACCGGCTCTCCGCCTCGGGCAGGACGTACCGCAGGAAGCGCACGTGACGGGCACCCGCCGGCTGGTCCGCCGCCTTCCGGGTGACGTACGGGGCGAGGACCTGCTCGATCGCGGCGTTGACGGCGGCCAGCTCGCCCTCGGTCAGCTGGACGGTGGTGTTGGACAGGCCGGCCTCGCGTCGCCACTCCGCCTCGAGGCGGGGCTCGTCCTCCACCAACCAGCGCCGGGGCAGGTCGTCGGACTGCTCGAAGATGCTCCGGTGCAGGACGCGACTCGCGGCCTGGCCCTCCTCGTCGTCGGGAAACCGGAAGCGGAAGCCGCCCGCGCTCGCCTCCCAGTACCGCTTCCGCGCGTCACCGCCGCCAGCGCTGTCCCGGACCAGGCCGAACCGGGCCAGGTGGCGCAGGTGCCAGCTGGTGACCGACGGGGACGCCCCCACATGCTCGGACAGTTCGGTTGCGGTCGCGGCGCCGTACCGCTGGAGCCGGGACAGGATGGCCAGCCGGACCGGGTGGGAGAGGGCCCGCATCGCGGTGGGATCGGTGAGTTCGAGATCGCCGTACGGGTTCCCGCCGTCGTCCGGAATTCCGAGAGACATATCTCGAAAGTACTCTCTCAGATTTTTGCCGACAAGACCCCCAGCGGCGGGCAGTCCGTGGGGACCCCGGGACGTACCCGGGAACGACGAAAGGCCCCGGAGAAATCTCCGGGGCCTTTCCTGACGAGTAGCGGGGACAGGATTTGAACCTGCGACCTCTGGGTTATGAGCCCAGCGAGCTACCGAGCTGCTCCACCCCGCGTCGGCTCACACAGCCTATCGCATCCCCGCCGGGGAGATCAGCCGGGTATCCGGATCCGGTCCGCGACCGGTCCCACAGGGCGAAGGGCCCCGGAGCGAACTCCGGGGCCCTTCGTGAACGAGTAGCGGGGACAGGATTTGAACCTGCGACCTCTGGGTTATGAGCCCAGCGAGCTACCGAGCTGCTCCACCCCGCGTCGGTTCGTCCACCGTAGCGCACCGACCCCAGGGGGCGCAAAACGGCCTCAGTCCAGCCAGTTCCGGATCGCGTCGACCGCCCGGCGACTGTCCTGATCGACCTGGGACCGTGGGCTCGACGTGCCCTCCCAGCCCAGCTCCCACAGCACCGTGACCACGTTCCCGACCCGTACCGCCCGGACCAACCGGACCACCTCCCGCACCTCGGGGGCACCCTCGTAGTCGGTGGCGGGCCGGCGCACCTCGAACAGCACCGACTCGTCGCCGTAGCCGCCGTCGGGCAACAGCCGCTGGGTCGACGTCAGCCCCGCGGTGTCCCCCGTCCCCGGCCGGGTCGGGCAGTCCCGCACCGCCCGGCGCAGCTCGGCCAGCGCGTCGTCGGCCCGCCCCGGCCGGTAGACGGTGATGCTGTGCTTGTAGCTGCCGTCCGGGACGTACCCCTGCGGGGTGGTGGCCAGCTTGAACGCCAGGGTGCGGACCCGGCGGGTGACGATGCCCGCCTCCCCCGGCGTGGCGCCGCAGAGCGCCGGGAGCACCGGCCCCGGGCCGAAGGTGCTGCCGGTGCCGGCGTCGTTGGCGGCGGCCAGGGCGAAGAAGGCCCGGTCCGGGATACTCGTCGGGCTGCTGCCCGCCGGTCCGGTGCTCGTCCTCGGCGGTGTGTCCGGGGTACGCGCGGGCGGCGGCGGGCTGCTGCGGCCCGGCGTCGGCGGGACCGACGGCGGGGTGGGCGACGGGCTGCCCTCGTCGGGGCTGGCCACCGGCGGGCCAGGCGGGGCGTCCGGACCGGCGGTGAGCACCAGCCGGGTGCCGGCGGCGGTGCCGCCGACCAGCACGGCAACGGTCAACGCGCCGAGCGCGGCGCGCCGGTGCGCCCGCCGGTCGGCCCGGCCGCGCAGCCGATCCGGTGCCGGCAGCGCCCGGTCGTCCGCGTCGGCGGCCAGCGCCCGGTAGAGACCGCTCAGTTCACGCGACATCGTTCACCTCCAGCTCCTCGCTGACCACGCCGGGCAGCAACTCGGCCAGCCGGGTCCGCCCCCGGGACAACCAGGACTTCACGGTGCCGGTGGGCACGCCCGCCTCCCGGGCGATCTCCGCCACCGGCATGTCGAACAGGTAGTGCAGGGCGAGCGCCTGCCGCTGCCGGGCCGGCAACTGCCGCAGCGCCCCCACCAGCAGCACGGTCTCCTCGCCGGGTGGGCCGACGTCGGCCGGCGGCCCGCTGCGCGAGGCGGCCAGCCGCCACCCCCGCAGCCGCCGCCAGCGGTCGGTGGCCAACCGGCTGATCACCAGCCGCAACCACGCCTCCGGGGCCGGGTGCGCGGCGAGCTTCCCCCACTGCCGCCACGCCCGCGCGTACGCCTCCTGGACGAGGTCCTGCGCCTCGCCCAGGTCGTCGGCCACCGCGTAGCCGTACCGGAGTGTCCGCGCCGACGTGCTGCGGTAGAAGTCGTCGAAGCTGTTCGCGTCCCTCATCGCCAGGTTCTCCGCCCGCTCGGTCCATCTGCCCTGTTGACGGCCGAGCGGGTCACCCGGTTGCGGCCGACCGGTCCGTTAGCCGACACGAGCCCGTGGTCCGGGAACCGCTCCGGGTTCCGGACCACGGGCTCGCGTGGTCAGCTTCGGCGTCAGCCGTTCGGCGCCGCCGGGTCGGGTCAGCCGTTCGGCGACGCCAGGGGCGGGTCAGCCGTTCGGCGTCGCCGATGGGCTGGGCGAGGTCGGCGGGGCGGCCGACGGGCTGCCGCTGGGCGACGGGCCCGACGACGGGTTCGCCGCCGCCTGGGCCTGCTGGAAGGCGCTCATCGCCTCGTCCAGCGTCTTCAACGCCCGCCCGTACCGCTCGAAGTCGCCGGACGCCTGGGCGGCCTTGACCTCGGCGATCGCGCTCTGCACCCGGTCGGCGGCCTGGGCCAGCTCGCCGGTGAGCACCGGCGGGGTGGTGGCCCCACCCGTGGGCGGTTTCGGCTCGCCGGAGCTCGGCGGCGGAGTGCCGCTGGGCGCGCGCTTGCCCTGCTCGACGAGCTGCTTGATGCCGTCGCTGAGGTTGTTCGCGAGCACCACGTACGAGCCGCCGTCACCGTAGGAGAGCAGCACCTTCTGCAACAGCGGGTACGCGTCCTGGTTGCTGCTCTTCACGTAGACCGGCTCGACGTAGAGCATGCCGTCGGCGAAGGGCAGCGAGAGCAGGTTGCCGTACTGCACCTGCGCCTGGTTGGAGGAGAGCAGGTTCAGCTGCTGCCGGATGTCGCCGTTGTTGGTCATCTGCTGGTGCACCTGCGTCGGCCCGGAGATCCGGGTCTGGTCCGGCAGCTCCAGCACCTCCAGCCGGGGCTGGCCGTCGACGTACGACCCGGAGATCAGGGCGGCGAGGTTCTGCCGCCGGTTCGGGGTGACCGCCGCGGTGAGCTGGAAGCGCGGTTCCGCCTGCCCCGGGAACTGGGTGAACAGGTAGTACGGCGGCTGCTTCTGCCCGCTGTCCGGCGCGTCCGGCACGTTCGGCACCTGCCAGAAGTCCTGACCCGAGTAGAAGTCGCCGGGGTTGGTCACGTGGAACTTGGTGAGCAGGTTGCGCTGCACCTTGAACAGGTCGACCGGGTAGCGGAAGTGCTCGGCCAGCTCCGGCGGGATGTCGCCCTTGGGCAGCACCAGGTCACCGCCGAAGGCCTTGTTCCACGCCTTGAGCACCGGGTCGACGTCGTCGAACGCGTACAGCTTCACCGTGCCGTCGTACGCGTCGACGGTCGCCTTCACCGAGTTGCGGATGTAGTTGACGTTCTCCCGGGCGAGCTGGAACGTGCCCCGCCCGGTCAGCTCGTCGGCCGTCTCGGCCTGCAGGTTGACCCGCTCGGCGTACGGGTAGGTCGCCGCCGTGGTGTAGCCGTCGATGATCCACAGCACCCGGCCGTTCACCACCGCCGGGTACGGGTCGCCGTCCAGCGTGAGGAACGGCGCCACCTTCTCCACCCGGTCGCGCGGGTTGCGCACGTAGAGCAGCTTCGAGTTGTCGTTCACCGCCTCGGAGAGGAGGAAGTTCGACTCCTGCTCCTTGATCGCGTAGAGCAGCCGGCGGGGGAACGAGCCGATCTTCACGCCGCCCGCACCGGTGTACGTGTAGTACTGCTCGCCGCCGGTGGAGGTGGGCCGGTCGAACTCGACGCTGCGGTCGCCGGTCTGCCCGACGATCGCGTAGTCGTCGTCCTCCATCCGCTCGCCGTAGTAGATCCGCGGCTGCTGGGCCGGGATCTGCTCGGTCTGCGAGGAGCACGACTCCTGCGCCTTGTCGCCGAGGAAGCCGGAGACGAAATAGGGCTGGCCGCCGCAGACCACCTGGTTGGCCGGCGCGCCCACCAGGCCGTAGCCGTGGGTGTAGACGGTGTGCCGGTTGATCCAGTTGTTGTTCGGCAGCTCGCCGTAGTTGATCTCCCGGACCCCGACCACGTAGTCAGAGGTCTTCTCGGCCACCGTGTACCGGTCGATGTCCAGCTTCGAGCCGAAGTCGTAGAAGCCGCGGACCTGCTGGAGCTGGGTGTACGTCTCGGAGACCAGCTGCGGGTCGAGCAGCCGGACGTTCTGCACCACCGAGGTGTCGGTGGCCAGGCTGGCCGGTGGCACGAGGTTGTTCGCCGCGTACCCGGTGGTCTTCGTGTCGCCGATCCCGAACGCGGCCCGGGTCGCCTTGATGCTGCGCTCGATGTACGGCGCCTCCTTGTCCCGGGCGCTCGGCTTGACCTCGAAGGTCTGCACCGCCCACGGGTAGATGCCGCCGATCGCGACCGCGGAGACGCCGAGCAGGGCGAGCGCGATGCCGGGCCAGACCAGGTTCCGCATCACCGCGTTGGAGAACACGATGATCGCGATGGCCACCACCACCGAGATGTACGCCAGGATCTCCTTCGCCGGGAGCAGCGCGTTCACGTCGGCGTAGCCGGCGCCGTAGAGCTTGGCGCCCTCGTTGTACTCCAGCAGCATGGCCCGCCGGTCCAGCACGTACGCGACGGCCTTGAGCAGGACGAAGACGGCGACCAGGGTGCTCAGGTGGGCCCGGGCCGCGTTGGTCATCCGGTCCCCGACGCCCTGCAGCCGCACCCCGCCGAAGATGTAGTGCACGGCCAGCGCGCCGAGCAGGGCGAGCACCACCGCGGTGAACCCGACCCCGAGCAGGTAGCGCCAGAAGGGCAGGTCGAAGACGTAGAAGCCGACGTCGACGCCGAACTCCGGATCCTTCACGCCGAAGCTGCCGCCGTTGCGGAACAGCAGCCACTGGCTCCACCGGCTCTGCCCGGAGAGGCCGGCGAAGAGCCCGATGAGCACCGACACCACGGCGATCCAGGTGCCGAGCCGCGGGGTGAGCAGCATCCGGTACCGCTCCAGGGTGGCCTGCTCCGGGGAGTGCGGGCGCAGCCGCGGCCGCAGCCGGTACGCCAACCACAGGTTCGCGGCGATGACCAGGGCCATCCCGGTGCCGATCACCAGGAACAGCAGCAGCCGGGTGGCGAGCACCCCGGTGAAGACCTGGGTGTAGCGGACCTCGTCGAACCAGAGCCAGTCGGTCCACGCGTTGACCCCCCACCCGAGCAGGGTGAAGAACACGAACACCCCGATCAGGACCCCGATGGTGACGCGTCCGCGCCGGCTCATCCTCGGCAGGGGGCTGCTCCGCATAACCACTGTTGGCTCCGCACGCTCGATGTGATCGGCTCCGACCAGGCACCCAGAGTACGGGGTGTTCCTGAACACCTCGGGTCAAGGTCACGTCACGATCGTCCGGCGACCGCTGCGGCCCGGCTCAGCAGCGGGTCGGCTGCCCCCCGGCGCGCAGCGTCTCCAGCGCCTTGAGCGCGTCGTCGAGCGAGGCCACCCGGAGCAGCGGCAGGCCGGGCTGCGGGTTGCGGACCGCCTCGGCGCAGTTGTCGGCCGGCACCAGGAACACCTTCGCCCCCGCCTCCTTGGCACCGACCAGCTTCTGCGCGATGCCGCCGATCGGGCCCACCCGGCCCTCGTCGTCGATGGTTCCGGTACCCGCGATGATCTTGCCGCCGGTGAGGTCGGCCGGCTCCAGCTTGTCGATGATGCCCAGGGCGAACATCAGCCCGGCGCTCGGCCCGCCGATGTCCCCCAGGTCGATCTTCAAGGTGAACGGGTGCGGCTGCTGCTGGTCGATCTCGATGCCGATGCGCGGCCGGCCGTCCTGCTCCCGGGTGGTCACCGTGGCGGTGGCCGGCGCGTCGGCGCGGGTGTAGCCGATGGTCAGCGCGGTGCCGGCCGGCTTGGCCCGGACCAGCTCGGTGAGCCGGGCCGCGCTGGTCACCTGCTGACCGTCGACCGAGGTGATCACGTCGTTGGGTTTGAGCACGTCGGCCGAGGGCCCGCCCGGGGTGACCGCCTTCACCAGCACCCGGATCGGGAAGCCCAGTTCCCGCAGGGCGGCCGTCTCCGCGCTGGTCTGCGAGTTCTGGAAGTCCTCGGCGTTGCGCTTCTCGACCTCCTCCTGCGACTCGCCCGGCGGGTAGACCAGCTCGCGCGGCACCACCGCCTCGTCGGCCGAGAACCAGCCGGCCAGCGCCGAGCGGAGCCGGACCGTGGGCTGCACGCCGACCGTGGTGAGCCGCAGCTGGCCCGCGGAGGTGGACGTCGAGCGACCGCTGACCTGGATGATCTCCTTGCCGTCGGCACTGCCGAGGGTGTTGACCGTCGGGCCGGGACCGAGCACCACGTACGGGATCGGCACGCTGAGCACCCCGACGCTGAGCAGGGCGGTGAGCAGAGCACCGAGCAGGACGGTCAGGCCGCGACGTCTCATGCGGCAGAGCGTACCGATAGCGGGTGTGATGTCCGGCGCGGTGACCGCGGCGCTTCGCCCTCAGCGCAACGGCGGTGGGCACGACCTGCGGTCCCGCGCGCGTACCGTAGACGTCGTGCCTGATATTCCGTTCGGCTTCGCGCTCCCGGGTGGTCAACCACCAGACCCCAACGACCCCGCGGCGATGCAGCAGTTCATGTCGCAGTTGCAGCACCTGCTCTCCGCGCCGGGCAGCGGACCGGTCAACTGGGACCTCGCCCGCCAGGTGGCCGCCAGCCAGCTCGCCGCCGCCGGCGACCCGGCGGTCTCGCCGTTCGAACGCAACGCGGTGGAGGAGGCGCTGCGCATCGCCGACCTCTGGCTGGAGCCGGCCACCTCGTGGCCCTCCGGCATCCGGACGTCGGTCGCCTGGAACCGCAACGAGTGGATCTACAAGACCCTCGACGTGTGGCGCAAGCTCTGCGACCCGGTGGCCAGCCGGATGGTCGGCGCGATGGGCGACCTGGTGCCACCGGAGGCGCGCGCCCAGCTCGGCCCGATGCAGTCGATGGTCGCCACGCTGGGCGGCGCGCTCTTCGGCGGCCAGCTCGGCCAGGCGCTCGGCTCGCTCGCCGCCGAGGTGCTCTCCGCCGGCGACATCGGCCTGCCGCTCGGCCCGGCCGGCACCGCCGCGCTCGTCCCCGCCAACATCAAGGCGTACGGCGAGGGCCTGGAGCTGCCGGAGGACGAGGTACGCCTCTACGTGGCCCTGCGCGAGGCCGCCCACCAGCGGCTGTTCCAGCACGTGCCGTGGCTGCGCGGGCACGTGCTGACGGCGGTGGAGAACTACGCCGCCGGCATCCGGGTCAACCGGGAGGCGATCGAGGAGGCGATGGGCCGGGTCGACCCGACCGACCCGGAGTCGATGCAGGCGATCGCCCTGGAGGGCATCTTCACGCCCGAGGACACTCCCGCGCAGAAGGCCTCGCTGGCCCGCCTGGAGACCGTGCTCGCGCTGGTCGAGGGCTGGGTCTGCCACGTCGTCGACAGCGCCGCCGGTGACCGCCTGCCCAACGTGGTACGCCTCGGCGAGGCGTTCCGCCGCCGCCGGGCCGCCGGCGGACCGGCCGAGCAGACCTTCGCCGCCCTGGTCGGGCTGGAGCTGCGGCCCCGCCGGCTGCGCGAGGCCACGGTGCTCTGGGCGGCGCTGACCGAGCAGCGCGGGATCGCCGGCCGGGACGCCGTCTGGGGCCACCCCGACCTGCTCCCCTCCGACGACGACTTCGCCAACCCGGAGGCGTTCGCGGCGACCAGCGCCGATCTCGACGACGAGCTGGCCTCCTTCGACTTCTCCGCCCCCGGCGCCCCGGAGGAGCAGACCCCCGGCGAGGACGACGACAAGTCCTGACCCGACCCACCGCGAGGCCCGCACGAGTACTCGTGCGGGCCCGCGCGTCAGCCGGGTCGGCCGGAGAGGAGCGCCCGGGTGGCGTCCCAGCCCTCGACGGCCGGGTCGAGGCTGCCCAGGTCACCCGGACCGCGCAGCCGGCGCCAGCCCGCGGTGACCGCCACGTCCCCCGGCCCGGGGGCGGCCGCCCGCACCTGGGCCGGCGTCGCCGTGTCCAGGTGCAGCGCCGGCAGCCAGTCCGGCACGGGCAGCCGGGCGGCCACCCCGAGCAGTCCCGGCCCGTCCCCCTCGACCGGAGCGACCGCGACCGGGCGGCTGCTGAGCGGCCGGAGCAGCTTGCCCAGAACGAGCCCGGGTACGTGGGGCGCGTCCGCGACCACCACGGCCGCCTGGTCGTACCCGCCCAGCCCGGGACCTCCGGCCGACGCGGCACCCCCGGTCGGCCCAGCGCGCCCGGTTGGGGCGTCCCCGGTCGACGCGGCACCCCCGGTCGGCGCAGCAGGCCCGGTTGGGGCGCCCCCGATCGACGCGGCGCCCCCGGTCGGCCCAGCGGGCCCGGTTGGGGCGCCCCCGATCGACGCGGCACTCCCGGTCGGCTCAATGGGCCCGGTTGGCGGGGCACCCTCAGCCGGCGCGGCGTTCGCGGGTGCGGGTGGCGCGGCGGGCAGGGCAGCGAGGACGGCGTCGGCGGTCGGCTCGGGCACCTCGTACACGGCGGTGCCCGGCCAGACCACGGCGTCGGCCAGCCACCGGTCCGCCGGCGTCACCGCGACCGCGGTCTCCACCTCGTTGAGCGTGGCGAGCAGGTCCACGACGTCCTCGGCGAGCGCGGTGCGCCACCGGGCCGGGTCGATGCCGGGCGGCGTCCAGGCCACCGGAGCGAGCAATGCCACCACCACGCGTCGGGCCACCCGTCGACCCTAGCCCGTCACCTGCTCCACCCCGGCGCACCCGCCCCCGGCCGACGTAACCGGCCCCGGACACCACCGGGCGCCGGCCGACGGATGGCGGCTTCCGACGCCCCGGCCGCACGTGTTAGTCGCCCCGAGCCACCCCTAAGCCAGCCGAGTGGAACGCTATGGCGGTCAAAACGCGCCGTTGACCTCCATGGCGTTCCACCGAGGCGCGTTCGGACCGCGCTGCCCGCCTGACCGCCTGACCGCCGGCCAGCCCGCCCGACCGCGCTGCCCGCCTGACCGCCTGACCGCCAGCCAGCCCGCCCGACCGCGCTGCCCGCCTGACCGCCACCCGCCCGACCGCGCTGCCCGCCTGACCGCGCTGCCCGCCTGACCGCCAGCCAACCCGCACGCACCCCAACCCGCCTGACCGCCACCCGCCCGACCGCGCTGCCCGCCTGGCCACCAGCCAACCCGCACGCACCCCAACCCGCCTGGCCGCCGCTACAGACTTGATGGCGGAAACGGATCACCGCGCGAGTCATTAACGACATCAGGTCAGTAGCGGTCCGCGAAGTCACGTCGGACCTCGCCGGGGCCAGCGCCCGCCGACCCGCCGCACCCCTGATCGCGCACCGGCCGACCGCGGGCCGATCGCGCGCCGGTCGTCGCACCCCTGGTCGCGCGCCGCACGGCCGCCACGACGACGCCGGACGCGAGGCCGGTGCCCGCCGGCCCACCGCACCACCCGACCGCACACCGCCCGACCGCACACCGCCCGACCGCACACCGCCCGACCGCACACCGCACGACGCCCGACCCCACGACGCCCGACCCCACGCCGCCCGACCCCACGCCGCCCGACCCCACGCCGCCCGACCGCACGACGCCCGACCCCACGCCGCCCGACCCCACGCCGCCCGGCCGCGCCACGACAACGCCGGGTTGCGGGGACCGTAAGCGCTCGCCCGATGGCGCGCCGGGTGATTCGCCGCCGTAGGCCACCGGTGCGGCAGCACCATGTCGAACGCCGGGCCTTGCGGCCGCCCGGAGGAACGGCAGGCGGGTCAGTCAGTCAGGGGCACGCCGGACGCCGCGGCGACGCCCTCCAGGTAGCCGCGGGCCCGCTCGCTCTTGGGGTAGCGGCCGACCAGGGCCCAGAACGAGGCGTTGTGGCTGGGCACGATGAGGTGCGCCAGCTCGTGCAGGAGCACGTAGTCGATCACCCAGTCGGGCATGTCCTGGATCCGGTGGGAGATCCGGATGGTGCGGTCGGCCGGGGTGCAGGAGCCCCACCGGCCGTTCTGGTTGGTGACCCAGCGGACGCTGGCCGGGGCGGCGGCCGCACCGTACTCGGACAGGTAGAGGTTGATCAGCCGGTTGGCCCGGGTCAGCAGCTCGGCGTCGGAGCGGGCCAGCCGGCCTTCGCGGGCGGCGAGCCGGGCGAGCATCCGGTCGACCCACTCGCTCTCCTCGGCCCGGGAGAACTGGTCGGGGATGAGCACGACGACCCGTTCCCCGTCCCGGTACGCGGACACCGTGCGTCGCCGGCGCTGGCTGCGCCGTACCTCGACGACGGGCTTCCGCGTCCCGGCCATCACCGGTCCGCGCAGCCTCGAATGACTGTCACGAGGGAAAGCTACTGCGTGGTGACCAGGGGTCCGCAAGAGTCAACACGACGACACGCGCCCGGAAAATGGGGGTTGGTCGTCAGGAGTCCTGAAAAATTTCTTTGCGGGCGACCCGTCGGGCCCTTCCGGCCGTCACCTGCGGGCCCCGCACACGTTAGGTGATCTACGGACGGGCCGCTACGCGGGGGCGGCCCGAAGGGGGATCTGAGCGTATTCACCCGGCGTGTCCCCGCCAAACTCACTTATCCGACCTAAGTCGGCGTGCAGACTTTCCAGACGTCGACTAACTCACAGAGTCGGCGCACAGCTGACATGGATTCGCCCAGACCTGGGTAGGGTCCGCCAACCAGCGGTCACGAGCGTGACCGCGAACCCCCCGGCGCCGGTGCCTCGCGTGGCCCGCCGCAGGGAAACCGCCGGGACGGCGTGCCCGGCGGACGAGACGAGGAGGGCTACCGTGGCCGACCAGGCCCAGACCTACAACGGTTACTGCGTCAAGTGCAAGGAGAAGCGGGACTTCGAGGGGCACGTGGAGGTCTCGAAGACCGGCATGAACATGGCCAAGGGCAAGTGCCCGGTCTGCGGCACAACAGTGAACCGCATTCTCGGCAAGGCCAAGGTCTGACCCGTACGGGTCGCGCGGGGAGGGTGGCCGTCGGGTCACCCTCCCCGCGGCGTGTCCCGGGGTGCTGACTGTCGGCTGACCGACAGAGTTACCGCCCGGTTGTGGAAAACCCGGGTCAGTCCTGTGGACAACCCTGGATACAGCCCGGCGCACCTGTGGACAACGATCGACGGAGAGCGTGGACACGGTAACGATCCGTGGTATGCCACACCCCGTTCCCCTGCCCCGCCCGGTCCTGCTCCCCGGCCTCACCCTCCTCTGGCGGGACCGGCACACCCTCCAACTGGGGATCGAGCCCGGCCGGGCGGTACTGCTGGAGGTGGCCAACCCCCGGGCCGCCCGGCTGCTCGACCTGCTCGACGGCACCCGCAGCGAACGGGCCGTCCTCGCCGCCGCGGCCGCCGTCCAGGTGGCGCCGGACGAGGCCCGCGTCCTGCTCGACACGCTCCGGGCCGCCGGCCTCGTCGTACCCGCGCACAGCCTGCTCCCCCGCGACCTGGCCGGGCCGGTCCGCGCCCGGCTCGCCGGGGAGGCGGCCGCACTGGCCCTCGCGGTGGCCCCGCCGCCCGGCACACCGGCCCAGGTCATCCGCCGGCGGCGGGCCGCCCGGGTGCTGGTCACCGGCACCGGCCGGGGCGGCGGGGCGATCGCCGTGGCGCTGGCCCAGGCCGGCGTGGGGCACGTGGCGGCGGCGCTGGCGGGCCCGGTCCGTCCGGCCGACCTGATCGGGACCGGCCTCACCGCGGCCGAGGTCGGCCGACCGCTGGCCGCGGCGATCCGGGACGCGCTGGTCCGCTGCGCGCCGGGCACCGGGACCGGGGCGGTCCGTCGCGGCCGGGTCGACCTGGTGGTGCAGCTCGGCATGGACCGGCCGGCCGGTCTGCTCGCCACCGGGTACGCCCAGCGCCGCCAGCCGCACCTCCTGGTGGACCTGCGCGGCGGCGTGCCGGTGGTCGGTCCGCTGGTCCGGCCGCCGGTCGGCCCCTGCCTGAACTGCCTGGACCTGCACCGGGTCGACCGCGACCCGGACTGGCCGGCGCTCGCCGCCCAGCTGGCATCCGACGACACCGACCCGGACTGCGCCGTCAGCATCCGGCTGGCGGCCGTGGCGTGCGCGGCCGGGGAGGCGCTGGCCCACCTCGACGGCGGTGTCCCGGAGACCCTCGGCAGCGCGGTGGAGATCATCGGTGCCGGCCGGTTCCGGCACCGCCGCTGGCCGCCGCACCCCTCCTGCCGGTGCTCCGGGCGTCGCCCGATCCCGGGCCGCCCCCACCCGCTCCGGCTTCGGACCACCGGCGGGCCCTCCGAGTCGGTAACAATGGCCAAGTGACCGACATCCCGCGCCGCGCCGTGTCCCGGACCGCCAAGCTCGCCGCTCTGCCGCTCGGCTTCGCCGGTCGGACCGTCCTCGGCATGGGCAAGCGGGTCACCGGCCTCGCGTCCGACGTCATCTCCGCCGAGATCCAGCAACGCACCGCCGAGCAGCTGTTCAGCGTGCTCGGCCAGCTCAAGGGCGGTGCGATGAAGTTCGGCCAGGCGCTGTCGGTGTTCGAGGCGGCGCTACCGGAGGAGATCGCGGCCCCCTACCGGCAGGCCCTCACCAAGCTCCAGGAGGCCGCCCCGCCGCTGCCCGTCGCCACCGTGCACAAGGTGCTGGTCGAGCAGCTCGGGCCGGACTGGCGGGACCGGTTCGTGGAGTTCGACGACACCCCGGCCGCCGCGGCCAGCATCGGCCAGGTGCACCGCGCGGTCTGGCGGGATCCGGGGTACGGGCCGAACGGCGGCCCACGCCACCGGGACGTGGCCGTGAAGATCCAGTACCCGGGCGCCGGCGACGCGCTCCTCGCCGACCTGAAGCAGCTCTCCCGGCTGGGTGGGATGTTCCGGGCGATCCAGCCCGGGCTGGACGTCAAGCCGCTCCTGGTCGAGCTGCGTGAGCGGATCACCGAGGAGCTGGACTACGAGCTGGAGGCCGAGTCGCAGCGGGCCTTCGCGGCCGCGTACGCCGACGACCCGGACATCTACATCCCCGAGGTGCTGGACGCCTCGCCCCGGGTGCTGATCACCGAATGGGTGACCGGCACCCCGCTGTCGGAGATCATCCGGGAGGGCACCGAGGAGCAGCGCGACCGGGCCGGCCTGCTCATGGCCGAGCTGCACCTCTCCGCGCCGATGCGGGCCGGGCTGCTGCACGCCGACCCGCACCCAGGTAACTTCCGGTTGCTGCCGGACGGGCGGCTCGGCGTGATCGACTTCGGCGCGGTGGCCCGGATGCCGGAGGGCACGCCCGAGCCGATCGGCCGGATCGCCGCGCTGGCGATCCGGGGCGACGCGGACGGGGTGGTGGCCGGGCTGCGCGAGGAGGGCTTCGTCAGCCAGACCGAGCCGATCGACGCGCCGGCACTGCTGCAGTACCTGCAACCGATGTTGGCGCCGGTCGCCGAGCCCGAGTTCCGGTTCACCCGGGCCTGGCTGCGCGCCGAGGCGACCCGGCTGGCCAGCCCTCGCTCGCCCGCCTTCCAGCTGAGCCGCCAGCTCAACCTGCCCCCGTCGTACCTGATGATCCACCGGGTGACGCTGGGCTCGATCGGGGTGCTCTGCCAGTTGGAGGCGAAGGCGCCCTACCGGGCGATCCTGGAGCGCTGGCTGCCCGGCTTCGCGGCGGTGGGCTGACCCGGGACGCCGTACGCCGAAGGGGCGGTGACCATCCGGTCACCGCCCCTTCCCTCAGGTAGCGATCTAGAGAGCGCCCAGGTCGCGGGCCGACTCACGGCGGCCACGCATGGCGACGGTACGGGCGGAACGGGTTGCCTCAGTGCTCGTGGTGGTGCGACCGGCCTGAGGCCGGGGCATTCGAGCCCGGGACAACGCTTCGTGGAGTAGTTGCATCTCGGTTCCATTCGGCAGGTGCAGCATCGGTTTCGACTTTCTTCGCGGGCCGGTGGGGATCACCGGCGGATGTGCGGAACGGGGTGTGTCAGGCCGCCAGCCGGACGGTGTTGCGCGACTCGGACAGCCCACTGGCCGCCAGTCGCGCCTCCGCCTCGACCCGGAGCTGGGCGTCACGGGCGACGTCCTCCTTGCGCGGACGGCCACGGGGCCGCTTGCGCGGGACGACCGCGCCACGCTCGAAGATCTCGCCACCCCAGACGCCCCAGGGCTCGGCCCGCTCCACCGCCCCGGCGAGGCACTCGACGCGCAGCGGGCAGTCCCCGCAGAGCGACTTGGCCAGCTCGAGCTCGGCGGGCGAGTCGGAGAACCACAGGTCGGGGTCGAACTTCCGGCAGGGCAGGTTCGCCTCCACCTCGACGCTCACGTCGAGTGGGGCCAACGCCAGACTCATCCTCCGGTCACCTCTCTCTCACTTCGATCTCGTGGATCGGATTCCGACGTACTTCGGCACTACGGCGGTGCAAAAAAACTGAGGCCGCGGATCCCGGTGTGCGGGTTCCGCGGCCTCGAGGTGAGCCGGTGGTCTGGTGGTCAGACCGGTCTACCTCGAGGTGGAACGCCGCGGACATCCATGCGCTTCTTGACGACACCGATGCCCATGCCCGTGAAGCCACTGGTCCCCTCGAACTCCGCGAGCGGCGCAACGGTCCGGTTCAGCTCGGCCTGAACCTGGGCCTGGTGCACCTGCGGAGCCGACGGTCGGGCGGCACGGGCCACCCGGACGGACGACTGCGGAGCGCGGGCAGCTGGCATCGCCGCCAGACGCTCATAGGTGAAGATCTTCACGGGTGCCACCTCCCTCACGTTCCTCGAATCGACCATTGGACTCATCCCCCTTGAGCAGCCAGAATGGCGCCGCTCGCGAGGTGTGTCATGAGGCTATGCCTCGCCCTCGGGCGAGGGCAAACGATTTACCGCGAGATTTAGAAACTTTTCTGCGGGCAGACGTCGTCGACCCCGGCGCCGGCCACCAGCGCCAGCACGGTATCCCCGTAAAGTCCCAGTTTGCGGGGGCCGATCCCGGCGATCGCAATCAGCTCCTCGACCCGCCCCGGCTTCCGCTCGGCCAGCGCGGTGAGGGTGGCGTCGGTGAACACCACGTACGCCGGCACCTTCTGCGCCTCCGCGACCCGCTGCCGCCACTCGCGCAGCCGCTCGTACAGCTCCTCGTCCAGATCGGAGGGGCAGGTCGGGCAGCGCCCCAGCTTCCGGTCCGCCCCGGCGAGCAGGGTCGCGCCGCAGATCCGGCAGGAGACCACCTGGCTGCGCCGCCGTTCGGCGCGCCGGGCCGGGCCCGCGCCGGCCCGTTCGCCGCCACCGGACCGGTCCAGCTGGGGCAGGAAGCGGGAGGGCCGCCGGGCCCGGCCCCCCGGCGAGCGGGCCGCCGCGTACGACAGCCAGAGCCACTGCCGGGCCCGGGTGACGCCGACGTAGAGCAGCCGCCGCTCCTCCTCCACCTGCTCCGGGGTCTTCGCGTACGTGGTGGGCAGGGTGCCCTCGGCGAGGCCGACCAGGAAGACGGCGTCCCACTCCAACCCCTTGGCCGAGTGCAGCGACGCCAGGGTCACCCCCTCGACCGTCGGCACGTGCTGCTGGGCGGCCCGCCGGGCCAGCTCCTCGTTGAAGTCGGCCAGGGTCACCGGCCGCTCGACCGAAGCGGCCTCGCCGATCGGCACCACCGCGGGCGTCGCCGCGTACTCCTCGGCGAGCTGGACCAGCGCGGAGAGCGCCTCCCACCGCTCCCGCGCGGCGCCGCCGGCCGGTGGGGTGTCCCGGGCCCAGCCGACCGCGCCGAGCCCTTCCATCACGGCGGTCGGCAGCGGGGTCTCCCCCGGGATGGACCGGGTGGCGGCGCGCAGCGCGATCATCGCCTGGCGCACCTCGGGCCGCTCGAAGAAGCGCTCCGCGCCCTGCACGACGTAGGGCACCTCGGCCTCGGTGAGCGCCTTCTCGTACGCCTCGGACTGCGCGTTGGTGCGGAACAGCACCGCGATCTCCCGGGCCGGGGTGCCGGCCTCGACCAGCGTCCGGCAGCGGGCCGCCACCGCGCTGGCCTCGGCCGGCTCGTCGGTGAAGATCCGCAGCTCCGGGTCCGGGCCGGGCGGGCGCTGGCCGTGCAGCTCCAGCCGCAGCCGGGCCTCGGTGCCCCGGGCCTGGGAGATCACCGCGTTGGCCAGCCCGACCACCTGGGGGGTGGAGCGGTAGTCGCGGACCAGCCGGACCACCGTGGCCTGCCGGTACCGGCGCGGAAAGTCGACCAGGTACGTCGAGGTGGCGCCGGTGAAGGTGTAGATGGTCTGGCTGGCGTCGCCGACCACGGTGAGGTCGTCCCGGCCGCCCAGCCAGGCCTCGAGCAGCCGCTGCTGGAGCGGGTTGACGTCCTGGTACTCGTCGACCACGAAGTGCCGGTACTGGCCGCGCACCTGCTCGGCGACGTCCGGGTGCTCCTCGATCCCCCAGACCGCGGCGCGCAGCATGTCCTCGAAGTCGATCACCCCGTTGCCGCGCTTGAGTCGCTCGTACGCGGCGAAGACCTCGGCCACCTTCGCCGGCTCGTACGGGGTCTCGCGCAGCGCCTTCGCCGCGGCCACCACGTACTCACCGGGCTCGACCAGCGACGACTTGGCCCACTCGATCTCGCCGGACAGGTCGCGGGCGGCGGCCCGGTCGGCGCGCAGGCCCACCTTGGCGGCGGCCAGGGTGACCACCCGGACCTTGCTGTCCAGCAGTTCCGGCATGGCCCGCCCGGCCAGCAGCCGGGGCGCGAAGTAGCGGACCTGGCGCAGCGCCGCCGCATGGAAGGTGCGCGCCTGGACGCCGCCGACGCCGAGCGCGGCGAGCCGGCTCCGCATCTCGGCGGCGGCGCGGGCGGTGAAGGTGACCGCCAGCACGTGCCGGGGGGAGATGTCGCCGGTGAGCGCGCGGTGGGCGATCCGGGAGGTCACCGCGCGGGTCTTCCCGGTGCCGGCGCCGGCCAGGATGCAGACCGGGCCGGCCGGGGCGGTCACCGCGGACCGCTGCTCGGGGTCGAGCCCGGCCAGCACCCCGTCCGCCGCTGAGTGAACCACCACAGCCAGGAATCATCCCAGGCCCCGCCGACGTTGCAGCCGTTAGCCTGGCCTGACCGGACCGGGCGCGAGCCACCCCTTGGAGGACCTGACCATGTTGACGATGTATTCCACCTCGTGGTGCGGCTACTGCCACCGGCTGAAGTCGCAGCTCGACCGGGAGGGCATCGGGTACGAGGTGGTCGACATCGAGCAGGACCCCGCGGCCGCGGAGTTCGTGATGAGCGTCAACGGCGGCAACCAGACCGTCCCGACGCTGAAGTTCGACGACGGCAGCGCCCTGACCAACCCCTCGATCAAGCAGGTCAAGGAGCACCTGGCCAGCCTCACCCGCTGACCGCCTCGCACGCTCGCGCCGAGCGGCCGCCCTTACGGGCCGGCCGCTCGGTGCCGTTCGGGCCCGGTTCAGCGCACGCGCTGCCGGCGGGTCGGCACCACCACCTCATGATCGACGGCCGGCAGCGGCCGGCGCGGGCGGGGAACGACGGGCGGCGGGGTGCCGGTTCGAGCGGGCGGCGGGGTCAGCCGGCGGCCGTGCCAGAGGTAGAGGCCGGCGGCGGTGGTGGTCAGCCCGACCAGGGCGAAGAGCAGGCGGTAGTCCAGGACGCCGACGAGCAGCGCGCCGGTGCCGATGGAGAGCGCCTGCGGGCCGCTGACCAGCGCCTCGGCGGCGGCGGCGACCCGGCCGAGCAGGCCCGGCGGGGTGCGCCGCTGGACCAGCGTGTTCAGCCCGACCATGGTCAACGGCAGCGACAGCCCGGCCAGCAGCAACGCCAGCACACCGAGCCAGAGCCGGGGGTACGCCAGGGCCAGCGCGGCCGGCCCGAAGAACGTCACCCCGGCGGCGAGCGCGCCCACCTCGCCGGCCCGGCGCACCACGGTCGCCGAGAGCAGCGCGCCGGCCAGCCCGCCGAACCCCTGCACGGTGACCAGCACGCCGACGAACGCGGCGTCGCGCCCCAGCCCCTGGTCCACGTACGCGAAGATCAACGACTCGGTGAAGCCCATCACCAGCGAGCCCAGCCCGTATCCGAGCAGGGCCCGGCGCAGCGCCGGCTCGCCGGAGAGGTGCCGCAGCCCCGCCCCCAGCTCGGCGGTCCAGCGCAGGTCGGCACCGGACGGCGCGCTCTCCCTGACCCGGAGCAGGCCGACCACGGCCGCGGCGACGAGGAACCCGAGCATCGCGAGGGCGGCCAGCAGCCAGCCGCCGACCGCGGCGTACAGCCCGGCGCCGGCCAGCGGCCCGACCAGCCGTAGGCCCTGCCGGACGGTCTGCAGCAGGCCGTTCGCGTCGGCCAGCAGGTCGCTCGGGATCAGCTGCCGGATCAGTCCGCTGAGCACCGCGCTCAACGCGATGTACGACAGCCCGTACAGCGCCGCCACCACGTAGATGACCCAGACGTCGGCCCGGTCCCGGACCGCGAAGAGCGGGCAGAGCAGCACCGCCGCGCTGAGATTCGCGACCACGAAGAACGGCCGGCGGCGGTACCGGTCGACCAGCCAGCCGACCAGCGGCGCCAGCGTCATCGGCGCGATGATGGCGAAGATGGTCGCGCCGGCCATGCCGTCGGAGCCGGTCAGGTCCTTCACCCAGACGGCGAGGGCGAGCAGCAGTACGGACTCGGCCGCCATGCTGGCCAGCACGGCGACGAAGAGCAGGCGGAAGTCGGGGCGGCGCAGGACGGTGCGCATCGGTTCCCTCCGGCGGGGATGCGCCGCGGCGGGCGCGTCGGGGGCGGGTGGCCGGCCCGGACCTCCCCGTCCGGCGCTCGAACACCCCTCCACAGTCCTCTTTTTGTCGCGAGACACGCCCGCACCGGAACCTCCGGGGCCGGTCGCGACGTCCATACTGACCGTGGGGGGCGAATTCCATACAGTTACCGTCGTGACCCGCGGCGGTCGACGGAAAGAGGACACCGTGCCTCCTGCCGCACCAGGGCCGATCCTGCGTCGTCGCAGGCTCGGCACCGAACTGCGCCGGCTGCGCGAGCGGGCCGGCCTCACCGGTGACCAGGTCATCGAGCGGATCGGCTGGGCGTCCGCGTCCAAGCTGTCCCGACTGGAGAACGGCCGCAGCCGCCCCGACCCGGACGACGTCGGCGTCCTGCTCAACCTCTACGGCGCCGGTGACGAGCAGCGCGAGGAGCTGCTGGCGATCACGCTGGAGGCCGGCGACATGCGCGGCTGGCTGCGCAACTTCCCGGTGATGACCGAGCAGCAGCGCGCCTTCGCCGAGTTGGAGGCGGGTTGCGCCGAGATCCTGGAGTACAACCCGGTGCTGGTCCCCGGGTTGCTCCAGACCGCCGGCTACGCCCGGCACCGGATCATCTCGGCCGCCCGGGTGGCGGAGCGGGCCGGCGACCCGGAGGCCGCCGAGGACCCGGAGACCGAGGTACGCGCACGCCAGGCCCGCCAGTCGCTGCTGACCCGTCCCGACGCGCCCCGCTACACGGCGGTGCTGGAGGAGGCGGCGCTGGGCCGGCGGGCCGGCCCGCCGGAGATGCTGCACGACCAGTTCGCCCACCTCTGCGAGGTGGCCATGCTGCCGAACGTCACGCTGCGCCTGCTGCTGCGCGACACCCGGATCGGCGACTGGTACCTGCCACCGACCGCGTTCTCGGTGTACCGGTTTGCGGATCCGCTCGACCCGGAGACGTTGGCCATCGAAGGTGGCTTCACCGACGTCATGTCAAGCGAGGCAAACACCCTAAATCGCTATAAAGTGGTGTTCGAGTGGCTATGCTCGGCGGCGCTCTCCGCATCGGACACCCTCTCCTGGCTCTTCGAGGCGACGGGACGGCCCGAGACGGCAGCCGAGTCCACAGTGGCGTACGGCCCGGCAACGGCGCCGGCCCAACGCCGCCGTGCCTCGGGGCGCCTGACGACGGACCGGTGATCGCGCACAGCCGGCCGTCCGGCCTGCGGCGTCACTCGTCCCGATCGGAGCACTCCAGAGCAGGAGCAGAACATGAACCAGATCCGTACCAGCGCGTCCGGCCTCGCCCCGCAGCTTGCCGGTGCCGCCTGGCGCAAGAGCACCCGCAGCCAGACCTCGAACTGCGTGGAGGTCGCCCCCCTGCGTACCGGGCCCGCGGCGGTGGCGCTGCGGGACAGCAAGGACCGCGGTGGACCGGTGCTGCTGTTCAACCGGGCCGGCTGGCTGGGCTTCATCGCCGGCGCGAAGAACGGCCAGTTCGACCTGAACTGATCCGGTGAGTGGTCGGGGCCGTCGGTGTTGCCGGCGGCCCCGACGCGTGTCCACCCGGGACAACCCCGCTGACCTGGGCTCCACCGATCGGTCAGAGCGTCAAGCAATCGTCGGGTTTCACTTGCTGGGACGCTCACCGGGCGTAACATGTCGATGAGAGTGACGTGGAAGTTCCAGCGCGTACCCGTCCATCCCGACCGGGGGACACTCATGCGGTTCCTGATCGTCCGCACCGAGATCCGATCCGTCGCCGACACCGACCTCGAGGCCGCCTGGGCCGACGGCGGCCGGCTGCGGGACGAGCCCACCGCGCCGGAGCCGCGCCGCCAGGTCCTCCACGCCGACGACCGGGACGCCGCGCTGGTGCTGGCCCGGGCGCTGGCCTGCGTGGGGGCCGTCCGCGCCGGCCGGCACCGGGTCAAGGTGCTGCCGGTGGACGATCCGGCTCCCGTGCCGGCCCTGTCCTACCGCTGGGACGGCAGTTGACCCGCTCCTGACGTCCGCCGTGGTCGGACCGGCTCCCCCGCCGCGTTCCTTGCCTCACCCGACCACGGCGGCCCGTGTCCCCGGCCCGGGACCGCCGCGGCAACGACGGTCCCGGGCCGGGGCCGTGTCCAGGCCCGGGACGCGCGAACACCCGCCTCGACGGGTCAGACCCGGTGGTCGCGCCAGCGCCGACCAGGAAGAGGCGGCCGGCCGGTCAGGCCCGGTCGTCGAGCCAGTGCCGGACCAGGAAGAGCGCGATCGACGACGGGGGCGGCAGCAGCAGGCGGTCCCCGCCGCCCACGGGCACCCGCTCGCCGGCCAGCGCCGCGCCGATCTCCTGACGGCTGAACCAGCGGGCGTGGGCGATCTCCGCCGGGTCGACCCGGATCGGGGCGTCCGCGTCGGCGCGGGCCAGGAAGCCGAGCATCAGCGAGCCGGGGAACGGCCAGGCCTGGCTGGCCGCGTACCGGATCTCCTCGACGGCGACGCCGACCTCCTCGCGGACCTCGCGCAGCACGGCGGCCTCCGCCGACTCCCCCGGCTCGACATAGCCGGCCAGGCAGGAGAAACGGCGCTCCCCGGGCACCCGCGGCCAGGTGGCGTTGTTGCCGAGCAGGCAGCGCCCGTCGGGACCGGCCACCCCGTCGTGCACCAGGACGATCATCGCCGGATCGGTACGCGGCCACGTCCGGTCGCCGGTCGGGTCCACCCGCGACCAGCCCGCCTCGTCGACCTGGGTGGGCTGCCCGGTGGCCGCCGAGTAGCCGTGCCGCCGGTGCCAGTTCAGCAGGGCGAGCGCGGTGGTGAAGATGCCCGCGTCCCGGTCGACCAGGAGGTGGCCCACCTCCCGCAGGTGAGCCCGCCGGGTGTCCGGGAGCTCCGGCAGGGTGGAGTCCACCGCGAAGACCGGTACGCCGTCCGGCTCGACGCCGAGGAACATCGGCACCGAACGCGGCACCTCGGGCAGCTCACCGGCGCCGACCAGCACCAGTTCGGGCGGGGCGGCCGGGCCGCGGACCAGTGCCCGCCCCCCGTCGGTCGAGTCCAGCACCAGCACCCGGGCCCGCTCCCACGCCTCGGCCAGCCAGTCCGGGTCGGTCCGCCGGTGCGCCGACCGGTCCAGGGTGGCGCGGGCCAGCGGCGGGGCGTCCTCGCTCACACGCCCGCCCCGGGCCGGCTGGTCCGCTCGCTCACGCCGACTCCGTACGGACCGCGGTCAGCGCGGCCAGCGGCTCCGCGACCCGCTCGGCGTCACCGAGCACCACGGTGACCGCCCGGGCCGGAGCGAGGTAGCGCGCCGCCACCTCCGCCACGTCGTCCACGGTCGCCTTGGCCAGCCGGGCGGCGTGCTCGGCGAGGAAGTCCAGGCGCAGCCCGTTTCCGGCGTACGCGCTGGTCAGCGACGCCAGCCCGGCCTGGGTGGACATCCCGAGCTGGAGCGTGCCGAGCGCGTACTGGCGGGCCTGCTCCAACTCCTCCGGCTTGGGCGGCAGGGCGGCCAGCCGGCCCAGCTCGTACATGGTCTCCAGCAGCGCCGGTGCGGTCACCTCGGTGGCCACCTCGGCCCCGGCGACCAGCACCGACCCGGCGACCGAATGCTCGACCAGCGAGTGCGGCCCGTACGTGTAGCCCTTGTCCTCCCGGATGTTCTCCACCCAGCGGGAGGAGAAGTAGCCGCCGAAGACCAGGTTGGCCAGTTGCAGCGCGGCGTGGTCCGGGTGGGTGCGGGGCACCGCGGGCAGGGCGAGGCGCAGCGAGGACTGCACCGAGCCGGGCCGGTCGACCAGCAGCAGCGGCCCGGGCTCCAGCGGCGGCGCGGGCGGCAGGTCGGCGCTGTGCCCGTCCCCGCCCCAGCCGGCCAGCGCCCGCTCGGCGGCGTCCAGCGCCCGCTCCGGCTGCACGTCGCCGACCAGCACCAGCACCGCCCCGGCCGGGTGCACCCGCTCGCTGTGCAGCTTGCGCAGGACCGGTGGGCGGACCGCGCGGACCTGGTCGGGCTCGGGCGTCTGCACGGCGTACGGGTGCCGCCCGTAGATCCGCTTGAGCAGCGCGGTCCGGGCCAGGTGCGCCGGCTGGCTCTGGGCGACCTGGATCCGGTCGACCAGCCGGTCCCGCTCGGTCTCCACCCAGTCACCGGGGTAGGTGGCCCCGGTCAGCACGTCGGCGAGGATCTCCAACATCCGGTCCAGGCCGGTGACCAGGCCGGCTCCGGAGAGCATCAGCCGGTCCGGGTCGACCCCGGCGGAGAGGCCGCCGCCCACCTTCTGCAGCTCGGCGGCGATCTGGTTGGCGGTCAGCTCGGCGGTGCCGGCCAGCATGGTCTGCGCGAGCATCGCGCCGCGGGCGAGGTGCGCACGGCCGAACGGCATCCAGAGCCGCAGCTCGACCAGGGGCACCGCGGGCCGGCGTACGGCGATCACGGTGAGCCCGTTGTCGAGCGTGCGTTCGGCCTGCTTCGGCAGCTTGAGCCGGCGGTTGGGGCCGAGCGGCGGCAGCGGGCGGGTAGCGGTCTCCGCGGTGGCCGTCACTGGTTCTCCTCCGCTCACCGGGCACCTCCGGCGATGACCTCGATGGACGCGCGGCGCTGCGGGCGCAGGGTCGCGGCGGCGGCGCGGACCTGCTCCTCGGTCACCTCGCCGACCAGCCGGGGCAGCTCGTTGAGCAGGCCCGGCTCCCCGCGTTGCTGTTCCAGCACGGCCATCCGGAGCGCCCGGCCGAGCACCGCGTCGGTGTCCCGCAGCAGGTGGGTGGCCATCCGGGCCTGGGTACGGGCCAGCTCCCCCTCGGTGAGCCCGTCGGTGGCCAGCCGGTCCAGCTCCTCGTCGACGGTGCGCAGCACCTTGTCCACGTCCCCGCCGGGTGGCAGGTGGGCCTGGAGCAGCAGCGCGGTGGGGTCGCGGACGTCGAACGGGTCACCCATGAAGCCCAGGTAGCCGCCGAGGCTGGTGACCGTGCGGTCCCGCTGGACCAGCCGTTCGACCAGCCGGGACGCGTCCCCGTCGGTGAGCACCTCGGCCAGCACCACGTAGGGCAGGTAGCCGGCGAAGTCGGTCACCGGGTCGGGCACCCGCCAGGCGCCGGCCACCGCGGGCAGCGGCGCCAGCCGGTCGGTGTACGAGTGCCGCCGCTCGGCGGTGAGGTCCGGCTCGGCGAAGTCGGGCCGCTGCGGCGCGGGGCGGGCCGGCACATCCCCGAAGTGCCGTTCGATCAGTGCGGTCGCCTCGGTCACGTCGATGTCGCCGCTGACCGCGAGCACCGCGTTGCCGCTGGCGTAGTAGCGGCGGAAGAAGTCGGCGGCGTCGGCGACGGTGGCCGACTCCAGGTCGTCGAACGAGCCGTAGCCGTCGTGGGCGTTGGGGAAGGTGTCGAACATCACCGGCGGCAGGGTCAGCCAGGGGAAGCCGCCGTACGGGCGGTTGAGCACGTTGACCCGGATCTCCTCCTTGACCACGTCGACCTGGTTGCGCAGGTTCTCCTCGGTCAGCCGGGGGCCGCGCATCCGGTCGGCCTCGAGGAAGAGCGCCCGTTCCAGGGCGTTGCTCGGCAGCGTCTCGAAGTAGTCGGTGTAGTCCAGGTGGGTGGAGCCGTTGAAGGTGCCGCCGGCGCCCTGGACGTGGCGGAAGTGGGCGAGCTTCTCGAGGTTCTCCGAGCCCTGGAACATCAGGTGCTCGAAGAGGTGGGCGAAGCCGGTGCGCCCTTCCGGTTCGGAGCGGATGCCGACGTCGTAGACGACCGCCACCCCGATGACCGGGGCGCTGCGGTCGGGGGTGAGCACCACCCGCAGGCCGTTGTCGAGGGTGAACCGCTCGACCGGGTATTTCGTCGCTGGAATGCTGGCTCTCCGCGTCGGCACGTCCTCGACCCTAACGTGCCGGCACCGGCCGCACCGGCGGTGTGCCCGGGTGCCCCGTCCGGCCCGCCCGACGCTGGGCCGACCGGTGCCGCGTACTCCATCGATCAGGTGGGAATTACCGAGATTCTCCAGGTCCGCCGTCCCGGATCGTGGATGGGTCTTGACGCCGCTCACCAACTGCCCCACTCTTCCTACCAACTAAGTAGGAATACTGTGGATTGGAATCATGATGAGACGGCTCCCGTTCCGCCGGCTGGTCTCCCTCGCCACCCTCGCCGTGGTCGGCGCGGCCACCCTGGGCACCAGCGCGGCCTGCGGCGACGACGCCTCCGACGCCGGTGGTGACGCCGGCCCGGTGACGCTGCGCCTCGGCTACTTCCCGAACATCACCCACGCCCCCGCGCTGGTCGGCGTCGAGAAGGGCATCTTCGCCCAGAAGCTCGGCAGCGACGTCACGCTGGAGACCAAGACGTTCAACGCCGGCCCGGCCGCCATCGAGGCGGTCTTCTCCGGCGCGCTCGACGCCACGTACATCGGTCCGAACCCGACCGTGAACGCCTTCTCCAAGTCCAAGGGCGAGGCCGTCCGGGTCATCTCCGGTGCCGCGTCCGGCGGCGTCGCGCTGGTGGTGAAGCCCGAGATCACCTCGGCGGAGCAGCTGCGCGGCAAGAAGATCGCCACGCCGCAGCTCGGCAACACCCAGGACGTGGCGCTGCGCTTCTGGCTCAAGGAGAAGGGCCTGCAGACCACCAAGGAGGGCGGTGGCGACGTCAAGGTCATCCCGCAGGAGAACGCGCAGACCGTCGAGACCTTCGGCAGCGGTGCCATCGACGGCGCCTGGGTGCCGGAGCCGTTCGTCTCCCGGCTGCTCAACGCCGGCGGCAAGGTGCTGGTCGACGAGCGCGACCTCTGGCCGGACCGGAAGTTCGTCATCACCAACCTGCTGGTCAGCACCAAGTTCCTCAAGGCGCACCCGGACGTGGTGAAGAAGCTGGTCGAGGGGCAGGTCGCGGCGAACGAGTTCGTCAACAGCAAGCCGGACGAGGCCCAGCAGGCCATCTCCGAGCACATCGGCAAGATCACCGGCAAGCCGCTGGACCTCAAGCTGATCAAGCAGGCCTGGCCCACCCTGGAGTTCACCAACGACCCGATCCCGGCCTCGCTGAAGACCGGCCTGGACCACGCGGTCGCCGTCGGACTGACCCAGCCGGTCGACCTCAACGGCCTCTACGACCTGACGTACCTCAACGAGGTGCTCAAGGCCCAGGGCAAGTCCGAGGTCGTCCAGCCATGACGTCGACCACGACGGCCCCGCGCAGCGCGACCGGCTCGGTCGCGCTGCGCGGCGTGACCAAGGTGTACGGCCACGGCGACCAGGCCGTCCTGGCGCTGGACGAGGTGTCGCTCGACGTCGAGCCCGGCGAGTTCGTCTGCCTCGTGGGCGCCTCCGGCTGCGGCAAGAGCACCCTGCTCAACCTGGTCGCCGGGCTGGACGGGGTCAGCGGCGGCCGGATCGAGCTGGGCCACGGCGTCAACCCGGGCCTGATGTTCCAGGAGTCCGCCCTCTTCCCCTGGCTCACCGTCGAGGCCAACGTCGAGGTGCCGCTGCGGCTGCGCCGGCTGCCCCGGGCCGAGCGCCGGGCCAAGGTCGCCGAGCTGCTGCGTACGGTCCACCTGGCCGACTTCGGGCGCAAGCGCCCGCACCAGCTCTCCGGCGGCATGCGGCAGCGCGTCGCGCTGGCCCGCACCCTCGCCCTGGACACCCCGGTCCTGTTGATGGACGAGCCGTTCGGCGCGCTCGACGCGATGACCCGGGACATCCTCCACGACGAGCTGGAACGGATCTGGTCGGAACGGAAGCTCACCGTGCTCTTCGTGACCCACAACGTGCGCGAGGCGGCCCGGCTCGCCGACCGGATCATCCTGCTCTCCAGCCGGCCCGGCCGGATCATCTGGTCCACCCGGGTCGACGTACCCCGGCCCCGACGGATCGACTCGCCGGAGGTCGCGACCATCGCCGCCGAGGTCACCGACCGGTTGCGTACGGAGGTGGGCCGCCATGGCCAGTGACACGCTCAGCGGCGCCCCGCGCACCGACGCGGAACTCTCCGGCCTGGACGCCCTGGAGATCGCCGGCCGGCAGAAGACGACCACCCGGGCCGCCCGGCTCTGGTCGGCCACCTGGCCGAAGCTGGCCGCGCTGGCCATCGCGCTCGGCGCGTGGCAGCTCGTGGTCTGGAGCGGCTGGAAGCCGGAATACTCCCTTCCCGGCCCGGTCACCGTCGGGCAGGAACTGCTCCGCCAGGCCGGCACCGACCAGCTCTGGCAGGGCCTCGCCACCACGCTGCGCCGCGCCGCCGTCGGGTACCTCTTCTCGGTCGGCGTCGGCCTGCTGGTCGGCCTCGCGGTGGCCCGGTCCCGGGTGCTGCGCGCGGCGATCGGCTCGATGATCACGGCGTTGCAGACGATGCCCTCCATCGCCTGGTTCCCGCTGGCCATCCTGCTCTTCGAGCTGAGCGAGAAGGCCATCTTCTTCGTGGTGGTGCTGGGCGCCGCCCCGTCCATCGCCAACGGGGTGATCAGCGGCGTCGACTACGTCCCGCCGTTGCTGGTGCGGGCCGGCCGCAACCTCGGCGCCCGCGGCCTGAACCTCTACCGGTACGTCATCGCGCCGGCCGCGCTGCCGGCCATCGTGGCCGGACTCAAGCAGGGCTGGGCGTTCTCCTGGCGCAGCCTGATGGCCGGTGAGCTGATCGTGGTGGGCATCTCGACCACCTCGCTCGGCGCCCAGCTGACCTACGCCCGCGAGCTGTCCGACGCACCGTGGCTGCTCGGCACCATGATCGTCATCCTGGTGGTGGGCCTGCTGGTGGACGCCGCCTTCGGCGCGGCCGACCAGGCGATCCGCCGCCGGTGGGGCGTGCTGGACCAGGCCGGTTCCTGACCCGTGTACGTCTCCGCGCGGGCCGACTACGCGCTGCGGGCCATGCTCGCCGTCGCCGCCGGATCTCCCGCGCAGGGGGTATCCGGCGGCGCGGGGTCTTGCGGCGCAGAGTCTGGTGGCGCGGGGACCGAGGGCGCGAGGTCCAGCGGCGCGGGGTCCGGCGTCGGGAGGCCCGGTGGTGAGCTGGTGAAGGCCGGCAGCCTTGCCGAGAGCCAGCACATCCCGCTCAGCTTCCTTCAGGGCATCCTGCTCGACCTGCGCCGGGCCGGGCTGCTGCACAGCCACCGCGGCACCGAGGGCGGCTACGCCCTCACCCGCCCGGCCGGGGAGATCAGCGTCGGGGACGTGCTACGCGCCGTCGGCGGGGCGTTGACCAGCGTCCGGGGCCTGCCCCTGGACCGCGCCGGCTACCACGGCGTAGCGACCGGACTGCACGACGTGTGGCTCGCGGTCGACGGCGCCATCGCCCAGGTGGTCGACCGGACCACTCTGGCCGACCTGCTGGCCGACCATGCCACCACCTCCTGACCGCCGCCCCGGTGTGGGAAGTGGGACCCGGCCGGGCGATGGGTCGGACCGGCGCGGCACGCTCACGTGCCGCCCCCGACAAGACGTGAAGCCGTTATGCCTCTCAGGCATCTTTATGCCGCAGCGGCATATCGGTCTCAAGGCCACGTTGACTCCGCGCGGCCGACCGAGCACGCGGTCAGCTTCCGGGCGGCCCGTCGGGCGGAGACACCGGGCTGTGCAGCTCGACGACCTCCGCCCGGGCGTCGCCCGACGCGGCCGGATGCCAGGGCGCGAACGCCGCCATCATCGCGAACAGCAGTCCCGCCGCGGCTACCGCGACGACCAGCAGCAGCTCGCGCAGCGCTGCCGAGCCGGCTTCCCCCGTCATGGCCACCCCTCCCGGGTCCGGCCGTCCGGCCTGACCGCGTTCCCCCGGGTCCAGCATCGGCGGGGTCGAGCCCTGGAACAGTCGCCCATCGGACCCGACCACCGCTGATCCCCGACTCAGTTTCGAGCAGCGGCGGGGCCGGTGACACCTCCATCAAGCGGCACCGGCCACGGCGGAACGGTCACCCTCGGAACCAGACGGCACCAGCCCCGACGGGGACGATGACGCCCGGGGCCGGGCGGCACCGGACACGGCGGCGTCCGGATCAGGCGGTACGGGGGCGCGGCGAGCGGCGGCGGCGACCGGACGGGCGGTGCGCCGGACGGGGGGTGGCGTCGGCCACCTCGGCGCCCTGGCCGGGGGCGGCGCCCCGGCCCGAGCCGGTGTTGACCCGGCCGCCGGCGCCGGCCGCCCGACGTCCCCGGGGCGCCCCGGACCGTGCCGCCGGTGCGGAGGTGGCGGCGACGATCGTGACGGGTACGCCGGAGGGCTCCCGGGCCCCGGTGACCCGGGTCAGCTCCGCGTCGCCCGGGCGCACCTGGGCGGTCCGCGGGCTGATCCCGGCCACGTTCATCAGCCGCGAGACGTCCCGGCGCTGCTCCGGCAGGACCAGCGTGACCACGGTGCCGGACTCCCCGGCCCGCGCGGTACGCCCGCCCCGGTGCAGGTAGTCCTTCGCCTCGGTCGGCGGGTCCACGTTGACCACCATGTCCAGCCCGTCCACGTGGATGCCCCGGGCCGCCACATCGGTGGCCACCAGCGCGGTCACCTGGCCGGTCCGGAACTGCTCCAGGATCCGGGTGCGCTGCGGCTGCGACTTGCCGCCGTGCAGCGCGGCGGCGCGTACCCCCTTGGCGAGCAACTGGCGGGCGAGCCGGTCGGCGCGGTGCTTGGTCCCCATGAAGAGGATGGTGCGGCCCTCCCGGGCGGCGATCTGGGTCAGCGCGGCCGGCTTGTCGACCGCGTCGACGTGCAGCACGTGGTGGGTCATCGCGGTCACCGTCGCGGTGCCCGGATCGACCGAGTGCGACACCGGCCGGGTCAGGAAGCGGCGGACCAGCTTGTCCACGCCACCGTCCAGGGTGGCGGAGAAGAGCATCCGCTGGCCGTCCGGCGCGACCTGCTCCAGCAGCTTGGTGACCTGCGGCAGGAAGCCCATGTCGGCCATCTGGTCGGCCTCGTCGAGCACGGTGATCGCCACCTCGCCGAGCCGGGCGTCACCGCGGTTGATCAGGTCGTGCAGCCGGCCGGGGGTGGCCACGACCACCTCGGCGCCGGCCCGCAGCGCGTCCGCCTGCCGTTGCAGCGACAGGCCGCCCACGACGGTGGCGCAGCGCAGCCCGACCGCGCGGGCGTACGGGGCGAGCGCGGTGGTCACCTGCTGGGCCAGCTCACGGGTCGGCACCAGCACCAGGGCCAGCGGGCGCCCCGGGCGGGCCCGGCGACCGGCGGTACGGGACAGCAGCGGCAACCCGAACGCGAGGGTCTTGCCCGAGCCGGTACGGCCACGGCCGAGCACGTCCCGGCCGGCCAGCGAGTCCGGCAGGGTGGCCGCCTGGATCGGGAACGGCTCGGTGATGCCCTGCGTGGACAGCTCGGCGAGCAGCGCGGGCGCCAGGCCCGTCGCGGCGAACGTGGGAACGGTCATGGTCATGCGGAAATGCCTTCCTCGACGCGGCACGTGTCGAGGGAGGCGCCGGAAGCGGCGCTGTCGACCGGCGGACTCGTCCGCCGGGACTCACAAGCACGAACCGAAGGGGGTACGGGCCGGCCCGCCGCCGCGCGCCCCCCGCCGGAGCGGGGGCGGCGCGGCGGACCGGACCCGTCACCGTGCCCTGAGGGCGCGGTGGATGGTGCTGGGTGATCCGAAGATCAGAGCGGGCGGATGTTCTCCGCCTGCGGGCCCTTCTGGCCCTGGGTCACCTCGAACTCGACCCGCTGGTTCTCGTCCAGGCTCCGGTAGCCGGAGGACTGGATCGCCGAGAAGTGGGCGAAGACGTCGGCGCCGCCGCCGTCCGGGGTGATGAAGCCGAAGCCCTTGTCAGCGTTGAACCACTTGACGGTGCCAATTGCCATGTGTTTCGTCTCCTTGACGGAACGGTCGGCCCCGCACCTGTTGCGGGACCGGGAGAGGAGCACGCCGCGCGGGGATCGCACGGGTGCTTGTCGCTGCTGGTCGCCCCGTCCGGAGAACTCCGGACACAACAAAGTGCGCCTGGGGCCACAATCCGCCAGGCGCACACAGAGTCTCTGGAAACCAAAACTGCAACGTGGTTAACCTACCACGGATCACGCGGCGCGGGGCGGTTCGGGGAACTTTCCGGCACGCCGGCGACCATCGCGGCCAGCCCGTCGGCGTCCAGCAGGTCCGCCGGCCGCACGGTGACCCCCTCCCGGACGTAGTGGAAGGCCGCGCCCACCCGCTCGACCGGCACCCCGGCCAGCTCGGCCCAGGCCAGCCGGTAGACGGCCAGCTGCACGGCCGCCGCCTCGGCCGCCGCGCCGGTGGGCTGCCGGCCGGTCTTCCAGTCGACCACGTCGTACCGGCCGCCGGGGCGGGCGAAGACGGCGTCCATCCGGCCCCGGACCACCACGCCGGCGAGCACTGTGGCGAAGGGCACTTCCACCTCCACCGGCATCCGGTCGGCCCACTCGCTGGCCAGGAAACGCTCCTGCAGCTCGACGAGGGCCTCGTCCGGCGCCGCGTCGTCGTCCGCCGCGCCGGGCAACTCGTCCACGTCGAGCAGCCGGTCCGCGCCGAAGCGCTGCTCCAGCCAGGTGTGGAAGGCGGTGCCCCGGCGGGCGTACGGGCTGGGTTCGGCGGGCATCGGGCGGCGCAGCGCCCGGGCCAGCGCCTCCGGGTCGCGGCGCAGCGCCACCAGCTGGGTCACCGACAGGTGGCCGGGCAGCGCCACCTCGACCGCCTCGGCCCCGCGCAGCAGCTCGGCGCGTTCGGCGAGCAGCAGGTCCGCCTCCCGCCGCCACCGCGCCACGTCGGGATCGCCGCCCGGCCCGGCGACCTGGCCCGACCCGCCGTGGCCGGGCGGGGCGTCGGGGTGGGCCGCGGGGCCGGCCGACAGCAGCGTCTCCTCGCGGCGGGCCGCGTCCGGGTCGGCGAGGTAGCGGCGGACCAGGGCGGCGGCCTCGGTCAGCACCGGACGGCGGGCGCCGAGCGGGTCGGCCGGCCACTCGGCCCGGAGCACCACCTCGGTGGTCGGGTTCACCGCGTCGCCGGCCGGCTCCGGGGCCCACCCGTCGACCAGGTGCCCGGCCCCGCCGTCCAGGCAGGTGTCGTGCACCTCCCGCAGGAACACCGACGGGCCGCGGAACTTCTTGGTCCCCTCCCCCCACCAGTAGCCGGAGCAGAGCAGCAGCCGCCGGGGGCGGGTCACCGCCACGTACGCCAGCCGGCGCTCCTCCCGCTCGTCGTGCGCCCGCCAGGCGTCGGTGAAGTCCTCCACCGCCCGGGCCACCCCGCGCTGGTCCTCCGCCCCGGCCAGGCCCAGCTCGGGCAGCCCGTCGGCGTCGCCGCGCAGCGGGAACGGCAACACGCCCAGCCCACCCAGCCAGTGGTCGGAGTTGCGCACCGGCCCCGGCCAGACGCCCCGGGTGAGCCCCGCCACCGACACCACGTCCCACTCCAGGCCCTTGGCGGCGTGCGCGGTGAGGATCTGCACCGCGCCTTCCACCACCTCGACCTCGCCGGGGGTGAGGCCGCGCTCCTCGTCCTCGGCGGCGGCCAGGTAGGCGAGGAAGCCGGCCAGGGTCGCGCCCGGCGTCTCGCCGGAGAACCGGGCCGCCACGTCGCCGAGCGCGTCCAGGTGACCGCGCGCCAGGCCGGCGTCGCCGGTGCCGTCCCGGCCGGCCCGGACCGCGACCTCCACGTCCAGGCCGATGGTCCGCTCGATGTCGGCGATCAGCTCCGGCAGGGACTGGTCCAGCCGGTAGCGCAGCAGCGCCAGTTCCATCCCGTACGCGCGCAGCCGCGCGTACCCCTCCGCCGAGTACGCCTGCGGCGGGCCCGGATCGGCCAGCGCCTCGACCAGCGTCGCCTCGTCGAGCGCGTCCACGGTGATCTCCGGACCGTCGTCGGCGGTCCGCTCGCGGCGGGCCCGGGCGATGGCCTTCGCCCGCCGGTGCAGGGCGACCAGGTCACGCGGGCCGATCCGCCAGCGCGCCCCGGTGAGCAGCCGCAGCAGGGCCGCCCCGTCGGTCGGGTCGGCGAGCACCCGCAGCGTGCAGACCACGTCCCGAACCTCGGGGGTGTCCAGCAGGCCGCCCAGTCCCACCACGTCGACCGGCAACCCCCGGGCGCGCAGCGCGGACTCGATCGCCGGGATCTGGCTACGCAACCGGACCAGCACGGCGGTGGTGGGGCGCTGCGGCACCGGGATGTGTTCGGGCAGCGCGCCGGGCATCCCGGCCGCGCCGCGCCAGGCGGCCAGCACGCTGTCGGCGATCCACTCGGCCTCGTCGGCGTACGTCTCCAGCAGCGCGCAGTGCACGGTGCCGGCGGCCCGGCCGCCGGGGCTGCGGTGCGGGATCGGTTCGCGGACGCTCAGCGCGGCGTGCAGCTCCGGCACCCGCGCGCCGGCCGCCCGCAGCGGCACCGACAGCGCGTTGGCGACGCCGAGGATCTCCGGCCGGTTGCGCCAGCTCGTGGTGAGGCCGAGCACCCGCGCCGGGGTGCCGTCGGCGCGGGCGAACTCGGCGGGGAACCGGTCGAGCGTGCCGGCGCTGGCCCCCCGCCAGCCGTAGATGGACTGGCAGGGGTCGCCCACCGCGGTGACCGGATGCCCACCGCCGAAGAGCGCGTTGAGGAGCACCACCTGGGCGTGGCTGGTGTCCTGGTACTCGTCGAGCAGCACCACCCGGAACCGGTCCCGCTCGATCACGCCGACGCCGGGGTGGTCGCGGGCCACCCGGGCCGCCCGGGCGAGCTGGTCGGCGAAGTCCATCGCCTCGAAGTCGTCCTTGCGCCGGGCGTACGCGCGGACCAGCGGGAGCAGCTTGAGCCGGGTCCGCTGGAGCTGCAACGCCTTGCGGACGTCGGCGTAGACCCGGCCCGGGCGGGACTGCACGTCGGCGAAGAACCGGCCGGTCCAGGCGGCCAGGTCGTCCGGGTCGACCAGGTGCTCGTCCAGCTCGCCGGCGAGCGCGAGCACCGCGTCGGTGATGGTGGCGGGCATCCGGTCCACCTCGGACATGTCCCCGTCGTAGTTGCGGACCAGCAGGTCGACGAGCTGCCAGCGGGACGCCTCGGTGAGCAGCCGGGTGGTCGGCTCGTACCCGGCGCGCAGCCCGTGCTCGGTGACGATCCGCCCGGCGTAGGAGTGGTAGGTGGAGACGGTCGGCTCGCCCGCGAGGGGGTCGTCGTGCGGGTCCCGCCCGGACCGGCCGAGCCGGCGGATGAGCTGGTCGAGGCGGGTGCGTACCCGGTGCGCCAGCTCGCCGGCGGCCTTGCGGGTGAAGGTGAGGCCGAGCACCTGCTCGGGCCGGACGTAGGAGTTGGCGACCAGCCAGACCACCCGGGCCGCCATCGTCTCGGTCTTGCCCGAACCCGCGCCCGCGACCACCAGCAGCGGCTCGACCGGGGCCGCGATGATGGCCGCCTGCTCCCGGGTGGGCGCCGGCAGCCGCAGCAGCTTCGCCAGCTCGACCGGCGTGTAGCGGGGGCCGGCGTCGGCGGCGCGCGGCGCCGGGGTGGCGCTGCCGAACAGGGTGGGCTGGGTCGTCACGGCGCCTTCCCGGTTCGTGACTGCGGGGCTCGCAGGTCCGGCTCGGTCACGGCTGCTCCGTCGGTGGCTCGACCACCTGGCGGCCCTGGCCGGAGACCGGGCAACTGGTCCGGACCGGGCAGACCCGGCACTTCGAGTTCGCGACCGCCGCGAAGGTCGCGGCGGCCATCGTATCGGCGGTGCGCCGGACCAGCGCGGTGGCCCAGCCGGCCTCGGGCCCCTCCCCGGCGGCGGCCTGGGTCTGCTCCCGGGCGTCCTTCGCCCCGGTGCCGAGCTGCACCAGGGCGGCACCGCCGGACTCGTCGCCGAACTCGGCGAACGCGCCCGCCTCCACCGCCGCCTGGTACGCGCCGAGCTGCGGGTGCTCGGCGACCTCCCGCTCGGTGACCGCCGTCGACTTGCCGGTCTTCAGGTCGATCACCACGAGCCGGCCGTGCTCGTCCACCTCCAGCCGGTCCACCCGCCCGGTCAGCTCGACCGGCCGGGCCGGGTCGTTCAGCCGGACGGCGAACTCGTGCTCGATGGCGAGCAGCCGGCGCGGGTTGCCGGCCAGCCAGCGCAGCAGCTTGTCCACCATGGCCTCGGCCCGCTGCCGTTCCGGGCCGACCATCCAGCGGGCGGCCAGCTCGATCGCGTCGAATCGGGCGGCCACGTATTCCAGCAGGGCGCCCCGGTCGACGCTGGCGTCCTCGGCCAGCATCGCGGCGGCGTGCACCAGGTTGCCGACGCCCTGGGCGGCGCTGGCCGGCGGGCTGCCGCCGTGCCGTTCCAGCAGCCAGCGCAGGCTGCACCGGAGCGCGCTCTCCATCGCCGACGGGGTGACCTTCACCGGCTCGCCCTCGTCGACCAGCGGCCGGTCATCGGAGAGGCCGCGCAGCCCCCACCAGTCGTCCGGGTGCGCGCCGGGCACCCCGGCGGCCGCCAGCCGGGCCAACTCGGCCGCCGCGGCGCGCCGTCGGGTGCTCGGCGCCGCCGGGTCGGTGACCGCGGTACGCAGCTCCGCCACCAGCGCGGAGAGGGTGAGCCCGCGCGGCGGCAGGGTCACCGGAAGCGCGCCGGGCGGCCCGTCCTGCGGGTCGTCGTCGGCGACCGGCACCGGCCCGTCCGACCCGCCGGTCCCCGCCAGCACGGCACCGTCGCCGGACCGGCGGTCGGGCCGGGCGCCGCCGGCCGGAGTCGCGACAGCCCTGGCCCTGCCGCCCCCGTTCGGTGCTTGGTCCGGGTCGGCCGGGCGCGCGCCGCCGGTCGGGTCGGTGCCCTTCGGTGCCGGGCCCGGGCCGGGCGGGGCCGCACCGCCCCCGCCGATGGCGGGCGGGTCGGTGGCGGCCAGCTCGTGCAGGAAGCGGCTGGGCTGCTCCTCGTGGTCGTCGCCGCCGACCGCGGCCGAGGCGACCGCGCTGACCAGCAGCCGGTGCCGGGCCCGGCTGACCGCGACGTGGAAGAGCCGGCGCTCCTCGTCGAGCAACGCCGACGTCTGCCCGACCAGGCTGGCCCGCAGTCCGGTGCCGTCGGCCCGGCCGGCGAGCACGTCGACCAGCCGTTCCGAGCCGAGCAGGCTGCCGCGCAGCCGCAGGTCCGGCCAGACGCCCTCCTGCACCCCGGCGACCGCCACGAGGTCCCACTCCAGGCCCTTCGCGGCGTGCGCGGTGAGCAGGCGGACCGCGTCGCCCCGGTCGGCGCCGGCGGCCAGGGTGTCCGCCGGCAGGTCCTGGCCGAGCACGTGGTCGAGGAAGACCTCGGTGCGGGCGCCGGGCAGCCGGTCGGTGAAGCGGGCCGCCGCGTCGAAGAGGACCAGCACCGCGTCGAGGTCCCGGTCGGCGGCCTCGGCCCGCCAGCGCTGTGCGGTCTCGTGCTCCCCGGTGGCCGCCCGGCCCCGGGTGATCGCGCCGGCCCAACGTTCGGCCAGGCCGCTGTCCCGCCACACCGCCCAGAGCACGTCCTCGGCGGTGGCCCCGGGGGTCGCCGCGGCCGTGCGGGCGGTGGCGAGCAGCCGGGCCACCGCCTGGGCCGGCGCGGCCCAGCGCCGCTGCACGGTGGCCAGGTCGGCGGGGTCGCGCAGCGCCTCGACGATCAGCTCGCCGGAGGGGCGGCGGTCCCCGGCGGCCAGCGCGAGCGCGCGCAGCCCCTGGCGCAGCCGGCGCTCGGCGAGCGGGTCGGCGCCGCCGAGCGGCGAGTGCAGCAACGCGACCGCCGCCTCCTCGTCCAGCCGGTCGGGTTCGAGGGCGCAGCGCAGCAGGAGCAGCAGCGGCGCCACCCCGGGCTGCAGGTGCAGCGGCAGGTCCTCGCCGTGCACCACGGTCGGCACCCCGGCGGTGTGCAGGGCGCGCCGCAGCGACGGCAGCTGCCGGCCGGTGGAGCGGACCAGCACCGCCATCCGCGACCAGGGCACCCCGTCGAGCAGGTGCGCCTCGCGCAGGGCGTGGGCCAGCCAGGCGGACTCGCTGGTGGCGGAGCGGAAGGTGCGGACCTCGACGGCGCCGGGCGGCGCGTCCGGCAGCGGGCGCAGCCGCCGGTGCGCCGCCGGACCGCGCAGCCGGCGGGCCAGCCGCGCGGTCGCCGCCAGCAGCACCGGGCCGGCCCGGTAGGAGGTGGTCAGCGTGACCTGGGCGGCCGGCGCCCCGGAGGCGGTCCGGAACCGGTGCGGGAAGGTGCCCACCCCGGCCGGGTCGGCGCCGCGGAACGCGTACGTGGAGGAGTCCGGGTCGGCGAAGGCGACCACGGGCTTGCCGCCACCGGCGATGACGGCGAGCAGGTCGAGCTGGGCGGGGTCGGTGTCGGCCAGCTCGTCGACGTAGACGTGGGCCAGCCGGCGGCGCTCCGCCGCGAGCAGCTCCGGATCGTCGCGCAGCATGCCGGTGGCGGCGCGGACCAGCTCCGCCGGGTCGTACGCGATGGAGCCACGGTTGCTGACGTCGCGCAGGGCGAGCACCGCGACGTACTCGCGCAGGAAGCGGGCGGCGGCCGGCCAGTCCTCCCGGCCCAGCTTCTCGCCCAGCCGGGCCAGCTCCACCGGGCCGACGCCCCGCTCGGCGGCGCGCATCAGCAGGTCGCGCAGCTGCTGGGCGAACGCCCGGGTGCGCAGTGCGGGCCGCAGGTCCTCCGGCCAGCCGACCGGATCGTCGCCGGGCTCCTCGCCCACCACGTCGAGCAGCTCGCGGATGATGAGGTCCTGCTCCGGGCCGGTGAGCAGCCGGGGCGACGGCTCGCCGCGCTCGGCGGCGGCCCGGCGCAGCAGGCCGAACGCGTACGCCGGGAAGGTCCGCACCAGCGGCTCGCGGACCACCCGGTGCCCGTCGCCGGCGATCCGCGCCTCGATCCGGTGCCGCAGCTCGGTGGCGCCACGGCGGCCGAAGGTGAGCACCAGGACCCGTTCCGGGTCGACGCCCTCGGCGACCCGGGCGGCGACCGCCTCGACCAGGGTGCTGGTCTTGCCGGTGCCGGGACCGCCGACGACCAGCATCGGCCCGGCGGTGTGCGCGACGACCTCGGCCTGCACCGGGTCGGGGTGGCGCGGGTGCGCGGCATCGCCCGCCGACCCCCCGGATCGCGGCTCCGCACCGGCCGGCCCCTCGGACCGGCCACCCCCCTGCCCCGCTCCGCCGGAGTGGACGACCCCCGTCCCCACCCCGCCGGCCCGGCGCACCAACCGGAACGCCTGCATCACGGACATCCCACCACGCCGGTACGACAGCGGGAACCACCCACCACCCCCGTGACGCCCCGGTTCCCGCCGATCAGGCGGGCCGGGCCGGTGGCGGAGCTCCACCACCGCGCCGAGCACGGGATCGGGCGACGGTCAGCCGAGGTGGGTGTCGAGCAGGTCGAGGGCCGTCGGGACGGTCGGGGCGACCATGAGCAGGCCGAGGCCGGCGGGCTTGAGGAAGTTGCGGTCGGCCAGCGTACGCAGCCAGTCCAGCAGCGGGCGGTAGAAGCCGTCGGCGTCGACCAGCACCATCGGCTTGTCGTGCAGGGCCAGCGTGGCGGTGGTCCAGACCTCGAACAGCTCGTCCAGGGTGCCCAGGCCGCCGGGCAGCGCCACGAAGGCGTCCGACTTTTCGATCATGAGGGTCTTGCGGCTGGCCATCCCGTCGGTCACCAGCAGCTCGTCCGAGGCCAGGTCGGCCACCTCCAGGTCGACCAGCGCCTGCGGGATCACCCCCAGGGTGCGCCCGCCGGCGCTCCGCGCGCCGTCGGCCACCGCGCCCATCATCCCCACGCAGCCGCCGCCGCTGACCAGCACGTGACCGCGCCGGGCCAGCTCGGCGCCGGTCTCGGCGGCCAGCGCGAGCCAGCGGGCGTCGAGCGTACGGGACGACGCGCAGAACACGCAGACGGCGGCCACGCCTCAGCGCTCCCCGGCGCGCCGCGCCCCAGGCCCTTCCGGCCCGGCCTCGGCGGCGGCCTGCTGGTCGGCGGCGACCCGGGCGACCGCCTCCTCGCGGACCGCCTCCTGCTCGGCGGAGAGCACCGCCTCGGCCTCGACGATGTGCCGCACCGCCTCGTTGACGTCGTCGGTGAGGCAGATCAGGTCCAGGTCGGTCGGACCGATCTTGCCCTCGGCGGCCATCGTGTCGCGCAGCCAGTCGAGCAGCCCGTGCCAGTAGTCGACGCCCATCAGCACCACCGGGAACCGGGTGACCTTGCCGGTCTGCACCAGGGTGAGCGCCTCGAACAACTCGTCCATCGTGCCGAAGCCGCCGGGCAGCACCACGAACGCCTGGGCGTACTTGACGAACATGGTCTTGCGGGCGAAGAAGTAGCGGAAGTCGATGGCCAGGTCGACCCAGTCGTTGAGGCCCTGCTCGAACGGCAGCTCGATGCCGAGCCCGACGGAGAGACCGCCCGCCTCGCCGGCACCCCGGTTGGCCGCCTCCATCACCCCGGGGCCGCCGCCGGTGATCACCGCGAACCCGGCCCGGGCCAGCGCGCCGCCCAACTCCTCGGCCAGCCGGCACTCCGGGCTGTCCGGCAGGCTGCGGGCGGAACCGAAGACGCTGACCGCGGGCGGCAGGTCGGCGAGGGTGTCGAAACCCTCCACGAACTCGGACAGGATGCGCAGCGCCCGCCAGGCGTCCTTGGTCTTCCAGTCGCTCCGCCCCCGGGAGTCCAGCAGCCGCTGGTCCGCAGTGCTGGTCGGGATGGCCCGGTTGCGCAGCGTCACGGCACCCCGGTGCCGCTCCCCGCCCGGGCCGCGACCGGGCTGCTGCCGCTCTCCGCCCGGGCCGCGACCGGGCTGCTGGCGCTCCCCGCCCGGGCCGCGACCGGGCTGCCGCCCGTTGCTCTGACTCATGCAGCCACCGTAGTGGAGCCGGGCCGGCCGGGTGCGCAGGCCGGCGGGCCGGGGAAATTCTTCGGGATCTTGGGCAACTAATTCGGTCGCTCGTACGTCTTACTATTCACATACGGGGTATGCCCCGGCGCGTTGCCTTCGGGGGAGGAGCAGGCGTTGATCAGCAACACCGAGATGATCCGGATCCGCCGGCAGATGCAGCGGCGGATCCGCGACGTGGTGGCCGAGCGCCGCCGCGCCCGCATGATGGAAGCCCACCACACCGACCTCACCGGCGGGTCCAGCGAGACGGAGTCCCCGCTGACCACGACCGCCTGACGGCTCGCCGTCACCGGCCCGGGGGTCCGCGTCACCGACGCGGGCCCCCGGTCGCGTCTGCGGGCCCGGGGGCGGCTCAGGCCGAGGCGAGCCAGCGGTGCAGGGTCGCCGCACCGTCCCGGATCTTGGTCAGCTCGACGTGCTCGTCCTTGTGGTGGGCCAGGTTCGGGTCACCGGGGCCGAAGTTCAGCGCCGGGATGCCCATGGCCGCGAAGCGGGCCACGTCGGTCCAGCCCAGCTTGCCGATCGGCGCCGCGCCCACCGCGGCCAGGAACTCCTGGGCCGGCGGGTTGTCCAGCCCCGGGGCCGCGCCGGCCGCCGCGTCGGTGACCGCCAGATCGAAGCCGGCGAAGACCTCGCGCAGGTGCGCCTCGGCCGCCGCCGGGTCGCGGTCCGGGGCGTACCGGTAGTTGACCTCGATCTCGCAGCGGTCCGGGATGACGTTGCCGGCCACCCCGCCGGTGATCCGCACCGCGTTCAGGCCCTCGCGGTAGTCGCAGCCCTCGATGGTGACCCGGCGCGCCTCGTAGGCGCCCAGCCGGCGCAGCACCTCGCCGGCGCCGTGGATGGCGTTCACCCCGTGCCAGGAGCGCGCCGCGTGGGCCCGCTCGCCGTGCGTGGTGACGATCGCCCGCATGGTGCCCTGGCAGCCGGCCTCCACGATGCCGTAGGTGGGCTCGAGCAGCAGCGCGAAGTCGGCCTGGAGCCATTCCGGGTGGGCCTGGGAGACCAGGGTGAGTCCGTTGTACCGGGACTCGATCTCCTCGGCCTCGTAGAAGAAGTACGTCACGTCGTAGCGCGGGTCGGGCAGCGTCACCGCGAGGTGCAGCGCGAAGGCCACCCCCGACTTCATGTCCGAGGTGCCGCAGCCGTACATCAGGTCGCCGCGCATGGTCGACGGGAAGTTGTCGTTGAGCGGCACGGTGTCGAGGTGGCCGGCGAGCACCACCCGGGAGGCCCGCCCCAGGTCGGTACGGGCCATCACGGTGTTGGAGTGCCGGTAGGTGGTCAGGTGCGGCACCCCCCGCAGCACCTCCTCGACGCAGTCGGCGATCGCCTTCTCGTTGAGGGAGACGGACTCGATGTCCACCAGCGCGCGGGTCAGCGCCACCGGATCGGCGAGGACCTCGGGGGTCAACGGGTTCTGCATGTCTCGCACGGTACCGTCAGCAACGGTGAGCGCGATGAGGTCGCGTTCCCGGACGCCCCGCGTGGAACGCGGTGGCGCGGGAATGCGAGGAGAGCTTGCGAGCCCCGCAGCCGCTAACGAAGGGACAGCTGTGACGACCGCACAATCCGCCTGGGGCATCGGCCTGGCCACGGTCACCGCGGACGACCAGGTGCTGGACACCTGGTATCCGACCGGCAAGCTGGGGCTCGGCGAGCTGCCGCTGGTGCCCGGGGAGGACCAGGCCGACGTGCTCGACCTGCCGCCCGGCGCGATCGGCGAGCGGGCGCTGCCCGGCCTGCGTACGGTCCAGGTGGTCACCGTGATCGGCTCGCTGGACGACCCGATCAAGGACGCCGCCGACGCGTACCTCCGGTTGCACCTGCTCTCCCACCGCCTGGTGCGGCCCAACGAGCTGAACCTCGACGGCATTTTCGGCAAGCTGGCCAACGTGGCCTGGACCTCGGCCGGGCCGTGCCCGCCGGAGCGGGTCGACGAGCTGCGGGTCATCGAGCGCGGCGCCGGCCGCCACCTGGCCGTGTACGGGGTGGACAAGTTCCCCCGGATGACCGACTACGTGGTCCCCTCCGGCGTGCGGATCGCCGACGCGGACCGGGTCCGGCTCGGTGCCCACCTGGCCGCCGGCACCACCGTGATGCACGAGGGCTTCGTCAACTTCAACGCCGGCACGCTGGGCACCTCCATGGTGGAGGGCCGGATCGTGCAGGGCGTGGTGGTCGGCGACGGCTCCGACATCGGCGGTGGTGCCTCGATCATGGGTACGCTCTCCGGCGGCGGCACCGAGAAGGTGCGGATCGGCGAGCGCAGCCTGGTCGGCGCGAACGCCGGCGTCGGCATCACCCTCGGCGACGACTGCGTGGTGGAGGCGGGCTGCTACATCACCGCCGCCTCGAAGATCACCCTGCCGGACGGGCGGGTGGTCAAGGCCCGCGAGCTGTCCGGCGTGGACGGGCTGCTGTTCTGGCGCAACTCGGTGACCGGCGCGCTGGAGGCGAAGCCGCGCACCGGCCGGGGCATCGAGCTGAACGCGGCGCTGCACGCCAACGACTGACGGCTACGCCCTGTTGATCAAGGAGTTTGCGTCCGGTTCCGGACCGTCCGACGACGCAAACTCCTTGATCAACGCAGCGGGCGGGCCGGGGGCAGGAATGCCCCGGCCCGCCCGCGTTCCGGGCCCGCGGCGGGGAGACCTCGGGCCGGCGGCGGCGGCTCCGGCCCCGAGCGGGTCACCCGCCACGCCGGGACCGGAGCCGCCGATGGCTCACCGCAGGCGGTACGCCTGGATGATCCGTTGGGTGACGGTGTTGCCGGCGCTGTCCCGGGCGCTGGCGCGCAGCGAGACGTGACCGGGGCCGGCCGGATGCCGGACGGTCGCCGCCCAGCCGTGACCCTGCCGGCGCAGCTCCGCCTTCCGCCAGGTCCGCCCGCCGTCGTAGGAGACGTCGACGGTGAGCTGGCTGACCCGGGCGGCCGGCGCGCCGGGCTGGCGTTGCACCGTCACCGGGATGGTGAAGGAGCGGCCGGCGGGGGCGCTGTTCGTCCCGGACAGCGGCGGGGCGAACCGGACCGCCATGACCGGCAGCCGGGCCCAGTCCTCGCCCGGCACGTGCCGGGACCGGAAGGTCCAGCTGGCCGCGACCTCGGTGCTCAGGTCGGTGAAGCCGCGGGTGGCGGAGGTCTCCACCCGGTAGGTCGCCGCCCCCGGCGGCACCTCGAACTCGCCGTACCCCCCGTACGGCTGCTCGCCGAGCAGCTTCCCGTTCCGGTAGAGCGCGGTCCGCTCGGTGTCGGCGATCGACCCGCCGGGGTGCCCGGCCGCGTCGCTGAACAGCGGCAGCACGACCAGCAGGGTGTCGCCGTTACGGGTGATGCCCTGCTCCGGCCAGCGGGGTTGCGGGAAGGACGGCCCGTACGGCGCCGAGTTCCAGCTCTCCCGGTAGGTCCGACCGGCCCGGTACCGGGTGGGCACCGATTCGAGACCGGCCAGCGCGTTCAGCCAGCCGTCCTCGTCCCGGGTGCCGAAGTACAGCTCGCTGCTCCAGCGGGTGCGGGCGGTGCTGTGGTACTCGGTCCGCCGGCCGGGCACCACCACCGGCAGGATGAGCGCGGACCCGCCGATGGCGTAGTCCGACTCGGGGAAGACCGACCGTTCGGCCTCCAGCCCGGGGTAGCCGCCGCGGAACTCGTGCGCCACGGTGGCCAGGTCCCGCTGCCGGTAGTGCCGGACGAACCCGGTCGGCATCCGGCCCGGGAAGGGTTCACTCAGCGCGTACAGGTAGGGGCTGTCGGGTTTGCCGTCGGTCCACTGGCTGGCCAGGGCGGCGACGAACCGGTCGGCGGAGACCGCCGGCCCGAGCTGGCCGGTGTACAGCCCGTCGAACCGGTCCGTCCAGAGCCCGAACTCGTAGCTCACGTCCTGGCCGAGATAGGCGGCGGTGAGGTCGATCAGCAGCGGGGTGGCCCCGCGCCGCGGCACGGTGGTGCGGATCGGCTTGCCCACCCGGGCGTCCAGGTTGACCACCTGGTCGCGGTCCACCACCAGCTCGGGCCGGGCCAGCACGGTGGTCTCGACCCAGTTGCCCTCGTCGTCGGCCCGGAAGATCAGGCTGTTGACCCCGTACCGGCCCTTGGGCACTCGGACGGTCGCGTCGCCGTCCGGGTCGTAGACGTCCCGGGGAAAGGCGAAGCCGGCGAGGTCGACCAGCCGGGTGAGGTAGTCGCCGGTGAGTGCGCCGGCCCGGTTCCGGTGCCGGAACGTCAGGTTGTAGCTCTCCACCTCGCGGTTCACCGCCAGCGGGGTGACCGCCACGGTGTCGCCGGAGCGGGCGACGAGCCGCCCGGTCCAGTACCCGTCGGCGTCACCGACGCGGGTGTCCGCCGTGACGGTCACCTGGGCGGTGCCGTGGGCCGGCACGGTCAGCCGGGACGCGCCGAGGGTGAACATGCCGGCGGGCGCCGGCTGCCCGGCCGGGCCGATCGCCTCGGTGCTGAGGTCGAGGGTGAGCGGGGCGGCCCCCGCGTTGCGGTAGGTGACCGTCCGGGTGATCGGCTGATCGTCGGCGTGCGGCCAGACGGCCAGCCCGAAGGAGATCCCGGTCGGCTCGCTGGTGACCTGCTCGGTGATCGCGCGCGCCACGTCGACCCGGCCGGCGCCCTGCTGGTACGCGGTCTGCTCCGGATGCGGCTTCGCCGAGGCCATCAGGGTCGCCTTGAGCTGGCCGGCCGCCCAGCCCGGGTGCTGCTGGGCGAGCAGGGCCGCGGCGCCGACCACGTGCGGGGTGGCCATCGAGGTGCCGGAGAGCGAGACGTACCGGTCCCCCACCGGGTCGCCGATCTGGCCGTGCGCGGCGCGGGCCGCGACGATCTCCACCCCGGGCGCGGTGAGGTCCGGCTTCAGGCCGTCGTCGCCGACCCGCGGTCCCCGGCTGGAGAAGTCGGCGAGGTTGTCGTCGCGGTCGACGGCGCCCACGGCGAGCGCCGCGTCGGCGCTGGCCGGTGAGCCGACCGAGCCGTCCATGCCGTCGTTTCCGGCGGCGGTGACGAAGAGCGCGCCGGTCTGCGCGGTGAGCGTCTGCACGGCCTGCTCCAGCGGGTCCACCTCTGGGGTGTCCCAGCCGCTGAGGCTCATGTTGACCACGGTGGCGCGCTTCTCGACGGCGGCCCACTCCATGCCGGCCAGGATCGCCGAGTCGGCGCAGCCCTCGTCCTCGCAGACCTTGCCGGAGAGCAGGGTGGCGTCCGGGGCCACGCCCCGGTACCGCCCACCGGAGGCCGCGCCGCTGCCGCCGATGATCGACGCGACGTGGGTGCCGTGCCCGACGGTGTCGTCCGCGTCCGGCGCGGCGCTGAAGTTGCGCGCGTCGGCGATCCGGCCGGCCAGGTCCGGGTGGGTGGCGTCGACGCCGGTGTCGAGGACTGCCACGGTGACGCCCCGGCCGGTGAACCCGGCGGCCCAGGCGGCCGGCGCGCCGATCTGCGGCACGCTGTGGTCGAGGGTGATCTTCCGTTTCCCGTCCAGCCAGATCCGGTCGACGCCCCCCGCCGCCTCGACCCGCGCACCGGCGCGCCCGGCCGTGAGGGCCCGCCAGACCGTCCCGGCGTCCGCCTTCGGCGCGGTGAGCGCCGCGCCGCGGATCGCCGGCAGGTCGCGGGTCACCCGAGTGCCGGCCGGTGCGGCGGTGCCGCGCCGGGCGAGCCCTTCGGGGTACGACACCAGCAGCGGGAGGCTGTCCCGCCGGGCGTCGTCGTAGCCGGACGCGATCAGCTCGGTGACGTCGAAGAGCCGCCGGTCGACCCGGCCGGCCCGGATCAGCGGCAGCGCGTCCCGCGGCACCACGGAGAGGTGGCCCCGGTCCCGGCTGACCAGGAACCCGATGCCGTCCCGGCCGGGGCCCGGGCGGGCCGCGGCCCGGTCGCCGCCGCTGACGGTGATCCGGTCGCCGGTGAGCAGGGTGACGGTGACCGGGCGGGCGCCGGCCGGCGCGGCGGGTCGGGCGGCGGGGCCGCTACGCGCCGCCTCGGGCGCGGCGGCGGCCCAGCCCGGTGTGCCGAGCACCAGGGCGGCGGCGAGGCCGGCGGCGGTCAGTTTTTTTCTCGTTCGGCGCAACGCATTCCTCCTTTGGAGCGTCTTCATCGATGAGAGAGGCATCGATGCGAACCGCCAGGATTACATACCTGGTATGTGGAAGGAAGTCGGCAAGCCGACCGAATCCCGGTCGGAACAGGCAGAATCACCCGATGACCTCCATGAAGGAGCGGATGCTCGCCGGCGAGCCCTACCGCGCCGAAGGCCCGGAGATCGAGGCCGACCTGGACCGGGCGGCACGCCTGGCCGAACGCTTCAACACCAGCCCCGCCGCCGACCCCGCGGCCCGGCTCGCCGCGCTGCGGGACCTGCTCGGCTCGCTCGGCGAGGACGCCTGGGTCCGGCCACCGTTCCACTGCGACTACGGCTGGCAGACCCACATCGGAGCGCGCACCTTCGTCAACTTCAACGCGGTCTTCCTCGACGTCGCCCGGATCACCATCGGCGCCGACGTCCAGATCGGACCGAACGTGCAACTGCTCACCGCCACCCACCCGGTCGAGGCGGCGGCCCGCCGGGCCAGGTGGGAGTCCGCGAAGCCGATCACCGTCGAGGACAACGCCTGGCTCGGCGGCGGGGTCATCGTGCTGCCCGGAGTGACCGTCGGGGCGAACACAGTGGTCGGCGCGGGCGCGGTGGTGACCAGGGACCTACCCCCCAATGTGGTCGCGGTGGGTAACCCCGCTCGACCCGTACGAGCCCTTGACTAGCCGTTCTACCTGCAAAAACATCGTTTCGTTGAGGTGCGGAACGGTGAGGAAGGATGCACTCTGGGTAGTGAAACGTCCGACCCGGGGAGCGGATCATGGAACGCGTGCTGGAACTGCGGGTGCACGGGGTGTCCAACACCCCGCCCGCCCAACTGCTCGGCCTGCGCTCCACACCCGGCGACGGCGGACCGTACAGCCGGCTCGTCGCCGGCGGCGAAGTCACCGGCTTCTACCGGTCCAGCGCCGCCGGGCGGGACGACCCGCTCACCGTCGAGGCGTACAGCTGGGGGCAGTTGACCTCCGGGGCGCGGACCGCGCGGGACGTCGAGCGGGCCCTCTGGACGCTGCTGCTGCCGTTCACGCTGGCCAACGTGGCGCTCTTCGCCCGGGCCGGCATCCCGGCCGACCCCGACACGGAACGCTGGGGCAGCAGATCCGGCATCACCGCCTGGCTGATCCGGCTCTTCTGCCTCAGTCTCACCGGCACCCTGATGATCACGGTGACCGGGGTCGGCGTGGACCTGATCGGTTGGCAGTGCGTCGGCCGGGACTGCCTGAACCAGCTCCCCGGGCCGTGGGAGTGGCTGGGCAACGAGTGGTGGCGCGCGGACACCCGCGCGCTCAGCGTCGGCCTGCTGCTGCCGCTGCTCCTCCTGCTGGTCCTCGGCGGGCTGGCCTGGCGCACCTACCAGTACGAGGCGCAGATGCCCGCCGACCCCCACGCTGCGCCGGTGGGCCCGGGCGCCCCGCCGGACGCCCTGCCGCCCGGCGGTCGGGCCGATCCACCGGAGAACCCGCTGCAGGACCCCACCTTCTGGTGCGGGGAGGGCCAGCTACGCCGGGCCGCCGTGCTGCACCTCAGCACCGGAGCGGTGGTCGCCGCCGCCGTACCGCTCGCCGCCGTGCTCATCATGGACCCACCACGCGGCCTGCGGGCAGCGGTCGCCTGGCCCACCGTGGCGGCGCTCGCGGCGGTGCTGGCCATCGCCGTGGTCGCGCTGGGCCGGCCGGCGCTGACCCGCCGGCAGGGAAACACCCCGCTCGGTCCGTGGAGCGCCACGGTGGCCCTGCTGGCCGGCCTCGGCGTGGCCGGCACCCTGCTGCTGCTCCTGCTCCCGGACGGGCCCGCCGGCCAGCCGCTGGCCAGCTACCGACCGCCGGTCGGCTGCCTCGACGACCCGGGCATCACCGGCTGCCGGACCGACCGCTCCCTGCCCGGGTACGACACCGCCGTCGCCTGGCTGGCCACCTACCAGGTGCTGCTGCTCATCACCATCGGCGCGGTGAACCGGTCCGGCCGCCGAGGGCTGCTCGCCCCGCTGGCCGGCGCCGTACTGCTCCCCCTCGGCGCGCTCTGGACCGAGTGGGGGCTGCCGGGCCTGCCGCCCGCGCCGGACGGTTCGCGGACCTGGCTGCTCGCCGTGCCGGCCATCGCCGTGGCCAGCATCGGGCTGGTGCTGCCCCGGACCCGGCCCGCCGTACCCGAGCAGCCCCTCGGCCCGCACACCGACCTCGCCTGGGGCGGCCGCGGGCCGGCGATCATCGCCGGCTTCGGCTGGATGATGGCCATCGCCTACTGCGCCGGCCTGCTCTACTGGGTCAGCGACCGGCTGGACACCCGGGCCGACCCGAGCGGGGCGAGCCGGGTGGTGCCCCCACTGGCGGTGTTCTGGGCCGGGCTGGCCTGCGTGGTCGCCCTGCTCGCGCTGCTCGGCCTGCTGGTCCGGGCCGGCCTGCTGTTCCGGTCCCTGCGCCGGGCCGAGTACGCGGCCCTGACCGCGGCGGCCCCGGCGCTCTCCGCCCACGAGCTGCGCCGCTGCCGGGACGTCAGCACGTTCCGGGCGCTGCACCGCCTGGTCGGCGAACGGGCGATCCGGCTCGTCGGCTGCTACGCCACCGTCTCCGTGGTCCTGGTGACCCTCTGCTGCGCGGCCGCGCTCTCCCGCAACCGGCCCAGCCCGCAGTCCCCGGCCGGCTGGCAGGTCGTCATCCACTGGACCGCCAACCTCGGCGACATGCTGCTCGGCGGGCTGCCGCTCGTGGTGGGCGCCCTCGGGCTGCTGGTCTACCGCAACGACACGGTGCGGCGCTCGGTCGGCGTCGTCTGGGACATCGGCACGTTCTGGCCGCGCGCGGCACACCCGCTCGCCCCGCCCAGCTACGCCGAACGGGCCGTGCCGGAACTCCAGACCCGGATCGCCGGCCTGCTGGCGCTCCCCCCGCACCATCCCGACCGGATGGACGGGGTGATCCTCTCCGGGCACAGCCAGGGCGCCGTCATCTGCGCCGCCGTGCTGCTGCAGATGCCCCGCCGCTGGCGCCGGCGGATCTGGTTCTTCTCGTACGGCTGCCAGCTCACCCGCCTCTACGGCCGGGTCTTCCCCGCCTACTTCGGGCCACCCCGGCTACGGGCCCTGGCCCGGGCGCTGAGCTGGGAACCCGGGCACGTCACCTGGACCAACTTCTGGCGCGGCACCGACCCGCTGGGCTGGCCGGTCACCGCCGGGGAACGCGACGTGCCGGTCGCCGATCCGGAGGCCCTGCACCCGAGCGGCGGCGAGGTCGCCGACCCTCCGATCCGCAACCACAGCGGCTACCCGGACGCGCCGGAGTTCACCCGGGAGCGGGCCGTGGTCGCCCGGCTGCTGCGCCGCAGCATCCCGTCACCCCGGCAGCGGGTCGGCTAGCCGGACCACCAGGTCGGCGTGCCCGGCGGTGCCGGCGACCCGGGCGGCGTTCGTCTCGTCGCTGCCCAACGCCCAGGCCCGCGCCTCCGCCGGGGACTTCCCGTACGCCTCGTGCCGGGCGACCAGCCGGCGCACCCGCAGCTCGGCGTCGAGGTCCAGGAACCAGACCTCGTGCAACAGCGTGCGCACCTCCTCCCACGGGTCGTCCCGCAGCAGCAGGTAGTTGCCCTCGGTCACCACCAGCCGCACCTCGGGCGGCACCTCGATCGCCCCGGCGACCGGCTCCTCCAGGTCCCGGCGGAACTCCGGCGCCCAGACCGAGGTCGGCTCCAGCCGCCGCAGCCGGCGCAGGGTCGAGACGTACCCGTTGACGTCGAAGGTGTCCGGGGCGCCCTTGCGCCCGGCCCGCCCCAGCCGGGCCAGCGCCGACTGGGCCAGGTGGAACCCGTCCATCGGCACCAGCCGGGCCGCCGGGCCCACCTCGGCGGCGATCCGCTCGGCCAGGGTGGACTTGCCCGCTCCGGGAGCGCCGGCGATGCCGAGCAGCTGCCGCGGGCCGGCGTCGGCCAGGGCCCGCGCCCGGGCCACCAGCTCGCCGAGCGGGAGCACCTGCGCCGCCGGCATCAGCCGAGCACCGGTTCGCTGATCCGGAACCGGGCCTCCACGGACGCCTGCACCGGCTGCGAGCGCGGATCCAGCTCCAGCTCGGGCGGGGCCTCGCCGCCCGGGCCGCCCTTCATGACCGCCTGGAGGACCATCGGTTGCCCGCCCGGACCGGTGTCGGCCAGCTCCAGCAGCCCGGTCACCCGGGCGCCGAGCGCCTCCGCGTACTCGCGGGCGCGGGCCAGCGCGTCGGCCACCGCGGCGTGCCGCGCCTCCCGGTACGCCGGGCTGTCCGGCCGCAGCGACCACCACGGGCCGGCCACCTCGACCTGGTCCTGGTCGGCCAGGCGGAGCATCAGCTCGCCGAGCGCGGTGAAGTCGGTGACGGTGACGGTGGTGCTGACGCTGCCGTGGTACGCCACCACCCGCTCGCTCGACCGCTTGGTCTCCGGCCAGACCCGCAGCTGGTCGGTCTCCCGCCGCACCACCGCCGGCTCGGCCCCGTCAAGCAGCACCCGCACGGCGGCGGCCCGCTCGGCCAGCCGGGCCAGGGTGGCCTCCCGGTCACGGTCCCGGGCGGTCGCGGTCACCGTGAAGCGGGCCAGCTCGGGAGCGACCTCCCGGTACGCCTCACCGCGTACCACCACGACCGGTGCCTCCGCCATGCCCACCACCCTAGAACCTTCCCCGGCGCGGTGCCGGCCGCCCGGCTCAGCCCGTGGCGGGCCGGCGCGGCAGGTACCCGGTGTAGGTCACCGCGCCGGCCGTCAGCCGGCAACCGGTCAGGTGGCCGCCCGCCGCGCCCAGCTCGCGCAGATAGGCCAGCTCCCCCGCGTGGTCGACGGTGGCCGGGAACTCCCGCTCGTGGCGGTCGAAGGCGCGCTCCGCCAGCGCCGCGCGGGCGGCCCGCCCCTCGTCCAGCCGGGCGGTCAGCGCGGCCGGATCATCGTCGCGCAGCGCGGCGGCGAACTCGTCGAGGACCGCGCGGACGGCCTCCAGGCCGGCCAGCACCGGACCCCGGTTGCCGAGCAACATGTTGGCGGTACGCGGGGGCGGGCCGCCGGCCACCCGGGTGCCGTCGGCGAAGCTGCCGGCGGCGAGGGCGAGCACGGCGTCACGCAGCGCCGACCGCTGCACCGCCCCGGCGAGCGCGCCGGCCAGCAGGTGCGGCAGGTGCGAGCTGAGCGCGGCCGCCCGGTCGTGCTCGGGGGCGGACATCGGCACCACCCGGGCCCGGAACACCTCGATGAGCAGCGCCGCGAGCCGGCGGAACGCGGCCATCCCGTTCGGGCCGGGGCAGAGCACCCAGGCGGCGTCGAGGAGCAGTCCGGCGTCCGCGGCGGCGGGGCCGGCCCGGTCGGCGCCGGCCATCGGGTGGCCGGGCACGAACCGGTGCCCGAGGCCCTGCCCGGTGGCGGCCGCCGCCACCTCCGCCTTCGTGCTCCCGACGTCGGTGAGCACGCAGTGCTCGCCGGTGGCCGCGGCCACCCGGTTCAGCATGCCGGGCAGGGTGGGCAGCGGGCCGCAGAGAAACACCAGGTCACGGCCGGCCACCGCCGCCTCGACCGGGTCCGGCGCCGGCACGCCCCACCGGCGGGTGTGCGCCCGGACGCCCGGGTCGGGATCCCAGCCGGCGACGTCCAGCCCGGCGTCGCGCAGCCGCAGCAGCAGCGAGCCGCCGATCAGCCCGGTGCCCACCACGGCGGCCCGCACCACGGCCACCGGCCGGTCGCCGGCGGCCGGGCCGTCCCGCCCGGTCGCGTCGCCGGTCACCGCCGCCGCCCGGGATCAGTCGCGCAACCGGTCACCGCCGCCGCCCTAGCTCAGTCGCGCAGCCGGTCACCGCCGCCGCCCGGGGTCAGTCGCGCAGCCGGTCGGCGACCGCTGCGACGTGCTCGTCGGACTCGGTCAACGCCACCCGGACGTGCCGGGCGCCGGCCGGACCGTAGAACACGCCGGCGGCGACCAGGATGCCCCGGCGGGCCAGCCGGTCGACGGTGTCCCAGCAGTCCTCGTCCCGGGTCATCCAGAGGTAGAGCCCCGCCTCGGAGTGCTCGATGGTGAAGCCGGCCGCGGTGAAGGCGGCGCGCAGCCGCTCCCGCCGGGCCCGGTAGCGCTCCCGCTGCTCGTCGGCGTGCGCCTGGTCGCCGAGCGCGGCCACCATGGCGGCCTGCACCGGGGCGGGCACGATCATGCCGGCGTGCTTACGGATCTTGAGCAGCTCGGCCACCAGCGCCGGATCGCCGGCCACGAAGCCGGCCCGGTAGCCGGCCAGGTTGGAGCGCTTGGAGAGCGAGTGCACGGCGAGCACGCCCTCGTACGAGCCGCCGCAGACCTCCGGCGCGAGGATCGAGACCGGCTCGGCGTCCCAGCCCAGCGGCAGGTAGCACTCGTCGCTGGCGACCACCGCGCCGCGCTCGCGCGCCCAGTCGACCACCTTGCGCAGGTGCCGCGCGGGCAGCACCCGGCCGGTCGGGTTGCCCGGCGAGTTGACCCAGACCAGGCGCACCCGGGGGGTCGGGCCCAGCGCGGTCAGCGAGTCGGTGCGTACCGTGGTGGCGCCGGCCAGCCGGGCCCCGTCCTCGTACGTCGGGTAGGCCACCGACGGCACCACCAGCACGTCACCCGGGCCGGCGCCGAGCAGCGTGGGCAGCCAGGCCACCAGCTCCTTGGAGCCGATCGTCGGCAGCACGCCGAGCCCGTCCACGCCCGCGCCGCAGGCCCGGGAGACCCAGGCCGCGATGGCGTCGCGCAGCGCCGGGGTGCCCGCGGTGAGCGGGTAGCCCGGCGCGTCGGACGCGTCGGCTAGCGCCTGCCGGATCAGCGCGGGCACCGGGTCGACCGGCGTGCCCATCGAGAGGTTGATCAGACCGTCCGGGTGCGCCGCGGCCGTCGCGGCCGCGGCGTCCAGGGTGTCCCAGGTGAAGTCGGGCAGCCGCGACGAGACCGGCGCGGGCCGGTTCAGTGGCCCTCTCCGCGCGGCGGCTGGGCGGCCACGAACGTCGCGTCCTTCTCCACCTTGCCGATCTTGGAGGCGCCGCCGGGCGAGCCCAGGTCCTCGAAGAACTCGTAGTTCGCCCCGGTGTAGTCCTTCCACTGCTCCGGGACGTCGTCCTCGTAGAAGATCGCCTCAACCGGGCAGACCGGCTCACAGGCACCACAGTCGACGCACTCGTCGGGGTGGATGTAGAGCATCCGGTTGCCCTCGTAGATGCAGTCGACCGGGCACTCCTCGATGCATGCCTTGTCGAGCACATCCACGCACGGCTCGGCGATGATGTAGGTCACCGGTCTTCTCCTCCGCAAGACTCGTCGCGATCACCCGCGACGGTAAGAGCCTAGTATCTCGCCGGGGAGGAGGTCGATCGTGCTCCGACAGCAGGATGTGGGACACCGGATCGTGGTCCGGCGGATTGTGGGGATTCGCGAAGGCCGACCGCTGTTCAGCGACGCCCTCGGCGAGCTCGTCGAGCTGAGCGAGACCCACATCACGCTCGCCACCGACACCGGCCGGCTCCGGGTGCCCGTCGCCGAGGTGCACCGCGCCCGGCGGGTACCGCCGGCCCGCCGGCCGACCGCCGCCGCGGTGATCGCCCTCGAACTGGCCGCCGACGAGGCGTGGCCCGCCCCGGTACGCGCCCGGCTCGGCGACTGGCTGCTGCGCGGCGCGGCGGGCTGGACCGGCCGGGCCAACTCGGCACTGCCGGTCGGCGACCCGGACCGCCCGCTGCCCGCCGCGCTGGACGAGGTCGTGCGCTGGTACGCCGCGCAGGGCCTGCCCGCCCTGGTGAACACCCCGCTGCCGCTGGCCGCCCCGGTCGGCGCCGAGCTGGACGCCCGGGGCTGGTCGGCCCGGCCGCCGGTGCTGGTGCAGACCGCGCCGCTGGCCGCGCTCCCGCCCGGCCGGGCCGCTCTTCTCGTACGCGATGACGCCGTTGCACGAGACCCTGGAGGAGCTGCTGAGCTGCCCGCGGTCGAGCTCGCCGCGACCCCGTCGGCGGAGTGGCTGGCGATCGCCGCCGGCCGCAAGGGCGGGCTGCCCGACGCGGCCCGGCACGTGCTCACCGCCGTCGACCGGGTCCGCTTCGCCCACCTGCGCGTCGCCGGCGAACTGCTGGCGCTCGGCCGGGGCACGGTCACCGGCGACGGGCGCTGGCTCGGCCTCAGCCTGATCGAGGTGCTACCGCAGGCCCGCCGGCGCGGCTACGCGGGCGCGGTGATCCGGGCCCTGGCCGACTGGGGACGGACCGAGGGCGCCACCCGCGCGTTCCTCCAGGTGGAGCAGCACAACACCGGGGCGGTCGCGCTCTACCAGCGGCTCGGCTTCACCACCCACCACACCTACCTCACCCGGGTCGCCCCGGCCTGAGCCGGCACCGGATCAGCGGCGTACCACCCGGCGCGGCTTGGCGGCCTTCAGCTCGGCGTACCGCTTGAGCTGGCGGGACCGGTGGTCGCGGCCGAGCGCGGTGAGGATGAGGTAGCCGACTGCCACCCCGGCCGCCACGGCGGCCAGGTAGAGCCAGATCTGGGCGAAGAAGAGCCCGGCGCCCCCACCGAACGGGTTCTCCCCGACCAGCAGCGGCCCGACGAGCACGGTCAACGCCAGGGCCACCGCGACCGCGCCGGCCATGTCGGCGGACCACCGGCCGACCGGCCGGTCCTGCCCCCAGCGGAACGCCAGCCCGGCCAGGATCAGGCCGATGACCAGGAACATCAGCCAGGAGACCCGGTCCGAGGCGGCGTCGTCATCCGGGAAACCGAACTTGATGACCAGCCGCGCCACCACGTTGACCAAGAACAGCGCCGCCGCCAGCACGCCGATCGCGCGCCACCGCTCCCTCATCGCACGCCTCCCGCCGTAGGCCCGCCCCCACGGCGGGCTCCTGGCAGGAATGTCTACCACCGCCACCGGTGTCGCGTCAGCACCCTCAGCGGGGTGCGGGCGGCAGCACCAGTTGCCGGAAACCCAGCACCGCGAAGGTGACCGCGCCGGCCACCACCAGCCCGAGGCCCAGCACGTTGTCGCCGGTGAGCGCGAGGTCGCCCTCGGCGGTCCGGAAGCCACCGGCGACGATCAGCACGAACCACGGCAGCGCGGCCAGCGCCGCCGCCCAGCGGGTCCCCACGGCGGCGTGCGCGAACCAGCCCACCAGGACCGTCACCAGCACCGCCACGGCGATGCCGCCGGCCCCGGCCACGATCCCGACCAGCGCCGCCGGCAGCCCGCCGGGCGGCCCCTGCACCAGCTCCCAGGACCAGGTGGCGTAGAGCAGTTCGAGCAGCGCCAGGAGCACCCCGGCCCAGACGGCCACCACACCGCCGGCCACCCGCAGCGCGAGGTCGGCGGAGCGGGCCGGGCGGGCCGGCGGCGCGGTGGGGTCGGGCTCGGGCGCGAGCGACATCGGAACGGCCGGCAGCGTCACCGGAGGCCGGCCGCAGCGGGGCTCTTCGGCCGGGCACCGAGCGCCGCCGGGACCGGTGACCGGTCCACGCCGTCCAGCGGCAGCCCGGCGAAGAGGTCGTCCTCCCAGCCGTACGGGCCGGTGCCCGGGCCCCGCTCGCCGACCGCCAGGGTGAAGTACTCCACGCCCATGAACTCGGCGCCGAAGTTGCCGGCGATCGAGTAGAGCCAGGAGTTGGCCGGGATCTGGGTGGCGTGCGCCCGCATCGCCGCCTCCTTGGCGGCGTGCCGCTCGGTGGCGTCGATCCGCGCGGCGATCTCCGGATCGGGGGTGCCGAAGGGCAGCTCGTCGATGCTGTCGATGCCGGCGAAGGGGTTGTCCGCGCTCTCGGTGAACGCGTCCAGGCCGGCCTCCAGCACGCTGCGCGGCATCGCCGTCCAGTACACCTTGGCCGGGGCGATCCCCTCGAGGTCGGCCAGCTCCCGCGCCCGCATCGCCACCCGGTGCGCCTGGATGTGGTCCGGGTGGCCGTAGAAGCCGTTCGGGTCGTACGTGACCATGACCTGCGGCCGGACCTCGCGGATGACCTCCAGCAGGTACCCGGCGGCCTCGTCGAGGTCGGCCTGCCAGAACGCCCGCGGGTGCGCGTTGGTGGCCAGGCCCATCATGCCGGAGTCGCGGTAGCGGCCGGCGCCGCCGAGGAAGCGGTGGTCGGTGACCCCGAGCGCCGCGCAGGCGGCGGTCAGCTCGCCGATCCGGTACCCGCCGAGCTGGTCGGCCGCGGCCGCGGCGAGCTGGGCCAGCGCCGGCACGTGGATCTCGCCCTCCTCGCCCAGCGTGCAGGTCACCAGGGTGACGTGGGCGCCGCCGGCGGCGTAGTGCGCCATCGTCGAGCCGGTGCCGATGGACTCGTCATCGGGGTGCGCGTGGACCAGCAGAAGTCGTCGGTCGGGCAGCGTCGTCACGCCCGTCACTCTAACCGGCGGTCCTGTCCCACCGAGGTCTACGCGTCCGCGCAGGTCGGCCACATCACCCGGAACGCGCGCCTACCATCCGAGGCGTGGACTTTCCCGAGCTGGCCGCCCGTACCCGTCGGTTCAGCCACGGGGCGCCGCGCGCCGTCTCCGTCGCCGACGACGGCTCCCGGGTCATCTTCCTGCGCTCCTCCGGACCGGAGGACCCGGCGGACGCGCTCTGGCTGCTCGACGTCGCCTCCGGCGAGGAGCGGCTGGTCGCCGACCCGGCGGTGCTGCTCGGCTCGGACGCCGACCCCGGCGCCCTCTCCCCCGGCGAGCGCGCGCTGCGCGAGCGGCTGCGGTTGGCGGTCTCCGGCATCGGCTCGTACGCCCTGGACGGCGCCGGCCGGGTGGCCACGTTCGCGCTGGCCGGCCGGCTGTTCCGGGCCGACCTGGTGCACGGCGACGTGGTCGAGGTGGCCGCCGTCGGCCCGGTGATCGACCCGCGGCCGGACCCGACCGGCGCCCGGCTGGCCTACGTCACGGACGCCGCGGAGGGGGTACGCCGGGGCCAGCTGCGGGTGGTCGAGCCGGACGGCACCGACAACCTGCTGGCCGGCGAGGACAGCGGGGTGAGCTGGGGACTGGCCGAGCACATCGCCGCCGAGGAGTTCCACCGGTACCGGGGCTACTGGTGGTCACCGGACGGCCGCTCGGTGCTGGCCGCACGGGTCGACGAGTCCCGGCTGGACCGCTGGCACCTGCACGACCCGGCCGACCCGGCGAGCCCGCCGACGACCGTCGCGTACCCCCGGGCGGGCGGGCCGAACGCGCAGGTCAGCCTGCACCTGCTCGACCTCGACGGCGGCTGGGTCGACGTGCACTGGGACCGGGAGACCTACCCGTACCTCACCTCGGTCGACTGGGCCGACGGCGGGCCGCTGATCACCGTGCTGCGCCGCTCCCAACAGCACGGGCTGGTGCTCGCGGTGGACCCGCGGACCGGGGAGACCCAGGTGCACGCGGAGCTGGCCGACCCGCGCTGGGTGGAGCCGATCCCGGGCACCCCGGCGCACCTGCCCGACGGCCGGGTGCTGGTCGGCGGCGAGCTGGCCCACGACGGGTACGACGCCCGCTGCCTGTTCGCCGACGGCACCCTGCTCACCCCGCCCTCGCTCTACGTCCGGCGGGTGGTGGGGCGGCTGCCCGCCGGCGCGGGCGGCCCGGCGGACCTGCTGGTGGAGGCGAGTGAGGGCGAGCCGAGCCAGCGCCACCTCTACCGGGTCCGGACGGTGATCGGTGGTGGGGTGGACGCCCGGCGGATGGGTTCCGACCCGGGCTGGCACACCGCGGTGATCGGCGGGAGCACGCTGGTGGTCGGCATCGCCTCGCTGGAGCACCCGGGGGTGCGCTGGCGGGTGTGGCACGGCGACCGGGAGGTGGGCGAGCTGCGCTCGCTGGCCGCCACCCCGCCGTACGCTCCCCGGCCGACGATGGTGCGGGTGACCGACCGGCGGCTGCCCAGCGCGGTGCTCTATCCGGGCGAGCACGTCAAGGGCACGAAGCTGCCGGTGCTGCTGGACATCTACGGCGGCCCGGGCCACCAGGAGGTGATCGCCGCCCGCTCCGCCTGGCTGGAACGGCAGTGGTGGGCCGAGCAGGGCTTCGCGGTGGTGACGATCGACAACCGGGGCACCCCGGGCATCGCCCCGTCGTTCGAGAAGGCGGTACACCGGCGGCTGGCCGACGTCATCCTCACCGACCAGGTGGACGCGCTGACCGCGCTCGCCGGCAAGCACCCGGACCTGGACCTGGCGCGGGTGGCGGTGCGCGGCTGGTCGTTCGGGGGCTGGCTGGCCGGGCTGGCGGTGCTGCGGCACCCGGAGCTGTTCCGCTGCGCGATCGTCGGCGCCCCGGTCACCGACTGGACCTTGTACGACACCGCGTACACCGAGCGCTATCTGGGCCTGCCGGACGACGGGATGGATGTCTACGCCCACCACTCGCTGGTGGAGCTGGCCGCCGAGCCGGTCGGCGACCCGGCGCAGGCCCGGCCGATGCTGCTGGTGCACGGCCTGGTCGACGACAACGTGGTGGCCGCGCACACGCTGCGGCTGTCGGCCGCGCTGCTCTCCGCCGGCCGCCCGCACGCGGTGCTCCCGCTGACCGGCGCCAGCCACCTGGCGGCCGGTGGCGTGGCCGAGCGCCTGCTCCGCCTGGAGCTGGACTTCCTCCGCCGCCACCTGTGAACGCGCGAAGGCCCCGGCCAGATCGGACCGGGGCCCCCGCGGGGTCAGGCTGTCACTGCTTGACGTAGGCGTTCACGAAGCTGGGCCAGCCGAAGATGCTGCCGATGAAGAGGCCGCCGGCCTTCTCGCCGTGCGCGACGGAGACGACCTCGTTGTACAGCGGCACCGCCGGCGCCGACTCCTTCATGAGCTTCTCGTCCAGCTTGCTCCACTCGTCGGCCTGCTTGGCCGGGTCGAGCGCGAGCACCCGGTCGAACTCGGCGTTGACGGTGTCGTTGTTGAGCTGGGAGGTGTTGCTGTTGCCCTCGGCCTTGATGTTGCGGCCGTCGAAGAGCACCGGCAGGATCGACGCGCCGCTGGGCCAGTCCGCCGCCCACGAGTCGACCCAGATGTCCCACGGGTTGCTCTTCTTCTTCACGAAGTCGAGGTAACCGTCCTCGGGGATCGGCTTGACGGTGACGGTGAAGCCGGCCTTCTCCAGAGCGTTCTTGATCTGGGTGGCGGTCTCCTGCGAGGAGGTGTCGTCGGAGGTCCCGAGCACCAGGTTCACCGACTTGCCGGCGAGCAGCTCCTTGGCCTTCTCGGGGTTGCCGCTCTCCCCCGCCGGGTACGCGTCGAACTGCTTGTAGCCGAGCGTGGTGGGCGGCAGCAGCGTGGTCAGCGGCACTGCGCCGTACGGGCCGCCGAGGTTCTTGGTGATGCTGCTGCGGTCGATCGCGTAGTTGATCGCCTGGCGTACGGACAGGTCGGTGACCCGCGTCGTGTTGATGCTCAGCCGGTAGGCGTTCGGCGTCGCGGCGACGATCATCCGCTCCTTGAGCTTGGCGTCGCCGGTGACCTTCGCGATCAGCTCGGACGGCACGCCGCCGGTCGCCACCGCGGCGGCGTCGTTGCCGGTGCCGGCGAGCACCCGGTTGGTCTGGGTGGCGTTGTCCGCGCCGAGCGTCCAGACGAACTTGTCGGGGTACGCGTGCCGCACCGGGTCGGTCGCCGGGTCCCAGTTCTCGTTGCGCTCGAGCACCATCTCGACGCCGGGGGTGTGCTTGGTGAACTTGTAGGGCCCGGACGAGAACGGCTGGTTGTCCAGGTTCACGCCGGTGTCCTTGTCCGGCGGCAGCGGCGCGGTGGCCGGCAGCGACACGGCGAACGGCAGGTCACAGCGCGGCTTGTTGAACTCGAAGCGCAGGGTCTGCGCGTCCGGGGTGCTCAGGCCCGGCGGCAGCGAGGTCTTGTTGGCCTTGAAGTTCCACTTGGTGTCGTACTGCGGGCTGTCGACCAGCCACTCCTGCAGGTAGGTCGGGCCACCGGTCAGGTCGGGATCGAACGAGCGGGCGATGCCGTAGGCGATCTCCTTGGAGGTGATCGGCCGGCCGTCCTCGAACTTGACGCCCTGCTTGATCTTGAATTCCCAGACCTTGCAGTCGTTGTTGACGTTCTTGCCGGGGGTCTCGGCCAGGTCGCCGACCAGGGTCACGTTGCCCTTGCCGTCGTCCTTGAAGGTGGTGAGGAAGCGCGCGTAGAGCTGGCTCCCCATCAGGCCGGCGAACGAGTAGACCCGCTGCGGGTCCAGGTGGGAGATCTTGTTCTCGCGCAGGATGTAGAAGGTCCCACCCTTGGCCGCGCCGGGCACCTCCGCGGCCGGGCCGAGCGAGTCCTTGGGGTCGGTCGCGATGGCGCCGGTGCGGGGCTTGTTCGTGTCCACCTTGTCGGCGCTGTCGCCGGTGTTCTTGCTGCATGCACTGAGGGCGACCACCAGTGCCATCGCACCGCCCATGGCGGTGGCGAGTCTTGCTCGCATACTCACTCCTCCGGGTCCGATGAAAGAAAGCTTCGCGCAGCTTTCACCTGCGGTAAATTTCGAGCAGATAACGAATCGACGGCGACACGCGAGCTCAGCCGAGGCGGACCCGCGGATCGATGAACGCGTAGAGCAGGTCGACCACGATGTTCGCGACGACCACGAAGAGCGCGGAGATCAGCACGGTGGCCATGATGGTCGGCAGGTCGCCCTGCCGGACCGCCTCCACGGCGGTCCGCCCCAGCCCATGGATGCCGAAGGTCGTCTCCGTGATGACGGTGCCGCCGAGCGCAGCGCCAACGTCCAGGCCGGCGATCGTCACGATCGGCGTGATCGCCGCCCGGAGCGCGTGCCGCCCGTAGACCTTCCGCTTCGCCACGCCCTTGGCCCGGGCGGTCCGCACGAAGTCCTCGGAGAGCGTCTCCAGCATCTGCGCCCGGGACAGCCGCGCGTAGATCGCGGAGAACAGCAGCGCCAGCGTCACCCAGGCCAGCACCAGCCCGCGTGCCCACTCGACCGGATTGTCGAGGAAGGGCACATACCGCGGCGTGGGCAGGATCTTCAACGAGTACACGAAGATCAGCAACAGCAGGGCGCCGACGAAGTAGAGCTGCAACGAGGCGAAGGTGAGCGTGAGCCCGATCGAGACGCGGTCGAGCAGCGAGCCCCGCCGCAGCGCCGATATCATGCCGAGCCCCACCCCGAGGGCGAGCCAGAGCACCGCCGCCGGGAGCACGATGTTCAAGGTCACCGGCAGCACCCGGGCGAACGTGTCGGTCACCGACTCACTGTTGACGTACGAGTAGCCGAGGCAGGGCGCCTCGCACTTGCCGCCCTGCGCGCTGCCCAGGTCACGGCCGACGAAGATGCCCTTCATGTAGTTGACGTACTGCGTCGGCTTCGGATCATTGAGCCCCAGCTCCGTCCGCACCCGCTCCAGGCGCTCGGCGTTGCAGTTCTTCGGACACATGCCGGTGACCGGGTCCCGGGGCAGCGCGAAGAACATGAGGAAGCTGACGACGCTCACCGCCAACAGCACCGAGACGGCGAGCAGCAGCCGCTTCAGCAGGAACCGCACCATGGCGTCGAACCCCTTACCGTGACGACTTCGGGTCGAGCGCGTCGCGCAGCGCGTCGCCGAAAAGGTTGAACGCCAGCACGAGCGCGAAGATGGTGATGCCGGGGAAGAAGACGTACGCCGGGTCGGTCTGCAGGTAGTCGATGCTGCGGTAGATCATCCGGCCGAAGCTCGGCACCGACTCGGGCAGGCCGACGCCGAGGAAGGACAGCGCCGCCTCACCGGTGACGTAGGACGGCACGGCGAGCGAGAACGCGACCAGGATGGGCGCCCAGATGTTCGGCAGCAGCTGCCGGAAGAGCATGTGGCCGAGGCCGGCGCCACTGGCGCGGGCCGCCTCGACGAACTCCCGCTCGCGCAGCGACACGACCTGCCCGCGGACGAGTCGCGCCGTGCCGGTCCAGCCGAACGCGGCGAACACCACGATCAGCGTGGTCACCGCGAACCAGGTGGGCACCGCGTCCCGGGGTCCGTAGAACCGGAGGGAGAACGTCGGGACCACGGCCAGCGCGAAGATGAGGAACGGCATGGCCAGCGCGACGTCGGTGATCCACATGATCACCGAGTCGACCATGCCGCCCAGGTAACCCGCGACGATGCCCAGCACCACCCCGATCGCCGTGGTGACGACCGCCGCCCCCAGCGCGATCAGCAGCGAGGTGCGGATGCCGTAGATCATCCGGATGAAGATGTCCCGGCCGAGCCCGGGCTCCAGCCCGAACCAGTGGTCGCCGCTCACCCCGCCCACGTAGCCCAGTGGCATGCCGGTGGAGTCCAGCAGGTCACCGAACTGCTGGCTCGGCGACATGCCGTAGAGCCGCTGCAGCAGCGGTGCCGCGATCGCGGCCAGGATGAACAGGACCAGCACGACGCCGCTGACCAGTGCGGTGCGGTCCCGGCGCAGCCGGTTCCAGACCAGCTGGCCGGGCGAGCGCCCGACGAGGCCCTTCTCCTCGGTGCCCGCACCGGTGGACTCGATCTCGGCGAGCGCCACGCCCTCGGTCGGGGACAGGCTCATTTCGACACCTCCTCGACGGTCGCGGCGGCCGGCCCGGCGCCCTGGCGGATCGTTCCGGCCTCCGGAAAGTGACAGGCGGTGGCCTGGTCGCCGCCGTCCCGGCGGACCAGCGCGGGCTCCTCGGTGGCGCACCGCTCCTGCGCCTTCCAGCAGCGGGTCCGGAACCGGCAACCCGAGGGCGGGTTGAGCGGCGTCGGCACGTCGCCGGTGAGCCGGATCCGCCCGGCCGGGCCGAGCGTGGTCACGTCCGGGATCGCGGACAGCAGCGCCCGGGTGTACGGATGCTGGGGCCGCTCGTAGATGTCATCGCGGTCGCCGATCTCGACGATCTTGCCGAGGTACATGACGGCGACCCGGTGGCAGAAGTGCCGGATCACCGCGAGGTCGTGGGCGATGAACACGAACGCCAGGTCGAGTTCGCGTTGCAGGTCGCGCAGCAGGTTGATGACCTGCGCCTGGATCGAGACGTCCAGCGCGCTGACCGGCTCGTCGGCGACGATCAGCTTGGGTCGCAGGGCCAGCGCGCGGGCGATGCCGATGCGCTGCCGCTGGCCGCCGGAGAACTCGTGCGGGTAGCGGTTGTAGTGCTCCGGGTTCAACCCGACCAGCTCCAGCAGCTCCTGCACCCGCTTCTTCGTCCCGCCCGGCGGGTCGATGCCGTTGACCTGCAACGGCATGGCCACGATCCGGCCGACGGTGTGCCGCGGGTTCAGCGAGGCGTACGGGTCCTGGAAGATGATCTGAAGGTCCTGCCGCAGCGGCCGCAGCTCCCGGCGCCGGGCGTGGGTGATGTCCCGCCCGGCGAACTCGATGGTGCCGGAGGTCGGTTCCAGCAGCCGCACCAGCATCCGGCCGGTGGTGGTCTTGCCGCAGCCGGACTCCCCGACCAGGCCCAGCGTCTCGCCCGGCCGCACGTCGAAGTCCAGCCCGTCGACCGCCCGGACGGCGCTGCGGGAGCGGAACCCGTCGCGGACCGGGAAGTGCTTGGTCAGTCCGCGTACCCGCAGCAACGGCTCGGTCTCGGTGCTCATCGGGCCACTCCCACCTGCGCGATGTCCTGCTGGTAGAGCCGGGTGCGCTCCTCGGCCGGCAGGTGGCAGGCGACCAGGTGGCCCGCCTCCCCGGCCGACCGCAGCCCCGGCACCTCGGTGCGGGACCGGTCGCCGTTGCGGTCGGCGTAGCGGCAGCGCGGGTGGAAGGCGCATCCCGACGGCAGGTTGATCAGCGACGGGGGGTTGCCCTTGATCGGCACCAGGTCCGCGTCGGCGTCACCGTGCAGCGACGGCACGCTCGACAACAACCCCCAGGTGTACGGGTGCTGCGGCCGCCGGAGCACCTGCGCCACGCTGCCGTGCTCGACGGCCCGGCCGCCGTACATGACCAGGACGTCGTCGGCCACCTGGGAGACCACCCCGAGGTCGTGGGTGATCAGGATGATCGCCGACCGGAACTCGTCCTGGAGGTCGCTGAGCAGGTCCAGGATCTGGGCCTGCACGGTCACGTCCAGCGCCGTGGTCGGCTCGTCGGCGATCACCAGGTCCGGGTCGTTGACCAGGGCCATCGCGATCATCGCCCGTTGCCGCATGCCGCCCGAGAACTCGTGCGGGTACTGGTCGAACCGCTTCGCCGGCTGCGGGATGCCGACCCGGCCCAGCATGTCCACGGCCCGGGTGCGCGCCTCCCGCTTACCGGCCCGCGGATGGTGCACCCGGTACGCCTCGGCGATCTGCCGGCCCACCGTGTAGTACGGGTGCAGCGCCGACAGCGGGTCCTGGAAGATCATCGCCATGTCCCGGCCGCGCAGCCGGCGCACCTGCTCCTCCGGCAGGCCGACCAGTTGGCGGCCGCCCACGGAGATCTCCCCGGTGATGGTGGCCCGCTTGGTGTTGTGCAGGCCGAGGATCGCCAGCGAGGTGACGCTCTTGCCCGAACCGGACTCGCCCACGATGCCGAGCGTCCGGCCGCGCTCGACGGCGAACGAGACCCCGTCGACGGCCCGCACCACGCCGTCCTCGGTCTCGAACCGCACGCGAAGGTCCTTGACCCGCAGATAGGGGCCGTCCTCGCCGGCGCGCTGCGCCGGCACCTCGGGGCGGTCCGGCTCCCCGGACGGCGTTGTCTCCGACCTGCCCATGACCGCCTCCCTCTGTGACGAAGAGAACTTACAACAAACTCCTGGAGGCGAAAATAAGCTACAGAACGCGGCCTGTCAGCGGCCAGAGCGTAACGACTGGGTTCCGCACCTGAACAGCCCTCACCTGGACATTCATGGTTGCGACTGGGCAACGCCGCCGCGTCGCCGCACGTGAGGTGCGACCATGGCGATGGCGATCCGGGGAGGATTCGCGCCGGCACGAGGTGGAGGTGACCATGACCGCGGCGGTGTTCGACCACGACGGCCCGTGGACCGAGGAGGAGTACCTCGCCCTCGGCGAGACGCAACAGCGCGTCGAACTCTTCGACGGGAGTCTCCACGTGACGCCGGCGCCCACCCCGCGACACCAGCGCATCCAACGCAACCTCGGCAACATCCTCGAGGCGGCTGCCCGCACGACCGGCCTGGAGCTGCTGGAGGGGGTCAACGTACGTCTCAGACCCGGGCGGATCCCGATCCCGGACCTGGTCGTCACGGAGTCGATCGACTTCGACAAACCGGTCATCGAGGCGGCTGACGTCCGGCTGGTCTGCGAGGTGATCTCACCGGGCAACGCAGCCACCGACAAGGTCCTCAAGATGCACTACTACGCCGCCGCCGGAATTGATTGGTACCTGCTGGTCACGCAGGAAGACGGCACGCTCCATCTGTACCGGCGACGCGGCCGGCACTACCGCGAGGAGTCGGTGACCAAGCCCGGCGGAATGCTGGAGTTGACCGAGCCGGTCCGCGCCACGATCCGGCCGACGGATCTCATCCCCTGACGCATGTCGGTCGGCTCGCCTAGGGTCGGGCGCATGAGCGAGCGGCAGCGAGCGAATCATCAACGCAGCCCGATGGTGCCTCAAGGCGGCCCGGAACGAAGCGTGGTGCCGGCATGAGTGGATTCGACGCGGCGACCGCCGCCGTCCAGGCCGCCCTCGACGCCGGTGCGCGGTACGCGGACGCCCGGGTGATGCACCGCCGCTACGAGTCGATGTCGGCCCGCAACGGCGACATCGAGGAGCTGACCCAGGACGAGAGCATCGGCCTCGGCGTCCGCGCGCTGGTCGGGTCGAGTTGGGGCTTCCACGCCGTACCCGAGCTGTCCGACGCGGCGGCTCGCGATGCCGGCCGGCGCGCCGCAGCGACCGCCGCCGCGAGCGCGCGGGTCCCCGGCCCGCCGATCGACCTGGTCCCCGCCGAGGCGATCGTGGCGAGCTGGTCGTCGGACTGCGCGGTCGACCCGCTCGGCGTCCCGCTCTCCGACAAGGGCGACCTGCTGGTCCGGGCCACCGCCACGGCGCGCGAGCACGGCGCCGACCTGGCCGAAGGGCTCTACCAGATCTGGGACACCGCGAAGTGGTTCGTCTCCAGCGAGGGGCACCGGATCGACCAGCGCATCCGGGAGTGCGGCGGTGGCATCTCCGCCACCTCCATCGGCGACGGCGAGACCCAGCGCCGGTCCTACCCGAGCTACCGCGGCCAGTACGGCACCACCGGCTGGGAGCTGGTCACCTCGCTCGACCTCGCCGCGCACGCCGCGCGGATCGCCGAGGAGTCCCGGGAGCTGCTCACCGCCCCGGAGTGCCCGGCCGGCGAGACCGACCTGATCCTCGGCGGCGAACAGCTGGCCCTGCAGATCCACGAGTCGGTCGGGCACGCCATCGAGCTGGACCGGATCCTCGGCTGGGAGGCGGCCTTCGCCGGCACCTCCTGGCTGGACCTGGCCCAGCTCGGCACGCTCCGGTACGGCTCCGAGCTGATGAACGTCACCATCGACCCGACCATCCCCGGCGCGCTGGGCAGCTTCGGCTACGACGACGAGGGCTCCCCCGCGGTCAAGCGGGACGCGGTCCGCGCCGGCCGTTGGGTGGGGGTGCTCGCCGGCCGCGACTCCGGCGCCGTCGCCGGTCTCGACTACGGCGGCAGCGTACGGGCCGACGGCTGGGCCCGGTTGCCGATGGTGCGGATGACCAACGTGGGTCTGGAACCGGGCCCGCACAGCCTCGACGAGATCATCGACGCCACCGACGACGGGGTGCTGATGGACCTCAACCGGTCCTGGTCGATCGACGACAAGCGGCTCAACTTCCAGTTCGGCTGCGAGGTCGGCTGGGAGGTGAAGAAGGGCCGGCGGGGGCGGATGCTGCGCAACCCCACCTACACCGGGATCGGCCCGGTCTTCTGGCGCTCGATGGACATGCTCTCCTCGGAGATCGTCCCGTGGGGGACGCCGAACTGCGGCAAGGGGCAGCCCGGCCAGACCGGGCACACCGGCCACCCGGCCGCCCCGGCCCGCTTCCGCAACGTCCGGGTGGGGGTGCGGGCATGACCGAACTGGATCTCGCCGGCCAGGTGGTGGAGCTGGTCCGCCGGCTCGCCGGGCCGCACGCGCAGGCCGAGGTGACGGTGACCCGGGCCGACCTGGCGCTCACCCGGTTCGCCAACTCGTTCATCCACCAGAACGTCGCCGAGTCGGCCACCACGGTGCGGCTGCGGCTGCACCTGGACGGGCGGACCGCCGCGGGCGGCGGCAGCCTGGTCGACCCGGACGGGCTGGCCACGCTGGTCGAGCGGACCGTGGCGGCGGCGCGGCTCTGCCCGCCCGACCCGGCCTGGCCGGGGCTCGCCCCGGCGGCGCCGGTGCCGCCGGCCGTCTTCGACGAGGCCACCGCCGAGGCGTCGCCCGACGAACGGGCCGGCCGGGTACGCGCCTTCGTGGACGCGGTCGAAGGGCTGGCGGCGGCCGGCTACTGCCGGACGGCGTACCGGTCGGGGGCGTTCGCGAACTCGGCCGGGCAGTCGGCGGTCGGGCGCACCGCCGAGGCGGCGATGGACGGCATCGCGCGGACCGGCGGGGCCGACGGGGTGGCCCGGCTCTGCGCCGACCGGCTCGCCGAGATCGACGGCGCGGCGCTCGGCGCCCGGGCGGCGGCCAAGGCGCGGGCCGCGGCCGATCCAATCGAGTTGCCCCCGGGGCACTACGAGGTGGTGCTCGAACCTGCCGCCGTCGGCGACCTGCTGCAGAACCTCGCCTGGTTCGGCTTCAACGGCAAGCGGTACCTCGAGCGGCAGTCCTTCGCCGAGCCGGGCGTCGCCCAGTTCGACCCGGCGGTGACCCTGGTGGACGATCCGACGCACGGCTCCGGGCTGCCGTACGACCTGGAGGGCACGCCGCGACGGCCGCTGCTCCTGGTCGAGGCGGGCACCACCCGGGCGGTGGCGCACGACCGGCGCAGCGGCGCCGAGGCGGGTGTCGGGTCCACCGGGCACGGGATGCCCGGCGGGTCGACGTTCGGCCCGATCCCGCACAACCTGCGCCTGCTGCCGGCCGCCGACCGGCCGGGCCCGGCGGCCGGGCAGGTGAGCGGCGGAGTGACCGGGGCGGTCGCGGACCCGGACACCGCCGCGCTGGTCGGCGGGATGGCGCGCGGGCTGCTGGTCACCGACTTCTGGTACACCCGGGTGCTCGACCCGAAACGCCTGGTCATCACCGGGCTGACCCGCAACGGGGTCTGGCTGGTCGAGGACGGCGTGCCGACCCGGGCGGTCCGCGACTTCCGTTTCACCGAGTCGTACCCGCAGGCGCTGGGGCCGGGGCGGGTGCTCGGCCTGGGCCGGACGCCGGTGCGCCAGCCGGACCGGATGGACGGTGCCTGGTGGGCGGCGCCGCCGCTGCGGCTGGCCTCGTGGCACTTCACCGGTGGGGCGTCCGGTTGAGCCGCGACCACCTCACCCCGTCCGCGCACCGCCGACCGCCGCCAGCGCACCGGTCGGCGCACCGTCCGCCGCGCCGGGAGAATTGATCGTGGCGTAGCCCTTTCCAACCTCCGGGACACACGGGACACTGCGTTGCGCGGCCGGGCCGCGAAGATCGGCGTAACGTGTGGCATTTAGCTGCGCCGGTTGACCGGCGCGGCCGCATGCGTGCGCAGGACGTGGCAGTGGATGCGGTCTCGTCGGTCCGCTGGCCGCTACGGAAGGTGATCCGCCGCCCCCGCGAGGGCGCCGTCAGGGAGACGACTGGAATGACATCACCGTCGGCTACGACGCCGATTTCGCAACCGCGAGGGGCGCGGGCACGCGCCGCGATAGCTGCCAAGACGTTGCGGACGGACCGCTGGTGGTTCGCGCCACTGATCACCGTCGTCGGGCTCAGCGCCTGGGTCATCTACGCGACGGTGCGGGTCTTCATGCACAAGTGGTACTGGGTGGACCAGTACCACTACCTGACGCCGTTCTACTCCCCGTGCGTGACCGACCGGTGCGTCGAGGGCTCCTCGCACTTCGGCCAGTTCCTGCCCGGCTGGTGGATCATCCCGGACGCGGCGCTGACCCTGCCGTTCCTGCTGTTGTTCCGGCTCACCTGCTACTACTACCGCAAGGCGTACTACCGGTCGTTCTGGCTGTCGCCGCCGGCCTGCGCGGTGCCGGACGGGCACCAGGCGTACAGCGGCGAGACCCGCTTCCCGCTGCTCGGCCAGAACCTGCACCGCTACTTCTTCTACCTCGCCGCGATCATCTCGCTGATCAACACGTACGACGCCATCTACGCCTTCCACTCGCCGAAGGGTTTCGGCTTCGGGCTCGGCAACCTCATCCTGCTCGGCAACGTGGTGATGCTCTGGGCGTACACCATCTCCTGCCACTCCTGCCGGCACATCATCGGCGGGCGGCTCAAGCACTTCTCCAAGCACCCGCTGCGTTACAAGGCCTGGACCTTCGTCTCCTGGCTGAACGTCCGGCACATGCAGCTCGCCTGGATCACGCTCGGCACGCTGGCGCTGACCGACTTCTACGTCATGGCCATCGCCGCCGACTGGTTCCCCGACCTGCGGTTCATCAACTGAAAGCCTGGACATGACTGAGACGCGAATCGAACGACACCACTACGACGTCGTCGTGATCGGGGCCGGCGGCGCCGGCCTGCGCGCGGCGATCGAGGCCCGGCTGGCCGGCAAGCGGACCGCGATCATCTCGAAGTCCCTCTTCGGCAAGGCGCACACGGTGATGGCCGAGGGCGGCGCGGCGGCCGCGATGGGCAACGTGAACGCCCGGGACAACTGGCAGGTGCACTTCCGGGACACCATGCGCGGCGGCAAGTTCCTGAACAACTTCCGGATGGCCGAGTTGCACGCGAAGGAGGCCCCGCAGCGGATCTGGGAGCTGGAGACGTACGGCGCGCTCTTCGACCGCACTAAGGACGGGAAGATCTCCCAGCGCAACTTCGGCGGCCACGAGTACCCCCGGCTCGCGCACGTCGGCGACCGGACCGGTCTGGAGCTGATCCGCACCCTCCAGCAGAAGATCGTCTCCTTGCAGCAGGAGGACAAGCGGGAGCACGGCGACTACGAGGCCCGGATCAAGGTCTTCGCCGAGACCACCATCACCGAGCTGCTGCTCGACGGCGACCGGGTGGCCGGCGCGTTCGGCTACTACCGGGAGTCCGGCGAGTTCGTCCTCTTCGAGGCGCCGGCCGTGGTGCTGGCCACCGGCGGGGTCGGCCGCTCCTACAAGGTCACCTCGAACTCCTGGGAGTACACCGGCGACGGTCACGCGCTGGCGCTGCGCGCCGGGGCGACGCTGATCAACATGGAGTTCCTCCAGTTCCACCCGACCGGCATGGTCTGGCCGCCCTCGGTGAAGGGCATCCTGGTCACCGAGTCGGTCCGCGGTGACGGTGGGGTGCTGAAGAACTCCGAGGGCAAGCGGTTCATGTTCGACTACGTGCCGGACGTGTTCCGCAAGCAGTACGCGGACAACGAGGCCGAGGCGGACCGCTGGTACAAGGACCCGGACAACAACCGGCGCCCGCCGGAGCTGCTCCCCCGCGACGAGGTCGCCCGGGCGATCAACAGCGAGGTCAAGGAGGGTCGGGGTACGCCGGCCGGCGGCGTCTACCTGGACATCGCCTCGCGGCTGCCGGCCGAGGAGATCCGGCGCCGGCTGCCGTCGATGTACCACCAGTTCAAGGAGCTGGCCGACGTCGACATCACCAAGGAGCCGATGGAGGTCGGCCCGACCTGCCACTACGTGATGGGTGGCGTCGAGGTGGACCCGGACTCCGGCGCCGCGTACGGCACCGTGCGCGGGCTCTTCGCCGCCGGTGAGGTCTCCGGTGGCATGCACGGCTCGAACCGGCTCGGCGGCAACTCCCTGTCGGACCTGCTGGTCTTCGGCAAGCGGGCCGGCGGGCACGCCGCCTCGTACGCCGACCAGCTCGCCGCGCGCCCCAAGGTGGCCGTGGCGGCGGTGGAGGCCGCGGTGGAGACGGCGCTGGCGCCGCTGCAGCGGGACACCGGGGAGAGCCCGTACACCCTGCAGCAGGACCTCCAGGCCGTGATGGGGGATCTGGTCGGCATCATCCGCCGGGAGGGTGAGCTGGTCGACGCGCTGGCCCGGCTGGCGGAGCTGCGCGAGCGGGTGGCCAAGGTGAGCGCGGCCGGCGGCCGGCGCTACAACCCGGGCTGGCACCTGGCGCTGGACCTGCGCAACATGCTGGTGGTCTCGGAGTGCACCGCGAAGGCCGCCCTGGAGCGGCAGGAGTCCCGCGGCGGGCACACCCGGGAGGACCACCCCGGCATGGACCCGAAGTGGCGGCGGGTGAACCTGGTCTGCGCGCTGGACGGCGACGTCGTGCGCCTGACCCAGAAGCCGCTGCCGGCGATGCGACCCGAGCTGATCTCGCTGTTCGACCGCGCCGAGCTGGCCAAGTATCTGACTGACGAGGAACTCGCCGAGTTCGACGCCCTCGCCGAGGAGGAGCGCTGAGGAATGGGCACTGAACCGAAGCAGACGCCCGGCAAGCCGGGCGGGAAGCGACAATTCCGCATCTGGCGGGGCGACGAGACCGGCGGCGACCTCCAGGACTACCAGGTCGAGGTCAACGAGGGCGAGGTCGTCCTCGACGTGATCCACCGTCTGCAGGCCACCGACGCGCCGGACCTGGCGTGCCGGTGGAACTGCAAGGCCGGCAAGTGCGGCTCCTGCTCCATGGAGATCAACGGCAAGCCGCGGCTGAGCTGCATGACCCGGATGTCGACGTTCGACGAGACGGAGACCGTCACGGTCACCCCGCTGCGCACCTTCCCGGTGATCCGGGACCTGGTCACCGACGTCTCGTTCAACTACGAGAAGGCCCGGGAGACCCCGGCGTTCGCGCCGCCGGCCGACGTCGCGCCGGGTGACTACCGGATGCAGCAGGTGGACGTCGAGCGCTCGCAGGAGTTCCGCAAGTGCATCGAGTGCTTCCTCTGCCAGAACGTCTGCCACGTGATCCGGGACCACGAGGAGAACAAGCCGGCCTTCTCCGGACCGCGGTTCTTCATCCGGGCCGCCGAGCTGGACATGCACCCGCTCGACGCGCGGACCGACCGCAAGGAGTACGCGCAGGCCGAAATGGGGCTCGGCTTCTGCAACATCACCAAGTGCTGCACCGAGGTGTGCCCGGAGCACATCAAGATCACCGACAACGGGATCATCCCCATGAAGGAACGCGTCGTCGACCGCAGGTACGATCCCCTCGTGTGGCTTGGTAGCAAGATCTTCCGGAGGGGTCAGGTGCCTCAGACCAGCGTGACCAGCGGGCATTCCAGCGGTGCCGTGACCGGCAGCCCCGTCCACGGCGGGCTGCACTCGCACGCGGGCGGCTCGCACGACGCGCAGGCCGAGCGCCAGGCGCAGCAGGGCGTCAACTGGCACCGCGAGGTGCCGCACCCGACCGCCCCGGCGGTCGACGTCAACGGCAAGCTGCCGCTGACCGAGCTGACCTTCGACCGGGCGGCGGCGCCGTCGCCGTTCGGCGACGACGTCACCTTCCCGCTGCCGCCCGAGCACCTCAACTTCGCCCACCCGCAGCAGGATGAGCCGAAGCACTGAGCAGCACACGTACCAGGACGGGGGCCGCGGCGGATGCCGCCGGCCCCCGTCGCTTTTCCGCCCCCGTTTCCGGTTTCCGGCTCAGCCGTTGCTGAGCAGGGGACGCAGCGCGGCGACCACCGGCTCGTCGGCGGGGAGCCAGTCGACGGTGTCCAGTTCGCCGGCGGAGAGCCAGCGCAGGTCGGAGTGCTCCAGGGCCTCCGGCTGGTCACCATGGAGGAGGCGAGCCATGTACACCCGCAGCACGGAGCGACCGTGGGCCATCCGTACGTCGCGGCCGACCCGCGCGCCGATCTCGACGCGGACGCCGAGCTCCTCGGCGCACTCGCGGGCCAGCGCGGCGGCCTCCGCCTCCCCGGGCTCCACCTTGCCGCCGGGGAACTCCCAGCGGCCGGCGACCTCCGGCGGCGCGGCCCGCGCGCACGCCAACACCCTGCCGTCGGAGATGATCGCCGCCCCGACCACGACCCTCGGCTCACGCCGGTCGGCCTGGCGGCCTCCGCTAACCCGTTCGGTCCGCACGGCCGTCCAGCGTGCCAGATCAATCGGCGGTTTGGGTAGCTGACGTCGCCGTCAGGCCAGTAGAAGACGGAAGTGTGGGCGTGGACACGCCATCGGGGCGGCGACAGACTAGAGGGCGTCGACGAGGACACGGGATGGCGACGATTTGGCCACAAGCCGGCAACGACGCCTGGGAGGTGCGGTGATGCGCGTGCTGTTCAGCAGCCGACAGAAGCATGACTACCTCAACGACGCCCTCGCCCTGCTGTCCGGGTGGACCCGTGAAGGTGAGCAGATCCGCCGGACGCTCGCCCTGGACGACACCCAGCACGCCGCGCTGACCGAGCGGGTCGCGGTGGTCGCCGACGCGCTGCGCCTGCGCCCCGAGATCAGCCGCCGCGCCGGCCGTACCCAGATCAGGGTGGGCCACGGCGACGGCGACCCGCTCACCGAGGGCGAGGTCCTCCTCGCCGCCCGGATCGAGGACGCGGTCCGGGCCGTGACCGCGCCGTGAGCCGTCCCGCACCCATCCCCGGCAGACGGTGCGGGCCAGCCGGCGATCCGCCCGCGGGCAGCATTCCGGAGCGAGGGCCGCGGGACGTCGCGGCCGGCGCGAACCGGGAATAATCCCGCCCATGCGGAGGCGGTTGGCGGTCGTCGGGCGGTGGTGCCGGCGGCACCAGCGGGGGCTACGCCGTGCGCTCGTCGCCGCCGTGGTCGGCGTGGCGCTGCTCGCCGCCGCCACCGTGGCCAGCGTGGCCTGGGTCCGCACCGGTGCCGACGGGCACGTCTTCGCCGAGGCCGACGTGCCGGCGGCGCCGGTCGCCCTGGTGCTCGGTGCCCAGGTCAACCCGGACGGCACGCCCTCGCCGTTTCTCGCCGCCCGGCTGGCCATCGCGCAACGGCTCCTCGCCGCCGGCAAGGTCCGGGCCATCCTGGTCTCCGGCGACCACATGGACGTCGACTACGACGAGCCGGACGCGATGCGGCACTGGCTGGTCGAGCGGGGCGTGCCGGACTGGAAGGTGGTGCTGGACCACGCCGGGTTCGACACGTACGACTCGTGCGCCCGGGCCCGACGGATCTTCGGGGTGCGCCGGGCGATCGTGGTCACCCAGTCCTACCACGTGGCCCGGGCGGTCACGCTCTGCCGGCACCTCGGCATCGACACCGACGGGGTCGGCGACGACACCGTCCGCCGGTACGCCCGCCCATGGCGGATCAGCGCCACCCGGGAGTACGGCGCCTGCGTGAAGGCGGCGGTGGACGCGCTCTCCGGGCGCGACCCCGTCCACCTCGGACGGCACGAGACCGGCGTGGAGGACGCGCTGCGCGCCGGCTGAGCGGCCGCTCCGGCCGCCGCAAGGGACCCGACCCCCGCACCCGCCGGCTGGCTCGGTCCGGCGGGCCGGCAGTAGGGTCGGTCCGTGGTGAAGCTGGCCGGGGAGACGCTGACGGCGGTCGGGCGGATGACCGTCGCGGCGACCGAGTTGGAGCACACGCTGGCGGCGATCGGCGCCGGCCCGGACGCCACCGCCGAGGCGGTCTTCGCGCAGCCCGGGGCGGCGCTGCGGGCCGCCCGTGCGGCCGCCGGAAGGGTGCCGCCTGCGGACCGTCAGGAGTACGTCGGCGCGGTCGAGGGTGCCGGCACCCAGCTCGCGGTGAGTCAGGCCGCCCTGCGGGCCATGTGGCGGCCGGGCGCGCGAACCGACGCGGCGATGTTCGACGAGATCACCGTGCTGCTGCTCCGCTGCCGGGACGTCCTGCACCGGCTGGCCCGTTCGGACGCGGCCTGACCGCACGGCGCCGTCGGGCGCCGGGCTGACCGCATGGCCCGGTCGGACTCGGCCTGACCGCATGACCCCGCTGGGCGCGGCCGGACGGCGTGGCTCAGTCGGACGCGGTTGGCCGCCCGCGGTGGCGGGCTGGTGGCCGAGCGGGGATAGAGACCAGCGGGACCGGGCGTTGGCCCGGTCCGCGGGTCCGGATGTTCAGTGGGTCAGCTCGCGCCAGCCCGGGTTGGCCCCGCGCCAGGCCCCGGCGAGGATGCTCGCCGAGGTACGGCTGGTGCACTCGAGCACCTTGGACCGGCCCTGCGCACCACCGATCTGTGCCTGCACTTCCCAGCGCTGACCATCGGTGCGGATGTAGACGTCACGACGTCCCCGCGGGGACGCGTCCCCGTTCCACCAGTGTTCCTCGACGATCACATGTCGACCGTAGCAGCAGACACGCCCGGGGCCGATACCCGTGACCGCCCCGGATGGGCCCTGACCGGCAGGTCGGCGGCCCTCCGGGGCAACCCGTCACGCACCGTGTCTGGCCAGCTTCCGTTGGTGCCTGCCGGCTGCGGGCCTGGCGGACCGCCGGCTCCCGCCCGGCGGCCGAGGGAAGCCCTTTTCCGCGCTCATCGGTTCCGAGCCTCGACGGCGCTTGACGCCGGAGATCATTGGTGCCATGGTTAGCTACATGACTAACGAACCAAAGAGCCGGGATGGATGACGATCGGCCGATCTTCGTCCAGATCGCCGAGTTGATCGAAAACTCCATCATCGACGGAACGCTCGCGGAGGAGACCCAGGTGCCGTCCACCAATGAGTTGGCCGCGTTCCACCGGATCAATCCGGCGACCGCCGCCAAGGGGATCAACCGCCTGGTCGATGACGGCATTCTCTACAAGCGCCGGGGGATCGGAATGTTCGTGGCAACGGGGGCCAGCGAAACACTCCGGGAACGCCGCCGGCTCGAATTCTCCGACCAGTACGTGCGTCCCCTCATCGAAGAGGCCCGCAAGCTGGGCATCGGCACCGAAGAGCTGAAGAAGCTCATTGAGACCTGGGAGGAACAGCGATGAGCGTCGTGGCGGCTGCCGGCCTCACGAAGCGGTTCGGCGACGTTACCGCTCTGAACGATGTCACCTTCACCCTGACCGAAAACCGGATCTACGGCCTGCTCGGCCGCAACGGCGCCGGCAAGACCACCCTGATGCAGCTGATCACCGGCCAGAACAGCGTCAGCGTCGGCGACCTGACGCTCTTCGGTGAGCGCCCGTTCGAGAACGAGCGGGCGCTGATGCGGGTGGCCTTCATCAAGGAAAGCCAGAAGTACCCGGCCGCCTACCAGGTCCGGCACGTGCTGAGCCTGGCCAGCCGCCTCTTCCCCAACTGGGATGAGGACTTCGCGCAATCTCTCGTGGACGAGTTCGAGCTGCCCCGCAAGCGCGGTGTGCGCAAGCTGTCCCGCGGCATGACATCGGCGCTCGGCGTGACGATCGGCCTGGCCGCCCGGGCGCCGCTGACGTTCTTCGACGAGCCGTACCTCGGCCTGGACGCGGTCGCCCGGCAGCTCTTCTACGACCGGCTCCTGGCCGACTACGCCGAGAATCCACGCACGGTCGTCCTCTCCACCCACCTCATCGACGAGGTGGCCGACCTGATCGAGCACGTGCTGCTGCTCGACCACGGCAAGCTGCTGCTCGACGCGCCGAGCGAGGAGCTGCGCGGCCAGGTGATGGAGGCGTCCGGGCCCGCCGAGGCGGTGGACGAGTTCGCGACCGCGCACCGGGCCCTGCACCGCGAGCAGCTCGGCGGTACGGCCCGGACCACGCTGCGCGGGTCGTTCGACAACGCCGAACGGATGCGCGCCAAGAAGCTCGGCATCGACCTCGCGCCGGTGTCGCTCCAGCAGGCCGTCGTACGCCTGACCGCGGAAGGGACGAACCCCCGATGACTCGCATCCTCGACGTCGCCCGGATGCACACGGTGGCCTGGCTCGGCCAACTGGCCTGGCCCTGGGCCATCATGGGCATCTCGCTGGGCACCAACCTGCTGATCTTCGCCTCGATCGACGACGCGGCACCGGGCAAGAACACCACGGGCGGTCTGGCCAGCCTCTACATCGTCTGCGCCATCGTCGCCGCCGCCTCGATCACCCAGGTGTTCCCGTTCGCGCTCGGCATGGGCGTCACCCGGCGCACCTTCTATCTCGCCACCACACTCGTCAACGTGGTCCAGGCGGTCGCCTACGGCGTCCTGCTCTACCTGCTCAACCTGCTCGAGGGCGGCACCAACGGCTTCGGCATCCAGCTGCGCTTCTTCCGGGTGCCGTACGTCGACGTCTCCAACGGCCTGTTGCAGATCGCCGTCTACGCGGTGCCGTTCCTGTTCCTGAACTTCCTCGCCATCTTCGTGGCCGTCTGGTACGTCCGGTTCGGCACCAACGGCCTGTTCGCCACCGGCGCGGTCGCGATCCTGGTGTCCGGCCTGCTGATCGCGTTGATCACCTGGCAGGGCTGGTTCGGCGACATCTGGCAGTGGCTGAGCAGCCAGCACCAGGCCAGCCTGCTGGTGGGATGGCCGGCCCTGCTGGCCGCGGCGGCCGGGCTCGGGGGGATGGCGGCCATCCGCCGAGCCAACGCCTGACCCTGGCGCGTACGGCGACCGCCGGCCTTCCGGGCCGGCGGTCGCCGCCGTGTCACCCGCCCGGGCCGCGGTGGATGCGGCCTGCTGGACGACGTCTCACGGTGTCGTCTGCCCGCCGGGCGCTCCCAGGTCGGTACGGGTGAGGAGCGCCCGCAGGGTGATGCCCTCGGCTGCCAGCGCCGCGCTGCCACCCTCCTGGCGGTCGATCACACAGACAGCGGCGTCGACGCGCGCACCGAGGTTCCGTAGCTCCCTGGTCGAGAGCACCACCTGCCCGCCGGAGGTCACCACGTCCTCGACCACGAGCACCCTCCGCCCGGCCACCGCCGCCCCCTCGGCCAGCCGGGCTGTGCCGTACCGTTTCGCGGTCTTGCGCACGAACGCGCAGGGCAGGCCGGTGTGGCGGCCGAGTGCCGTGACGACAGCGATGCCGCCCATCTCCAGGCCGGCCAGCACCTCCGTCCCGGCCGGCACCAGGGCGACCATCTGTTCCGCGAGCGCATCGAGCAGGACCGGGTCGGCCTCGAACTGGTACTTGTCGAAGTACTCGTTCGCCACCCGGCCGGAGCGCAGGACGAACTCCCCGGTGAGGCGGGACCTGGCACCGACCTGACGCGCGAGATCAGCATGCTTCACATCAGGAATCCTGGCACGGCGGGAGCACGAGGACGGGACCCTGGCCGGTCGACGTCGGCGCGGCGACCACCAGGCTGCGGTCGCCTTCCGTCGTCTCCATCCCGTACGGCAGCATCACGACGATCTCACCGCCGTCGACGCGCTCCGTCTCGGCCTCGATCCAGAACTCGATCGGGAAAGAAGCATCCGCCGTGACGTTCAGCGCCGTGATGACCGGGGCCTTTTCGATGATGCGATGCTCCCGCCCCCGCGCATCACGAACCGAGACCTCGACCCAGCCGGGAAAGTCGTCAGAGTGCCAGCGCGTGGCCGACGCTCTCAGCCGCACCATGTGGTCGAGCCTAAGCGGTCGACGGCGGACCGGAACCACACGTTGCAGCCGAACTCATGGTCGCTGCCCGGCAGCCAGCGGGAACGGTACGCGGTGCTTCGCCGCCGCACTGCCGGTAGCACCCTGACCGCTACGACTGCCCGCACGACCTAAGGTCAGGCGATGATCGTCTGGGTGTCCTCGTTTCCCCGCTCGGGAAATACGTTCCTCCGCATCCTGCTGCACCGCCTCTACGGTGTACGAACGTCCGTCGTATACGACGTGGACGGCGTCGCCACACGCCTGGGTGCGGCCCTGGTCGGATTCGAGGAACGGCCGGCCGCGATCCGCGCGATGCGGACTGACGAGCAGGTGCACTTCGTCAAGACGCACAGGCAGCGCGATGACGACGTCGACGAGTCGGACCGGGCCATCTGCCTCGTCCGCGACGGCAGAGACTCCCTGGTCTCATGGGCTCGGCTCAACAGCGAAGGGAAGGACCGCGAGTTCCAGACCGAGCTACGGGCAATGATCAACCGGGAAGACACCGTCGGAACCGGGAGTTGGGGACAGAACGTGCTGAGCTGGCTGCTGCCACCAGCACCCCACCGGGCCATGCTCCGGTACGAAGACCTCGTACGCGAGCCGCGAGCATCCGTCGAGCGGGTGATCGAGGAACTGCTGTTGCCCGGAATCACCCCCCGCACCGACGTGGGCATTCCATCGTTCGAGGAGTTGCACACCATCGACCCAGGGTTTTTTCGACGAGGACAGCTGGGCACGCATCTCGACGAGCTCTCAGACGATCTCCATCAGCTCTTCTGGTCGCGGCCCGACAATCGCGCCGCGATGGCGCTGCTCGGCTACCGCTAAGCCAGCAAGGATCGCGCAGAGGCCATCACCGCCGCATCTCACTGTCAGACCCCTGAGGCACCGTCCAGCCATGGATCAGAACCAGGCGAGACCAAGACCACTGCGCGACCAGGCAGAGCTGCGGAAGATCCTCTCCACGGTTCTTGGCCAGATCGATCCGGACGCCACAGGACTCGGCTACCGACTGGTCGGCACCAGCGCTGCTCTGTTACAGGGCGTCGAACTGCCCGCAGGCGACATCGACATCCTGGTTTCCCGGCGTGACGACGTCGACAGCATCGCAGCCGCGCTGTCCCGATTCCCCTGTCTGCGGCCGCCGGTCTGGCTCCCGGACGCCCGGCAGTACTTCGCGCACCATCAGGTCGATGGCATCGGTGTCGAGGCAAGCACCGTCGAGCGACCGGCCGATACCGACGCGCTCGAATGCATCGGGGCCGGCCCGTGGCAGCACTACGTTCAGGTCCAGTGCGGCAAGCACAGGGTTCCCGCGGTCCGGCTGGAGCTCCGGTTGGTCTCCGAACTCTATCGGGACCGCCCGGACCGCTACCTGCCGCTGATCGATCACATGCGGGTGCACGGCGCTGAGCTTCAACTCGTGCAGAAAGGAATGGCCGAACGCGGCGTGCAACCGGCACTGCAAGCACGCGTGCTTGATCTGCTTCGCCGTCCCTGACACACCACGACCTTGCGGATCTCCAGGTCGTAGTTCCTTGGCTCCAGGACCGTCCTGGTCACTGCTTCAGCGGACCATCCGGGCCCGCCAGCGACAGGCCCTGCTCCTTCGCCGCCCGGGCAACTCGACGGCCGTCTGCTCCGCCGAGGGCTCAGGCCGCTTCTTGCGTCCGGCCTGATCGTTCGGTGTCGCGGTCATCACGACCCCCTCACCAGGCACCATGCACACCCACCTGGCCTGCGGGAACGGGCCGGGTTCAGACGTTGAAGCGGAACTCCACCACGTCGCCGTCCTGCATGACGTACTCCTTGCCCTCGATCCGGACCTTGCCGGCGGCCTTGGCCGCCGCCATCGATCCGGCCGCGACCAGGTCGGCGTAGGAGACCACCTCGGCCTTGATGAAGCCGCGCTGGAAGTCGCTGTGGATGACCCCGGCGGCCTCCGGCGCGGTCGCGCCGACCGGGACGGTCCAGGCCCGCGCCTCCTTGGGCCCGGCCGTCAGGTACGTCTGGAGCCCGAGCGTGCGGAAGCCGACCCGGACCAACTGGTCCAGGCCGGGCTCGGACTGCCCGATGGACTCCAGCAGCTCGCGGGCCTCCTCCTCGGGCAGGTCCACCAGCTCGGATTCGATCTTGGCGTCCATGAACACGGCTTCGGCCGGGGCCACCAGGGCCCGCAGCTCGTCGAGGAACTCGGCGTTGGCCAGCTCGGCCTCGTCGACGTTGAAGACGTACAGGAACGGCTTGGTGGTGAGCAGGTGCAGCTCGCGCAGGTGCTCCAGCTCGATCTTGGCGGCGGCGGCGCCCGCGTACAGGGTGGTGCCGCCGTCCAGGACCTCGACGGCCTTCTTGGCGGCCTCGACGGCGGCGGCCCGGTCCTTGCGGAGCTTGGCCTCCTTCTCCAGCCGGGGCAGTGCCTTCTCCAGCGTCTGGAGGTCGGCGAGGATCAGCTCGGTGTTGATCGTCTCGATGTCGTCGGCCGGGGAGACCTTGCCGTCGACGTGCACCACGTTCGGGTCGGAGAAGGCGCGCACCACCTGGCAGATCGCCGAGGCGTCCCGGATGTTCGCCAGGAACGCGTTGCCCCGCCCCTGGCCCTTGGAGGCGCCCCGGACCAGGCCGGCGATGTCGACGAACGACACCGGCGCGGGCAGCACCTTCTGCGAGGAGAAGATCTCGGCGAGCTTGGCCAGCCGCTCGTCGGGGAGCCCGACCACGCCGACGTTCGGCTCGATGGTGGCGAACGGGTAGTTCGCGGCGAGCACGTCGTTCTTGGTCAGCGCGTTGAACAGGGTGCTCTTGCCCACGTTGGGCAGGCCGACGATGCCGATGGTGAGACTCACGACGAGCCAGCTTACGCGGTTCGCCCGCGCTCCCGGGCAGGCAGGTCCACGGCGACCGGGAAAAGGGACCCGGACCATCGGGAACCCGCCTGCCGGAGGCGGCGCGACCGGCGCGTCCCGGCCGCCGGGTTCAGGCCGGTCGGGTCAGCAGCCGCGGCTCGATCCGGGTCTCCTGGACGCTGCCGTCGTCGGCGCGGCTCACCTCGTACGCGGCCACCCCCTCCCGGTCCGCGACCGCCTCGGCGAGCCGGGTGCCCCGGTAGACGAGGCCGACCCCGTCGTCCGTGCAGTGGCTGGTGGGGAGCGTGCCGTCGCCGACCAGCCGGTGCATCAGCGGTCGCCGCTGCTCCTCGCTGTCGTAGTGCACGCCGTTGCCGTACGGGAGCCAGCCGAGGCCGTCGGTGAACGCCCGCAGGGTCGGGCCGAAGCTGTCGGTGGCGCCACCCCGGTGCCAGCAGATCGACCCGGCGGAAACCCCGCCCAGCACGACCCCGGCCTGCCAGCACTCGTGCAGGATGTCCGGCAGGCCGTGCACCCGCCAGACCGCGCAGAGGTTGGCCACGCTGCCGCCGCCGACCCAGATGATGTCCTGGTCGAGCAGGTGGGCCCGGATGTCGTCGACGTTGGGCATCGGAAAGAGCGCCAGGTGGGAGGCGCGGTAGCGGGTGCCGGCGAAGGCGCCGTGAAACAGGGTGAACGAGGTGGGCTGGTCGCCGACGGCCTGGTTGAGGTAGCAGATCTTCGGCGCCGCGCCGGCCTGCGCCAACTCGGCCATCAGGTCGAAGACCGGTCCGGGCTGGGCGTCCCAGGGGCCCCGGCGGCGGCCGCTGAAGCCCATGCTGGTGGCGACGATGGTCGGTTCGCTGGCGGGCACGGTGGTCCTTCCGGTCGGGGACGGGTCAGGATCATCCTGCCTGATCGGGCCGGTCCGCCTCGGCGGCGGCGAGCAGCGTACGGAGCAGGTCGCCCAGCCGCTCCTGGTCCGCGGCGGGCAGCGCGTCGAGGATCCGCCGCTGCACCTCGAGGCCGGCCTCGACCGACTCCTCGACGACCCGGCGGCCGGCGTCGGTGAGGCTGACCCGCAGGGCGCGCCGGTCGGCGGGGTCGGGGGCGCGCCGGACCAGGCCGGCCCGTTCCAACCGGTCGAGCCGGCCGGTCATCCCGCCGGAGGTGAGCATCAAAGCGGCGGTGAGCGCCTTCGGGGCGAGGGTGTAGGGCGCGCCGGAGCGGCGCAGCGCGGCCAGCACGTCGAACTCGCCGCGGCCGATCCCCCAGTTGGCGTACACCCGCTCCTGACCGTCTCCGACCAGCCGGGCCAGCCGGTAGATCCGGCCGAAGACGGCCATCGGCTCGGGCCGCAGCCCGGCCCGCTCCCGCCGCCACTGCTCGACGATGAGGTCCACCTCGTCCGTTGCCACCCAGGGATTGTGCCGCACCTCCCACTTCCCCTTTCGCTCGACACTCGCTAGCTTAGCGGTAAGCTACTTATCATCGAGGAAAGAGATCGTCGTGGATCGCCGCTGGACCGACGTCGCGCTCACCGCCGCCGCCCCCGCCACCTGGGGCACCACCTACCTGGTCACCGCGGAGCTGCTGCCGGCCGACCGGCCGCTCTGGTCCGGCGCGCTGCGCGCCCTGCCGGCCGGGCTGCTGCTGCTCGCCCTGACCCGGCGCCGCCCGGCCGGCGACTGGTGGTGGCGCGCCGCGGTACTCGGCGCGCTGAACATCGGCGCCTTCTTCCCGCTGCTCTTCGTCGCCGCGTACCGGCTGCCCGGTGGCACCGCCGCGGTGCTGGGGGCGGCCCAGCCGCTGCTCGTCGCGGCGCTCGGCGTGGCGGCCCTCGGCGAACGGCCCGGCCGCCGGCCCCTGCTCGCCGCGCTCGTCGCACCGGCCGGCGTCGCCCTGGTGGTGCTGCGCGGCGACGCCGGCCTCGACCCGCTCGGCGTCGCGGCCGGCCTCGCCGGCACCGCCGCGATGGCCGCCGGCCTGGTGCTCACCCGCCGCTGGGGGCGCCCGGCCGGCGTCGGCATCCTCGCCGCGACGAGCTGGCAGCTCGTCGCTGGCGGCCTCATGATCGTGCCGGTCGCCGCCGCCGTGGAGGGCGCGCCGCCCGCGCCGGACGGGCCCGCCCTGCTCGGGTACGCCTGGCTCGGGCTGGTCGGCACCGCCCTGGCGTACACGCTCTGGTTCCGGGGCGCGGCCCGGCTGCCGGCCACCCGGGTGTCGGTGCTCGGCGCGCTCAGCCCGCTGACCGCCGCCGCGCTCGGCTGGCTGGTGTTGGGCCAGTCCCTCCGCCCGCTCCAGCTCGCCGGATTCCTGGTCGCGGTAGCCGCGATGGTGGTCGGCCAGCTCCCCGACCGACGCGGGACGGCGGATCAGCCGGCCAGGAGCCGCGGGATCTCGGGCGGGCCGTCACCCCGCTCGGCCAGGGCGCCGGGCGGTAGCTCCGCCGCCGCCGCGCGGGGCAGGACGAACCGGTGCGCGGCGGCCGGGCCGGCGGCGTACGACTGGTCGAGCAGCCAGCGCACCTCGTCGGCGGTCCAGCCCAACCCGGACCGGCCGGCGACGTGCCGCACCAGCCGCACCGCGACCCGGGTGTCGTCGTCGTAGAAGCGCATGCACCAGTGGTGCGCCCACATGCCGAGGGCGCGCAGCCCGGCCGGGTCGAGCGAACGGGCCAGCCGGCCGCACGCGGTCTCGGCGAAGGGCCGCCCCGGATCGTCGGCCCGGTCCCGCTCGATCGCGCCGTACGCCGCCGACGCCACCACCCGCATCCGGTCGTAGAAGCCCTGCACCACCGCGCGGTCCAGCCGTATCCGCTCCGACCGCATCAGCGGGCACCCCGCCCGGCCACGCTCGCCATCTCCCCGCACCTTTTCCTGAGTTGGTGGCGGGACGGTACCGGCCACTACCGACACTTTCCGCGCCGAAATCCGTTGCCAGGCCTGGGATCCCGCGCCTGACCTGCGGCGTCACCGAGCTCGTCGAGGGTGGGTCGGAGCCGTCGCCGCGCCCGACGGAGCCGACGATTGCGGACGCGCATCGCGGACGCCCGGCAACGGCGGCCAGCGCCCGTCCGGTGCGGGCTCCTCCTGAGGGGCCGGCGACCGTGGAGCCGGCGCACCACTTCAGCGCGATATGCCTCAGCGGCATGAATATGCCCCTGAGGCATATCGAGGAAAAGTGCTGCGCCGGCTCGGCCGGGACAGGTCGCGCGCCGTCCCAGGCGTACGCCCGTCGAGACCGACGCGCTGATGCTACGGAGGCACCGACCCGCCGTCGCCGGTGAAGACCCGCACGGGAGGCGTACGGTCAGGTCCGAATCCCGCCAGCCGGCGGCGGGACCTGCGAGGCAGGATCGATGGCGTGGAGTTGGACTTCGAACGGTGCTACCGGGCCGTCGACAGCCGCGACCAGCGGTTCGACGGGTGGTTCTACACCGGCGTGACCTCGACCGGGATCTACTGCCGGCCGTCCTGTCCGGCGATGACGCCGAAGCGGCAGAACGTCCGGTTCTTCCCGTCGGCGGCCGCCGCGCAGGGCGCCGGGCTGCGTGCCTGCCGCCGCTGCCGACCGGACGCCGCCCCGGGCTCCCCGCAGTGGGACGTCCGGGCCGACGTGGTGGGCCGGGCGATGCGGCTGATCGCGGACGGGGTGGTGGACCGGGACGGCGTGCCCGGGTTGGCCGCCCGGCTCGGCTACACCGAGCGGCACCTGCACCGGATGCTGCACGCGGAGCTGGGCGCCGGTCCGCTCGCGCTGGCCCGGGCGCAGCGGGCGCAGACCGCCCGGATCCTGATCGAGACCACCGAGCTGGGCATGGCCGAGATCGCCTTCGCCGCCGGGTTCGGCAGCGTCCGGCAGTTCAACGACACGGTCCGCGAGGTGTACGCGGCCACCCCGTCCGACCTGCGGATCAGCCGGAGCGGCCGGCCGGTGGCGGGCGGCGCGGGCACCATCTCGCTGCGGCTGGCGTACCGGCCGCCGTTGCACGCGGCGGCGCTGCTGGACTTCCTCGCCCTGCGCGCGCTGCCCGGGGTGGAGGAGGTCCGCGACGGGACGTACCACCGGGGGTTGCGGTTGCCGCACGGGCCCGGCAGCGTCGCGCTGACCCCGGCCGACGGCCACGTGGCCGCCACCCTGCGCCTGGCCGACCTGCGCGACCTGGCGCCGGCGGTGGCCCGCTGCCGTCGCCTGCTCGACCTGGACGCCGACCCGGTGGCGGTCGACGCCACCCTGGCCGCCGACCCGGTCCTGGGCCCGGCCGTACGGGCCGAGCCCGGCGTCCGGCTCCCGCACGCGGTGGACGGCTTCGAGATGGCCGTCCGCGCCGTCACCACCCAGCAGATCTCGCTCCGGTCCGCCCGGACCACGCTCAGCCACCTGCTCGCCGCCACCGCCGTCGCCGACGGCCGGACCGGGCACGGTACCGACGGCCCGGACGGCGGCGGCGACCGGCCGGAGCTGTCCGCGTTCCCGGACCCGGCGGCGGTGGCGGCGGCGCCCGAACCGGCCTTCCGGATGCCGGCCGCCCGGCGCGAGACGCTGCGCGCGCTCGCCCGGGCGGTCGCCGCCGGCGACCTCGACCTGGAACCCGGCGGGGACCGGGAGGAGACGGTACGGCGGCTGACCGCGCTGCCCGGGATCGGCCCGTGGACCGCCGGCTACGTGGCCATGCGCGCCCTCGGCGACCCGGACGCCTTCCTCGCCACCGACCTGGGTGTCCGCCGGGGCGCGACCGCGCTCGGCGCGCCCGACGACCCGAAGACCCTGCACGCGTACGCGGACCGCTGGCGCCCCTGGCGGTCGTACGCGGTGATCCGACTCTGGAGAGCGGCATGAACACACTGGACAGCACCGTCATCGACACCCCCGCCGGCCCGCTCAGCGTCCTCGCCGGACCGGACGGGGCGGTCCGCGCCGCCGGCTTCACCGCCGCCCCGGTCGACCTCGCGCCGCTCGTGCACCCGAGCCTGCGCGGCGAGCTGCGGGAGCGGGCCGATCTCGGCCCGGTGACCGCCGCGGTCCGGGCGTACCTGGCCGGCGAGCTGACCGCGATCGACACCGTCCCGGTGCGGCAACACACCGACGGCGCCTTCCTGGCGCACGCCTGGCAGGTGCTGCGGGAGGTGAAGCCGGGCGAGCCGGTGACGTACACCGGATTCGCCGGGCTGGCCGGCCGTCCCGCGGCGGTCCGCGCGGCCGCGGCGGCCTGCGCCCGCAACGCCGCCGCCCTCTTCGTGCCCTGCCACCGGGTGCTGCGCACCGACGGCACGCTCGGTGGCTACCGGTGGGGCCTGGACGTGAAGAACTGGCTTCTCGGGCATGAGGGACGGTTGACGGCTAGCTGACAGCCAACGTGTCGCACCGGGCCGCTACCGTCGGATAGTGCCTGCGCTGAGCGACGGCAACCCGGCGGTGCGTGTCCACGCCCGTCGCCACCCGCTGCGCAACCTCTGGCGGCTGCACCCCTATCTGCGCCCGTACGCGGCGGAGTTCTCCTGGCTGCTGGTCGCGGCGCTGGCCGCCACCGCGGCCGGCCTCGCGGTGCCGCTGGTGGTGCAGCGGGTGGTGGACGGGCCGGTGGCCCGGCACGACGAGGCCGGGCTGCTCCGGCTCGGCGCCCTCGCCCTCGCGCTCGGCCTGGCCGAGGCGGTGCTGATCTTCATCCGCCGGTGGACCCAGTCCTCCTCCTCGGTCGGCATGGAGGCGGCGATCCGGGCCGACATCTACGCGCACCTGCAACGCCTCCCGGCCGGCTGCCACGACCGCTGGCAGTCCGGCCAACTGCTCTCCCGGATCACCGGCGACCTGTCGGTGATCCGCCGGTTCCTCTCCTTCGGCCTGCTCTTCCTGGTGCTCAACCTGGTCACCTACGCGGCCGTGGTGGTGCTGCTGATCCGGCTGCACCCGTGGCTCGGCCTGCTGGTGGCGGCGAGCGCGGTGCCGCTGTTCCTGATCAGCCGCCGGTTCGCCCGGCACTACCACGCGGCGTCCCGGCGGATGCAGGACCAGCAGGGCGACGTGGCCACCCTGGTCGAGGAGACCGCGCTGGGGCTGCGCACCGCGCGGGCGTACGGGCGGGGGCCGGAGCTGGCCACCCGCTTCTCGACCGGCGCGCGGGCCCTGCACGACACCGGCATCGGCAAGGCCCGGCTGCTGGCCCGCACCTCGGCGCTGTTCGACCTGGTCGGCAACCTCACCCTCGGGGTGGTGCTGGTCGCCGGGGCCACGGCGGTGGCCCGGGGCGGGCTCACCATCGGCGAGCTGGTCGCCTTCGTCAGCCTCCAGCTGATGCTGATCTGGCCGGTGCAGTCGCTCGGCTGGATCATCGCCAACGGCCAGGAGGCGGCGACCGCCGCCGACCGGATCCAGGAGGTGCTGGACACCCCACCGGCCATCGTGGACGCACCGCACGCCCGGGCGCTGGACCGGGCCGAGGTGTGCGGCCGGCTGCGCTTCGAACGGGTGGGCTTCCGCTACCCGGGCGGGGCGCCGGTGCTGCGCGAGATCGAGCTGACCGTCGAGCCCGGCGAGACGCTGGCCCTGGTCGGCGCGACCGGCTGCGGCAAGAGCACCCTGCTGTCGCTGGTCCCCCGGCTGCACGAGGTCACCACCGGCCGGATCACCCTGGACGGGCACGACCTGCGTGACCTGCGCCTGGGGTCGCTGCGCCGACTGGTCGGGGTGGCCTTCGAGGAGCCCACGCTCTTCTCCATGTCGGTCTGGGAGAACCTCACCCTGGGCCGACCCGAGGCCGGCGAGGACGAGGTCCGCGCCGCGCTCGCGCTGGCCCAGGCGGAGTTCGCGTACGACCTGCCGTGGGGGCTGGCCACCCGGGTGGGCGAGCAGGGGCTCTCCCTCTCCGGCGGGCAGCGGCAGCGGCTCGCGCTGGCCCGGGCGGTGCTCGGCCGGCCCGCGCTGCTCGTCCTCGACGACCCGCTCTCCGCGCTCGACGTGCACACCGAGGCGCTGGTCGAGGCGGCGCTGCGCCGGGTGCTGCGGGACACCACCGCGCTGCTGGTGGTGCACCGCCCCTCCACGGTGGCGCTCGCCGACCGGGTCGCCCTGCTCGACCGCGGGCGAATCGTCGCCGTCGGCACCCACTCGGCGCTGCTGGCCGAGGTTCCGGCCTACCGGGCCGTGCTCTCCGCCGAGCCGGATCGGCGGCACGACGGCGCCGGGCTGGTCCGGTCGTGACCGGGGCCGCCGCCGGCCGGCCCCGGATCCCCCGGCAGCGCGGTGACCCCGACCCCGACCGCCCCCCGGAACCCGGCGACCCCGACTCCGACCCGGCACGCCGTCCCGGCGGGCCCGAGCCGTCGCGGCAGCCCGGCGAGCCGGAGCTGTCGCGGTGGCGTGGGCGGGCCACCGACCCCGACGCCGACCGCAGCCGGGCCGAGGACGCCACGCCGGAGGCGGTGGCCCGGCTCCGGGTGCGCAGCCGCGTCCTGCTCGGCCGGCTGCTCCGCCCGCACCGGCGCCGGCTCGCGCTCGCGGTGGCCCTGCTGCTGGCCCAGAACGCCGCCGCGATGGCCGGGCCGTACCTGGTCATGCTCGGCATCGACCGGGGCATCGGCCCGCTGCGGTCCGGCGACGCGGGCCCGCTGGTCGCCGTCGCGGCCGCGTTCGCCGTGGCCACCGGCACCGAGTACGCGGCCCGGCGGGCCTTCCTCTCGGTGGCCGCCCGGATCGGCCAGGCCGTGCTGCTCGACCTCCGCGGCCGGGTCTACGGCCACTTCCTCCGCCTCGACGTCGGCTTCCACGAGCGCTACACCTCCGGCCGGATGGTGTCCCGGCTGACCAGCGACCTGGAGTCGATCGCCGAGCTGGTCGACGGCGGCATCGACAAGCTGGTGATGGCCGCGCTGTCGGTGCTCACGGTGGCCGGCATCCTGCTCTGGCTCGACCTGCCGCTGGCCGCGGCCACCCTGCTCGCCTTCCCGTTCCTGTTCGGGCTGTCGCGCTGGTTCGCCCGCGCCTCCGCCGGGGCGTACCGGCGGACCCGGGAGGCGGTGGCCCTGGTCATCGTGCACTTCGTCGAGTCGTTGCGGGGCATCCGCGTGGTGCAGGCGTACCGGCGGGAACCGCGCAACCAGCTCATCTTCGGGGCCGTCAACGACGGCTACCGGCAGGCCAGCCTCTCCGCCTTCCGGCTGATCGCGGTCTACTCGCCCGGCATCCGGCTGATCGGGAACCTGACCGCCGCGCTGGTGCTCGCCTACGGCGGCGTCCGGGTCCTGGGCGGGCGTACCGAGGTCGGCGTGCTCGCCGCGTTCCTGCTCTACCTGCGCCGCTTCTTCGAGCCGATGGAGGAGCTCAGCCAGTTCTACAACGCGTTGCAGTCGGCCACCGCGGCGCTGGAGAAGCTCGCCGGGGTGCTCGACGAACGGCCGGCCGTGGCCGAGCCGGCGCGGCCGGTGCCGCTGCCCACCGTGCCGCGGCCGGGCACGGTGACGTTCCACGGCGTCCACTTCGGGTACCGGCCGGACGAGCCGATCCTGGCCGGGCTGGAGCTGACCGTGCCGGCCGGGCAGACCGTGGCGCTGATCGGGCCGACCGGGGCCGGCAAGTCGACCATCGCCAAGCTGCTCGCCCGGTTCCACGACCCGTCCGCCGGCACGGTCAGCCTGGACGGGATCGACCTGCGGGACCTGGCCGACGCGGAGCTGCGCCGGGCCGTGGTGCTGGTGACCCAGGAGACCCACCTGTTCAGCGGCTCGGTGGCGGAGAACATCCGGTTCGGCCGCCCGGACGCCGACGACGCCGCGGTGGCGGCCGCCGCCCGGGCGATCGGCGCGCACGAGTTCATCGCCGCCCTTCCCGACGGATACGCCACCGACGTGCGCCGCCGCGGCAACCGGCTCTCGGCCGGGCAGCGGCAGCTCGTCGCGTTCGCCCGGGCGTTCCTGGCCGACCCGCGGGTGCTGATCCTGGACGAGGCCACCTCGTCGCTGGACGTGCCGACGGAACGCCTGGTGCAGCGGGCGCTGCACACCGTGCTGCGGGACCGCACCGCGCTGGTCATCGCGCACCGGCTCTCCACGGTGGAGATCGCCGACCGGGTGCTGGTCCTCGACGGCGGCCGGATCGTCGAGGACGGCCCGCCGGCCGAGCTGGCCGCGGCCGGCGGCCGGTACGCCGAGCTGCACCGCCGATGGCGGGACTCCCTGATCTGACCGGCCCGGCTACACTGGCCGCTCGTCGATCGGCCACCTTCCGCGCCGGGACCGCCGCACCGCGGCACCGGCCGCGCCCCTGCCGATCGGGCACGCGGACACGGGGAGGATCGCGGCGTGCGCGCACGACCAAGAACGATCATCATCGGGCTGGCGGTTGTCGCCACGGTCTCGGCCGGCGTCGCCACGCTGACCGCCGGGGCGGGCGCCCCGGATCCGGGCACCGCGCCCGCCGCCGCGGCCCGGCCAGCAGAGGACCCGACGAGCGGCGGCCCGGCCGGCGGCACGGTCGGTTCGGCGGCCCCGTCGGCGGCCTCCGGCGACCGGCGGCCCGCCCGGTCCGACGCCGGCAGCGGACCGGCCGCCGGCCGGAACACCGGCGAGCTGGCCCGGACCGCGCCCGCCTCGGTCGCCTACCTGACCGACCGGTACGGGATCCCGGCCGCCGAGGCAGCCCGCCGGCTGGCTCTGCAGGAGCGCTCCGGGACGCTGGCCGGGACGCTGGCCGCCCGCTTCCCCGCCGAGTACGGGGGCATGTGGCTGGACCAGGCCGGCGGCGGCCTGCTCACCATCGGGGCGACCCGGCCGGAGACGCTCCGCTCGGCCCTGGCGGCCGATCCCGACGCGGCCCACCTGCGGGTGGTGCCGGTGCGTGCCTCGCTGGCGCGGCTGACCGACGCCGCGACCCGGCTCGCCCGCACCCTCGGCGTGACCGCGGGCACGGATGTGGTGGTCGACCAGCGGGCCAACGAACTCGTCGTGCTCAGCACCGGCGCGGACGACGCACGGCTGGCCGAGGCGCTGGCCGGAGCCGGCGTACCGGCCCGCAGCCAGGCCCGGATCGCGGCGGGCACGGTCGAGAAGGCCTGCGACCCGCGCTACTGCGACCGGGCCCCGATGCGGGGCGGGATCCGGCTGGACGTGCCCCGGGACAACGGCACGGTCGGCGGCTGCACCACCGGCTTCAACGTGCGGGACAAGAACAACGTCGACTACGTGCTGACCGCCGGGCACTGCGTGCTGAGCAGCACGCACACCCACCGGGACCGCACCTGGCACCAGTACCTCGGGCCGAAGGCGCCGGTCGGCTACGAGTCGACCAACCCGGGGCTCGGCGAGAACGCCTACCCCAACGACTACGCGATCATCCCGTACCCGGGCGACGCGCTGCGCGAGTGGGCGTACCCGGTGCGCAAGACCGGTGCCACGCCCAGCCTGGTCAACTACTGGTGCGTCAAGGACAACCCGCGCTGCACCGGCAGCCGCGACGTCGCGATCACCGGGTACGTGCCGGTGAGCCAGGTCAAGGCCGGCTGGGTGGTCTGCGCGACCGGGTCGGCGTACACGCCGAAGTCGGGCGAGGTGTACGTGGACTCCGGCGCCGGCGCCGGCTACCTGCCCGGCACCCGGTGCGGCGAGGTCCTCGGCACCAGCACCGGCGGCATCGACGTGCGGATCTGCGCCCGCCCCGGGGACAGCGGCGGCCCGCTCTTCACCGAGACCGACGGCAAGGCGCTGGGCATCCTCTCCTACGGCGACGACGGCTCCGGCGCGTGCACCAACCCCAACGAGCAGAACCACTACGCCGGCGTCTCCACCATCCTCGACCGGGCCAACGCGCGGACCGGACTCGGGCTGCACCTGGCCACCCAGGGCCCGTTCTACGTCCGGCCCTCGTCCTGACCGGGCCGCCGGTGAGCCGCGACCGGCTCACCGGCGGCGCGCCGGAATGACGTCGTCGGGCCCCGGTGCGGGGCCTAGCATCGACGGATGACCGATACGGCGAGGACGGCCCGCGCCGGCATCCCCGAGCGTCCGACCCTGGACGGCATCGAGGAGACCTGGGCGCGCCGCTGGCAGGAGGACGGGACCTACACGTTCGACCGCGCGAAGCCGGCTGTCCGGGGTGGGGACGCGGCGTCGGCCGCGCCGGACCCGGACGGTCGTGGGCGGGACGTGTACTCCATCGACACCCCGCCGCCGACCGTATCGGGCGAGCTGCACATGGGGCACGTCTTCTCCTACACGCACACCGACACGGTGGCCCGGTTCCAGCGGATGCGCGGCCGGAACGTGTTCTACCCGATGGGCTGGGACGACAACGGCCTGCCCACCGAGCGCCGGGTGCAGAACGTGTACGGGGTGCGCCCCGACCCGGCGCTGCCGTACGACCCGCACTGGCGGCCGCCGGCCACCCCGGTGACCGAGGCGGCCCGGAAGGACCCGGTCACCATCTCCCGGCGCAACTTCATCGAACTGTGTGAGCTGCTCACCGCGGAGGACGAGAAGGTCTTCGAGGCGCTGTGGCGGCGGCTCGGGCTGTCGGTGGACTGGTCGCTGACGTACACCACGATCGGCCGGCTGGCCCGGGCGACCAGCCAGCGGGCGTTCCTGCGCAACCTGGCCCGGGGCGAGGCGTACCAGGCCGAGGCGCCGACGCTGTGGGACGTCGGGTTCGGCACCGCGGTGGCCCAGGCGGAGTTGGAGGACCGGGAGCGACCGGGCGCGTACCACCGGCTGCGCTTCCACCGCCCGGACGGCGGCGAGGTGCTGATCGACACCACCCGGCCGGAGCTGCTGCCGGCCTGCGTGGCGCTGGTCTGCCATCCCGACGACGACCGGTACGCCGGCCTGGTCGGCGGGACCGTGCGCAGCCCGCTGTTCGCAGTCGAGGTGCCGGTGCACGCGCACTCGCTGGCCGACCCGACCAAGGGCACCGGCATCGCGATGGTCTGCACCTTCGGCGACCTGGCCGACGTGACCTGGTGGCGGGACCTGGAGCTGGAGACCCGGGTGGTGATCGGCCGGGACGGTCGGCTGCTCCGCGAGCCGCCGGCCGGGGTGCCGGCCGAGCCGTACGCGGCGCTGGCCGGGCAGACCGTGAACGGGGCCCGACGGACCATCGTGGAGCTGCTGGCCGACGCCGGTGACCTGGTGGGCGAGCCGCGCCCGGTGACCCACCCGGTGAAGTTCTACGAGCGCGGCGACCGGCCGCTGGAGATCGTCTCCACCCGGCAGTGGTATCTGCGCAACGGCGGGCGGGAGCCGGTCCTGCGAGCGGAACTGCTGGCCCGGGGCCGGGAGCTGCGCTGGGTGCCGGAGCACATGCGGCACCGGTACGAGCACTGGGTGGGCGGCCTCACCGGGGACTGGCTGGTGAGCCGGCAGCGCTTCTTCGGCGTGCCGGTGCCGGTGTGGTACCGGCTCGACGACACTGGCGAGCCGGACTACCGCAACCCTCTCACACCGGACGAGGCGGCACTGCCGGTCGACCCGTCCAGCGACCCGCCGCCCGGCTTCGACGAGGCGCAGCGCGGGGTGCCCGGCGGCTTCGTCGGTGACCCGGACGTGCTGGACACCTGGGCCACCTCGTCGCTGACCCCGCAGATCGTGGGCGGCTGGGAGACCGACCCGGAGTTGTTCCGCCGGGTCTTCCCGATGGACCTGCGCCCGCAGGGGCAGGAGATCATCCGGACCTGGCTGTTCGCCACGGTGGTCCGCGCCCACCTGGAGCACGGCGTGCTGCCCTGGCGGGACGCGGTGCTCTCCGGTTGGATCCTCGACCCGGACCGGAAGAAGATGTCGAAGTCCAAGGGGAACGTGGTCACCCCGATGGGCCTGCTGGAGCAGCACGGTTCGGACGCGGTGCGCTACTGGGCGGCCAACGGCAAGCCCGGGATGGACCTCGCCTTCGACCCGGCCCAGATCAAGGTGGGTCGCCGGCTCGCCACCAAGCTGCTCAACGCGTCGAAGTTCGCGCTGGGGCTGGGCGCCGCCGAGGCGTTGCGCGCCCCGGCGACCGAGCCGCTGGACACCGCCATGCTCGCCGAACTGTCTGCCGTGGTCGCCACCGCGACCACGGCCTTCGAGGGGTACGACCACACCGCCGCCCTGATCGCCACCGAGGCCTTCTTCTGGCGGTTCTGCGACGACTACATCGAGTTGGTGAAGGAGCGCGCCTACGGCACCGGGCCGGGGGCCGACTCGGCCCGGGCGGCGCTGGCCACCGCCCTCTCGGTGCAGTTGCGGCTCTTCGCGCCGGTGCTGCCCTTCGTCACCGAGGAGGTCTGGTCCTGGTGGCGGTACGGGTCGGTGCACCGGTCGACCTGGCCCACCACGTACGAGGTGGGCCGGGCCGTGCAGGGGCCGGCCGATCCGGAGCTGCTGCGGCTGGCCGCCGACGCGCTGGGCCAGGTGCGCCGGGCCAAGTCGGAGCGAAAGCTGTCGATGAAGGCGGACGTGCCGCTGGCCGAGGCGCTCGGCCCGGCCGCCCTGCTGGAACGGCTCGCCCTGGTCGCCGACGACGTCCGGGCGGCCGGCCGGATCGCCAAGCTCGACCTGCTGCCGGACCGCACGACCGAGCTGGTGGTCGCCTGCGCGTTCTGAACCCGTGGGTCCCCGGAGAGAGTGGCCGCCGCCAGGCGGGCGGCCACTTTCTCCGGGGACCGGTGACCGCCCGGGGAGGGTGGGCGGTCGCGTGGATCAGCTCGTCTCGCCGGCCACGCTGAACGAGCGCAGCCGGTCGACGGCCAGCACCGTGCAGCCGGCCGCGAGCAGGGCGGTCAGCACGCCGGCGACCGGCACCGACACCGTGGTGCCGAGCAGGTCCGTGGGGGCCATCCGGTCGGCCAGCGCGATCACCCACTGCTGGACGGAGAGCACCTTGGTGCCGTCGACGAAGCGGCCGAGCAGCCCTTCCCAGATCAGCACGTAGACCAGGCCGAGCAGCACCGGCCGGCGGGTGAGCAGGCTGAGCGCCAGGAACAGCGCCGAGTAGGCCAGCGCGCCGAGCGCCGACGCGGCGGCGAGCGCCAGTCCGAGGCGTACCGAATGGGCGAGCACACCCGCGACGTAGAGCGGGACGGCGACGGTGGCCGCGCTGACCCCGGTGGCCACCGCCAGCTTGGGCAGCACGATCTGCCAGCGCGGCAGCGGCTTGGTGAGGATGTGCACCACCGTGCCGTCGTCGATCTCGGCGCCGAGCACGCCGGTGCCGATGATCAGCGACACCACCGGCAGCACCACGGCCAGCCCGAGCCCGACCAGCACGGCCGGCCCCCACTGGCCGGGGTCGACGCCGAGCGAGCGGGAGAGGATCGCCAGCGCCAGCAGCAACGCCGGCAGCGGGAGCAGCAGCAGGAACCGGCGCCGGCCGAAGAGGCCGCGCGCGGTGATCCAGGTAACGGTCGACATGGTCAGCTCCCCACCAGGTAGGAGAAGACGCTCTCCAACGATTCGTCCTCGGGCGTCAGCGACCGGACCCGGAGCCCCCGGGCCAGCGCGATCTTCGGCAGCGCCCGGGTGAAGGCGCCGTAGTCGCCGGCCCGGACGGTGAGCCCGGCGGGGCCCAGCTCCACCCCGGTCACCGACTCCTCGGCGATCAGCGCGACCGCGAGCGCCCGGTCGTCGGTGGAGCGGACCGCGAACACGTGCGGCCGGTTGGTCATCAGCCGGCGGATGGTCCGGTAGTCGCCGGAGGCGGCGAGCCGGCCCGCGACCATCACCTGCACGGTGCCGGAGACCTGCTCGACCTCCTCCAGGATGTGCGAGCTGAACAGGATGGTCCGGCCGGCGTCGCCGAGGCGGTGCAGCAGGGCCATCATGTGCAGCCGCTGCCGAGGGTCCATCCCGTTGAACGGCTCGTCCAGCAGCAGCACCCGCGGTTCGTGCACCAGCGCGGCGGCGACCCGGGTGCGCTGCCGCATGCCCTTGGAGTAGGTGCCGATCTTCCGGTCCTGCGCGCCCTCCATCTCGACCAGCGCGATCGCCCGGCGGGCCGCGTCCTCCGGGTCGGGCAGCCGGTGCAGCTTCGCGCTGGCCAGCACGAACTCGTACGCGCTGAGGAAGGTGTGCACGGCCTCCCGCTCGCTGACCAGGCCAAGCCGACGGTAGACGTCGGGGTTGCGCCAGGTCGGCGCCCCGTCGAGGGTGACCTCGCCGCGGGACGGGGCGAGGAAGCCGGCCATCATGTGCAGCAACGTGGTCTTGCCGGCGCCGTTCGGCCCGAGCAGGCCGGTCACCCCGGGGCCGAGCCGCATGGTGACGTCGTTGACCGCCACCACGTTGCCGTACCAGCGGGACACGCCGGCGAGGTCGAGGGTCGAGGCGGGGGTGGCCGGGGCCGCCGGCTCGGTGCTGATCGTGGTCATCGGGCGGCCACCTTCCGGTATCGCATGAGCAGCAGGGCGACGCAGCCGGCCACCAGCAGCACGGCGACGGCCAGGTAGACCGGCCCGAAGCCGCCGATCTGGTCCTCGCCCTGCCCGCCGGGGACCAGCAGGTCGCCGAGGGTGTACTGGCCGACGGCATGGACCAGGGCGGTGGGCGAGCCGAGCATCGCCAGTTCGTTGACCGTCCGGGACGGCATGATCGACAGGATGCCGACGATCGGGGCGGTCATCAGGAACACGGCCACGATGCCGCCGGCCGCGAACGCCCGCTTGCCGGTGAGCGAGGCGATGAGCAGCCCGATCGAGGCGAAGACCACCGCCCAGAGGGCCGCGTAGAGCAGGCCGGGCAACAGGTCGCCCAGCTCGTTCCAGACCCCGCGCATCCCGTCGTCGGTGGTGAAGGCGGCGCCCAGGAACATCAGCAGTTGCGGCGCACCGAGCAGCAGCCAGAGCGCGGTGGCCAGCGCGCCGAGCTTGGCCAGCGCGTAGTCGCCGCGCGGCAGCGGCCGGGAGAAGTAGAGCGGCAGCACGCCGCTGAGCAGGTCGCGGGAGACCAGCTCCGGCGCGACCACCGCGACGAAGAAGATGACCAGCCAGCTCATCGTGTCGGCGAACTGGGCGTACGTCATGACGACCTCGCCGAGCTGGGTGCGCACGGCGGTGAGCCCGGCGGCCACGACGAGCACGATGCCCATCACCAGCCACGGGAAGATCTTCGCCTTCGCGGAGCGGCCCAGCCCGAAGGCGGTCCGCAGCCCGTGCAGGTAGAGCGCGCCGAAGACGTGCCGGCGGCCCAGCCGGGGACCGGTGTAGCGCTGGTATCCGATGTCGTGGATGACGCCGGTCGGTTCAGGCATGGCTCGGCTCCCTCGTGGCGAAGAGTTCGGCCACCCGGTGCCGGCGCTGGTCCAGCCGGTGCAGCGGGAGGTCCAGCTCGGCGACCGCGCCGAGGATCTGGTCGTAGGTGGCGTCGTCGGCGAGCGGCACGAGCAGCAGCCGGCCCTCCCGGCTCACCGGCAGGCCGAGCCCGGCCAGCCGGGCGGCGAGGTCGTCGGTGCCCTCGCTGACCTCCACGGCCAGCACATCGGTGGCGGAGGTCATCGCGGCGACCCGGTCGGCGCGGAGCAGCCGCCCGCCGTCGATGGCGACCAGCGTGTCGCAGATCCGCTCGACCTCGCCGAGCAGGTGCGAGCAGACCACCACGGAGATGCCGAACTCGGTGCCGATCCGGTGGATGAGGGCGAGCATGGCGTCCCGGCCGGCCGGGTCGAGGCCGTTGGTCGGCTCGTCGAGCAGCAGCAGGTCGGGGTCGTGCACCAGGGCCTGGGCGAGCTTGACCCGCTGCTTCATGCCGGTGGAGTAGCCACCGACGGCCCGGTGCCGCTCCTCGTGCAGGCCGACGTGGCGCAGCGCCTCGGAGGCCCGTTCCCGGGCGACCGTGCGCGGCAGGCCGCTCATCCGGCCCAGGTGGGTCACCAGCTCGGCGGCGGTGAGGTCGGGCGGCAGGGCGTCGTGCTCGGGCATGTAGCCGACCCGGGCGCGGACCGCCGCCGGGTCGGTGGTGGGGTCGAGGCCGAGCACGCTGACCCGGCCGCTGGTCGGGGCGAGCAGGCCCAGCAGGATCTTGATCAAGGTGGACTTGCCGGCGCCGTTGGCGCCCACCAGCCCGATGATCCCCGGCTCGACCGACACCGTGAGGTCGGCCAACGCGGTGACCCGGCCTCCGTACGTCTTGGTCAGCGACTCGGTCGCGAGCAGTGTCACGCCGACAGCCTAGGAAGTCGGGGCGGTCCCGGGTATCGGGAAACGCTCGGGGTTGCCCCTGATTCCGCCCGGACGCCACGCGGCGGGCCAGGGCCGGGAGTGGCGCTCTCGACCGATCGCCGGTGGGCTGAGAAACTGTGGGCCGGCCGGTGACTTGGGGGTTCGATGAACAACGGGTGGGTGCTGCCCGAGGACGTGTTGCGGGATGCGCCGACGTACGCGCTCCGCAACGCCGAGCTGGCCGATCTGGAGTTGCTGCTGACCGGGGCGTACGCCCCGCTGACCGGTTTCATGACCCGCGCCGACCTGGTCGCGGTGGGCCGGCGCGGCCGGCTGGCCGACGGCACCCCGTGGTCGGTGCCGGTGACCCTGCAGGCACCGGCCGGGCTGACCGAGGGGCTCGCGCTCGACGACCCGCAGCGCCGGGCGCTGGTGCTGACCGACGGCGAGGGCGCGCCGGTCGCCGCCATGGACGTGACCGACGTCTGGCCGACCCGCGAGGGCGTGGTGGGCGTGGGCGGCACGGTCCGCCGGCTGGGCGACGGCGGGCACGGGCCGTTCCAGCGGCTGCGGCGCAGCCCGGAGGAGATCCGCGCGCTGCTGCCCCCGGGGCGGGTGCTCGGTGTCTTCGCCGACCGTCCGCTGCACCGCCCGCAGCTCGCCCAGATCGCCCACGCCGCCCGTACCCTCGGCGCACACCTGCTGGTGCTGATCCCGGTGGGTGAGGAGGCGACCGGCGGGCTGCCGGCCGAGGCGCTGGTCCGCAGCGTCTTCGCGGCCCGGGACCGGATGCCCCCGGCCACCCTGGTGGCGGTGCCGCTGGCCCGGCGGCGCGACGAGATCAGCGACGCCCTGCTGCGGGCCCGGGTCGCCGCCGCGTACGGGGTGACCCACCTGCTCTCCACCGAGGGCATGCTCTCCGGCGCCGGCCTGCGGGTGCTGGTGCCCCGGGAGTTGGCCTACGACAACCGGGACGGGCAGTGGCGCTGGCGGGAGGACATCCCGCCGCGCAACCGGCGGCTGGCGCTGAGCCAGGAGGAGATCGACGACCTGCTGGACCGGGGCTTCCCGCTGCCGGAATGGCACACCCCGCCGGCGGTGGCCAAGGAGCTGGCCCGGGCCCGCCCGCCCCGCCGGCACCGGGGCCTGGTGATCTTCCTGACCGGCCTCTCCGGGTCGGGCAAGTCGACCATCGCCCGCGGGCTGGCCGACCTGCTCCGGGAGAACGGCGACCGGACCGTCACCCTGCTGGACGGGGACGTGGTGCGCCGGGAGCTCTCCGCCGGCCTGGGCTTCAGCAAGGCCGACCGGGACGCCAACGTGCGCCGGATCGGCTGGGTGGCCGCCGAGATCGCCCGGCACCGGGGCGTCGGCATCTGCTGCCCGATCGCCCCGTACGCGGCCGCCCGGGCCACCGCCCGGGAGATGGCGCACGCGGCCGGGGCGGGTTTCCTGCTGGTCCACGTGGCCACCCCGCTCGAGGTGTGCGAGCAGCGGGACCGCAAGGGCTTGTACGCCCGGGCCCGCGCCGGCCTGCTCACCGGGATGACCGGCATCGACGACCCCTACGAGGAGCCGACCGACGCGGACCTGATGGTGGACACCTCCGACCTGGCCGTCGACGAGGCGGTGCAGCAGGTGATGGACCACCTGGTCGAGGCGGGCTGGGTGGAGCCCCGCCTCCGCTCGGCCTGACCACCCCGCCACCCGACCGGCCCGCGCCACCCGACCGGCGCGCGCCACCCGGACCGGCCTGCCACCCGGACCGGCCTGCCACCCGGCCGGGCCGCCCACCCGACCGGCCCGCGCCACCCGGGCCGGCCTGCCACCCGGCCGGGCCGCCCACCCGACGGGCCTGCCAGCGGGCCGGCCGCCGCCGGTCCGCACCGCTTCCTTCCTTTGTGCGCTGGTGCGCGCTAGTGTTCGTCTTTGTTGGAATGCGTTCGACCCCGTGGAGACGTGGTCGCGGAGCCGAAGGTGGGGCGGGTGCTGGCGCGACAACGGCAGGCGGCCATCCTGGAACGGGTCCGCGCCGCCGGCGGGGTACGGGTCACCGACCTGGCCGGCGAGTTCGGCGTCTCCGACATGACCATCCGGCGCGACCTGGAGACGCTGCACGAGCAGGGCCTGCTGGCCAAGGTGCACGGTGGCGCCACGCTCGCCGGTCCCGGCTCCACCGACGAGCCCGGCTTCCACGCCAAGTCGGTCCGCCAGGCCGGCGAGAAGGCGGCCATCGCGGCCCGGGCCGCGCAGCTCGTCCCGCCCGGCGCGGCGGTCGCGCTCTCCGCCGGCACCACCACGGCCGAGCTGGCCCGCCGCCTGGTCGACGTGCCCGACCTCACGGTGGTGACGAACTCGCTGCCGGTGGCCGAGATCCTGCACGTCGGCGGCCGGCCCGACCAGACCGTGGTGCTCACCGGCGGCGTACGCACGCCCTCGGACGCGCTGGTCGGCCCGCTGGCCGTGGCGGCGCTCGGGGCGCTCCACCTGGACCTGCTCTTCCTCGGCGTGCACGGGATCAGCGAACGGGCCGGGTTCACCACCCCGAACCTGATGGAGGCGGACACCGACCGGGCGCTCGTGGCGGCCGCGGACCGGCTGGTGGTGCTCGCCGACCACACCAAGTGGGGGACGGTCGGCATCTCCTCGATCGTCGGCCTCGACGCGGCGGACGTGCTGGTCAGCGACGACCGGTTGGCACCCGAGGCGCGGCGGGTACTCGGGGACAGGGTGGGTGAGCTGGTCATCGTGCCGGCCACGGAGGGGGCGCAGTGAAGCGTACGCAGATCGAGCTGGCCGACGGCCGCGAGTTGATCTACTTCGACGAGCGGGACGACGCGGTCCGCGACCAGCCGGACCGGCGCGACCTGCCCCCGCCGCCGCCCGCCTCCCAACTCCGGTACGACCCGCTCACCGACGAGTGGGTGGCGGTGGCGGTGCACCGGCAGACCCGCACCTTTCTGCCCCCGGCCGACGAGTGCCCGCTCTGCCCGTCCCGGGGCGACCGGCTCAGCGAGATCCCGGCCCCGGACTACGACGTGGTCGTCTTCGAGAACCGCTTCCCGTCGCTGAGCCAGCGGATCGCCGAGGAGCCGGCCGCCGAGATCACCCCGTTCACCCCGGTCCGCCCCGGGCGCGGCCGGTGCGAGGTGGTCTGCTTCACCGACGACCACAACGCCTCGTTCGCCAGCCTCTCCCCCCGCCGGGTGCGCACCGTGCTGGACGCGCTCGCCGACCGGACCACCGCGCTGGGCGCCCTGCCCGGCGTCGAGCAGATCTTCCCGTTCGAGAACCGTGGGGTGGAGATCGGCGTGACCCTGCACCATCCGCACGGGCAGATCTACGCGTTTCCGTTCGTGACGCCGCGGACCCGCACCATGCTCGCCGCCGCCCGCCGGCACGCCGAGCGCACCGGCGGCAACCTCTACGCCGACGTGCTCGCCGCCGAGCGCGCCGCCGGGGACCGGGTGGTGGCGGCCAACGACCACTGGACCGCGTACGTGCCGGCGGCCGCCCGCTGGCCGTTCGAGGTGCATCTGGCCCCGCACCGGCCGGTGCCGGACATCCCGGCGCTGGACGACGCCGAGCGGGACGCCTTCGGCCCGCTCTACCTGGACGTGCTGCGCCGCTTCGACGGGCTGTTCGACCTGCCGATGCCGTACATCGCGGCCTGGCACCAGGCGCCGGTGCGGATCGACCGCGAGCTGGGCCACCTGCACCTGCAGCTGTTCAGCATCCGGCGGGCCAGGGACAAGCTGAAGTACCTGGCCGGCACGGAGTCGGCGATGGGCGTGTTCATCAACGACATCGCGCCCGAGCGGGCCGCGGAACTGCTCCGCGCCGCCTGAGAAAAGGGCCTGCTCAACGCCTGCGGTAGCGCGGAGGTCCGCCGCTCAACACCCGGACCCGACCGACCCGACCGACCCGACCGACCCGACCGACCCGACCGACCCGACCGACCCGACCGACCGGACCGACCGGACCGGCGGGCCGGCTCGCCCGGGAGAAAACAGGGCGCGGGGGGCCCGGGACAGGGCCCCCCGCAAGGGAAGGGACGGCTGGCTGTGCGTGACAGCCGGGGAACGGCTGGCTGATCGCCGCGAGACGACCGCGTCAGCCCTCCTGGACGGGACTGGCATCGCGTCCAGCCTGTTCAACGAGGCGCGCCGGGGCGAGGTGACGCGACTTCGGGTACGCGGAAGCCCGCCGACCGGGCGGTCGACGGGCTTCCGGGTGAACGGAACGGTCAGGCGGCGAGCCGGCGGGCCAGGTTCTCGTCCAGCGCGTTCATGAACTCGTCGGTGGTCAGCCACGGGGCGTCCCGCGAGATGAGCAGCGCCAGGTCCTTGGTCATCTGGCCGCCCTCGACGGTGTCGACGATGACCTGCTCCAGGGTGTTGGCGAACTCGGTGACCGCCGGGGTGCCGTCCAGCTTGCCCCGGTGGGACAGGCCCCGGGTCCAGGCGTAGATCGAGGCGATCGGGTTGGTCGAGGTCTTCTCGCCCTTCTGGTACTGCCGGTAGTGCCGGGTGACGGTGCCGTGCGCGGCCTCGGCCTCGACCGTACGGCCGTCCGGGGTCATCAGCACCGACGTCATCAGGCCCAGCGAGCCGAAGCCCTGCGCGACGGTGTCGGACTGCACGTCACCGTCGTAGTTCTTGCAGGCCCAGACGAACCCGCCCTCCCACTTGAGCGCGGCGGCGACCATGTCGTCGATCAGCCGGTGCTCGTAGGTGATGCCGGCGGCCTCGAACTCCGACCGGAACTCGTTCTCGAACACCTCGGCGAAGATGTCCTTGAACCGGCCGTCGTACGCCTTGAGGATGGTGTTCTTGGTGGACAGGTAGACCGGGTAGCCGCGGTCCAGGCCGTAGCGCATCGAGGCGCGGGCGAAGTCCCGGATCGACTCGTCGAAGTTGTACATGCCCATGGCGACGCCGCCGCCGGGGAAGTTGGCGACCTCCATCTCCATGGGCGCGCCGCCGTCGGCCGGGGTGTAGGTGATGGTCACCGTGCCCGGGCCGGGGACGACGAAGTCGGTGGCCTTGTACTGGTCGCCGTGCGCGTGCCGGCCGATGATGATCGGCTTGGTCCAGCCCGGGACGAGCCGCGGCACGTTCGACATGATGATCGGCTCGCGGAAGACCACGCCGCCGAGGATGTTGCGGATGGTGCCGTTCGGCGACCGCCACATCTTCTTCAGGCCGAACTCCTCCACCCGGGCCTCGTCCGGGGTGATGGTGGCGCACTTGACGCCGACGCCGTGCTCCTTGATGGCGTTGGCGGCGTCGACGGTGACCTGGTCGTCCGTCTCGTCGCGGTGCTGGATCGACAGGTCGTAGTAGTGCAGGTCGACGTCGAGGTAGGGCAGGATCAGCTGCTCCCGGATCTGCTTCCAGATGATCCGGGTCATCTCGTCGCCGTCGATTTCCACGACCGGGTTGTTTACCTTGATCTTCGCCATCGGCCGGCGCTCCTCTCGGGGGACACGTGCTCAAGCAGTACGAGCGTACTGGAAACCGCCGACGACCCCCCACCGCACCCTCCCACCTCCCTCCCACCCCACCCCCTCACCGGGTTGATCAAGGAGTTTTCGTCCAGGATCCGGCCCGTCCTGACGAAAACTCCTTGATCGTCCGAGCGGGTCCCGGGGCCGGGGCGGTGGTAGGGGGTGGGGGTGGGGGTGGGGGGTGGGGGTGGGGGGTGGGGGGGGTGGGGCGGTGGGGGCCGGGGTGGCCCTGCGGGGTGGTGCGGGGATCACATGCTGGCTACGTCGGCCTGCTTGGCGCGGACGGCCTCGGCGGCCTCCTTGAGGGCGGCCAGCTCGTCGGCGTCCAGGTCGGTCTCGACGACCCGCTTGACGCCCTCGGCGCCGATCTCGGCCTCGACGCCCAGGTAGACGCCGGAGATGCCGTACTGCCCGTCAACCCAGGCGCAGACCGGCATGACGTCGCCGGAGTCCTCGGCCACGGCCTTCGCCATCCGGGCCGCCGCGGCAGACGGGGCGTAGTACGCCGAACCGGTCTTGAGCAGCGCGACCACCTCGGCGCCACCGTTGCGGGTCTTGACGACCAGCTCCTCGATCTGCTCGGCCGGCATCGCGTCGCGCAGCGGCTTGCCGTTCACGGTGCTCTTGGACGGGACCGGGACCATGGTGTCGCCGTGCGAGCCGAGGGTCAGCGTCTTCACCGACCTAACCGGTACGTTCAGCGCCTCGGCGACGAAGTTGGTGAAGCGGGCGGTGTCCAGCATGCCGGCCTGGCCGAGCACCCGGTTCTTGGGGAACTGGGTGGCGAGCTGGGCCAGCGCGGTCATCTCGTCGAGCGGGTTGGAGACGACGATGACGACGGCGTTCGGGGCGTACTTGGCGACGTTCTCGGCGACCTGGCGGACGATCTTGGCGTTGGTCTCCAGCAGGTCCATCCGGCTCATGCCCGGCTTGCGCGGCAGGCCCGCGGTGATGACCACGACGTCCGAGCCCTCGATGGCCTCGTAACCCTCGCCGTTCGGGCCGGTGGTGACGCCTACGACCTTGGTCTCGAAGCCCTCGACGGCCCGCGACTGGTTGAGGTCCAGCGCGAGGCCCGCCGGCTTGCCCTCCACGATGTCGGTGATCACGACGGTGTCGAAGACGTCGTACTCGGCCAGGCGCTGTGCGGTGGTGGAGCCGTAGAAGCCGGCCCCGACGACAGTGACCTTCTTACCCATGGTCGTCCCACTCCCTGATACCAGTCGGTTTTCCGGACCGTATCAGCCATCCTGGCACTGATCGGGCCAGGGGCGGACAGTTATGACCTGCCTGGGCGGCTCACTCCTGCCGCTCGGCCCGCTCGACCACGTTGGTCAGCAGCATGGCGCGGGTCATCGGACCGACCCCGCCCGGCATCGGCACCAGCCTGCCCGCCACCTCGGCCACCTCCGGGTCGACGTCTCCGGTGTAGCGGCCCTTGCCGTCCGCGCCGACCACCCGGGTGATGCCCACGTCCACCACGGTCGCGCCGGGGCTGACCATGTCGGCGGTGAGCAGGCCCGGCACCCCGGCCGCCACGATCACGATCTCCGCCTCGCGGGTACGCGCGGCCAGGTCCAGCGTGCCGGTGTGGCAGAGGGTCACCGTCGCGTTCTCGCTGCGCCGGGTCAGCAGCAGGCCCAGCGGCCGGCCGACCGTGTTGCCCCGCCCGACCAGGGCCACCCGGGCGCCGCGCAGCGGCACGTCGTGCCGGCGCAGCAGCTCGATGATGCCGCGCGGGGTGCAGGGCAGCGGTGCGTCGTAGCCGAGGACCAGGCGGCCCAGGTTGACCGGGTGCAGCCCGTCGGCGTCCTTGGCCGGGTCGATCAGCTCAAGCGCCCGCTGGGTGTCCAGGTGGGCCGGCAGCGGCAGCTGGACGATGTAGCCGTGGCAGGCCGGGTCGGCGTTCAGCTCGGCCAGCACCGCGTCGAGCTGCTCCTGGGTGGCGTCGGCGGGCAGCTCGCGCCGGATCGAGGCGATGCCCACCTCGGCGCAGTCCCGGTGCTTGCCGTTGACGTACGCCTGGGAGCCGGGATCCGCGCCGACCAGGACCGTGCCCAGCCCGGGCGTGATGCCCCGCTCCGCCAGCGCCTTGACCCGCGTCCGCAGCTCGTCCTTGATCTCCGCCGCGGTCGCCTTGCCGTCGAGGATGGTCGCCGTCACGCATGGATCGTCTCACGGCGCGGGGCGGGCGGGTCGTTGACGGCGAACGGTGACGATCCGTCAGGTGGCGATTGTCACCGAGAGTCACCAAATGTGCCGCACCCCACAACCGAGCCGGACGCCAGGGGATCGGACCGGACGAGCCGGACAGCCCCGCCGGATCGACCCGGCCGCATCGTGACCACGACGTACCGCGCACCCGCCCGGCACGGAAGCCCTGGCCGGAGGCTTTTAGGAGCTTTGCCGTACCACGCCGGTCCGGCGGCGACAAGCCGGGTCGGCACCTTCCGTTACCGGTTCGCAACCCTTCCGTTGTCGATCGTCGGCACGCGACCTACCGTTACCGATCGTTGCGCAGCGTTACCCAGCGTCGGGCCTGACTGCGCAGCGTGAGGAGATGAGGAGAGTTCATGCGTGTTCGTAGACTCGCCGCCTGGGCCGCCCTCCCGCTCGTGGTGACGCTGGGCCTGGCGGCCTGCGGCAGCGGCGGGAACGGTGACTCCAGCGGCAGCGGCCAGGGTGCGGGCGTCAGCATCCAGATCGCGGAGCCGCAGCACCTGGTTCCCACCAACACCACCGAAACGTCCGGCTCACAGGTGCTCGCCGGCCTGTTCAGCCCGCTCGTCGACTACGACGCGCAGAACAAGCCTTACGAGGTGGCCGCCGAGTCGGTGACGTCGTCGGACAACAAGGTCTGGACGATCAAGCTCAAGGACGGCTTCACCTTCCACGACGGCCAGAAGGTCACGTCCGACGACTACATCAACGCCTGGAACTACGGCGCGTACGCGCCCAACGGCCAGGGCGCGAGCTACTTCTTCGAGAAGATCGCGGGCTACCAGGACCTGCAGGGTGAGAAGCCGAAGGCCACCACGATGTCCGGCCTGGAGAAGGTGGACGACCTCACCTTCCGGGTGACGCTCTCCGAGCCGTACATCGACTTCAAGTCGATGCTCGGCTACACCGCGTTCTACCCGCTGCCGAAGGCCGCGTTCTCCGCGCCGGGCGTGCTCAACGACTCGTACGAGCAGGCGCCGATCGGCCAGGGCCCGTTCAAGATGAAGGGCACCTGGCAGCACGACAGCAAGCTCGAGGTCGAGCGCTACGACGCCTACCCGGGCGAGAAGCCCAAGGTCAAGGACGTCGAGTTCCGGGTCTACCAGCAGCTCACGGCCGCGTACTCGGACCTGCAGTCGGACAACCTCGACGTGCTGCCGACCATCCCGACGGAGAACCTGAGCACCGCGCAGAGCGACCTGGGCGAGAACTACCAGACCAGCCCGATGTCGTCGTTCCAGTTCCTGGCCTTCCCGACGTTCGAGAAGGAGTACAGCAAGCCGGACGTGCGCAAGGCGATCTCGATGGCGATCGACCGGGACGAGATCACCAAGTCGATCTTCAAGGAGTCCCAGCAGCCCGCCCGCTCGTTCGTCTCGCCGGTGCTGCCGGGCTACCGGGACAACACCACGGGCGCCGCGGGCCAGTTCAACCCGACCGAGGCCAAGAAGCTCTACCAGGCCGCCGGCGGCCCGTCGAAGATCACCATCTCCTACAACGGGGACGGCGGTCACAAGGACTGGGTCGACGCGACCTGCAACCAGCTCAAGGCCAACCTGGGCGTCGACTGCGTCGGCTCCGCCGAGCCGAAGTTCGCCGACCTGCTGACCAAGGTCGAGAAGAAGCAGCCGGTGGGTCTGTTCCGGATGGGCTGGGTCATGGACTACCCGTCCATGGAGGACTACCTCGGCCCGCTGTACAGCACCAACGGTTCGTCGAACTACTACGGCTACAGCAACCCGGAGTTCGACCGCCTGGTCAAGGAGGGCTCGGCCGCGCCCACCCAGGAAGAGGCGATCAAGAAGTACCAGCAGGCCGAGGACATCCTGGCCAAGGACATGCCGGTGATCCCGCTGCGCTTCGGCGAGAACGTGTTCGGGCACTCCAGCAAGGTCAAGAACGTCCAGATGGACCTGTTCCAGCGGGTCAACCTCGTCAAGATCGAGGCGGCCAGCTGAGCTGACCACGGCACGGGCCACCCGGGGCGACCCGGGTGGCCCGGCGCGTGGCGGCGCGACCCGCCGGCGGTCCGCGGGCCCCGCCCCCGCGCCGGCCCGAGGGCGGCGGTGGCTAATTTCCGGTACACCAGAGATGTCATCCAGCGCCCCTTTCGCGCTATTCCGGAGAGACTGGCAAGCATGTTCCGCTTCATCCTGCGGCGCCTCCTGCAGATGGTCCTCGCGTTCTTCGGGACCACGCTGATCGTCTACGCGCTGATGTTCGCCGGGCAGGGCGACCCGATCCAGGCCCTCGCCGGGGAGCGGCCGGTGACCGCGGCCCAGCGGGCATACCTGACGGAGAAGTACCACCTGGACGCCACCGGCGTCGGCGGCTTCTTCTACCGCTACCTCGACTACGTCAAGAACCTGCTCCAGGGCGACCTGGGCCAGTCGCTCACCGGCCGGCAGATCGGCGACATCCTCCAGCAGGCCTGGCCGGTCACCGTCCGGCTGGCGCTCATCGCGCTCGCCGTGGCCATCCTCTTCGGCGTCACGGCCGGCGTGATCGCCGGTATCCGCCGGGCGAGCATCTTCGACAACTCGACGCTGGTGCTCACCCTGCTGGTGCTGGGCATCCCGACCATCGTCCTGGCCCCGCTCGCGCAGTACTTCCTCGGCGTCAAGTGGCAGCTCTTCCCGCCCACCGCCGGGGCCCAACCGAGCCTCTACGCGCTGCTGCTGCCCGGCATCGTGCTCGGCTCGCTGTCGCTGGCCACCGCCCTGCGGCTGACCCGCACCTCGGTGGCGGAGAACCTGCGCGCCGACTACGTCCGGACCGCCCGGTCGAAGGGCCTGGTCAAGCGGCGGATCGTCAGCGTCCACGTACTGCGCAACTCGCTCATCCCGGTGATCACCTTCCTCGGCGTCGAGCTGGGCAACCTGATGAGCGGCGCGATCATCACCGAGGGCGTGTTCAACATCCCCGGCGTCGGCTTCAACCTGTTCCGCGGCATCCGCACCGAAGACGGCCCGCTGGTGGTCGGCATCGTCAGCGTGCTCGTCGTGGTCTACCTGATCTCCAACCTGGTGGTGGACGTCCTGTACGCCGTACTCGATCCGAGGATCCGCTATGAGTGAGCGCAGCGAACGAAGCAACCACGCGGTGTGCCCGACCGCTCGTGACCGCGCCGAGCGGAACGAGGTGCGGGCATGAGCGATTTCGAGACCGTGGCCGCCACCGAGAACCAGGCCGCGCGGCGCGGCGTCTCCGGCGAGCCCGGCACGCCCAACCAGGTCGGCGCCCCGCAGAAGCCGCGCAGCCTGGCCGGCGACGCCTGGCGGGACCTGCGCCGCAACCCGATCTTCTGGATCAGCCTGGGCCTGGTCGTGCTCTTCACCGCGATGGCCGCCGTGCCGTCGCTGTTCACCGGCAACGACCCGCGGGACTGCCTGCTCTCCCGGCAGCACGCCGGGCCGTCCGGCGCGGCCATCCTCGGGTACGACTTCCAGGGCTGCGACGTCTACGCCCGAGCGGTCTACGGCACCCGTGCCTCGCTGCTGGTCGGCGCCCTCGCCGCGCTGGCCACCGGCGTGATCGCGCTGCTGGTCGGCATGCTCGCCGGCTACTTCGGCGGCTGGGTGGACGCGGTGCTCTCCCGCGTGATCGACATCGTGCTCGGCATCCCGCTGCTGCTCGCCGCGATCGTGCTGCTCAAGCGGGTCAGCACCAGCAGCGACAACGTCCGGCTGTTCGCGGTGATCTTCGTACTGGCGGTGCTCGGCTGGACCACGGCGGCCCGGGTGGTCCGCTCCTCGGTGATCACCGCCAAGGAGCAGGACTACGTGGCCGCGGCGCGGATGCTCGGCGCCGGCAACGGCCGGATCATGTGGCGGCACATCCTGCCGAACGCGCTCGCCCCGGCGATCGTGGTGCTCACCATCGCGCTCGGCTCGTTCATCGCGGCCGAGGCGACCCTGAGCTTCCTCGGTATCGGCCTGAAGGCCCCGACCATCTCCTGGGGTCAGGACATCGACACCGGCCGCATCCACATGCGGGAGTCGGCGACCCCGCTGATCGTCCCCTCGGCCTTCCTCGCGCTGACCGTGCTCGCCTTCATCATGCTGGGCGACGCGATCCGCGACGCCTTCGACCCGAAGCTGCGGTGAGGGCCCTCATGCGAGCGCGAGGAGTGAGCGCAGCGAGCCCCGCAGCCGCGAGCGAAAGGCAGGCAGTGCGAGCGCGAGGAGTGAGCGCAGCGAGCCCCGCAGCCGCGAGCGAAAGGCAGGCGCAGTGACCCAGTCCGCTGTCCAACCCACCCCGGCCTCCCCCACTCCGCCCGGCGGCCACCTGCTCGACGTACGGGACCTGCACATCGAGTTCCGCACCCGGGAGGGCGTGGCCAAGGTGATCAACGGGGTGTCGTACCACCTCGACCCCGGCGAGACCCTGGCCGTGCTCGGCGAGTCCGGCTCCGGCAAGTCGGTGACCGCCCAGGCGATCATGGGCATCCTGGACACTCCGCCGGCGCACATCACCGCCGGTCAGATCCTCTACCAGGGCCAGGACCTGCTGACCCGGTCCGAGGAGCAGCGCCGGCAGGTACGCGGCAAGGAGATCGCGATGATCTTCCAGGACGCGCTGTCGGCGTTGAACCCGGTCTTCCCGGTCGGCTGGCAGATCGGCGAGACGCTGCGCCAACGCGAGGGGATGTCCCGGGCCGACGCCCGCCGCCGGGCCGTCGAGCTGATGGACCTGGTCAAGATCCCGGCTGCGGCGAAGCGGCTCGGCGACTACCCGCACCAGTTCTCCGGCGGCATGCGCCAGCGCGTGATGATCGCGATGGCGCTCGCCCTGAACCCGAAGGTGCTGATCGCCGACGAGCCCACCACGGCGCTCGACGTCACCGTGCAGGCCCAGATCATGGACCTGCTGGCCGACCTGCGCCGCGACCTCAACATGGCGATGATCCTGATCACCCACGACCTCGGTGTGGTGGCCGGCGTGGCCGACCGGATCGCGGTCATGTACGCCGGCCGGATCGTCGAGCACGCCGACGTGCGCTCGCTGTACCGGGCGCCGGCGCACCCGTACACCAAGGGTCTGCTGGAGTCGATCCCGCGGCTGGACGTCCGCGGCCAGGCGCTCGCCACGATCAAGGGGCTGCCGCCGAACCTCATGCGGATCCCCTCCGGCTGCCCGTTCCACCCCCGGTGCCCGTACGCGCAGCAGGTCTGCGTGGACGAGGTGCCGCACGACCTGGTCCTCGGCGACGGCCGGACCAGCGCGTGCCACTTCGCCCAGGAGGTCCGCGATGACAGCGCCCGCTAGCCCCACCAAGGTCCGCGGCGAGACGCTCCTCTCCGTCGACAACGTGGTCAAGCACTTCCCGATCAGCCAGGGGGTGCTGTTCAAGAAGCAGATCGGCGCGGTGAAGGCCGTCGACGGGGTCAGCTTCGAACTGCGCCGCGGCGAGACCCTCGGCGTGGTCGGCGAGTCCGGTTGCGGCAAGTCGACCCTGGCCCGGCTGCTCATGCGGCTGGAGTCGCCGACCGCCGGCCGGGCCACCCTGGAGGGGCGGGACCTGTTCAAGGCCTCCGGCTCCGAGCTGCGCCGGCTGCGCCGGAACATGCAGATGGTGATGCAGGACCCGTACACCTCGCTCAACCCGCGGATGACGGTCGGCGACATCATCGGCGAGCCGTTCGACATCCACCCGGAGGCGGCCCCGAAGGGCAGCAAGCGGGGGCGGGTGCAGGAACTGCTGGACGTGGTCGGGCTGAACCCGGAGCACATCAACCGCTACCCGCACCAGTTCTCCGGCGGCCAGCGGCAGCGCATCGGCATCGCCCGGGCGCTGGCCCTGCGACCGGAGATCATCGTCTGTGACGAGCCGGTGTCCGCCCTGGACGTCTCCATCCAGGCCCAGGTGATCAACCTGCTCGAGCAGCTTCAGGACGAGCTCGGGCTGTCGTACATCTTCATCGCCCACGACCTGTCGGTGGTCCGGCACATCTCCGACCGGGTCGCCGTGATGTACCTCGGCAAGATCGTGGAGATCGGCACCGAGGAGGAGATCTACGAGCGGGCCACCCACCCGTACACCCAGGCGCTGCTCTCGGCGGTGCCGGTGCCCGACCCGGACGCCCGGACGGACCGCAGCATCATCCGGCTCACCGGCGACGTGCCGAGCCCGGCCGACCCGCCGTCGGGCTGCCGGTTCCGGACCCGCTGCTGGAAGGCGCAGGAGGTCTGCGCCACCCAGGAACCGCACGCCGTGCTGCGGGCGGCCGACCCGCACCCGTCGGCCTGCCACTTCGCCGAGGTACGCGCGGCCGCCTGAGTCCGTCGGCCGGAGCGGCCCGCCTCGGGAGGGGCCGCTCCGCCGTCGGTCAGTCGCGGGACCGGCCGGCCCGCGCCCGATGCGCCGTCAGTGGAAGAAGTGCCGGGTGCCGGTGAGGTACAACGTGACCCCGGCCTCCTTGCACGCCGCGATCGTCTCCTCGTCCCGGATCGAGCCGCCGGGCTGCACGATCGCCCGGACGCCGGCCTCGATGAGGATCGCCGGACCGTCGGCGAACGGGAAGAACGCGTCCGACGCGCAGACCGAGCCGCGGGCCCGGTCGGCGCCGGCCCGGCTCACCGCGAGCCGCGCCGAGTCCACCCGGTTGACCTGGCCCATCCCGACCCCGACGGTGGCGCCGTCGCGGGCCAGCAGGATGGCGTTGCTCTTCACCGCGCGGACCGCCCGCCAGGCGAACGCGAGGTCGCGCAGGGTCGCCTCGTCGGCGGCCGTACCGGTGGCCAGCGTCCAGGTGGACGGGTCGTCGCCCGCCGCGTCGACGGCGTCCCGCCGCTGCACCAGCACCCCGCCGCTGACCTGCCGCCACTCGGTCGCCGCCGGCGCGAAGGCGGGCGCCCGCAGCAGCCGGATGTTCTTCTTCCCCTGGAGGATCTCCACCGCGCCCTCGTCGAAGCCCGGCGCCACCAGCACCTCGGTGAAGATCTCCGCGACCTGGCGGGCCAGCTGCACGCTGACCGGCCGGTTCACCGCGATCACCCCGCCGTACGCGGAGACCGGGTCGCAGGCGTGCGCCTTGCGGTGTGCCTCGGCCACGTCCGCGCCGACCGCGATGCCGCACGGGTTGGCGTGCTTGATGATGGCGACCGCCGGCTGCTCCGGGAAGTCGTGCGCGGCCCGCCAGGCGGCGTCGGCGTCCACGTAGTTGTTGTAGGACATCTCCTTGCCGTGCAGCTGCTCGGCCTGCGCGAGACCGGCCGGACCGGCCGGGTCGGCGTACAGAGCCGCCGCCTGGTGCGGGTTCTCCCCGTAGCGCAGCACCGCCTGGCGGCGCAGGGCCAGCCCGGCGAAGCGCGGCGGCCAGTCGGCGTCCGCCGGGTCCTGGGCGAACCACTCGGCCACGGCCACGTCGTACTCGGCGATGTCGGCGAAGGCGCGGGCCGCCAGCGCCCGCCGCTGGGCCAGCGTGAAGCCGCCCTCGGCGAGGGCGTCGAGCAGCGCCGGGTACGCCGCCGGGTCGGTCACCACGGCCACCGAGGCGTGGTTCTTCGCCGCGGCCCGGACCATCGCCGGCCCACCGATGTCGATCTGCTCGACGCACTCGTCCCGGCTGGCGCCGGAGGCCACCGTCGCCTGGAACGGGTAGAGGTTGGACACCAGCAGGTCGATGCCGGCGATGCCGTGCTCGTCGAGCTGGGCGGCGTGCGCGTCCTTGCGCAGGTCGGCGAGGAGACCACCGTGGATCTTCGGGTGCAGCGTCTTCACCCGGCCGTCGAGGATCTCCGGGAAGCCGGTCACCTGCTCGACCGGCGTCACCGGCACGCCCGCGCCCGCGATCGTCGCGGCGGTGCTGCCGGTGGAGACGATCTCCACCCCCGCCTGGTGCAGGGCGCCGGTCAGGTCGACCAGGCCGGTCTTGTCGTAGACGCTGACCAGTGCCCGCCGGATCGGGCGCCGGACGTCCTCAGTCGTGCTCACGGAACAGTGACCTTTCTGCCGGTGATCGTCCAACCGTCACGGACCAGCCGACCGACCTGCTCGACGAGCTGGCGCCGCTCGGCGGACTTGATGCGCTCGGTGAGCGTCTCCTCGTCGTCGTCGTCCAGCACCGGGACGGCGACCTGGGCGACGATCGGGCCGGTGTCCATCCCGGCGTCGACGAAGAACAGGGTGGCCCCGGTGACCTTCACGCCGTACTCGAGCGCGTCCCGGGGGCCGTGGATGCCGGGGAACGCCGGCAGCAGGGTGTTGTGCGTGTTGAGGTAGCGGTCGCCGAACGCGCCCAGGAAGTGCGGGCCGACCAGCTTGAGGAAGCCCGCGCTGATCACCAGGTCCGGCTCGTGCTCGGCGACCCGGGCGGTCAACGCCTTGTCCCAGTCCTCCCGGGACGGATGGTCCTTGAGCCGCTCGACGAAGGAGGGCACCCCGGCCGCCGCGGCCCGGTCCAGACCGGCGATCCCGTCCCGGTCGGCGCCGACGGCGACGACCCGTGCCCCGTAGCCGGGGTCGGCGGCGGCGTCCAGCAGGGCCTGGAGGTTGCTGCCGGAACCGGAGACGAGGACGACGAGGCGGGCGACGGACGCGGGCTCGGTCACCGGGCAACCCTATCGGGCCGGGCCGGCCGTCCAGCGGTCGGGCGCGGCATCGTGAGAGATCACCCCGGTGGCGGCGGCACGATACGCTGCCGACGCCCGGTGCCGGCGTACGCCCGGCCCGGCGTCGACATCGTGACCTTGGTCCCGGGCCCGTGTGTCGCGGCGTCCCGGTGCTGGGCGGAATGATGAGCGGCAGCGACCGACCATGGACCGTCGACCCCCAGTTTGAGGAGCAACCAGCAATGCAGCCCGGTTACCCCGGTCAGGACCCGTACGGCCAGCAGCAGCCCAACCAGGACCCGACCTCCCCGCAGTACGACCCGTACGCGCAGCCGCCGC
>NZ_KQ058851.1 GCF_000982955.1 Micromonospora sp. HK10 | reverse complement strand
CCGCCGGCGGGGTGGGTCGGGCGGCCGGTGGGCTCGCCGGCCGGGCCGCGGGTCGCCGGGCGCCGGGCTGTGCCCCGCCGAACAGGTCGAGGAAGGGCGAGTCGATGTCGCCGCTGTCGCCGACCGCCGGCCGGCGCTGGTCCGGCCCGGCGGACCGGGTGGCCGGCGGTCGGGGCGGCTGGAAGACACCCACCCGGCCCTGCCCGGGGCTGCTCACCAGCGCCGGGTCGAGGACGACCTCGTCCAGCTCGTCGTCGGGTGGGTAGTCGAACGATCGCGCACGGTTACCGAGCGGGTCGGCCGGACGCCCGGCCGGGGAACCCGGCGTGGAAGAGCGACTCATGCGACCGCCTCACCCGCGTTGTTCGGCTGCGCCCACGGCGTACGCCCGGTCATGCCAGTTCCTCCCGGATCCTGATCCGGCTCGCCACCAGGCGCGGGTCGCGCAGCTCGGCGGCCGGCTCCCGGGTGCGTCGCCAGTCCGTCAGCGCGGTACGGATGACCATGCGCGCCGGGCGGTCCGGGTCGACGTACCGGAAGACGAACGAGGTGGTCACGATGGCGAGCGAGATCTCCCAGGCCGGGAAGAGCTCCACCTGCAACGTGAACAACCAGTGGATGAACATGTAGAGGGGTACGAGCAGCATGAACAGGCCGTACTGGGCGTACGGCAGGTGGACGGGCAGGGTGTAGCCGGGCGGCCCGAGGTAGACGAGCCGGGCCCGGTAGATGTCGTCGTCGGTGCGCAGCCGCATGGTCGCCGACGCCTATTCGAAGATCAGGTCGATCAGGTAGTCGCCGACGAAGAAGAGTGTCGCCGCGCCGGCGATGAAGGCGAGCCCGATGATGGCGATGGCCGAGCTGGTCAGCACCTTGGAGATCTCGCCCCGGCTGGCGCGCCCGATGAAGATGACGCCGAGGACCGCGAGCAGGATCGGCGCGATCTTGCTGGCGAAGAAGCTGACGACACCGTTGGTGTTGATGCCCTTGGGGGCCGGCTCGGCGAGTGGAGTCGACGCCAGGGGGTGGAGCACGTGGTCGACGGCGGACGTCGCCGTCGCCAGGAGCTCGATGGCGATCACTGAAACCTCCCCATGTCGCGGCCGGCGACGCCGCGGTGGTGCAGTAGATCGGGCCGGGCGGGATGTCCCACCGGATACAGCGTCGGCGACGCTGCGTCCGTCACCCACCACGGAGAGTGGTGAGCTTTGGAGGGTTTTCTCCCGTTTCGGCCCTCCCTCCATGCTTCGCCATCTCGATGCTGGGCAATTCCAAAGCGTACGGGCCGGCCACCTTTGCGACAACCCGCGAAGAGTCGACCCGAACCGGCCCGGACGACCGATCGTACACCTGTTCTAATCCGCATGTCAGCGGTGCCGTCCGGCGGGACCGGCGGGGCCGCCGGATGCCCTGCTGGCGACCGGTACTGTCGGGTCCGTGACCGATCTGGTGCGGGCGCAGGACCCGGTGGTGATGGGCGTCCTCAACGTCACGCCCGACTCCTTCTCCGACGGCGGCCGGTACGCCGATCTCGACGCCGCCGTCGGACACGGGGTGCGACTGCGCGCCGCCGGCGCCGACCTGGTCGACGTGGGCGGCGAGTCCACCCGGCCCGGGGCCGACCGGGTCGACGCCGCGACCGAGACCGCCCGGGTGCTGCCGGTTATCCGCGAGCTGCGCGCCGTCGGCATCCCGGTCAGCATCGACACCAGCCGGGCCCGGGTGGCCGAGGCCGCCCTCGCCGCCGGCGCCGACGTGGTCAACGACGTCTCCGGCGGGCTCGCCGACCCGGACATGGCCCGGGTGGTCCGGGACGCCGGCTGCCCGTGGGTGCTCATGCACTGGCGGGGCCACTCCCGCGAGATGCGCGACCTGGCCAGCTACACCGACGTGGTGGCCGAGGTCCGGGCCGAGCTGGGCCGGCGGGTGGACGAGGCGCTCGCCGCCGGGGTCGCCGCCGACAGGATCATCATCGATCCGGGGCTCGGTTTCGCCAAGACCGCCGAGCACAACTGGGAGCTCAGCGTCCGCCTGCCCGAGCTGCTCGACCTGGGCTTCCCGCTGCTCTTCGGGGCCAGTCGGAAGTCGTACCTGGGCCGGCTGCTCGCCGCTGCGGACGGCACCCCCCGGCCCATCGCCGAGCGCGAGGCGGCCACCGTCGCCACCAGCGTGCTCGCCGTCGCGGCCGGAGCCTGGGGGGTACGCGTGCACGACGTGCGCGGCACCGCCGACGCGCTCGCCGTCTGGCGGGCCACCGGCCGCCCGCGCCTGGTGCCGACCACCTGCTGGCCGGCCGGGTACGAGGGGGACCGATGACCGACCGGATCGAGCTGACCGGCCTGCGCGCGCACGGCCGGCACGGCGTCTACGACTTCGAGCGCGCCCAGGGCCAGGAGTTCGTGGTCGACGCGGTGCTCGAACTCGACCTCGCCCCGGCGGCCCGCTCCGATGAGGTCGCCGACACCGTGCACTACGGCGAGCTGGCCGAGCGGCTGGTGGCCGTGCTCACCGGGGAACCGGTCAACCTGATCGAGACGCTCGCCGACCGGCTGCTCGCGGTCTGCCTGGCCGAGCCGCGGGTCGCCGCCGCGACGGTCACCGTGCACAAGCCGGAGGCGCCGATCCCGCACACCTTCCGGGACGTGGCCGTCACCCTGCGGCGGACCCGGTGACCCGGGCCGTGCTGTCGATCGGCAGCAACCTCGGCGACCGGCCGGCCCACCTCCGGGCGGCGGTGGCCGCGTTCGGCGACGCGGTGCTGGTGGTCAGCGGCGTCTACGAGACTCCACCGTGGGGGGACGCCGACCAGCCCGCGTACCTGAACGCCGCGCTGCTGGTCGCGGACCCGGCGGCGGGCCCGCGGGACTGGCTGACCCGGGCCCGGGCCGCCGAGGCCGCGGCCGGGCGGACCCGCGACCCCCAGCGGCGGTACGGGCCCCGCACCCTCGACGTCGACGTGATCGCGGTCTGGGACGAGGACGGCCCGGTGCTCGGCGACGACCCCGAGCTGACCCTGCCGCACCCCCGCGCCCATCTGCGCGCCTTCGTGCTGCGGCCGTGGATCGACATCGAGCCGCACGGCCGGCTGCCCGGGCACGGCTGGCTGACCGACCTGCTCAACGCCGAGCCGTTGGCCGGGGACGCCCTGGAACTGCGCCCGCGGCCCGATCTGGCGTTAGAGTCGGACACATGACCCAGTGGAGCCGGCCGGCATGAGCTCGGCGCAGTCCCCGCGCGACCCCAACCGGTTCCGGATGGGGCCCACCCGGATCTCCACCCTGGTCGTCGCCGCCCTGGCCGCGGCCGCCCTGGCCTGGCTGCTGATCAGCAGCTTCTACTACGAGGTGGCGCCCGACCTGCCCTGGTTGCCGGTGATCACGTTGGCCGGCCTCGCGGTGCTGGAGGCCTACGCGGCGGTCAACACCCGCAGCCGGATCGAGCGCCGCCCCGGCCGGGACCCGGTCAACCCGCTGCTGGTCGCCCGATTCGTGGTGCTGGCCAAGGCGTCGGCGCTGGCCGGGGCCATCTTCGCCGGCTTCTACGCGGGGCTGACCGGCTGGCTCTTTGTCGAGCGCACCAACGCCGCGGTCGGCGACCGGCCGGCCGGCGGCGCCGGGGTGCTGGCCGCGCTGGCCCTGGTCGCCGCGGCGCTCTGGCTGGAACGGTCCTGCCGGGTGCCGGAGCAGGAGGACGACGAGGACCGCGAGCCGGGCGACCGGGAGACTCCGCGCGGCCGCCTCTGATCAGGGGGTTCCCACCACCCGCGCCCGCAGGTACCGTCCTCGGCGACCGGAGAGCAACGGCCGCCGCCGGTCCGCCCTGCCGGACCTGGACGGCCGCCGACGTGGGAGGCGCGGGCCATGGGGTACGACGAGACCGGCCGGTTCGCACCCGCCGAGACGGCCTCCGGCGTGCCCGCGGCGGTGCTGGAGAACGTCTTCGACGACCCGTCCCACGGTGAGCCCGGCCGGGACCGGATCGCCGTCCATGTGATCTGGGAGATCCTGCTGCTGGCCGCGCTGGCCGCGGCCGCCTGGCTGCTCTGGCGGGAGGACTCGGACGCGCTGCGCGGCGGGGCGCTCAAGACCCTGCTGGTCGACGTGGTCGGGCTCGGGCTGCTCGCGCTGGCCGCCGGGCTGAGCCTGCGCGCCGCCGCGGTCAACCTGGCGATCGGCCCGGTCGCCCTGGCCGCCGCGCTGCACTTCGCCGAGCAGGGCGACCGCGGCGTGCGGGAGGCGCTGCTGCCGGCCCTCGGGATCGCGGCGCTCGGCGGGCTGGCGCTGGGCCTGGTGGTCGTGGTGCTGCACGTGCCCGGCTGGGCGGCGAGCCTGGCCGGCGCGGCCGGGGTGATCGTGTACATCGAGCGGCGGACCGCTCCGGTGGCCGTGCAGGGCGGGCACGACCCGCGGTCGACCGCGCTCTACCTCTTCGTCGGCTTCGCCGCGGTGGCCGTCCTGGGCGGGCTGTTCGGCGCGATCAAACCGGTCCGGCGACTGGTCGGCCGGTTCCGGCCGGTCGGCGATCCGGCCCGCCGTCGCGGCGCGGCCGCCGCCACGGTGACCGCGCTGGCGCTGACCTGCTCGACCGTGCTGGCCCTGCTCGGCGGGGTGCTCATCGCCGCCAACAGCACCGGACCGGTGGTCCCGGGCAGCGGGCTGGACTGGTCGGTGCTCGCCATCGGCGCCGCGCTGCTCGCCGGCACCAGCGCGTACGGCCGGCGCGGCGGCATCTTCGGCACCCTCTTCGCGGTCGCCCTGGTCGAGGTCTTCCTGACCTGGGCGGCGGCCCGGGGCTGGACGGTCAGCCGGTGGGCCGTCGGCGGGGCCACCCTCGGCGTCGGCCTGCTCGCCACCCGTCTGGTCGAGACGCTCGGCCGGCCCCGCCGGGCCGGCCCGGCCGCGGTCGAGGTGGGGCCGCCCGGCGACGGCTCGATCAGCAGCGGCTGGACGATGACGCCACGGCCGGAGCCCACCGACACCTGGCCGTCGGTGCTGCCGGTGCGTACCAACGACACCGGCGTCGAGACCTGGGACACCCCCCGCTGGGAGACCGGGCGGCGCTGGGAGCCCGAGGACCGCTGACCCCCGGGCCCGCCTCCGCCGCCGGTGCCGTCCGGCGGGCCGGACGTGATCTCGCCGGGTTAGGCTCGGCGGCATGAGCGAGACCTCTGCCGGCGGCCGCACCTTCGACGAGCTCGACAAGCTCTCCACCGAGGAGCTTCGGGAGCAGGCGTTCCACCTGGCCCGGGAGCGCCGCGACGTCGAGTTCTTCTGGTCGGTGCTGCGGCACCTGCCCAACGCGGACGAGGCCGCCGTGCTGGACGGGGCGCCCAACTCGGTCGGCCCGATCATCGACGAGGCGAACGCGCTGTGGCGCGAGCTGACCGGCCACGGCTACGAGGAGTCCGCCCCGCTGCTGCGGGCCGCGTTCATCGACTACCTGATGAAGCACTGAGCGCGGATGGCCGCCCGCCGGCGGGCGGCGGTCGCGCGTACCCGCAGGTTTGCCCGGCGAGGCGGGCCGGGAACTGACCGCCCCATGGCCCTCGACAACCGCCCCCGCAGCATCAGCCGGTACGGCACCGCGGCCGGCACCGGGGCCCTCGCCGCGCTGCTGCTGGTCGGCGTCTGCGGCAGCCCGATGTACGCCGGCTGGGTGCGGGACACCGACCCGAACGGGGCCGGTGGCTGGTTCCTCCAACTGCTCGCCTGGCCCGCCTGGCAGCTGCACGCCGACGACCCGTCCCGGTCGGTGCTCGCCACCGACCTGCGGGCCGTCCTGCTGGTGGTGCTGGCCGTGGCGCTGCTCTACCTGCGGCCCGCCGCCCAGGTGGCCAGGGTGCAGGGCTCGGCCAGCCAGTTCCTCTCCGGCTGGGCCGCGTACGTCCTGGCGGCCGGGTTCAGCGCACTGCTCTCCGCGCTGCTCGGCCCGGACGGTTCGCTGCTGGCCGCGTTCCAGGGCACCGGCACCGGGGTCACGTACGGCTTCTTCGCCGGTTGGATCATCGGGCTGGCCAGCCTCGGCGGGCGCGCCTAGGTGTTCGCCGGGCGCGCCCGGCGGTGACGCCCAGCGGGGCGGGGTGAGCGGCCCGGCCCCGGGCGGCTCACCCCGGCACGCCGAGACCCAGCACCCGGGCCCGGCTGACCAGCCCGACCGGTTGCCCGTCGGCGGTCACCACGGCGTGCTCGACGCCGGCGGTGAGCAGCGCGCCCAGCGCGTCGTACGCCGAGCCGCCCAACGACACCACCGGCAGGTCGGCGCCGCCGTCGGCGGGCAGCGGGTCCAGCACGTCGCGGGTGAGCGGGGTGACCGCGAGCCGGCGGATGCCCCGGTCGGCGCCGACGAACTCGCGGACGAACGGCGAGGCGGGGGAGCCGAGCACGGTGGCCGGGTCGGCGTACTGCTCCAGCCGGCCGCCCTCGGAGAGCACCGCGATCCGGTCGCCCAACCGGACCGCCTCGTCGAGGTCGTGGGTGACCAGCACGATGGTCTTGCGGACCTCGGCCTGCAGGCGGAGGAACTCCTCCTGAAGCCGGGTCCGGACGATCGGGTCGACGGCCGAGAACGGCTCGTCCATCAGCAGCACCACCGGGTCGGCGGCGAGCGCCCGGGCCACCCCGACCCGCTGCCGTTGGCCGCCGGAGAGCTCGTGCGGGTAGCGGCCGGCGAACTGGGCCGGGTCGAGGCCGACCAGCTCCAGCAGCTCGTGCACCCGGTCCCGGGTGCGCTGGCGGGGCCAGCGGAGCAGCCCGGGCACGGCCGCCACGTTGGCGGCGACCGTCTGGTGCGGGAAGAGGCCGACGTTCTGGATGACGTAGCCGATGCGCCGGCGCAGCGCGACCGGGTCGACCCGGGTGACGTCGTCGTCGCCGAGCAGGATCCGGCCGCCGGTCGGCTCGATCAACCGGTTGATCATCCGCAGCACGGTGGACTTTCCGCAGCCGGACGGGCCGATGAGCACGACCAGTTCGCCGGCCTTCACCGCCAGGCTCAGCTCGCGTACCGCCTCGGTGCCGTCGGGGTAGCGCTTGCCGATGCGCTCCAGGCTGATCGAGGCCGCGCCGTGTCCGGCGCCGGCTCCCGGGGTAACGTCCACGTGTGTCCCTCCACCTGAGCTACCGGGCCGCGCCCGGTAACCCGTGGTTCTCCTGGCAGTACGTGCGGGACAACTCTGACACGATCCTCGCCGCCTTGCGTGAGCACACCTGGTTGGTCGCCCGGGCCGTGCTGATCGCCGCGCTGGTGGCGCTGCCGCTCGCGGTGGCCGCGTACTGGTTCCGGTCGCTGGCCGGGCCGGTGCTGGCGGTCAGCGGGGTGCTGTACACGATCCCGTCGCTGGCGCTGTTCGCGTTCCTCGGGCCGACCCTGGGCATCGGTGCGGTGACCGTGCTCACCGTGGTGGTGCTGTACGCGCTGCTGGTCATCGTCCGCAACGCGCTGGCCGGGCTGCACCAGGTGCCACCCGACGTGCTGGAGGCGGCCGAGGGGATGGGGTACGGCCGCTGGGCCCGCCTGTTCCGGATCGAGTTGCCGCTGGCGCTGCCGGGCATCCTCACCGGCCTGCGGCTGGCCACCGTCTCGACGGTGGCGCTGGTCACCGTCGGGGTGGTGATCGGCCGGGGTGGCCTGGGTCAGCTCATCTTCGCCGGCTTCCAGAACAACTTCTACAAGGCGGAGATCATGACCGGCACGGTGCTCTGCGTGCTGCTGGCGCTGGTGCTCGACCTGGTGCTGGCCGGGGTGGGCCGGTTGCTCACCCCGTGGCTGCGCCGGCGGTCCGCGTGAGCGCGCGTCCGCACCGGGCCGGGTCGGGAGGGTCGGCCCGGTGAACCACCTGCGGGAAGCCGTGGTCTGGCTGAACGACCCGTTGAACTGGACGAATCCCGGCGGGGTCCTGGACCGGCTCGGCGAGCACCTCATCCTGTCCGCGCTGGCGGTGCTGCTGGGCTGCCTGGTGGCCTGGCCGCTCGGGCTCTGGCTCGGGCACACCGGCCGGGGTGGGAGCGCGGTGCTGCTGGTGTCCAACGTCACCCTGGCGATTCCGACCCTGGCGCTGCTGACCATCCTGCCGCTGACCTTCCTGGGCTTCGGCCGGCCGGCGGTGGTGGTGGCGCTCGCGGTGTTCGCGGTGCCGCCGCTGCTCGCGAACGCGTACACCGGGGTGCGGCAGGCCGACCCGGAGGCCCGGGACGCGGCCCGGGGGATGGGGCTCTCCGGTGGGCAGCTGCTGCGCCGGGTGGAGCTGCCGCTCTCGGTGCCGTACCTGGCGGCCGGCTTCCGTACCGCCGCGGTGCAGGTGGTGGCCACCACGGCCCTGGCCTCCTTCGTCAACGGCGGCGGGCTGGGGCAGATCATCCGGGCCGGCTTCGGGCTGGACATCGCGGCCGGCGGCGGGCAGGTGATCGCCGGCGGACTGCTGGTGGCCGGGCTGGCGCTGCTCGTCGAGGGGGTGCTCGCGCTGGTCGAGCGGGCGGTGACCCCCCGGCCGCTGCGCCGGGTACGCCGAGCGGCGAGCCGGCGCGCGGCCGACGCCATGGCGGGCGGCTGACCCGCCCGACACGGGGCCGGATGACGATCAGGTGACGAAACCGGCTCGGAGTTTGTCGGTCGGATGGGGAAGATATTGGCTGGAGTTGCGGGCGGCCGACCGGATCGCCCGTCGGACACGCGGCCGGCCCGCTCGGGGCCGCGCCGGGACACGGAAGGCGGGCTACTGATGCGCGCACGTTCACGCCTGGCTGTCGGGGCGGTCGGCGCCGTCGCGGCGGCGAGTCTCCTCGCCGGCTGCGGCGACGCCGGCTCGTCCGGCACCGATGCGCCCGAGCAGGGCGCCTCCGGGGCGGGGTGCGCCCCGGTCGCCGGCGACAAGCTGGTCGTGCTCAGCGACGACAAGAAGCTCCAGAACACCGACAACATCATTCCCGCGATCAACGTCGACGTGGCCAAGCCGCAGCTGGTCGCCGCGCTGGACAAGGTCTCCGCGGCGCTGGACACGCCCAAGCTGATCGCGCTCAACAAGTCCGTCGACGTGGACCGCAAGACCCCGCAGGCGGCGGCCAAGGAGTTCGCCGAGGCCAACGGCCTCACCCAGGGCCTCGCGAAGGGGCCGGGCGGCCCGGTCACGGTCGGCGCCGGCAACTTCAGCGAGAGCCAGACCATCGCCGAGCTCTACAAGATCACCCTCACCGCGGCCGGCTACCAGGTCAAGGTGCAGACGATCGGCAACCGAGAGCTCTACGAGCCGGCCCTGGAGAAGGGCGAGATCCAGGTCGTCCCGGAGTACGCGGCGACCATGGCCGAGTTCCTCAACACCAAGGCCAACGGCAAGGACGCCCAGCCGGTCTCCTCGCCGGAGCTGGACAAGACGGTCTCCGCGCTCAAGGCCGCCGGGGACAAGGTCGGCATCACCTTCGGCCAGCCGTCCCAGGCACAGGACCAGAACGCCTTCGCGGTCACCCAGGCCTTCGCGGACAAGTACCAGGTGACCACGCTCTCCGAGCTCGCCGCCAAGTGCTCCGGCAAGGCCACCGTCCTGGCCGGCCCGCCGGAGTGCCCGCAGCGGCCGAAGTGCCAGGCCGGCCTGGTCCAGGTCTACGACTTCAAGGCCGGCTCGTTCAGTTCGCTGGACGCGGGCGGTCCGCAGACGAAGAACGCGCTGAAGACCGGCGCGGCCAGCGTCGGCCTGGTCTTCTCCTCGGACGCGGCGCTCGCCGCCAGCTGACCGGCGACCGTCCGGGTCGCGGCGCGTCCGGCGCCGCGACCCGGAACCGTCCCCGGGCCGGTCGGGACTCCGCCGGCCACCGCGCCGCCGCCCGACCGGAAAGCCTGGTCACCGCCCTGCACATCGACCCCGTCGGGGCGTTCCCTCGGGCCGGAAGTCTCGGTAGTCTGCTCAGCCATGCCAGCCCCGGTTGCCGCCGCCGAGAAGCGCGCCCCGATGCTCTCCGTCCTGTTCTGGGTCGGGGTGGGGTGTGCACCCCTGGCCGCGCTGATTCTGCTCGTCTCCGACGGCAACGGTCCGCTGCGGTTCGGCGCCGTGCTGGCGATGCTCGCCGTGGTGCTGATCGGTCTCTCCATCGCGCTCCGCGCGGACGGCGGGGCCGCGGCGGTCGGTGTCGACGAGCTCCGCGAGGAGCTGGAACAGCTCCGCCGTGAGCTGCGCGGCGAGGTCGTGGCCGCGGCCCAGCGGGGTAACCAGGCGCTCGACCGGGTCCAGCGGACCGAGGAGTCGGTCAACGCCCTGCGTCACCGTCTCGACGCGGCGGCCGCCGGGATCGCCGCCGCCGCGGGCCTCACCACCTCGCCCGCCGAGGAGCCGCCCGGCGGTCGCGCCCGGGTGCCGACCGCCGACGGGTACGGCGGCCAGCCGGCACCGGAGCCCAGCGCCGGCCGGCGACAGGGCGCGGTCGATGACGGGCCGGCCCGCCGCGCCCAGCCCGGCACCCGTTACGGCACGGACCGGGCCGGCGCCGACCGGCCCCAGCCCGGCGTGTACGGGGCGCCGCGCGTGCCGGAGCCGGACGGTCGGCCGGAGCCGGGCCCCCGCCAGGTCGGCGTGGTGCACCACACGGAGACCGTGCACGTCACCACCCGGCACACCATCGTCGACGGCGGCGCCGACTCCGGCACCCGCTACGGCGGCTACCCGGGCCGCTGGTCCCCGGCGTCGGAGGAGCGCGGCTTCCCCGGCGCGGAGCCGGAGGAGCGCCCCTGGTCCGGCTATCGCGACAGCGGGGAGGAGCGAGATGGCTCCGGCGGTGGCTGGTCGGCGCCCGGCGCCGGTCGCGACCATCGCGCCCGGGGCGACGCACGGGACGACCGGGCCCGGCCCGGGCCGGCCACCGGCTGGGACGACCGGTCCCCGTCCGGGCAGGGCGGATCGCGGGACGACGCCGCCGGCGGCCCGGCCCGGGAGCACCCGTGGGCGCGGGCGGGCGGCGCGGGCGGGCCCGGCCCGGAGCACGACCGGTCCTGGTCGGCGCGGGCGGGCGGGGATGATCGGGGCTCCTGGGCGGCGGCCGGGCCGGACGACGACCGGTCCTGGGCGCCGGGCAGCGGGGCGACCGACGACCCGCCGGCCGGCCGGGCGGGCCACCGCAACGCGATCGAACCGCCCGGTCCGCGCGACGAGACCGGCTGGGCCGGGCGGAACGACCGTGGCTGGGCGGACCAGCACGGCGAGCCGGGCTGGGCGGATCAGCGCGGCGAGGCCGGCTGGGCGGACCAGCGCGGCGAGCCGGGCTGGGTGGATCAGCACGGTGCGGCCGGCTGGGCGGGTGCCCGTGACGGGCGCGCCGAGCCCGACCGGACCCCCGCCGGTCGGGACGAGCGCGACCGGCCGGCCGCCGGCCAGGACGAGCGCCACTGGACGGCCCCTGGCCGGGACGAGCACGACTGGCGGGCCACCGGCCGGGACGAGCGCGACTGGAGTGCGGCCGGGCCGGACGGGCGCGACCGGGCCGGACAGGGTGCGGAGTGGCGCCAGCCGGGCGGGACCGGCTGGTCCTTGCCCGAGCCGTCGGGCCCGGCCGCCGATGACGACCCGGACGGGGCCTACTGGTCCGAACTGCGCACCGGCAACCGGTGGGCCTCGGTCCGCGACGACGCGCACGGCCGGGAGGTCCAGGTCGGGGAGCGGCGGGCGGCGGTGCACGCCGACGGGGGCGGCACCGAGTTCCGGGTGGAGGACCGGTGGGCGGCCGTGCGGGAGCCGCGCCGCGACTCCGGCGGCCGGGCGGACGCGACGTCCGGCTGGTCGGACGCCGGCCAGGCGGCCCTTCCGGCGAGCGGGGTGCCGGTACCGGAGGAGTGGCGGCCGCCGGCCCAGCGCAGTGGCCAGCCCGAGTGGCGCCAGGCCGAACCCGAGCCGGTCCGGTACGGCGCCGACGAACGCTACGGCTACCCGCCCCGGGACGAGGTGCCCCGCGCCGGCGGCACCCGTGGTGCCGACCGCTGGCGCTGACCCCCGGCCGTCGGCCGGTGCGCAGTGCCGGGAGCCGCCGGTCCGGCCGAGCAGTGCCACCCCGACCGGCGGACAGCGTCACCGACCCGGGCGCACTACTTGTCGATGTCGCCGACCACGAAGAACATCGAGCCGAGGATGGCGATCAGGTCCGGCACCAGGCAGCCGGGCAGCAGCGTGGCGAGCGCCTGCACGTTCGCGTACGAGGCGGTGCGCAGCTTCAGCCGCCACGGCGTCTTCTCACCCCGCGACACCAGGTAGTAACCGTTGATGCCGAGCGGGTTCTCGGTCCACGCGTACGTGTGCCCCTCGGGTGCCTTGACCACCTTGGGCAGCCGGGTGTTCACCGGCCCGGTGAGCCGGTCCACCCGGTCCAGGCACTGCTCGGCGAGGTCGAGCGAGGCGTACACCTGGTCGAGCAGCACCTCGAAGCGGGCGTGGCAGTCCCCGGCGGTCTTGGTGACCACGGGCACGTCGAGCTGGTCGTACGCCAGGTAGGGCTCGTCCCGGCGCAGGTCCAGGTCGAGTCCGGAGGCCCGGGCGACCGGCCCGGAGGCGCCGAACGCGGCGGCGTCGGCGGCCGAGAGCACGCCGACCCCGACGGTACGGGCCAGGAAGATCTCGTTGCGCCGGATCAGGTTGTCCAGGTCCGGCATCCGGCGGCGGACCTCGCCGATGGCCGCCCGCGCCCGCCCGGTCCAGCCGGCCGGCACCTCCTCCTTCAGCCCGCCCACCCGGTTGAACATGTAGTGGATCCGACCGCCGGAGACCTCCTCCATGACCGCCTGGATGGTCTCCCGCTCCCGGAACGCGTAGAACATCGGCGTGATCGCACCGATCTCCAGCGGGTACGAGCCGAGGAACATCAGATGGTTGAGCACCCGGTTCAACTCGGCGAGCGCCATCCGCAGCCAGACCGCGCGCTCCGGCACCTCCATGCCCATGAGTCGCTCGACCGCGAGCACCACGCCCAACTCGTTGGCGAAGGCGGAGAGCCAGTCGTGCCGGTTGGCCAGCACGATGATCTGCCGGTAGTCGCGTACCTCGAAGAGCTTCTCGGCGCCCCGGTGCATGTAGCCGACGATCGGTTCGGCGGAGACCACCCGTTCGCCGTCGAGCACCAGCCTGAGCCGGAGCACGCCGTGCGTGGACGGGTGCTGCGGGCCGATGTTCAGCACCATGTCGGTGCCGAGCTGCTCGCCGCCGGCGCCGGTGCCGACGGTCAGTTCGCGGAGGTCGGCGGCGTCCGTGGTCATGCCCGTCATCGTGCCACGAGCGGATCGGAGGTGAGGCCGACCGGTTGCCGCAGCCACCAGTGCCCGCCGAGGCCGGCCGGGTCGGTCAGCTCGGCCACCACCGAGGCGTCGGCCAGGGCGCGCAGGTAGCCGGCCGGGTCCCGGGAGGCCAGGCTCAGCGGCGGTCGCCCGCCGTCGGCCCCGAGCGCCCGCAGCGCCTCCCGCTGCGACCCCAGGGTGTACGCACACCGGGCGACCCGCTCACCCGCGGAGGCGACCGAGTCCATGGCCACGTGTGCGGTGACGTCACAGGACCCGTCCGGCACCGCCGCCACCTGCCGCCCACCCCGGTACCCGGTCAACGTCCCGCCCACCGGCCGGTCCGCCCGCAGATGCCCGTAGTCCACCGCGAGCGCCAGTCCCCGCTCGAGCCGGCTCACCGCTCCCGCCCAGGCCTCATCCCGACTCCGGCCGATCTCCGCGCGCTCCACCCCCTCGTTGATCAAGGAGTTCTGGCCTGATTCAGGCACTCCAGCGGACGGAAACTCCTTGATCAACGAGGTTTGGGTGGGCCACCACTGGTCCAGCCAGTCGGCATCCTCGGCGGTTACCGGGTCACCCGTTGACTCGTCGCCCGTCGTCGGGTCAACCAGTAGGTAGCGCCAGCCGTGCTTGGTTTGCACCGCCAGGTTCAGCGGGACGTTGTCCAGCCATTCGGTGGCCAGCAGCAGGCCGGTGAGGGCCGGCGGGATCTCGTTCCGCCACTCGATCTCGGGCGGCAGGTTGTGGGGGCGGGGTGCCTTTTCGACGGCGATGAGGCGTACCCGATCGGCCAGCGGAACCGGGGCGGCGGTCAGCGACCCCGCGAGCAGCGTCCGGAGCAACTCGCCGCGCCCCGCGCCCACATCGACCACGTCGAGCGGAACCGGGTGGCCGAGCGCCGCGTCAAGATCGTGCAGTAGGCGCAGCAGGCAGGACGCGAAGACGGGGGAGGCGTGCACGCTGGTGCGGAAGTGATCGGCCGGTCCCGTGCCCGAGACGAAGAAGCCGTCCGGTCCGTAGAGTGCCCGGTCCATCGCCAACCGCCAGGGGAGCGGCACGGTAGAGGTCACCCGCTGACGGTACGGGCCCGGTGGCGCTCGACGCAGCCGTCCTCCCGGCCGAGGGCCGGACCACGCCCGGATCGGGCGAGGACCCCCACCTGGACCGACACCTCACCGAACCGCTGAAACCGGTTTGCCGGGGTCGGTGAAGGTTTTCACACATCCTTGTTTCGGCTCTGTGGCCCCGGAGCATACTTGCCATCGACCGGTACCCCCTTCGAGGACTGGATCGATTGCCATGAGCGCACCGCTGCGCCCGCGTCCGGCCGCCCCGCCGCGGGCCGCCGACGCCCCGCTCGTCTTCCCGCGCACCCTCACGGTCGGCGTGCTCGGCGCCGGCCGGGTCGGCGCCGTGCTGGGTGCGGCCCTCGCCGCGGCCGGCCACCGGGTGGTCGCCGCCGCCGGCGCCTCCGGCGCGACCCGGGCCCGGATGGCGCTGCTGCTGCCGCAGACCCCGATCCGCTCCGCCGCCGCGGTGGCCCGCGCCGCCACCGACCTGCTGATCGTGGCGGTTCCCGACGACGCCCTCGCCGCGGTGGTCGCCGACCTGGCCGAGGCCGGCGCGCTGCGCCCCGGCCAGGTGGTCGCGCACACCTCCGGCGCGCACGGCCTGGCCGTGCTGGCCCCGGCCGCCGCCGCCGGCGCGCGGCCGCTCGCGCTGCACCCGGCGATGACCTTCACCGGTACGCCGGACGACCTGGGCCGCCTGGTCGGCAGCTCGTACGGGGTGACCGCCCCGGCCGAGCTGCGCCCGTTCGCCGCCCGGCTCGTCACCGACCTGGGCGGGGTGCCCGAGTGGGTGGCCGAGGGTGACCGGCCGCTCTACCACGCGGCGCTGGCGCACGGCGCGAACCACCTGGTGACCCTGGTCAACGAGGCGGCCGACCGGCTGCGCGACGCCGGGGTGGACCGGCCGGAGAAGGTGCTCGCCCCACTGCTGCGGGCGGCCCTGGAGAACGCCCTGCGGCTCGGTGACGACGCGCTCACCGGCCCGGTGTCCCGGGGTGACGCCGGCACCGTACGCCGGCACCTGGACCGGCTCGCGGCGACCGCCCCGGAATCCGTACCCGCCTATCTGGCGTTGGCCCGACGGACGGCGGACCGTGCCGTGGCGGCAGGCCGGCTGCGCCCGGCGGACGCGGAGCCACTGCTGAACGTGCTGAACGGGATCGAGGTGGCGGCATGACCGAGCTGGTGCACACGCGCAAGGAGCTGGCGGCGGCGCGGGACGCGCTGACCGGCACGGTGGCCGTGGTGATGACCATGGGCGCGCTGCACTCCGGGCACGAGACGCTGCTGCGGGCGGCCCGGGAACGGGCCGACCACGTGCTCGTCACGATCTTCGTGAATCCGCTCCAGTTCGGCCCGAACGAGGACTTCGACCGCTACCCGCGCACCCTCGACGCCGACCTGGAGATCTGCCGCCGGGCCGGCGTGGACCTGGTCTTCGCCCCGTCGGTGGCCGACATGTATCCGGACGGCCAGCCGACGGTCCGGGTGAATCCGGGTCCGCTCGGCGAGGACCTGGAAGGGTTGAGCCGGCCCGGCTTCTTCCACGGGGTGCTCACCGTGGTGCTGAAGCTGCTCCAGCTCACCCGCCCCGACCTGGCCTTCTTCGGAGAGAAGGACTACCAGCAGCTCGCCCTGGTCAAGCGGATGGTCCGCGACCTGGACGTGCCGGTCGAGATCGTCGGCGTGCCGACCGTACGCGAGCCGGACGGGCTCGCCCTGTCCAGCCGCAACCGCTACCTGTCGGGCGAGGAGCGGGCGGCCGCGCTGAGCCTCTCCGCCGCGCTGCGCGCCGGCGTCGAGGCCGCCGAGCGGGGCGCGGACGCGGCTGCCGTGCTGGCCGCCGCCCACCGCGCCTTCGACTCGGGCGTCCCGGGTGGCCGCCTCGACTACCTGGTGTTGACCGACGCCGACCTGGAGCCGGGGCCGGTCGCCGGGCCGGCGCGGCTGCTGGTCGCGGCCTGGGTCGGCACCACCCGGCTGATCGACAACGCGGGGCTCCACCTCGCGCCGCGTTCCTGACCACCACGACACCCCGCGGAGAGGCGACCCGATGTTCCGGACCATGCTCAAGTCGAAGATCCACCGGGCCACCGTGACCCAGGCCGACCTGCACTACGTCGGTTCGGTGACGGTGGACGAGGATCTGCTCGACGCGGCCGACCTGCTCCCCGGCGAGCAGGTGGCGATCGTGGACATCACCAACGGGGCCCGGCTGGAGACGTACGTGATCCCGGGGCAGCGGGGCAGCGGCGTGATCGGCATCAACGGCGCCGCGGCGCACCTGGTGCACCCCGGCGACCTGGTCATCCTGATCTCGTACGGGCAGATGGACGACGCCGAGGCCCGCGCGTACCGGCCGCGGGTGGTGCACGTGGACGCGGACAACCGGGTCGTGGACCTGTCGGCGGACCCGACCACCGCGGCCCCGGGCACCGCCGGCGACCCGGTGCCGAACCCGCTCGCCGCCGCGTTGAACTGAGACTCCCGTCCCCCGCCGCGGCCGACCTGCCAGCCATATCCGTTATCTCCGGTTTGCGGCCAGTCGGCCGCCGAGATGGCCGATAGCGGTCTGTCACCGGAAGGTCATTTCCCGCTACCCTGGGCGGACCGTCGGAATAGACGGTCGTCGGGCTGGGGGAGGCGCGATGGGCCGTGCGATGCGGAGCCTGGTGGCCACGGTGGTCGCCATGGGGCTGCTGGCCGGGTGCGCCGGCCGCGGCGGGCTGGACGCGGACCTGACCGACGACTGGCGGGCGCTGCCGGCGCCCGGGCCGTTCACCCCGGACGCCGGCGTCTGCCAGGTCGCCGACTTCACCCCCACGCTCGGCCCCGACGGGTACGAGCCGGTCGACTGCGACCTGCCGCACCGGTGGGAGACGGTGCACGTCGGCGCCTTCCCGGCGGACCGGGCCGCCCCGCCGGCCGGCGGCTCGCCGGAACTGCGTACCGCCTTCGCCGACTGTGACGCCCGGGCCAACGGGTACGTCGGCGACAACTGGCGGGCCGGCCGGCTGCGGCTGGCCGTGGCGCTGCCCACTGTTGCCGGCTGGGCGGCCGGTGGGCGCTGGTACCGATGCGACCTGAGCGAGGTGGACACGGTCGAGGCGGCGGCCCGGGTGGTGACCCGGACGGGCAGCCTGCGGGACGCGCTCAAGGGCGCCTCGCCGCTGCGGCTGGGCTGCCAGCGCACCGGCGGGAAGGCCCGGGCCCGGACCCTCACCCCGGTCGACTGCCGCACGGCGCACGACGCCGAGTTCGTCGGGGTCTGGACGGCACCGGACCGGCCCTACCCGACGAAGGAGGGCGACTGGGCGCCCCTCTACACCGGCTGCGACACCGTCCTGGCCCGGTACGTCAGCGTGCCCGACGACAAGATGCTGCGCTTCCGCACCGGGGTGGTGGTACGCCCGCCCGGCGCGGGCCGGTGGGCCGCCGGCGACCGAGGCGTGCGCTGCTACCTCTGGCTCAGCGACCGGACGGTGACCGCCTCGCTGAAGGGGGCCGGGCCGGCGCGCCTGCCGGTCCGGACAAGGTAGCCGGAACCACTCGTCCCGCCCCCGCCGCCCACGATGAGGGGCCTTCGGGTTGACTGTGCTCATGGACCTTCCGACCGTCGAGCTGCCGGCCCTGCCCGGGCTGCTCGCCGCGCCCGCACCCGGCTGGGTGGAGACCACCGACGTGATCGTGGTCGGCTCCGGGGTCGCCGGGCTGACCGCCGCGCTGCACCTGCGGGAGGCGGGACTGCACGTCACCGTGGTCACCAAGGTCGACATCGACGAGGGCTCGACCCGCTGGGCGCAGGGCGGCATCGCCGCCGTGCTGGACCCGACCGACACCCCGGCCGCGCACGCGTCCGACACCGAGGTGGCCGGGGTCGGCCTCTGCGACCCGGCGGCGGTCCGGGTGCTGGTGGAGGAGGGCCCGACCCGGCTGCGCGAGCTGATGCGGATCGGCGCGGAGTTCGACCGCAACCCGGACGGCTCGCTGATGCTCACCCGGGAGGGCGGCCACCGGGCCGACCGGATCGTGCACGCGGGCGGCGACGCCACCGGTGCCGAGGTGCAGCGGGCGCTGCACGCCGCGGTGCACCGCGACCCGTGGATCCGACTGGTCGAGCACGCCCTGGTGCTGGACCTGCTGCGCGCCCCCGGCGACGGCCCCGACGGCCTCGGCCCGGCCTGCGGGATCACCCTGCACGTGCTCGGCGAGGGCAGCGAGGACGGCGTCGGCGCGATCCTGGCCCGGGCGGTGGTGCTGGCCACCGGCGGGATGGGGCAGATCTTCGCGGCCACCACGAACCCGTCGGTCTCCACCGGCGACGGGGTGGCGCTCGCGCTGCGGGCCGGCGCGCAGGTCACCGACGTGGAGTTCGTGCAGTTCCACCCCACCGCGCTGATCGTGCCGCCCGGTGGCCCCGGCGCCGGGCTGGGCCAGCAGCCGCTGGTCTCCGAGGCGCTGCGGGGCGAGGGCGCGTACCTGGTCGACGGGGACGGCAAGCGGTTCATGGTCGGCCAGCACGAGCTGGCCGAGCTGGCCCCGCGGGACGTGGTGGCCAAGGGCATCCACCGGGTGCTGCTGTCCACCGGCGCCGACCACGTCTGGCTGGACGCCCGGCACCTCGGCGGCGACTTCCTGGCCCGGCGCTTCCCGACCATCGTGGCCTCCTGCCTGGCCATCGGGGTGGACCCGGCCAGCGAACTGATCCCGGTCGCCCCGGCCGCCCACTACGCCTCCGGCGGCGTCCGCACCGACCTGCACGGCCGCACCTCCATCCCCGGCCTGTACGCCTGCGGCGAGGTCGCCTGCACCGGCGTGCACGGCGCGAACCGGCTGGCCAGCAACTCGCTGCTGGAAGGGCTGGTCTTCTCCCGCCGGATCGCCGAGCACATCGCCGCCGGGCTGCCCGAGCAGGCGAAGCCGGCCGAGACCGGCGCCTGGGTGGGCGGCCAGGGCTGGGTGGTGCCGGCCGGTGGCACGCCGACCCTGCAACGGGCCATGACCCGGGGCGCCGGGGTGCTGCGCTCGGCGGAGACCCTGGCCGGGACCGCCGGCACGCTCCGCGAGCTGGGCCAGGGGCGGGGCACCCCGCGGACCGCCGACTGGGAGGCGACCAACCTGGTCACGGTGGCGTCGACCCTGGTCGCCGCCGCGTACGCCCGGCAGGAGACCCGGGGCTGCCACTGGCGGGAGGACTTCCCGACGGCCGACGACCGGTGGCTGAGCCACCTGGTCGGCGCGATCGGGACGGACAACCGGTTGACCGAGCGCTGGACGGCACAACCAGTGAGTGGGCCGGTTCTGCGAGCCCCGCAGTCGCGAACAAAGGAGGTCCAGTGAGGGAGTCGACTCAGCAGGCGCTGCGGGACGGTGGCCTTGACCCGGAGCGGGTCCGGCGGGTGATCGTCGACGCGCTCACCGAGGACCTGGGTCCGGATTTCCTCGACGTCACCAGCGTCGCCACCATCCCGGACGCGCAGACCGACACCGGTGACCTGGTCGCCCGGTCGGCCGGCGTGGTGGCCGGGCTGCCGGTGGCGGCGGCCGTGTTCGAGCTGGTGGGTGAGGTGACCGGGGCGGGCCGTACCGTCGAGGTGTCGCTGGTGGCCCAGGACGGGCAGCGGGTGGCGCGCGGCGATGTGCTGGCCACCGCGACCGGCCCGACCCGGCTGCTGCTCACCGCCGAGCGGACGGCGCTCAACCTGCTCTCCCGGATGTCCGGGGTGGCCACCCACACCCGGGCCTGGGCCGACGCCCTGGCCGGCACGAAGGCGATGGTGCTGGACACCCGCAAGACGACGCCGGGCCTGCGGGCCCTGGAGAAGTACGCGGTCCGCGCCGGCGGCGGCACCAACAAGCGGATGGGCCTGCACGACGTCGCCATGATCAAGGACAACCACAAGGTGGCCGCCGGTGGGATCGGTGCGGCCTACCGCCGGGTCCGGGAGGCGTTTCCGGACGTGCCCGTCCAGGTGGAGGTGGACACCCTGGCCGAGGCGGTGGAGGCGGTCGAGGCGGGGGCGGGCTTCCTGCTGCTGGACAACATGACCCCGGCGCAGCTGCGCGAGGTGGTCGCCGCGGTGGGCGACCGGGCCGAGCTGGAGGCGACCGGAGGGCTCACCCTGCCGGTGGCCGCCGAGTACGGCGCGACCGGCGTCGACTTCCTCTCGGTGGGCGCGCTGACCCACTCCTCGCCGATCCTGGACATCGCCCTGGACCTGCGGGAGGAGTGAACCGGCGGCGGGGCGGGTGGTGGCACGGCGCGCTCCTCGCGCTCACCGCCGTGACGGGCGCGGTCTAGGCTGCGGTCGTGCTGCTCTGCATCGACATCGGAAACACCAACACCGTGCTGGCGACCTTCGACGGCGACAAGCTGGTGCACAACTGGCGGATCAAGACCGATGCCCGGTCCACCGCGGACGAGCTGGGGCTGATGTTCCGGGGCCTGCTGGCCGGCGACGCCGTGGAGATCACCGGAGTGGCCGCCTGCTCGACGGTGCCGGCCGCGTTGCGATCGCTGCGCACCATGCTCTCCCGCTACTACGCGGACCTGCCGAGCGTGATCGTCGAGCCCGGCGTACGCACCGGGGTGCAGCTCGCCATCGACAACCCGAAGGAGGTGGGCGCGGACCGGGTGGTCAACACCCTGGCCGCGTACACCCTCTACGGCGGGCCGTCGATCGTGGTGGACTTCGGCACCACCACCAACTTCGACGTGATCAGCGACCGGGGCGAGTTCCTGGGTGGCGCGTTCGCGCCCGGCATCGAGATCTCCTTCGACGCGCTGGCGGCCCGCGCCGCCCAGCTGCGCAAGGTGGAGGCCACCCGGCCCCGCTCGGTGATCGGCAAGAACACGGTGGAATGCCTCCAGGCCGGGCTCTACTTCGGCTTCGCCGGGCAGGTGGACCGGATCGTCGAGCGGATGACCCAGGAGATGGGTGAGGTCAAGGCGGTGATCGCCACCGGCGGGCTGGCCTCGTTGGTGCTCAACGAGTGCCACACGATCACCCACCACGAGCCGATGATCACCCTGATCGGCCTGCGGATGGTCTACGAGCGCAACGTCTGATCCGGTTGGTCCGGGCGGCCCGGCCGGCTCCGGGCGGTCAGGGCGGGGCGGGCAGCCCGTCCAGCGCCCAGCGCGGCGCCTCCTCCGGGTTGCGGGGGCGGAACCGGTCGTACTCGGCGGCGCCGAAGGAGAGCGCCTGGCTGCGGTCGGCCATGCGGCCGAGGCTGGTGCGGCGTGACGCGGCGGCGGGGAGGCCGGACGAGAGGGCGTCGTGGCCTGCGCCAACGCAGGAGCCCGGTTTGCGGCGTGCTGGGGTCACCGCCAGGCCCGTGGGGCCGGATTGCGG
>NZ_KQ058850.1 GCF_000982955.1 Micromonospora sp. HK10 | reverse complement strand
AGCCCGAGCGCGAGCCGGCGGCGCCGGGCGGCCGCCGCGGCGCCGGCGCCCAGCCACCCGGCGGCCGCGAGGACCGCGATCAGCAGGTCGGCGGCGATGAGCGAGGCGACGCTCACGCCGGCTCCCCGGCCCGCACCGGCGTTTCGGTGGCGTCGACCGGCGCGGGGCCGGCCAGCTTCCGCGCCGCCTGGAGCACCCGGACCACCACGTGGACCACGATGATGCCGTTGAGCGCGTGCAGCCCGGCGAAGGTCAGGCCGAGCGGGGTGCTGGCACCCCCCGCGTCGGTGAACGCGTTCGCCAGCGCGGCGATGAGCCCCTGCAGGAGCACCAGGCCGAGCGGCAGGACGGCCAGACCGACCAGCCTGCCGGGCGCCTTCGCCAGGATCGCGAACAGGACGGTGAGCAGGGTGAGGGCGGGGATCACCGCCATCCCGGTGACGCTGTGCAGCGCGTACGCGCCTTCGCCCGCGGGTTTGGTGAACGAACCCACGGCGGCGAAGACGAACTGCAGGACGAACACGACGAGCAGCACGCTGGTGACGATGACGAGAGCCTTGCGCATGACGATCTCCTAGTGGTGGGCCGGGGACAGGGTCTGGGCGACGTGCTCGGTGGCCGTGATCGCCCCGAAGGCGACCAGCCGCACCAGGTCGGCGTCGTCCGGATGGGACAGTCGCCACAGGGCGACGTCGCCGGCCGTGACGGCGCTGGGGGCGAACGCCGCCAGCAGCGCGATCCGGGTCCCGACGCGGTCCGCGCCGGGCACGTCCCGGACCAGGTCGACGGCCCAGTCGGTGGGCCGGTCCGGGTGCCGGCCGTCCTCCCAGCGCACCGTGGCCTCGACGGTCCGCCGGGCCACGTCGCCCAGCAGGTCGCCGCCGCGCCGGGCGGCGTCGCGCAGCGCCGCGTACGCGACGCCGACCGGACTCCGTCCGGCCCAGGCCGGTGGCGGCGGCGGATCGACGCCGAGCAGCGGCAGGCTGCCACCGGGCTCCTTCGGCTCGCGGGCCGCCCGGGCGTAGAGCCGGCCCCCGAAGGAGCGCACCACCGGAGACCGTTGCAGGCCGCCGGGGAGCAGATCCGGGTCGAGCAGCGCCGAGACGACCCGGTTGATGAAGTGGAAGGCGAGCACCGTGCCGGTGACCTCCGGGCCGTACGGGCTGGCCCAGGCGGTGGCCCGGGGGGTGCGGCTGGCCTCGGCCCAGGCGACCAGTTCCGCGTGCCCCGGCTGCGGCGGCGTGCCGCCCTGGGCGATGACCTCGGCCAGGGCGTGCTCGCCGAGGGCGTGCAGCAGCATCACGTGCGCGTCGACGCAGAACCGGCACCGGTTGGCCCGGGACACCGCCGACGCGGTCAGCTCCCGGTCGACCCGGGACGCGTCCCCGGCGAGCAGCGCCTCTCTCAGCAGCGACCAGGTCGCGGCCTGCACCTCGGGCACCGCCGCGAGCGCCTGGAAGGTGGGCACCGGCCCGAGGAACTCGTCGCGCAGCTGCCGGTAGACCGCCGCGGTGAGTCCACTCGCCGTCCTGGCCGGCGCGGGGGTGAAGAAGCGGTATGTCATGGGCTCGATGCTTGTCTCGGCGGGCCGGGAAAACGTCGTGCCGCCGCAGGCACTTGCCCGGCCGCCGGTACCGCGGTCGCGGTACCCCACAGCTACCGCGGGCGCGGGATGCCCGGACCGGACCGCGCGTTCTACAGTCCGGTCATGCGCCGCGACCTGCCGTACGCCCTCACCGGCCTCGCCCTCGGCGTCCTGCTGCTCGGCAACGCCGCGCTCAGCCCGGACGCCGCCGCACCGGGGCCGGCCGACGTCGCCCTGGTCCTGATCATGGTGGCGGGCCTGGCGGTGTGCCGCCGGTTCCCGGTGCTGGCGCTGGCCGTGGTGACCGCCGCCATGCTGCTGGTCCACCTGCGGGTGCACGCCGGGGCGACGGCCGCGTTCCCGGTCCTCGGCACGGTCTACCTCGCCGCCTGGCGCGGGCACCGGTGGGCCGCCGTGCTGGCCAGCGTCGGCTTCCTCGCCGGCTTCCTGGCCCGGGACGTGTCGGTCGCGCCGGCCGGCGAGGCCGGTCAGCAGCTGGCCGAGCGGACCGCCCTGCTGCTGGGCTGGTTCGTGGCCGCCAACGTCGCCGGCCTGGTCGCCGGGCAGCGCCGGGCCTACCTGGAGCAGGTCGAGCAGCGGGCGGTCGAGGCCGAACGCACCCGCGAGGAGATGGCGTTGCGCCGCGCCGGGGAGGAGCGGCTGCGCATCGCCCGGGACCTGCACGACTCGCTGACCCACAGCATCTCGCTGATCAAGGTGCAGGCCGGGATCGCCGTGCACCTGGCCCGCAAGCAGGGCGAGGAGCCGTCGGCCGCGCTGCTGGCGATCCAGGAGGCCAGCGCCGCGGCGATGCGGGAGCTACGGGCCACGCTGGACGTGCTGCGCTCCCCCGCCGACGCCGACGAGGTGGGCCTGGACCGGGTGGCGGAACTCGCCGAGCGGACCCGGTCCGCCGGCGTACCGGTGCGGGTGACCGTGACCGGCCAGCCCCGGGGCCTGCCCAGCGCGGTCGACCAGGCCGGTTACCGGGTCGTCCAGGAGGCCCTGACCAACGTGGCCCGGCACGCCGGCGCCGCCACCGCGCAGATCCACCTCGCGTACGCCCCGGCGCAGCTGACCGTCTCGGTCACCGACGACGGCCAGGCCACGCCGGTCCGGCCGGTGACCCCCGGCGTGGGCCTGAACGGCATGCGGGAACGGGTCACCGGACTGGGCGGCACGCTGCACGCCGCGGCCCGCGACGACGGTGGCTTCGCGGTCCGGGCCACGTTCCCGCTGAACGGCCCGGCATGACCGACCGCGCGCCGGAGGCGACCGCCGGGCGGCCGGTCCGGGTGCTGCTCGCCGACGACCAGGCGCTGATGCGGGCCGGCTTCCGGGCGCTGCTCGACGCCGAGGACGACCTGCTGGTGGTCGGCGAGGCCGCCGACGGCGCGTCGGCCGTCCAGCTGTCCCGGCGGCTCCGGCCGGACGTGGTGCTGATGGACGTGCAGATGCCGGGGCTCGACGGCATCGAAGCCACCCGGCGGATCGCCGCCGACCCCGACCTCACCGCGGTCCGCGTGCTCATCCTCACCAACTACGGTCTCGACTCGTACGTCTTCGCCGCGCTGCGGGCGGGCGCCAGCGGGTTCCTGCTCAAGGACGCCGACCCCGCCGACCTGTTGCAGGCGGTGGCCGTGGTGGCGCGCGGGGACGCGCTGCTCGCCCCGGCGGTGACCCGCACGCTGATCAGCGAGTTCGTCACCGGCCCGCCGCCGGCCGACCCGGCGGCCGGGCGCGACGTGCTGACCGCCCGGGAGCAGGAGGTCGTCGAGCTGGTCGCCCGGGGGCTGACCAACGACGACATCGCCGAGCGCATGGTGATCAGCCCGTTGACCGCCAAGACCCACGTGAACCGGGCCATGACGAAGCTGCACTGCCGCGACCGGGCCCAGCTCGTCGTCTGGGCGTACGAGTCGGGACTGGTCACGCCCCGGCGGCGGTGACGGCGGGCCGGGGCCCGGTTGGCGGCGGCGCACCGGCGGTGGCGGTAGGTTCACCGGTCATGGCCACCACCGCCGACGTCCGGCGCGACCTCGCCGGCCTCGCCGATCCGGGGCGGGCCGCGGCAACCAGCCGGTTCCTCCAGATGGCCCCCGGCGGGTACGGCGAGGGCGACCGCGCCATCGGCGTCAGCGTGCCGGACCAGCGCCGGGTGGCCGCCCGGTACTGGCGGGACCTGACCCTGGCCGACACGGCGGAACTGCTCGCCGGCGAGGTGCACGAGGAGCGGTTGACTTCGCTCTTCATCCTGGTGCGCAAGTTCGCCAAGGGCGACGAGGCGGAGCGGGGCCGGATCTTCCGCTTGGTGCTGGCCAACACCGGGCACATCAACAACTGGGACCTGGTCGACTCGTCCGCCCCGTACCTCGTCGGGCCCTGGCTGCTCGACCGGGACCGCGGCGTGCTGGACCGGCTGGCCGGGTCGGACCGGGTGTGGGACCGGCGGATCGCCGTCATGGCGACGTTCGCCTTCATCCGGGCCGGCGACTTCGAATGGACCTTCCGGCTCGCCGACCGGCTGCTGCGCGACCCGCACGACCTCGTGCACAAGGCGGTGGGTTGGATGCTGCGCGAGGTGGGCAACCGGGACCGGGCCGCGGCGGAGGAGTTCCTGGCCGGCCGCTACCGGGACATGCCGCGGGTGATGCTCCGGTACGCGATCGAGAAGTTCGAACCGGACCGACGCCGGGCGTACCTGTCGGGCACCGTCTAGCCCGTCGCGCGGTGGGATCGCCGGCGCGCGGCCCGGGCCAGGCGGCCGAGCCCACGGAGACCGGCGAGCAGCAGCCAGCCCAGCCAGGCCAGCAGGCCCGCGCAGGTGACCAGGAACGCCGGCCCGGCGACGCTGTCGGGCAGCGGACCCGACGGCAGGAGCGCGCTCAGCACGATGGTGACCAGTTCCAGCAGCGCGGCGAGGGTCAGCGGGACGAGCAGCAGCCCGAGCGCGGCGTTCTCCCGGCCGGGCCGCCGGATGAGCCGGCGCCGCGACCACACCCCGTAGCCGAGGAACCCGGCCAGCGCGGCCACGCCGACGGCTGCCCGGGCCGGCCAGGACGCCGGCGGATCGATGGCCAGCAGCAGCGGCAGCACGGTGAACACCGCCCCGGCCCGGGCCAACCGCAGCGCCCACCGGCCCCCGTACGACGCCGCGCGCTGCTCGGCGAGCAGGTCGGTGCCCGACGGCTGCGCCGCGGCGCCGGCCGTCCTCGGGGCATCCGCCGGGGTGCCGCCCGGACCGGCCGCCGATCCGGGCGCGGGCGGTGGCGGGCCGGCCACCCGGCGGTCGACGGCGAACACGGCCGCCCCGCTGACGAACAGCGCCAGCAGGTGCGCCACCATCAGGCCCAGCATGACGTCCGACGGCGGCCGGTCCGGATCCTGGCCCAGCGCGGTGCCGAACAGCCCGACCGCGGTGAGCGCGCACAACGCCAGCCCGAACAGCCGGGCGCGGACCCGGATGTCGGCGCGGAGCAGATGTCCGGCGTACACCCGCGCGCCCGGGGAGAGGGCACGCCAGGTCCGGGCGGCCCACAGCAGCCACAGCAGCGGCGGCAGCGCGGCCAGCGCCCACACCCACGGGAGCATGGCGAACATGCCGATGAAGCCTCCGGTCCAGACCGACATCAGCGCCCACCCGCCGAGGCCGCCGATGACCACCCGGTCCAGTTCGGCGCGGGCGGTGGGGTTGGTCGGTTCGGCGGCCAGCACCGCGCTGAGATGCCCGGCGGCGGACGCCAGCCGCCCCTGGGTGGCCGCGACCCGACCGAGCCCGGTGAGGGCCGCGGTGTGCTCCGGGTCGAGCGCCAGCGCCCGCCGGTACGACCGGTTGGCGGACCGGTGCCAGCCGATCGTCTGGAACATCAACCCCCGGATGTGGTGCGGGCCGGCCGAGTCCGGGGCCAACACCACCGCCTGCTTGATCACCCGGAAGGCCCGGCGGGGCTGCCCGAGATTGAACGAGGCGAGCGCCGACGCCGCGTACCCGCGCCAGTCGTCGGGGGCGAGCCGGACGGTCTCCGCCGCGCTGGCCCGGGCCGCCGTCGGGTCGTCCACCCCGAGCTGGGCGAACGCGAGCAGCAGGTGACCCTCGGGCTGCGCCGGTGCGACCGCCACGGCCCGCGCCGCCGCCTCCCGCATCGCGGCGAACTCGTCCTCCGCCTGGTACGCGCGGGCCAACATGCACAGCGCCTCGACGTGCTCGGGATCGCCGGCCAGCACCGTCGCGAGTTCCTGCCGGGCGGCCTCGATCCGGCCGACCTCCAGCAGGTTGCCGGCCCGGGCCACCCCGGCGTCGGCCGCCGCCTGCCTCGTCATCGGCTCACCCTACGGCCACGAGGCACAACGCATGGCTCGCGTTCGTCACGAGGCGGGCAGGTCGGGTGCGGGGATCTCGCGCAGGTGGCCGCCGTCGAGGCGCAGCCACCGCCGCACCCCGATCTCGGTGAGGAACCGCTCGTCGTGGCTGACCACCACGAACGCGCCCCGGTACGCGGTGAGGGCGCTGGCCAGTTGGCCCACGCTGACCAGGTCGAGGTTGTTGGTGGGCTCGTCGAGCAGCAGCAGGTGCGGTGCCGGCTGGGCGTAGAGGACGCAGGCGAGGGTGGCGCGCAGCCGTTCGCCGCCGGAGAGCACCCCGGCCGGAAGCTGGGCCCGGGCGCCGCGGAACAGGAACCGGGCGAGCAGGTTCATCCGTTCGGCCTGCGGCCGGTCGGGGGCGTACGCGGCGAAGTTGTCCGCGACGCTCCGGTCGAGGTCCAGCAGGTCGAGGCGTTGCGACAGGTAGGCGACCCGCCCGTCGGCGCGGTGCACCTGCCCGGCGTCCGGTTCGAGTTCGCCCTGCAACAGGCGCAGCAGCGTGGACTTGCCGGCGCCGTTGGGGCCGGTCAGCGCGATCCGTTCCGGTCCCCGGATGCTCAGGTCGACGCCGTCGCCGGCGAAGACCGCCCGGTCGCCGTGCTGCACCCGCAGGTGCTCGGCGGCGACCACGGTACGGCCGGCGGGCACGGCGGTGTCCGGCAGGTCCAGGGTCAGGGTCTGGTCGTCGCGGAGCGTACGGCTGGCCTCGTCGAGCCGGGTCTGCGCCTCGCTGACCCGGTTGGCGTGCGCCTGCTGCGCCCGGCCCGCCGACTCCTGGGCGCTGCGTTTGAGTCCACCGGCGACGATGCGGGCCAGCCCGGCGTTGCCGAGGTTGCGGGCGGCGTTGCTGGCGCGGCGTTCGGCCCGCTCCCGGGCCTGCTGCATCTCCCGCTTCTCCCGCTTCACCTCCTGCTCGGCGCTGCGTGCGCCGCGTTCCGCCGCCTCGCGGGCCACCCGGGCCGCCTCCTCGTACGCGGTGAAGTTCCCGCCGAACAGGCGCAGGTCACCGCGGGAGAGTTCGGCGATGCGGTCCATTCGGTCCAGCAGGACCCGGTCGTGGCTGACCACCAGCAGGCACCCCGACCAGTTCTCCAGCACCTCGTACAGCCGGTGCCGCGCGTCGAGGTCGAGGTTGTTGGTCGGCTCGTCGAGCAGCAGCACGTCCGGACGCCGGAGCAGTTGCGCCGCCAGTCCGAGCGAGACCACCTGCCCACCGCTGAGCGTGTGCAGGCGCCGCTCCAACGCCACGTCACCGAGGCCGAGCCGGTCCAGCTCGGCGCGGCTGCGTTCCGCCACGTCCCAGTCGTCCCCGACGGCGGTGAAGTGTTCCTCGGCCGCGTCGCCCGCCTCGATGGCGCGCAGCGCCGCGAGCGCCGCGTCGATCCCGAGCACCTGCGCGACGGTCAGCTCACCGGCGAGGGGCAGGTTCTGCGGCAGGTAGCCGAGGACGCCCTCGACGGTCACGCCACCCCCGGTGGGGGCCAGTTCACCGGCGATCAGCCGGAGCAGGGTCGTCTTGCCCGCGCCGTTGGGCGCGACGAGGCCGGTGCGGCCGGGCGGCACGGTGAAGGACAGGTCCCGGAAGACCGGCGTGTCGTCCGGCCAGGAAAAGGACAGGTTCGTACAGACGATGCAGACATCAGACATCGGGAGACACCCTCGACAGGAGAACCGGGGTACGCCAAAGACGCCCCGGCGGGGCGGACAGGTCCACGACAAGGCAGGCCACCGTCGGCGCAGGCCGGCGTGCGGCCGGGGCTGCTCACCCCGAAATGTCGTCGTCCCCCGTCACCATGATCCGCTCCCTCACCTTGCTCAGCGCGGTCTCCGGAGCCAGCCTAACAACATCCGGGGCCGGTGGCGGCGCCACCGCTCAGGCGCACGGCCGACCACTGTTCGACCGGTCAGCCATTTCCGCAGGGTATGACGGTTTCGGGGGCGACCGACGGATCGCGCGACGGGCCTCGGACCGCGTACCCTCGCCGCGTGATCGGCAAGCGGGCGCGCACGGCGCTGGTGGTGGCGGCCGCCGTCGGGCTGGCCGGATGTGGCACCGGTTCGACCGGCCCGGAACCGGTCTGGCACGGAGGCACGCCGGGTCCGACGCCGCCCGCCGCCGCTCCCGCGACGGCGGACCAGGACGCCGCGGCCGAGGTACGGCTGACCTTCGCGGGCGACGTGCACTTCACCGGCCGCACCCGGCGCCTGCTCGACGATCCGGAGTCGGCGTTCGGGTCGATCGCCTCGGCGCTGCGGGACGCCGACCTCACGCTGGTCAACCTGGAGACGGCGGTGACCGACCGGGGCACCCCGGAACCGAAGACATACCACTTCCGGGCGCCGAAGACCGCCTTCGCGGCGCTGCGCGCGGCCGGGGTGGACGCGGTGTCGATCGCCAACAACCACATCCTCGACTACGGCCGGCAGGGGCTCTCGGACACCCTGGCCGCCGCCGCGGAAGCCGACTACCCGGTGTTCGGTGCCGGCCGCGATGCCGACGCGGCGTACGCGCCCTGGCTGACCACCGTGCGCGGGCTGCGCATCGCGGTGCTCGGCATGTCGCAGGTGCATGACCTGGCCGGGTCGTGGCGGGCGACGGACACCCGGTCGGGGGTGGCCATGGCGTTCGATCCGGCCCGGGCCACCGCCGCGGTGCGCGCGGCCCGCAAGCAGGCCGACCTGGTCATCGTCTTCATGCACTGGGGCGTGGAGGGCAACCCGTGCCCGAGCGCGGAGATGAAGACGTTCGCCGGGAAACTGTCCGGATCCGGCGCCGACATCGTGGTCGGTACGCACGCGCACACGCTGCTCGCCGACGGCTGGCTGGGCCCGACCTACGTGCACTACGGGCTGGGCAACTTCCTCTGGTACGGCACCTCGCACAGCACCGACTCCGGGGTGCTGAACCTGGTCGTGCGGGGCCGGACCGTCGTGGACAGCCAGTTCGTCCCGGCGACGGTCTCCGGCAATGGCCAGCCGGTGCGGGCCACCGGGGCCGGCCGGCAGCGCATCCTCGACCGGCTCGCCACCGCACAGCGCTGCACCGGCCTGGCGACGCGGCGCGCCGGCTGACCGACGCCCCGTCAGACGAGCCGCTGGATGCGGACCTTGGGACGCTCGTTGCGCAGGTGGCCCTGCTTGTGCTGGCGGACCTGCTCGTCCCAGACCGCCTGGTCGTAGTCCGGATCGGGTGGGATCCACCGGTGCGAGCCATCGCTGTAGTGGAACTTCTCGTCCCCGGGCCGCAGGATGCTCACCGCAGCCAGCCGAGGAAGCGTCGGTGCAGCACCCCGGCCGGTAGCCAGGTCAGGTCCTCGGCGGCGCGCACCAGCTGGGCGCCCAGATAGAGCGCCAGGGACAGCGGAGCACCGTCGAACTCCGCGCGCAGCTCGCGCCGGCGGGTGCGGCAGGGCCACGGCGCGCCGCAGCCGCCGCAGCTCCAGATCGGCAGCACCGGGTCGTGGCTGCTCACGCGCGCTCTCCGCGCAGCGCCGCCGGCAGGGACCGCGCCCGCCGGGCGGTCGCCCAGACCACCCGCCCGCACGGGTACGACGTCAGCCGAGCGGGGGCCGTCGCCGCTGCGGCCAGGTACTCAGAGTTGACTGTCATGCCAGCACGGTGCCGCTGAACCCGGTTCAGCAGCCATGTCGGCACGTCATGTCACGGTGACATGACGCTTCTCGACCCGTTTCTGATCACGTTCTAGGCTTCCGACAGACACCGTCAGTAGTCATGTGGCGACGCCGGGGAGCTGGACGTGCTAGTTGACCCGCTTCGAATTCCTTCCGATGTCTGGTCCGACAGCGTCGTCTGCGAGGCGCTGCGCAGCCGGAACATCGGGGCGTTGTTCCGCCGGATCGGCCAGCTGACCGGCGCGAGCCAGACCCGGATCGGCGCTGGCGTCGGCTTGGAGCAGGGCTACGTCAGTCGCGTCGTGGCCGGACGGAGGATCAGCACGATCGAGGTGCTGGAACGGGTAGCGGCCGGGCTCGGCATGCCCGACGAGTCCCGGATGGCGCTGGGCCTCGCGCCCACGCGAAGGCCATGCCAGCACGACATGGCCGGCACCGCCGAGCAGCGGCAGGGTGACGCCGCGGCCGACCGGTGCTGGCGCGACGACCTGCATGCCGCCGTACGGCTCTGGGAAGGCGATGTGAACCGCAGAGACCTGATCCGCCAGACGTCATTCGCCTCGACGAGTTACCTCCTTCCGGCGCTGCGCTGGTTCACCGCACCCTCCGGGCCGCCGCTGAACGCGTCCGGCCGTCGCATCGTCGGCCAGCCCGACATCGCGACCGTCCGTGAGATGTCCAAGACCTTTCGCCAACTCGACAACCGGTACGGCGGGGGCCATGCCCGTGGCGCGGTGGCGCGCTACCTCCATGAGGAGGTCACTCCGCTGTTGACCGACGGCCGGTATGACACGGCGACCGGCCGCAGCCTGCTCAGCGCAACCGCCGAGCTGACCCAGCTCGCCGGATGGCAGGCCTATGACGTTGCGCAGCACGGCGTCGCTCAGCGTTACCTGACCCTCGCCCTGGACCTCGCCCGCGCTGCTGACGATGCCGGTCTGGGCGCGGAGATCCTGGCCGCAATGAGCCACCAGGCCACTTACCTCGGTCAAGCCGCGACCGGAATCGACCTCGCCCGGGCGGCCGGGCAGACCGCCAAACGCGCCGGGTTGGCCGTCCTGCTTGCCGAAGCGCACGTGATGGAAGCCCATGCCCACGCCACAGCCCGGGACGAGAAAGCCTGTGCCGCCGCCCTGCACCAGGCCGAACAGACCCTCGACAAGGCTGACCGCAGCGGCAACCCGCAATGGCTTGGCTACTTCGATGAGGCCTACCTGTCCGCGAAGTTCGCGCACTGCTTCCTGGCCCTCGGCAGGGCGTTGCCCGCTGAGCGCTTCGCCAGCCGGTCACTCAAGATGGACGAGCGTTACGTCCGAGGAAAGGCGTTCAACCTGTCGCTGCTCGCTTCGGTGCAGGTCAGACGAGGAGAGCCGGAACGCGCCTGCGCCATCGGCACGGAAGCACTGACGCTCACCGGGCAACTTCGCTCGGCGCGAGCCGTCCGCTACGTACGCGACCTGCAGTCCCAGCTGGCGCCATACCGAAACCGGGCCGCCGTACGACAGTTCAGCACGCGAGTGAACGCCGTCCTGGGCAGCCGACGATGACCGCTACCACTCGCCGCGTGCGTCCCGGGCCACCAACTCCAGCACCGCCATCACGGTGCCTGCGCCGACGATCTCACCGCTGCTCACCAGCGCACGCGCCTCGCCGAGCGGAATCCAGGCAACCTGCTCCGTCTCGTTGATGTCTGTGGGTGGCCCGATGTGCTCCGCGCTCCGGGAGAGAAACAGCAGGTTTTCCGCGTCGGCCGTGCCGACCCACGGCTGGAATGTCAGCAACGGTTCGAGTGCGCCCGGGCGCCAGCCGGTCTCCTCTTCAACCTCCCTGGCCGCGCAGACAACCGGTTCCTCCTGGTCGTCGACGTAGCCACCGGGTAGCTCCCAGACCCAGCGGTCGATCACGAAGCGGTGTCGTCGCATCAGCAGCAAGCGCCGCTGGTCGTCCAGCACAGCGACCATGGCCGAACGGGGGGCGCGGATCACGTACTGCTCGAACCGGACTCCGTCGGGCAGCTCCACCGATGCGATGCTCAGCCTGGCCCGCCGCGTGTCGTCCACCACCCGCTCGCGGTGGATCGTCCACCGGGTCAACTCCGCCATCGGGCCAGTATCGAGGTCGCCCGGTTGCCACACCAACCTGCCTGGAGCGTGCACGGACACCCGGCCAGGACGAGGCGGCTTCCGGGTGGCAGAAGTCCCGGGAAAAGTTCTTCTGGCATAACGTCGGATCCGAGGCGAGCGGTTCGTAGCAGGGGTGAGCGGCGGCCGGAGCATGCCGCCGGGACAAGGGAGTCATGGCATGACGCGGTACTTGATCTCGTTCAATGACGGCGCGATGGACCACATCCCCGCCGCGGAGATGCCCGACGTGGGCAAGGCCTCGCACGAGGTGGTCCAGGAGGCCGTGAACGCCGGCGTGTGGGTGTTCGGCGGCGGGCTGGAGCGGCAGCGGGCGAGCGTGGTGGCCACGGACGGCACGGTCACCGACGGCCCGTACCCGGAGACCAAGGAGGTCGTCGGCGGGTTCGCGGTCGTCGACGTGGCCACCCGCGAGGAGGCGCTGGTCTGGGCGGCCAAGATCGCCGCTGGTTGCCGGTGCGCGCAGGAGGTCCGCGAGTTGATGGACGACCCCGAGACGGACGCGATGCTGCGCGCGGCCGCCGGGCGGTGACCGCCGGGCCGCTGTCCACCTTGGTGCGGGGCCGCACCCCGACCGCGGTACGCCGATGAACGGCGCCGCCGCGGTCGGGGCGGCCGGCTCCTACCGGGTGCCGCTGCCCGGCGTCACCTGAGGTGCCGGGCGAAGAACCGGCTCACGGCGTCCCCCTCGAAGTGCGGGATGCCGGTGTGCCCGCCCATGTTGGCGTGCAGCGTCTTCTCGGCGGAGCCGAACGCGTCGAACAGGTCCAGGGCCAGCTGACGGTCGTTGCCCTCGTCGTCCCACTGCAACAGCACGTGCAACGGGATGGTGACCTGCCGGGCCTCGGCGAACATGACGCGAGGCACGTAACTGCCGGCGAACAGCACGGCGGCCGCGAGGCGCGGCTCGACCACCGCGAGGCGTACCCCGATCGCGATCACCCCTCCCGCGTAGGCGACCGGGCCGCGCAGCTCGGGTCGGGCGAGCAGCGCGTCCAGGGTGGCCCGCAGTTCCGGGACCGCCTGGTCGACCAGCGGAAGAACGAGCCGTTCGACGATCTCGTCGGTGACCGGTTGGCCGGCCGCCAGCGCCCGGTGCAGGTCGGCGCGGGCCTCGTCGAGGTCGGCGCGGCGGGGTCGCTCGCCGCCGCCGGGGAGTTCGATGGTGGCCGCGGCGAAGCCCGCCGCCACGCAGTTCTGGGCCCGGACCACGAGCCGGGGGTACATCCTGCGCAGTCCGCCGGGGTGGCCGAGCAGGATCAGCGGTGCCGGTGCCGGTGCCGATCCGGGCGTCCACAGGATGCCGGGGATCTCACCGAGGGTGAATTCGCGTTCGAGTACGCCGTCGTCGAGGCGTTGTTCGGCGGTGAAGTGCATGGTCGTACCTTTCGGGAGGGCTCGTGAACGGCGCTCCCGGACGACCTATCGCCCGACCGTGACCCTCGAGGGGAGCACCCACGTCGAAACGTTCATGGGTACCACCTCCTCGGTCTCTCGCACGGCCTGCGCGGACGTTAGCAGCGCCTCCGGCGGTCCGCCAACCGGGTTTCCGGGGCGCGACGCGGCCGGAGCGGCGGCGACGGAAGCCTGACGGTACGGCTGGCATGATGGCGGTCATGTCGTTGGAGACGCGGTGACCGCCGGGTCAGCCGCCGCGGCGGTGCCCGGGCCCGGTTCGTTGGCGGTCTATCCCGGCACGTTCGATCCGTTCACCCCCGGGCACCGGGACCTGGTGGCCCGGGCCCGGGTGATGTTCGACCGGGTCGTCGTGCTGCTGGCGGTGAACGCCGACAAACGGCCGACCGCCGAGGCCACGGCCCGGGCCGCCCGGGTACGCGCGGAGCTGCCGGGAGCCTGGGGCAATGTCGAGGTCGACACCTGGGCCGGCCTGACCGCCGCCTACTGCGTGCGCCGGGGCGCCACGGTCATCGTCCGCGGCTTGCGCAGCGCCGGGGACCTTCGGCAGGAGCATCAGCTCGCGGCGATGAACGCGCACCTCGGGGTCCAGACGGTCTGGCTGCCGGCCCGTCCACGGTTGGCCGCCACGTCGTCCACGGTCGCTCGCGCCTACTGGTCGGCGCAGGTGTCCGCCGCCCGTCCCTGAAGCGGGGTCGCTCGCCCGCGAGCCTGGGTCAGGACGTCCGCACCATCGTCGCGGCGCGCTTCCGCGGCACCCTGGGCCGGCGGCGGACGATGGCCGCGGCGGCGAGGCAGACCCCGGCCGCCGCGACGAGCGGCGTACGGCTGCCGAGGTGGACCGCCCCGGCGCCGAGCGGGATGGCGAGCGCGATGGGCCCGAACATCGCCGTGTTGGCCGTGCCGGAGACCCGCCCGAGCAGCTCCGTGGGGGTGTGCGTCTGGATCGCGGTGACCGCTGCGACCAGGGTCCAGGGCAGGCCGACGCCCGCCACCACCGAGGCGGCGAGGACGCCCGGCCACCACGGCAGGCACCGGCCGAGGCAGCCGGCGGCGAACAGGACCGTGCCGGCCACTCCGACCGCGGCCGGGCCCCACCGGGTGACGATTCGGCCGATGACCAGCCCGCCGGCGACGGAACCGGCGCCCTGCCCGCTGACCAGCACCCCGAGGAACGTCGCCGGCAGGTGCAGCTCGGTCGTGACCGTCGCGTAGAAGCCCGCGGTCGTGAAGCCGGACATCGCGATCGAGACGGCCGCGAGGATGACGGGGACCCGGATCGTCGGTTGTCCGAACAGGACGGCGACCCCGGCGCGCAGGCCGCGTTGCCGTTCGGCGGGCAGGTCCGGCGGGGTGCGGTTCAGCCGCAGCGCCGCGTACAGGACGGCGACCAGCACCGGCATGACGGCGCTGAGCACCGCTACCGCGTGCCCGCCCTGCCAGGTGTAGAGGCCCGCGCCGGCCAACGGCGCGATCAGTTTCATGCCCTCCTGCGCGCTGGACCGCCAGCCGTTGACGGCGCCGAGTTCCGCGGCGGAGAACGCGGACGGCAGCAGCGCCGTCTCACCCGCGTCGATCAACACGTAGCTGACGCCGTACGCGACCGAGACCGTGAAGATCAGCCACGCCTGACCGGGTCCCCGGACCGCGAACAGGGACAGCAGGACGGCGGCCAGCGCGAGGTTCACGGCGATGATCAGCGGTCGCCTCGGTGCCTGGTCGAGGACGCCGCCCAGCCACGGTCCGGCGAGGACCGGGGCGTACACGCAGAGCTGCGCGAGCGCGGCGAGGCTGCTGGAGTCGGTGAGGTCGAGGATCCAGATCCCGGAGGCCAGGGACATGGCGCTGCTGCCGAGGCCGGACAGCAGCGAGATCGCCACGAACAGGCCGGCGTTGCGGCGCATGCGCCCTCCAGGGTTGAGTCGATACGACTCACATCCTGGATATTTGAGTCCGGGTGAAGCAAGGCCGAAGCCGTACGTCAATCTCGCGTTGACATCACGGCTTCCATCGCCGTGACGGCCGCCCGGGCCGGCGCGGGCACCTGCAAATGCGCCGCGCCCGCCAGGTCGTCGACGAGATGCCGGGCCAGGGCGTACAGCGAGCCCGGCGCGGCATCGCGAGCGTGTTCGGCCGTCCTGCGCACCAGCGCCGCCCGGGGAAACCGGGTGTCCCACGCCCGGTCCGCGTCGATCCATCGCCGCAGCTCGGATACGGCTGCCCGCAACGCCGCGATGCGCGCGGAGTAGCGGAGATCGAGTTCCCGTCGCCGGGACCGCTGGGCGGCGGCCAGCCGTTGCCGGCGTTGCTCGGCGGCCTGCCGGCTGCCCAGGCCCAGCACGGCCGCTATCTCCGCCCAGGTGGCCCCGGCGTAGCGCGCCCGGTCGATCAGTTCCAACTCCCGCTCGTCCAGGCGGATGCGGGCGTCGCCGAGCTCGGCCAGCCGAGCCAACTCCACGGTCATCTGTCAACGCTACGTTGACAGGCAGGCGGCTGGCTAGGCTCCCCCGCTCGACGGCGGCCGCACCTCGTCGGTGTGCTCAGGCCCGGACGCCGGCGGGGCTGCCCAGCTCGGCCAGCAGGGCAATCACCGCCGGCCGCTGCGGCCGGCCGCCGAGAGCGCGGGTGACCGCGAAGATGCGTCGCTCGGTGACCGGCTCGACCAGCGGCTCCACGTGCACCCCGGGCGGCACGTGGCGCAGCGCCAGCGCCGGCACCAGCGCGGCACCGAGCCCGGCCGCGACCAGGTCCAGCGTGAGCGCAAAGTCGACGGAACGGTGCCGGATGTCCGGCTCGAAGCCGGCGAGCCGGCAGGCGTGCAGAGTGGACCGCAGGCAGGGCGTCTGCTCGGCGCTGGCGATCCACGGCACGTCACGCAGCTCGCTCAGCCGGCCGGTGCGCCGGCCCCAGCCGACCGGGGTGATCAGGTGCATCGGGTCAGCGGTGATCGGGTGCCGGTCCAGGTCGTCGACCAGCGGCGCGGGCACGTGGTCGTACTCCTGGAGCACCACCACGTCGAGGGTGCCGGAACGCAGGTCGAGGCGGCTCTGCTGGTCTTCGGCCTCGATCACCCGCACGTCCAGCTCCGGGTGCTTCGCCCGGGCGCGGGCGGCGGCGGGCGCCACCAGCGCCCCGGCCGCGGACGCGAACGCGCCGATCCGCACCGTGCCGCTGACCCCGTGCCTAATGGCCGCGAGCCCGGCCACCGCCTGCTCCACCGCGCCCAGCACGGTCTTCGCGTGGCTGGCCAGCACCTCGCCGGCCGGGGTGAGCACGATGCCCCGCCCGGCCCGCTCGACCAGGTCGTGCCCGGCCTCGCGGGACAGCTGGACGAGCTGCTGGGAGACCGCCGACGGGGTCACGTGCAGGGCCGCCGCGGCGGCGGTGACGCTGCCGCGCAGCGCGACCTCGTGCAGCACCCGCAGCCGGCGAACGTCCAGATCCATGTAGCCAGGCTACATCGGCGATGAAGAACATTGAACTGGTCCTTAAGCGTCCGGTCCGGCACCGTAACCGGCATGAAGGCATCACACCGGCTGCTCGCCGTGCTCGTCGCCGCCATCTGGGGCGTCAACTTCGTCGTCATCGAGGTGGGGCTGCGCGACCTGCCGCCGCTCGTGCTGACCGCGCTGCGGTTCGTGGCGGCCGCGGTGCCGCTGGTCTTCCTGGTGCCGCGCCCCAGCGCCCGGCTGCGCTACGTGCTCGGCTACGGGCTGGTGCTCGGCGTGCTGAAATTCGGTGCGCTGTTCACCGCGCTCGCCGCCGGCATGTCCGCCGGCCTGGCCTCGCTGGTGCTGCAGGCGCAGGCGCTGATGTCGGTGCTGCTGGCGGCGGCGGTGCTCGGCGAGCGGCCGGCGCGGGCGCAGGTGGTCGGCGTACTGGTCGGATCGGTCGGGATCGGCGTGCTGGCGATGGACAGCGGTGGCCACGCCACGGTGATCGGCTTCGCGCTGACCCTCTTCGCGGCGGCCAGCTGGGCCGTGGCCAACCTGGTCATGCGGGCCAGCGGCGAGACCCGACCGCTGTCCCTGCTGGTCTGGTCGAGCCTGGTACCGCCGCTGCCGCTGCTCGGCCTGGCCGGCGCGCTCGACGGCCCGCAGTCGGTGCTGGCCGCGATCACCGGGCTGTCCTGGCGCGCGCTGCTCGCCGTGGCCTACGTCGCGTACCTGTCGACGCTCGTCGGCTTCGGCATCTGGAACCGGTTGATCGCCCGGTACTCGGTCACCCGGGTGGCGCCGTTCAGCCTGCTGGTGCCGGTCTTCGGGCTCAGCGCCGCGTGGCTGCTGCTCGACGAGCGGGTCGGCCCGACGGAACTGGCCGCCGCCGCCATCGTCCTCGCCGGGCTGACGCTGGTGGTCCGGCGGTCCACGGTGGACCGCGACCCCGCCACGGCGGCGAGCGAGAGCCGCGGGCCCGGGTACGCCGCGGCCCCCACCGCCTGACCCGGCGCGCCCGGCGCGGCGGTCACCGAGCCGTCGAGCGGCGCGCCGTGCCGCCGCCGGGGTGGAGAGCGGGAGCCGTCACTCGTACCCCATGGCCGGGATGATCTCGCCGAGGGCCGCCTCGACGGACCGGCGGGTGTCGTCGTCGAACTGGTTGTCGCGGTTGCTCAGCTTGTGCGCCTGGAACGTCGCGACGGTGGCGAAGTCCTCGACGCCGAGCCGCTCGAACAGGGCGCGGCGCTGCCCGGGCCAGTCGGCGGCGAGGTCTTCCGCCTTCACCTCGACGTACCGCCGGCCGGTCAGGTCGACCGTGCCCTTCCAACCGAGCCACCGGTGGTAGATCGGCGTGAGGTAGGCGAGCGCACCGTCGACGGTGGGCGGCGCCCAGGGCTGGGCCAGGTGGGAGGCGAGCACCGCGACCGGGTGACGCGTGATGTGCACGATGGTCGCCTCCGGGACCAGCTCCCAGAGAAACTCCATGCACAGCAGGTTGAACGGGGTCTTCTCGCACCAGGTCGGCTTGCCCGCGTCGGCCGCCGCGCCGCCGAACAGGGTGTCGACCAGACCCCGCAGGATCGCCAGCAGCTCACCCCGGTCGTCGAAGTACCGGGGCACCACCCGCCGGCGGCCCCGCGGGGCGAACGGACCGGCCGGCCGGTCGGCGTCGCCGAAGCCCTCCGCGGGCGCGGGCTCGTCGAAGGTGTACGCGACCAACCGCGGCCAGAGCTGCTGCACCGCGTCCCGGTAGCGCCGCTCGCCGACCAGCTCGGGAACGGTCTTGCCGCGATCGTCGCGCCGGCCGGGCACCCGTACGGTGAGGAAGTCGCTGAGCCGGTGCAGGGCGTCCTCACCGACGGTGGGGTCGTACCGGTGCGTGAGCGCATCGGCAAGGTCCCGCAGGCCACCCGGGTCGATGAGGAACCTGGTCTCCATGGGGATCCGGTGGATCAGCGGATGCTCGCCGATGATGTCGGCGATCCGTGACGTCCCGGACCGACCCGTGCCCGCGACGAAGACCGGTGAGGGGGAAGGCATGGCGAGAGTCAACCGTGCACTCCGGACCGGGGCAAACCGATTTCCCCGGCACCCGCTGCCGCGGGCCCACACCTGGAGCGCGGGAACCGGCTACGCCAGCAGTTCCCGGCTTCGCGCCGTCAGTTCCTCGATCCGCCCCCGGACCCACTCCTGCCGGGTCGGGTCGGGCGCGTAGGAGAAGAAGATGACGCCGAGCATGAGTACGGTGTCCAGCCGGACCAGGGCTCCAGCGCCGGCTCCAGCACGGGCAGCGCGGCCCGACCCCGGTATCCCGCGAGGACGTCGCGCTCCCGCAGGCCGTTCTCCGGCAACTGGGCGTACTCCGACAGCCGCGCCAACTCCGCCCCGGGATGGCCCACCATGGCGCAGGTCCAGTCCACCCACCCGGTGATCCGCCCGTGCTCCGTCAACAGGTTGTCCGCCCGCAGGTCCAGGTGCAGCAGGACCGCCGCCCGTCCGACGGGCGCCAGCGCGGCGGTGGCCCGCTCGACCGAGGGCGCCTCCGGCAGGTCGGGCAGGTACGCCCGCAGCTGCTCCCAACGGCGGCTCAACCGTCGCCCGATCGCCTCGGCCACGGGGTAGCCGTCGTGGTCGACCGGCGCCAACCTCGGCGGGACGGGCGTGTCGTGCAGGCGCGCGAGCAGCTCACCGACCTGTCCGCCGTCCAGCCCCGCCGGTTCACCGGGCAGGAAGCGGGACACCAGGACCGGGCCCGCCGCGGTCTCCACCAGTTCCAGCGGCTCCGCCACCGGGAAGCCCCGCGGGTGCAGGTGTGCGCAGATGCGCCACTCCTGCCGCAGCGAGCGGGTCGCGCTGAACGGCTTGCGGCCGGGGAACCGGTAGACGTGATAGCGCGGCACCCGGACGGCCACCGGCCCGGTTGATCGTCACCGGCCGCCCGCCCGGGGCGGCCCAGGCGTCCACCGCGCACCGGAAGCCCTGCGCACCCGCCGCTGAACGTCCGCCCGTCCGGTCACGATACGGAGGCCGGGCGGGAGGTTGATCCCACGACTCGCTTCGGTTGTTGATAGAACCGCTGGATGGAGCAACTGACCGACCCCCTTGCCGGGCTGAACGAGATCCCCTGGGAGTCGCTGCACCACGCGTACGGGCCGGCCGTCGACGTACCGGAGCAGTTGCGGGCGCTGCGCTCGGCGGAGGTCCCGGTCCGGCACGGCGCGCTGTCCGCCCTGTTCGGCAACGTCTACCACCAGGGCACGCGGTGGGGGGCCAGCTGCCACGTGGTGCCGTTCCTGGTAGCGCTCATCGACGACCCGGACACCCCGGACCGGGCGGCGGTGGCCGACCTGCTGCGCTCGGTGGTGGTCGGTGACCGGCGCGACGACGAGTTGCCGTTCGATCCGCGGCGGACCTTCGCCGCCGCCGAGGGGGTCACCGACGAGCAGGTGGCGCTGGTGGAGCGGCACCTGGAGGCCGAAGACCTGTTCGAGCACGAGGAGGCCGCGGAAGTGGCCGACGGCGTGGCGGTCCGCTGGGAGGCCGACGCCTTCCATGCCGGAGCCCGGCACACCGACCGGTACCTCCGCTGGCTCACCGATCCGGACCCGCGGCTGGCCGCGTACGCCGCCGAACTGCTCGCCTGGTTCACGCCCGACGACGCGGCGCTGGCCGGGCTTGTCGCGGTGCCGGACAGCGAGGCGGGCGCCGCCGCCCGGGCCAGCGCCAACCTGACCCTCGGCCACTGTCCGGTCAGCTCGGCGCGGATCGACGCCTGCCTCTACGAGCTGCTCTCCGCGCCCGCCGCGATCGTCCGGGTCACGGCCGCGGTGGGGCTGGCCTACCGGCTCGGCGAGGAACTACCCGACCTGGCCCTTGACGTGCTCACCGAGGCCCGGACCTCGGACTTCGATGCCGACGTACCGGGCTGGGACCGGTCGGTCCGCGGGTTCGTGGCCGGCGCGTTGCACCGGCTCGGTCTCGCCTGACCGGCCGGTGCGGCTGCTATCCGACGGCCGCCAGGAAATCCGAGTAGAACAGGCCCAGGCCGACCGCCACGCCGACGCCGGCGACGATCCAGAACCGGACCACGATGTTGACCTCGCTCCAGCCGCCCAACTCGAAGTGGTGGTGCAACGGCACCATCCGGAAGACCCGCCTACCGGTGGTCCGGTACGAGACGATCTGGATCACCCAGGTCGTCGTGATGATGACGAAGAGCCCGCCGATCAGGATGGAAAGCAGCGTGGTGCGGGTCGCCACGGCGAGCCCGCCAATCAGGCCACCGAGCCCCAGCGAGCCCACGTCACCCATGAAGATCCGCGCCGGGGAGGCGTTCCACCACAGGAAGCCCACGCAGGCGCCGGCGGCCGCCGCCGCGATCATGGCGATCTCCAGGGGATCCCGGACCTGGTAGCAGTAGTCGTTCACCCGGGCGTACGCGTCGTCGGCGCACCAGTGCCGGTACTGCCAGAAGCCGATCAGCGCGTACGCGCCGAACACCAGGATCGAGGCGCCGGTGGCCAGACCGTCGAGGCCGTCGGTGAGGTTCACGCCGTTCGACATCGCCATGATCACGAAGACGAAGCCCATGACCGCACCGACCTTGCCGACGTCCAGCCAGCTGATGTCGCGGATGAGCGAGATGTGCTCGCTGGCCACGGTCTGGCCGTTGGTGCTCGGCACGTAGAGCGCGGCGACGGCGAACCCGCCGCCGACGATCGCCTGGCCGAGCAGCTTGCCCCGGGCGGAGAGTCCGTCGGAGTTGCGCCGGCGCACCTTGAGGAAGTCGTCGAAGAAGCCCACCGCGCCGCAGAAGACGAACAGCCCGAGCAGCACCAGGGCCGTCATGGTCGGCCCCTCCTGCGCGATCTGCCGTTCGGGCAGGGTGCTCAGGGCGAGATGCCCGGCGACGTAGGCGAAGACGGTCGCCACGATGAAGACGACACCGCCCATCGTGGGCGTGCCTGTCTTGCCCTGGTTGCTGGCGAGCCCGATGGATCGGATCGGCTGGCCGGCCTTGAGCGCGGTGAAGACGCGGACCGCCACCGGCGTGGCGACCAGCGAGATGAGGAACGCGACCGCGGCCGCGACGATGACCGCCCTCACCGGCCGACCTCCACCGGATCCGCGTGTCTCGGGGCGCCCCCGGCCGGCTTCCCGACCAGCGCCCGACCCGTCGTCCTGAGCGGGCCGCGCGGATGGTCCGCAGCGAAGTCATCGATCACGAGACAGGAGCTTGCCATCCGACGGCGAGTTGAGCAGCCCTGCGGCGCGCCGTCACCGGCCGTCCGGCGCCGAGCGCGATGGGCCACCCGGCGCACCCGGCCACCCGCGTCCATCTCGCTGAACGCCGGGAGCGACCGGACGGATCAGCGCCAGCGTGACCAGGAGGTCCAGCGCGGCGGCGGTGCCGACCACCAGCACCGCCGCGTCCAGGTGATTCATGTGCGCCTCCGTGGCATGGAACGGGACCGCGGGCTCGGCTGACGCCATCCCGGCGGACCCGGGGGTCCCGGTCGTACCGCTGGTTCGGGCCCCCGTCAGTCGTGCCGGCGGATGGCGGTCGGCCAGCAGCGGGTGGTCACCCCGATCGTGTTCCAGGTGTTGATCGCGATGACCAGGGTGAGGAGCGCCGCGGCGCCCTCCTCCCCGTACGCCTTGGCGAGGGCTTCGATGGTCGACGCCGGCACCTTCGTGCTGGCGAGCAGGGTGACGTCCTCGGCGAAGTGGAGGGCGGCCCGCTCGGCGGCGGTGAACAGGTTGGAGTCGGACCAGATGGCGACGGCGTCCACCCGTTGCGGCGTGACGCCGGCCCGGCGGGCGGCGCGGGCGTGCATGTCGACGCAGTAGGCGCAGCCGTTGAGCTGGGACGCGCGCAGCCGCACCAGCTCGCGCAGCGCCGGGTCGATGCCGGCCCGGTCGAGCTCGGCCGTGGCGGCCTCGTCGAGGTCGTTCACGGCGCGGGCGAAGGCGGGCACGAGAGCGTCGAAATCGAGACGCGCCGGGATCGGTACGTAGTCAGTCGCTGTCATGCCCAGCACGCTAGGGCTCGATCGCACCAGGTTGCTGGGGCAATCCGGCGACTGAGTCCTGGGTCAATCTGCTGGCGGTCGGGCACCGCCCCGGATGCTCGCCACCAGCAGTTCGAGCGCCGTCTCGTACTGTCCCGGGGTCGGGCCGCCGTACCCGATCACCAGGGCCGGCCCGGCCGGCTTCCGCTCCGGTCCGAAGTGGAAGGAGCCCAGGCCCTCCAGCCACAGCCCGCGCGCGGCGGCTTCCTGCTCCACCATCTCCTCGGTCCTCCCGGCGGGCAGCGTGAGCAGGCATTGGAGGCCGGCAGCGAGACCGGTCACCTCGCAACCGGGAAGCTGATCCGCGACCACCTCCTCCAGCCGCCGGCGACGCGACCGGTAGGTGGCGCGCAGCCGCCGCACGGTGCGGTCGTAGTCGTGTGCCTCGACGAACCTGGCGAGCGCCAGTTGGTGCAGCGCCGCCGGCTGCCCCCCGGAGAGCGCCCGCTGCTCCAGCACGTCGGGCAGCAGCCAGCTGGGCAGCACTCCCCACGCCAGGCCGACGGCCGGCGCCACCGCCTTGCTGGCGGTGCCCAGGTACGCGACCCGCTCGGGCGCCAGGGACTGGAGCGCGCCGATCGCCCGCCGGTCGTAGCGGAACTCGCCGTCGTAGTCGTCCTCGATGACGACGGCGTCGTGCCGCTCCGCCCAGCCGACGAGCCAGCGGCGCCGGTCGGCGGCCAGCGGCACGCCGACCGGGAACTGGTGGGCGGGCGTGAGCAGCACCGCCGACACGTCGAGCTGCGCCAGGAGCTGGACGTCGGCGCCGTCGTCGTCGACCGGCAGCGGTACGGGCGTCATGCCGGTCCCGGCGATCAGCCGGCGGTGGGTGTCGTGGCCGTACTCCTCCACGGCGATCCGGGTCGCGCCACGCTGGCGCAGGGCCCGGCACAGCAGCACGAGCAGCTCCCCGAAGCCCTGGCCGACCATGACCCGTTCCCGCTCGACCGCGACGCCCCGGGTGCGGGCCAGGTACGACGTCAGCGCGGCGCGCAGCCGCGTGGTGCCGGCCGGGTCGGGGTAGCCGAGCTCGGCGGTGGTGACGTCCAGGGCCGCCTGGCGTGCCGCGGACGCCCACTCCCGGCGGGCGAACCCGGCGGTGTCCGGTATCCCGCCCCGCAGGTCGACCCAGCGCCGCCGGACCGTCCGTTGGCGCAGCCCCGCCTGGACGTACGACGGGGTCTGGCCGGAGACCCAGGTGCCCGCGCCGACCCGCGATTCGAGCCAGCCCTCGGCGGCGAGCTGCGCGTACACGTCGGCCACCGTGTTGCGGCTGATGCCGAGGTCGGCGGCGAGCGTCCGGGCCGCGGGCAACCGGGTGTCCGGGCCGAGCCGGCCGTCGAGGATGGCGGCGCGCAGCGCCGCCTCCAACGACCGCCCGGGCCGGACGGGTGACAGGTCGAGGTGCAGGTCCAGGCCGAGGCTCACCAGGAGATCGTAGATTGCCCCAGTTCACGACCGAGGAACAGGCACAGCGAGCTGGGTCGATCACCGCGTCCGGGTCGACGCCGGCGGCACCGGCCGTCGGCGTCCGAGCGTTCCTGTCGGACCCGCCGGCTAGCATCGCCGCGATCGCCGACGGACGCGATCGCGGACCGGAGGGAGAGCGCCGTGGCCCAGGGCGACAGCACGAGCTTCGTGGACCGGGACCTACAGGGCGCGCGCTTCCGCAGCTCGACCCTGGCCGGCGCGGTGATGCGCGGCGTCGACGTGCGCGGGCTCGACATCGACGCGCCCTGGCTGACGGACGGTCCGCTGGTGGTCAACTCCGTCGACGTCGTACCGCTCGTCGAGGCCGAACTCAACCGGCGGTTTCCGGGACGGGAGCTGCGGCACGCCCCGGATCCCGAGGGCCTGCGCACGGCGTGGGCAAAGCTCGAACACGCCTGGGCGGCCGTGGTCGAGCGGGCCGTGGCCATGCCCGAGGGCGCCGTCGACGTCTCGGTCGACGGCGAGTGGTCATTCGCGCAGACCCTGCGCCACCTCGCGTTCGCCACCGACGCCTGGCTCGGCAAGGCGATCCTGCGCCGGCCGCAGCCCTTCCATCCGCTCGGGCAGCCGCACGCCGAGTACGAGACGGACGGCTTCGACATGTCCGTCTTCGCCACCGCGCAGCCGAGCTTCGCCGAGGTGCTCGAGCTGCGGGCCGGGCGGCAGGCCATGGTCCGGGACTTCCTCCGCGACGTCACGCCGGAACTGCTCGCCGAGCCCCGGCCGACCGCCTGGTCGCCGGAGCACGAGGAGCCGGTCCGGCACTGCCTTTACGTGATCTTCGACGAGGAGTGGGAGCACCTCCGCTACGCCGTGCGCGACCTCGACGCCCAGGCATAGGGTCCCACCTTCCGCACCTCGCCCGGCCAGTCCGACCCACACCCGGCCGGGCGCCTCGACCTGCCCCGGCGGGCCCGACCGGCGCCCCGACCGGCCCGCCCGCCTCCGGCGGACCCACCCGTACCGGCGCCGGGCCTGCCCGGGATCATCGAGGTGGCTCATGTCGGGCATCCGCCCGGGCCGACGCCCTGCCGCGCCGCTCGCCCGCACCGCCGGTGACCCGTTTCACGTGCTCGACGGGCCGGCGTCAAAACCGCGTCAAGAATCCGCCGGCCGGCGTGATGGTTGCGTTAACGCCCCTGTCCGGCCGGTCGCCCCGGGGCTTTGATTGCCCGGCGCGGCCGGTTGGCGGCCGTGACGAACTCATTGCCGGTAAGGGGAGTCAGCCGTGTCTGACGTGGTGTTCGTGGTCTTGACGGTGGCGCTGTTCGCAGCGCTCGCCGTGGTGGTGCGGGCGGTGGAGAAGCGGTGAACGCCGTCAACGCCGTGGGCCTGGTGCTGGCGGTCGGCCTCGGTGTGTTCCTGGTCGCCGCCCTGCTGTTCCCGGAGCGCTTCTGATGACCACGACAACAGCCGGCGTCATCTTCGTCCTGTCGCTGATCGGGGCCCTGGTCGCGGTCCACAGGCCGTTCGGCGACCACCTGTTCCGCGCGGTGTCGGGCACCCGGCCGTCCCGGCTGGAGCGGGGCCTATACCGCCTGGTCGGGGTCAACCCGGTCGCCGAGCAGTCCTGGGGCGTGTACGCCCGCAGCGTGCTGGCCTTCTCCGCCGTCTCGATCCTGTTCCTCTACGCCTTCCAGCGGGTGCAGCAGCACCTGTGGTTGTCGCTGGGCTTGCCCGCGGTGCCGCCGCACGGCGCGTGGAACACCGCGGTCTCGTTCGTGACCAACACCAACTGGCAGTCGTACTCCGGTGAGTCGACCATGGGCCACCTGGTGCAGATGGCCGGCCTCGCGGTGCAGAACTTCGTCTCCGCCGCCGTCGGTATCGCGGTCGCGGTGGCGCTGGTCCGCGGTTTCGCCCGCAGTCGCACCGGCGAGCTGGGCAACTTCTGGGTCGACCTGACCCGCATCGTCCTGCGGATCCTGCTGCCGGTCGCGGTGCTGGGCGGGCTGGCCCTGATGATCGGCGGTGCGGTGCAGAACCTGTCCGGCGGCACCGAGGTGAGCACGCTGACCGGCGGCACGCAGACGATCACCGGCGGCCCGGTGGCCAGCCAGGAGGTCATCAAGGAGCTGGGCACCAACGGCGGTGGCTTCTACAACGTCAACAGCGCCCATCCGTTCGAGAACCCCACCTCGTGGACGAACTGGCTGGAGATCTTCCTGATCCTGGTGATCCCGTTCAGCCTGCCCCGGGTCTTCGGTCGGATGGTCGGGCAGAACCGGCAGGGGTACGCAATCGCGGCCGTGATGGCCATCCTCGCGCTGGCCAGCGTCGCCCTCACCAACGTCTTCGAGCTGGCCGGGCACGGCACGGTGCCGCAGGCGGTCGGCGCCGCGATGGAGGGCAAGGAGGTGCGCTTCGACGTGTCCAACTCGGCGACCTTCGCCGCGGCCACGACGCTCACCTCCACCGGCGCGGTGAACTCGTTCCACGACTCGTTCACCTCGCTCGGCGGCATGATGACCATGCTCAACATGATGCTCGGCGAGGTCGCGCCCGGCGGCGTCGGCTCCGGCCTCTACGGCCTGCTGATCCTGGCGGTGATCACCGTCTTCGTGGCCGGTCTGATGGTCGGCCGCACCCCGGAGTACCTGGGCAAGAAGATCGGCTCCCGCGAGATCAGGTTCGCCTCGCTGTACTTCCTGATCACCCCGGCGCTGGTCCTGGTCGGCACGGCGGCGGCGTTCGCCAGCGGCAACAACTCGACAGCGCTCAACGTCGGCCCGCACGGTCTGTCCGAGGTGCTCTACGCGTTCACCTCGGCGAGCAACAACAACGGCTCCGCCTTCGCCGGCATCACCGTGAACACCACCTGGTGGGACACCGCGCTGGGGTTGTGCATGCTGCTCGGCCGGTTCCTCCCGATCATCTTCGTTCTTGCCCTGGCCGGGTCGCTGGCCCGCCAGGCGCCCGCGCCCGCCTCGGAGGGCACCCTGCCGACCCACCGGCCGCTCTTCGTCGGCATGGTCGTCGGCGTCACGGTGGTCCTCGTGGCGCTGACCTTCCTGCCCGCCCTCGCGCTCGGCCCGCTGGCCGAAGGGCTGTGACCACCATGAGAGAGAAGGACATGACCCCGTCCACGCCGGCACCGCACGGCACCGCCGACGCGGCGACCGCCGGCACGCCGGCCACCCAGGGCGACCGGGCCGGTGGTGGCCTGCTCGACCCCCGGCAGTTGGTCCGCTCCCTGCCGGACGCGCTGCGCAAGCTCGACCCGCGCACCCTCTGGCGCAACCCGGTGATGCTGATCGTCGAGATCGGCGCCGCCTTCACCGCCGTCCTCGCCATCGCCGACCCGTCGGTGTTCGCGATCGTGATCGGGATCTGGCTCTGGCTGACCGTGCTCTTCGCCAACCTCGCCGAGGCGGTCGCCGAGGGCCGGGGCAAGGCGCAGGCGGCCACCCTGCGGCAGGCCAAGAAGGACACCGTCGCCACCCGGCTGGTCGGCTGGACGCCCGGCGCCGCCCCGAACGCCTACCGGGACGAGGCCGTCCCGGCGCCGCAGCTGCGCCCCGGCGACATCGTGCTGGTCGAGGCCGGGACCATCATCCCCGGTGACGGCGACGTGGTGGAGGGGATCGCCAGCGTCGACGAGTCGGCCATCACCGGCGAGTCCGCCCCGGTGATCCGGGAGTCCGGCGGCGACCGCAGCGCGGTCACCGGCGGCACCCGCGTCCTCTCCGACCGGATCATCGTACGGATCACGCAGAAGCCGGGCGAAAGCTTCATCGACCGCATGATCGCCCTGGTCGAGGGGGCGAACCGGCAGAAGACCCCGAACGAGATCGCGCTGAACATCCTGCTCGCCGCGCTCACGATCATCTTCCTGCTCGCGGTGGTCTCGCTGCAGCCGCTGGCGATCTTCTCGAAGGGCTACCAGGCCGCCGCGCCGGACTCCGGGGCGATCACCGGCACCGGGGTCACCGGGGTGGTGCTGGTCGCGCTCCTGGTCTGCCTCATCCCCACCACCATCGGGGCGCTGCTGTCGGCGATCGGCATCGCCGGCATGGACCGGCTCGTGCAGCGCAACGTCCTGGCGATGAGCGGCCGCGCGGTCGAGGCGGCGGGCGACGTCACCACGCTGCTGCTCGACAAGACCGGCACCATCACCCTGGGCAACCGGCAGGCCGCCGAGTTCCTGCCGGTGGCGGCGGTCACCGCCGCCGAGGTGGCCGACGCCGCACAGTTGTCCAGCCTCGCCGACGAGACGCCCGAGGGCCGCTCGGTGGTGGTGCTGGCCAAGAACGAGTTCGGCCTGCGGGAGCGGGAGCCGGGCCTGATCCCGCACGCCACGTTCGTGCCGTTCACCGCGCAGACCCGGATGAGCGGCGTCGACCTCACCCCCGCTGCCGGCCCGGCCCGCCGGGTCCGCAAGGGTGCCGCGGCGGCGGTGATGACGTGGGTACGCGACAACGGCGGGCATCCCACCGCCCAGGTCGGGGAGATCGTGGACGCGATCAGCGGCACCGGCGGCACGCCACTCGTGGTGGCCGAGCACGTCGCGGGCCAGCCGGCCCGCGCGCTCGGGGTCATCCACCTCAAGGACGTGGTGAAGGCCGGGATGCGGGAGCGGTTCGACGAGATGCGCCGGATGGGCATCCGCACCGTGATGATCACCGGCGACAACCCGCGTACCGCGAAGGCCATCGCCGACGAGGCCGGCGTGGACGACTTCCTCGCCGAGGCCACGCCGGAGGACAAGCTCGCCCTGATCAAGAAGGAGCAGGAGGGCGGCCGGCTGGTCGCCATGACCGGCGACGGCACCAACGACGCGCCGGCGCTCGCCCAGGCCGACGTGGGCGTGGCCATGAACACCGGCACGTCGGCCGCGAAGGAGGCCGGCAACATGGTCGACCTCGACTCCGACCCCACCAAGCTCATCGAGATCGTGGAGATCGGCAAGCAGTTGCTGATCACCCGGGGCGCGTTGACGACGTTCAGCATCGCCAACGACATCGCGAAGTACTTCGCGATCATCCCGGCCATGTTCGCCGGCCTCTACCCGAGTCTGGACACGCTGAACGTCATGCGGCTGGCCAGCCCCGAGTCGGCGATCCTCAGCGCGGTGATCTTCAACGCGCTGGTCATCGTGGCGCTGATCCCGCTGGCCCTGCGGGGCGTGCGGTACCGGCCGGCAGCCGCCGCGACGCTGCTCAGCCACAACCTGCTGATCTACGGCCTCGGTGGCATCATCGTGCCGTTCCTCGGCATCAAGCTCATCGACCTGCTCATCCAGTTCATTCCGGGGATCTCGTGATGCGCCTACCCACCTGGCTCGCCCACCACCTCGCCGCCCTGCGCGCGCTGCTGGTCTTCACCGTCCTGCTCGGCCTGGCGTACCCGCTCGCCCTGGTCGCCGTCGGCCGGCTCCCCGGCCTGGCCAACCGGGCCGACGGGTCGCTCGTCCGCGCCGGAGGCACGCCGGTCGGCAGCGCGCTGATCGGCCAGGCGTTCACCGACGCCGACGGCCACCCCGTCCCGCGCTACTTCCAGTCCCGCCCCTCGGCGGCCGGGGACGGCTATGACCCCACCGCCACAGCCGCCAGCAACCTCGGCCCGGAAAGCGTCGTCGACACCATCGCCACCGACCCGGCGCAGTCGACGCCGAGCCTGCTCACCCAGGTCTGCGCGCGCAGCAGGGCCGTCGGTGAGCTCGACGGGGTCGACGGGCGGCGCCCGTACTGCACGGCGGACGGCGTCGGCGCGGTGCTCGCGGTGTTCCGCGCCGACGGGCTCACCGGCCGGATCACCCGGGTGGTCAGCGTCAACCAGGCCGCCCCGGCCACGCCGTTCCTGAGCACCTACCGGGGCGTGCCGGTGGTGCCGGCGGAGCCGGGCGTCGACTACGTGGCCGCCGGCGGGATCGTCACCCCGATCCGCGGCGACGCCCCCGCCGAGCCGGCGGTACCCGCCGATGCAGTCACCGCCAGCGGCAGCGGCCTCGACCCGCACATCAGCCCGGCGTACGCCGAGATCCAGGTGGCCCGGGTGGCGCGGGAGCGGGGCGCGGACCCGACGGCGATCCGTCGCCTGGTCGAGCAGCACACCTCGGGCCGGTCGCTGGGCTTCCTGGGCGAGCCGGCGGTCAACGTGCTGGCCCTCAACCTCGCCCTCGACGAGCGGTTCCCCGCCCGCTGACCCCCGTGCCCGGGTCGGGCCGGCCGTCGTGCCGGCCCGGCCCGGCGGGCGGGTCGCCGCCGGGTGAGGCGGTGTGCCGGACCGCCTCGCCAGTGGCCCCGTGACCAGGAAGGATCGGCTGCGTGTCCCGCGGAGAACTGCGCATCTATCTGGGCGCCGCCCCGGGCGTGGGCAAGACCTACGCCATGCTGGAGGAGGCACAGCGCCGCGCCGAGCGCGGCACCGACGTGGTGATCGGGCTGGTCGAGACGCACGGCCGCCCGCACACCGCGGCCATGATCGGCGACCTGGAGCAGGTGCCCCGCCGCACGATCACCTACCGGGGCGCCGAGTTCACCGAGCTGGACCTCGACGCGCTGCTCGCCCGCCGCCCCGAGGTCGCGGTGGTCGACGAGCTGGCGCACACCAACGTGCCAGGTTGCCGGCACGACAAGCGCTGGCGCGACGTGCAGGAACTCCTCGACGCCGGGATTAGCGTGCTGTCGACAGTCAACGTCCAGCACCTCGAGTCGATCAACGACGTGGTCGCCCAGATCACCGGCACCACCCAGCGGGAGACCGTGCCCGACGAGGTCGTACGCGCCGCCGAGCAGGTGGAACTGGTCGACATGACCCCGGAGGCGCTGCGGCGGCGGATGGCGCACGGCAACATCTACCGCCCCGACAAGATCGACGCGGCGCTGGGCAACTACTTCCGGGTCGGCAACCTCACCGCGCTGCGCGAGTTGGCGCTGCTCTGGCTGGCCGACAAGGTCGACGAGCAGCTCGACCGGTACCGGGCCCAGCAGGGCATCTCCGCCACCTGGGAGGCCCGGGAGCGGGTCGTCGTGGCGCTCACCGGCGGCCCCGAGGGCGAAACCCTCGTCCGCCGGGCGGCCCGGATCGCCGCCCGCAGCAAGGGCGCCGACCTGCTCGCCGTGCACGTGGCCCGCAGCGACGGCCTGGCCGGCGCCGACCCCGCCCAGCTCGCCCGCCAGCGGGTCCTCACCGAGAGCCTGGGCGGCACCTACCACCAGGTGCTCGGCACCGACATCCCGGCCGCGCTGCTGGAGTTCGCCCGCGGCGTGAACGCCACCCAGCTCGTACTGGGCGCCAGCCGGCGCGGTCGCTTCGCCCAGGTGTTCTCCCGCGGCGTCGGGGTCACCACCACGGCGCTGTCCGGCGCCATCGACGTACACCTGGTCACCCATCCCCAGGCGGGCCGGGGCCGGCGGGCGGCCGGGGTGCCGGCGGCGCTGTCGCGCCGGCGCCGGCTGCTCGGGTTCGCGCTCGCCGGGCTGGGCCTGCCGCTGCTCACGTCGCTGCTGCAGGTCCTGCCGGACCTCACGCTGACCAACGACATCCTGCTCTTCCTCGCCGGCGTGGTGGGGGTGGCACTGGTCGGTGGCCGGTGGCCCGCGCTGGTCGCCGCGCTCGGCGGCTCCCTGCTGCTCAACTGGTTCTTCGCCCCGCCGTACCACACCCTGACCATCGCCGAGGCGGACAACCTGCTCGCCCTCGGCGTCTTCGTCGGCGTGGCCGTCGCGGTGAGCTGGGTGGTCGACGTGGCCGCCCGGCGTACCCGCGAGGCGGCACGGGCGTCCGCCGACGCGCAGACCCTCGCCACCGTGGCCGGCGGCGTGCTCCGCGGGGAACGGCCGCTGCCCGCGCTGCTGGACCAGCTCCGGGAGACCTTCGGGCTGCGCGCGGTCAGCGTGCTCGAGCTGACCGCCGGGGCCGAGGGCCGCCCCACCCGGGCTCGCGAGGAGAGCGCGTGGCGGGTGGTGGCCGGCGTCGGCGACGCGCCACCCGGCAGCCCCAGCGCGGGCGAGACCGCCGTACCGGTGGACGACCGGCTCACTGTCGTGCTGTCCGGGCGGCGGCTGGAGGCCGCCGACCGCCGGGTGGTCGAGGCGTTCGCCGCGCAGGCCGCCCTCGCGCTGCGCCAGGAACGCCTCGCCGAGGAGGCGGCCACCGCCCGGCCGCTGGCCGAGGCCGACCGGATGCGCACCGCACTGCTCGCCGCGGTCAGCCACGACCTGCGTACGCCGCTGGCCTCCGCCAAGGCCGCGGTGTCCAGCCTGCGCAGCCCCGACATCGACTTCGATTCCGACGACCAGGCAGAACTGCTGGCCACCGCCGACGAGTCCCTCGACCGGCTCGGCCGCCTCGTCGCGAACCTGCTCGACATGAGCCGGCTCCAGGCCGGGGCGCTCGGCGTCACCGCCGTGCCCGTCGGCATGGAGGACGTCGTGCCCCGCGCCCTGGACGAGCTGGGCCCGCCCGCCACCGACGTCACCACCGACATCCCGGCCGACCTGCCCGCCGCGCACGCCGACCCGGGCCTGGTCGAGCGGGTCCTGGTCAACATCGTCGCCAACGCGCTGCGCCACAGCCCACCCGACCGGCCGCCCACCATCACCGCCAGCGCGCACGCCGGGCAGGTCGAGCTGCGGGTCATCGACACCGGCCCCGGCATCCCCGAGGACCAGTGGGAGCACGTCTTCCTGCCGTTCCAGCGGCTCGGCGACCGGGACAACACCACCGGCGTCGGCCTCGGACTGGCGCTGTCCCGCGGCCTCGCCGAGGCGATGGGTGGCAGCATCACCCCCGAGACCACCCCCGGCGGCGGCCTCACCATGGTGCTCCGACTGCCCGCTGCCGCACCGACGAGCGCGGAAGGGCCGCCGGAATGATCCGCATCCTGGTCGTCGACGACGAACCGCAGATCCTGCGCGCCCTGCGGATCAACCTGCGCGCCCGCGGCTACGACGTCCAGGTCGCCGACACCGGCACGGCGGCGCTCAGGGCCGCCGCCAGCCATCCGCCGGACCTGGTGGTGCTCGACCTGGGCCTGCCCGACATCGACGGCGTCGACGTCATCAGCGGCCTGCGCGGGTGGACCACCGTGCCGATCATCGTGCTCTCCGGCCGGGCCGGCAGCGAGGACAAGGTGGCCGCCCTCGACGCCGGCGCCGACGACTACGTCACCAAGCCCTTCGGCGTCGACGAACTGCTCGCCCGCATCCGCGCGGTCACCCGCCGGCTGACCGCGACACCGGCCGACGGCACCGGGGCCGCTGCGACGCCCACCGCCCGGGTGGGTCGGCACACGATCAACCTCGCCGACCGCACCGTCACCCGCGACGACGGCGTCGAGGTGCGACTCACCCCCACCCAGTGGGCGATGCTCGACAAGCTGCTGCGCCACCCCGGCAAGCTGATCAGCCAGCGGCAGCTCCTGCACGACGTGTGGGGCCCGGAATACCAGCAGGAGACGAACTACCTGCGCCAGTACATGGCCCAGCTGCGGCGCAAGCTCGAGGACGACCCCGCCCGCCCCCGACACCTGATCACCGAACCGGGCATGGGCTACCGCTACCGGCCCTGACCGGCCCGACCGGCGGCACCCCGACGAATCCGGCCCGCACCGCGGCTTGACCTTGACGCTACGTCAACCCTCCATGCTGGCTGGCATGAGCGTTCCGGCAACACATCCGGCCCACGAGCCGGCCATCCAGGTACGCGGCCTGGAGAAATCGTTCAAGGATCTGACGGTGCTGCGCGGCGTGGACATCGACGTCGCGCGGGGCAGCATCTTCGCCCTGCTCGGCTCCAACGGGGCGGGCAAGACCACGATGGTGCGGATTCTGTCCACGCTGCTCAAGGCCGACGCGGGGACCGCCCGGGTCGCCGGGTTCGACGTGGCCACCCAGGCCGGCGACGTACGCCGCTCCATCAGTCTCACCGGCCAGTTCGCGGCGGTCGACGCCATCCTCACCGGGCGGGAGAACCTCGTCCTGGTCGCCCGGCTCCGGCACCTCAAGGACCCGGGCCCGATCGCGGACGACCTGCTGCGGCGCTTCTCGCTGGCCGAGGCGGGCGGCCGACGGGTGGCCACCTACTCCGGTGGCATGCGCCGCCGCCTCGACATCGCGATGAGCCTCATCGGCGATCCGCCGGTCATCTTCCTCGACGAGCCGACGACCGGGCTGGACCCGGAGGGGCGCCTCGAGGTGTGGCAGGCCGTCCGGGAACTGGCCGCGGGCGGCACCACGGTGCTGCTCACCACGCAGTACCTCGAGGAGGCGGAGCAGCTCGCCGACCGGATCGCCGTCCTGCACCAGGGCCGGATCATCGTGAACGGCACCCTCGCGGAACTCAAGCAGCTCCTCCCGCCCGCCCGGGTCGAGTACGTCGAAAAGCAGCCGACCCTGGAGGACGTCTTCCTCAGCGTCGTCGGCGCCCGGACCGACAAGGAAAACCGATGACCACGCACTTCCTCGGCGACACCGCCGTCCTGCTGGGCCGTTCGCTGCGCCACATCGCCCGCAGCCCGGACACCATCATCACCACCGCGATCATGCCGATCGCCTTCCTGCTGCTCTTCGTCTACGTCTTCGGCGGCGCGATCCAGACCGGCTCCGACTCGTACGTGAACTACCTGCTGCCCGGAATCCTGATCATGACGGTCGCGTCCGGCATCTCCTACACCGCCTACCGGCTCTTCCTGGACATCCAGGGCGGCATCTTCGACCGCTTCCAGTCCATGCCGATCGCCCGCTCGTCCCTGCTGTGGGCGCACGTGCTGACCTCGCTGGTGGCCAACCTGATCTCGCTCGTGGTCGTCGTCGGCGTCGCTCTCGTCATGGGTTTCCGCACCGGGGCGAGCGTGCTGGGGTGGCTCGCGGTGGCCGGCGTGATGGTCCTGTTCACCCTGGCGCTGACCTGGCTCGCCGTGATCCCCGGGCTGACCGCGAAGTCCCTCGACGGGGCGAGCGCCTTCGGTTACCCGCTCATCTTCCTGCCGTTCGTCAGTTCGGCCTTCGTACCCACCGAGTCCATGCCCGGCCCGGTGCGCGCGTTCGCCGAGCACCAGCCGGTCACCGCGATCGTCAACGGGATCCGGGCGCTCTTCGCCCAGCAGCCGGTCGGCGCCGACATCTGGACCGCCCTGGCCTGGTGCGCCGGCATCCTGGTCGTCGGCTACACGCTCGCCGTGCTCGCCTATCGGCGCAAAATTTCCTGACCGGCCCGGACGAGTGAGGGCAGGATCTACCGCATGCTGACGATCGGGCAACTGGCCTCGTACGCCGGGGTCACCGTGCGCGCGGTGCGGCACTACCACCAGATCGGGCTGCTGCCCGAGCCGGAACGGGACTCCTCGGGCTACCGGCGGTACGGCGCGACGGCGGTCGTGTCCCTCATCAAGATCCGCACCCTCGCCGACGCCGGCGTGCCGCTGGCGCAGATCAGCCGGATGCTCGAGGCCGACGCGGCCACCTTCGCCGAGGCGGTGCGGCGGATCGACCGGCAGCTGCGCGACGAGATCGACCGGTTGCAGGCCAGCCGCACGCAGATCGCGCAGCTCACCGCCGGGAACGGCCTGGCGCTGCCCCCGGAGGTGGCCGCGTACCTCGACCGGCTCCGGGAGGTCGGGGCGTCGAAGCGGATGGTGGCGGCCGAACGGGACGGGTGGATCCTGGTCGCGGCACGCCGGCCCGACCGGGTCGTCGAGTGGATGCCGGTGAAGCTGGCGCAGCTCGAGGACCCGCAGGTGGTCCGGCTCTACCGGGTACTGTCCGAGATCTTCGACAGCGACACGACCCAGGAGGATCTGTTGGTGGAGGCGGCCGACATCATGGTCGCCCTGGCCGAGCAGGCGTACCGCTCGGGGGACATGGTCGCCGAGGAGGAGCCGCTGGACGACCTGCCGGACCTGCTGGACGCGCTGGCCGCCGAGCACGACCCACGCACGGATCGGCTGCGGGCGCTGATGCGCGAGCGCGGCTGGTCGGGGTGGAACCGGATGGAACGGCTGCCGGAGCCGCCCGACCGGCCGCCCGTGTCCTAGGGTTGTGCCGCCTCGCTCGGCAGCGCCGCCGCCCGGACCCGGCCGATCAACGCCACGATCACCAGCGCCAGCACCGCCACCACCACGAACGCGGTGCGCAGGTCCAGCGCACCGGCGAGCAGCCCGATCACCGGCGCCGCGAGCAACGCCCCCGGCCACTGGCCCATCGCCACCACGGAGACCCCCTCGCCGGAGGTCAGGCCGGGCTGGTCGCCGGCGAAGCCGAGCACCGTCGGCGTCACGCAGGCCAGGCCGAAGCCGAGCAGCCCGAAGCCGGCCATGACCGCGGCCGGCTGGGGGTACGCCACCGGCAGCGCCACACCGACGGTGGCGACCAGCGCGGACAGCCGGACGAAGCGGACCCGCCCGACCCGACCGGCCAGCCGGTCACCGACCAGCCGGGCGACGGTGGCGGCCAGCGACAGGCAGGTGTAGGTGGCGGCGGCCAGCACCGCGGCGGCACCGGCGACCTCGGTGGCGTACAGCGCGCTCCACTGCGCGCCGGCCATCTCGACGAACGAGGCGAGGAACGCGATCGCCGCGAGCAGCAGCAGTTGCGGGGTGAACCGGTCCCGCAGCCGGCGGCGGGCCTCCCCGTCCTTCGTCTCCTGCCGGGGCGTGTCCGGCAGCCAGCGGTGGGTGCCGACCAGCAACGCTCCCAGCAGGACGCTGGTGATCGCCATCTGCGCCGACGGGGACAGCCCGACCGCGGCGGCCGCCGTGCCGCAGAGGCCGCCGATCAGCATGCCGATGCTGAACCCGGCGTGGAACGTGGACAGGATCGGTCGCCCGTAGCGCTTCTGCACCTCGACCGACTGGGCGTTCATCGGGGTGGCCAGCAGGTTGGCCGCGAAGCCCCACACGGCGAGCCCGGCGATCAGCGCCACCATGGTGCTGGACGCGGCCAGCAGCGGCGCGTTGACCAGGATCAGCGCCGCACCGGCCAACGCCAGCCGGCGGGTGTTGATCCGGCTGATCAGCACCGCGACCACGACCAGGGAGACCAGCTCCCCCGCGTTGGTGGCGATGTTGGCCAGTCCCCAGCCGGTGTTGCCGACGCCGACCGCGTGCCGGACGTCCGGCACGCGGGCGGACCAGCCGCCGATGGCCAGGCCCATGATGACGAAGAGCAGCAGCACCGAGCGGCGGGCCCGCACGGCCGACCGGGGCACCGGCGGGGCGGGCGGCTCCCCCGTCTGCTGCTGCGTCGAGGTGTCGGTCATGGTCGTCGTCCCCCTCCGTCGGCCTCTGCGTCCCCTACCCGCTCGCGTGGCCGGGAAAGCACGCGCAGCGCAGCGACCGACGGACAGCGCATCACCTTCGGCGGCGCCGAACCTCAGCCCCGAGGCCCCGGGGCGAGCAGCCAGTGCTCCGTCGTGGACCAACCGAGCAGCCGCCGGCCGACGCCGGCCCGGCCGTCCGCGTCGAACGTGCCACCACTGATGACGTGCGCGAGGCCGGCGACCGCCGGCGCTGCCCGGGCCCGCACGAAATCGGGCTGGGTGGACAGTTGCTGCTCGGCGAAGGCCGGGAAGGCCGTCTGCTCCTTCCCTGCGGACAGCGACAGGAAGAACAGCATCTGCCGCCACGCGTACGCGATGTTCTTGACGGTCCCCAGTGGACGAGGGTTGTGCCGGAGGCGCTCGGTCAACCGCAGCACGGTGTCCAGGCAGCGTTCCGCGAGGTCCGCCGCGGGCAGGTCGACACCCAGCTCGACGATGGTGGCCAGGTTGTGGGTGGTCAGGATCTGCGCCTGCTCGATGATCATCCCGTTGGCGGCGACGCTCGACCACAGCCGCTTGCCGGAGGTGCCGGCCCGACCACGGCACAGCCGGTCGAAGGCGTCCGAGGTCCGGGGCCGCCCGATCAGCCGGCTGCCGGCGTCGTCGATCGCGGCGATGGCCGGGTAGTCGATGTCGTAGTACCGCGCGTACGGGCTGTCCGCGAGCCACCCGCCGGCGAGGGTGGCCGCCTGGAGGAACTTCGCCGAGAACGTGCCCATGAAGATGTCCGCCGCGAGCTCCTCGACCCACGGCAGCTGCCGGTTCGCCTGCTTCGACAGCGCCGCCAGCTCACCGACGAGCGGGTTGGGCAGCACCGTGGCCGGGAACCCGCGGACCGCCGCGGAGGCCAGCCGGACCAGGGTGCGCGTCGCCCGGTCGCGGGTGTCGCTGGTATCCAACCGGGCGGAAGCGACCGCCCGGACCCAGGGCAGCTCGGCCAGGCGTACCTGATGCTCCAGGTTCAGCAGCAACAGGGAGCGGCGATCCCGGAAGGCGCGGTAGGTGGCGTCCATCAGGACGCGCAGGGCCGGGTCCGGGTATGCCGAGGCCGCGGTCGCCGCCGCGAGCCGCGGGGTGAGCCGGGCCAGCTCCTCCGCCGAGGCGATGACGCCACGGTCGATCAGCTGCTCCAGGGTGCCGGCGGCGGCACGCGACACCATCCGCGCGACCGGGTGGGGCACCGGCCAGCCCGCCACCGCACCCGCCGACCGGGCCTCGCCGGCGTCGACCGGGCGCAGCACGGTCTCGACGTCGGCGATGCCGGTGTCCTGCGGCAGGGCGGCCAGCCGGACGGCGACCAGCCGCGCGAGCTGATGGTGGCGGGGCAGCGCCGCCTCGCGGGCCTGCTGCTCGCGGCGCGCCGCGTGCTCGGGACTGCCCGGGCGGCCGCGCTTGCGCAGCATCGCGTCGACGACGCTTTGCACCAGGCCACGCTCGCGCGGCGTCAGCTCCGCGCCGGCCACGCGCCGCTCCAGCGCGCTCCGCAGCACGCCGATGTTGCTCTTCCGGTTGCGATGCTTGCCGCAGCGCGGATGCTCGGCGGCGAGGCGCCGGTAGCGGGCCAGCAGCTGTCCGGCCCGCGGCAGCCAGCCGTCCGGCGTGACCGCGCCGACCCGGTCACCGTCGCGGGTCTCGCACCACAGCGCCAGCAGGTCGTCGGCGAAGGGATTCCACACCGTCAGCGCCTCACGCATCGTCTCGATCCGCGCGTTCGGCTGCCGCTGCTCCAGGGACCGGCGCACCTCGCCGGCCGTCTGCCGGTAGACCACGTCCGGGTCGCCGGCGTGCTGGTCGGCCGGGGCCGGCGTGAACCGCAGCCGGTCGGCGAACGGCGCGATCTCGTCCAGCACGGCCAGGGCGCCGTCGCGGTCGCCGGCACGCAGCAGCCACGCCACCGCCGGCAGCGCCGCCTCCTCCGCGTACGCCACCCGGTAGCGGCCGCTGTCGAGCAACGCGCTCAGCTCGGCCAGGCCCGCGTCGGTCAACCAGGACCAGAACAGCGCCCGGCGCTCGGCCGGCAGGCCCAGCCGCCGCGCCTGGTCGGCCTCGTCGGGGCGCAGCGGGCCGCCCGCCGCCGGCTCCCCGGTCGCGAACCCGCCGTGCAGCACCTCCGGCGTCACCCAGGCGGGCAGGCCCTTGACGGGGGTACGCGAACCGATGTCCAGCCGTCCCGCGGCCATGCCGGCCACCACCTGCCGCCAGCGCCCGATCCGCAGCTCCGCCCGCTGCCGGGTGGCCGGGTCCTCGTGCGTCCCGGCGGTCGTCAGGGCGCGCCCCAGCTGAGCCAGCGGAAAGCCGCCGCCGGCCCGGATGTCGTTGTCGCTCATGCCGGCGTGGCGGGCCCCGCCCCCGCGCCCTCCGGGACCCGAGCCCGGTGCTCTCCTCGCTGAGCTACACGCCGATGCCGCGACACTCTACGCAGACCGCCGCCGCACCCGCACCCGAGATCCGCGGCGGCGATCAGGCTGGGGACTCGTCCCGCGCTGCTCCCCCACGCCGCCGCCGGCCAGGACCGGTTGTGCCCGCGCCGGCCGTACTGGGCAGACTAGGGCGATGTCCGCCGTCGATCCGCCCGTCCGTCCCGTCCGCCGTCGCCGCGTCCGGGCGTGGCTCGCCGTGGTCGCGGCGCTCGCCCTGGTGGCCGGGGTCGGCGCCTGGTCGGTGCGGGACCTGGCCGCCCGCGATGGCGGGCCGCCCGCCTCCCGCGACGCGGCCGCCCTCGCCGCCGGCGGTACTGACTGCGCCGGCCGGCCGGCCCGGGCGACCCGTGAGGTACGCGGGATGTGGATCACGACGGTGAACAACATCGACTGGCCGAGCCGGCGCGGGCTGCCGGCGGAGCAGGCGCGGGCGGAGTTCCGCGGCTGGCTGGACCTGGCGGTGCGGCAGCACCACAACGCGGTGTTCGTGCACGTGCGACCCAGCGGGGACGCGCTGTGGCCGTCGGCGTACGCGCCGTGGTCGGAGTGGCTGACCGGCCGCCGGGACGGCCGCGACCCGGGCTGGGACCCGATGGAGTTCATGGTCGCCGAGGCACACGCCCGGAACCTGGAGTTCCACGCCTGGTTCAACCCGTACCGGGGCGGGCAGCCGGCCACCGTGGGCGGCCCCGGCCCTCGGCTCGACCGGCTCGCGCCGAACCATCCGCTGCGCCGGCACCCGGAGTGGGTGGTCACGTACCCCAGCGCCGACCGGCCCGGCAGCCGCCTCTACTTCAACCCGGGGGTGCCGGAGGCGCGCCGGTTCGTGGAGGACGCGATGCTGGAGGCGGTCCAGCGGTACGACGTCGACGGGGTGCACTTCGACGACTTCTTCTACCCGTACCCGGAGCAGGGGCAGGACTTCCCGGACAACGCGGCGTTCGCCCGGTACGGCGGGCGGTTCACCGACAAACACGCCTGGCGCCGGGACAACGTCAACACGTTGGTCCGGGAGATGAGCGAGCGGATCAAGGCGATGAAGCCGTGGGTGAAGTTCGGCATCAGCCCGTTCGGCATCTGGCGCAACCAGCGCACCGACCCGGCCGGCTCGGCCAGCCGGGGCCTGCAGAGCTACGACGACATCTACGCCGACACCCGGCTCTGGGTACGCCAGCGGTGGCTGGACTACATCGTGCCGCAGCTCTACTGGCACATCGGCTTCGACCGGGCCGACTACGCGAAGCTGCTGCCCTGGTGGGCGGCGACGGTCAAGGGCACCGGTGTGCAGCTCTGGATCGGCCAGGCCGACTACCGGGTGGGCGAGCGCGGCGCGTGGCGCGACCCGGCCGAACTGGACCGCCAGCTCGCCCTCAACCGGCGGTACGGGGTGAGCGGCAGCGTGCACTTCAGCGCCCGGCAGGTACGCGCGGACAAGCTCGGCGCGGTCACCCGCTACCGCCGGGCGCACTACGCCGAACCGGCGCTGCTGCCCCCGATGGCCCGGCTGCCGTCTGCCCCGCCGGAGGCGCCGGCGCTCACCGGCGCCCGGCGTACCGCCGGCGGCGTGGAGCTGAGCTGGCGCGGGGGCGGCGCGACGAGCTTCGCCGTGTACCGGGTGGACGGCGACGCCGCCCGGCTCGTCGGCACCACCCGGGGGGCCGGCTGGACCGACCCTGCCGCGCCCCGTGACCGCCCGCTGACCTACTGCGTGTCCGGGGTGGACCGCAGCGGCAACCCGGGTGGACTGAGCGCGCCGCGGTCGGTGCCCGCCGGCGGATAGGCGCTCCGGCGGGCGCTATCCGGCGGACCGGCTGAGCGCGCGGGCGCGGCCGTACTCGGCGAGGGCGTGGAAGGCCGCCTTGGGTGTCCACGAGCCGTCGGGCAGCACCCGTACGATGCCCCGGGATGCCAGGTCGTAGTCGTGTTCCGGGTCGCCGGTGGTCGGCAGGTGCCGGTTGGCGAACGTGTACACGAATGCCGCGTCCACCCCGCCGGCCTCGTAGTCGCGCAGCAGGTCGACGAGGTAGCGGGCCTGGCCTTCCTCGTCGCGTTCCAGCTCGGCGGTGAGCGTCGCCGCGCGGCCGTGCTCGTCGTAGGTCACCGGTTCGGTGCGGCCCGCGACGTCGGCCGCGCCCCGGAACGTGCAGCAGCCGAATTCGGTCGCGGCGTACGGCTTGCCCTGCCTCACCGCGGCAGCCAGGCTCTGCGGGAAGGCCGCGGCGTTGGTGGCGTCGCGGTAGCCGGCGTCGCTGGCGATGATGTCGAATCCGGCCCAGTCGACGTCCTCCAGCGGGATCGAGGCGTAGCCGACCGGGCCGCCGAAGCGGTCCCGCACCTCGGGTAGCGCGTCGGCGAGGAAGTCGCGCACCGCGGCCCGGGCGGCCGGGACCGCCTCCCGCAGCCGCATGGGGTCGGTGAACAGCGCCATCCGCTCGGCCAGGTCCCGGCCGGGCAGGAAACCGTCGGTGAACATGGCGATCTCGGAGCCGGTGAGGTAGACGACGGCGGCGCCGGCACGGCGTAGCCGCTCGGCGCGCTCGGCGCCGTCGAGCAGGAACGCCATGAGCCCGTCGCGGTCCAGGCCGTTGGTGAACGGGCAGTACCACACCTGGAGCCCCGCCTCGGCGGCCGCCCGGGCGGTCAGCTCCAGCCGGTCCTGGATGCCGCCGGTGATCCGGACCGCGTCGCAGTGCAGTTCGTCGCGGATGACCCGCAGGTCGCTGCGCACGGTGTCGGGGTCGAACGGCTCGTGGGTGGTGGACCCGGCACTCACGAAGCCGGTGTCGTAGTTCATGCCGAAGACGCGCATCGGAAGCTCCCGCCCTCCTTAGGGTACGAGCCGTACCCTATAACGTACGGCGCGTACCCTACAACCCATGAGCGGCAGGCGACGTCGGGGCGAGGAGCTGGAACAGGCGATCCTGCGGGCCGCGGCGGAGGAACTGCGCGAGTCCGGCTACGCGGGGATGACGATGGACCGGGTCGCCGCCCGCGCCGGCACCAACAAGAACGCCATCTACCGGCGGTGGCCGCATCGCGCGGCGCTGGGCATCGCGGCGTACCGCCACCTGTCCGACGCCGCCCTGCCGAACCCCGACACGGGCAGCCTGCGCGGCGACGCCCTGGAGATGCTGCGGCAGATCAACGCGACATGGTCGTCGCCGCACGGGGCGGTCCTGCGTGACCTGCTCGCCGCCGCGGCCGACGAACCGGAACTCCTCACCCTCATGCGCGAACGGTCCGGCGCCGATTCCATGGACCGCGTCTGGCTCGGGATGCTCGAACGGGCCGCGGCCCGGGGCGAGGCGCCGGCCGCGGCCGTCCATCACCGGGTGGCGACGACGCCCGTGATGGTGCTGCGCGCCGAGTACGCGGTGCGTGGCAACCCGTCGGTCCCCGACCAGGTGCTGGTCGAGATCGTGGACGAGGTGTTCCTGCCGCTGGTGCGCGGTCGGGGCTGACCCGACAGCAACCAGCGTTGCGGTCGGGGCGTACGGCTCGGGTAGTATGCCCGGCGCAAGGCGCAGATGGGGACGAGTACCGACGCACGCAGCCAGGAGCGACCCGGGGACGGTGGAAGCCCGGGGGTGTGCGCGACGGGAAGATCACCCCGGAGCCGTCGGAGGAAAGGCCGCCGAGGCCGAGTAGAACCGACCGCAGCACCTCGAGTGGGCCGGGACGGCGCGTCGCGGTCAAGGAGGGTGGTACCGCGGGGTCTCGTGCCTCGTCCCTCCGTTGGCGGCAGTTCCGATGTCCGACGGAGGATTCCATGTACCGCTCAGTGGCGGCTCAGGTCGACCTGCCCGCGCTCGATCACGAGATCCTGCGCTTCTGGCGGGCGAACGACGTCTTCGCGCGCAGCCTGGAACAGTCCCGGGGCCGGCCGGAGTGGGTGTTCTACGAGGGGCCCCCGACCGCGAACGGCATGCCCGGCGCCCACCACATCGAGGCGCGCGTCTTCAAGGACGCCTTCCCGCGCTACCGGACGATGAAGGGCTACCACGTCGCCCGCAAGGCCGGCTGGGACTGCCACGGCCTGCCGGTGGAACTGGCCGTCGAGAAGGAACTCGGGTTCAGCGGCAAGCAGGACATCGAGGAGTACGGCATCGCCGAGTTCAACGCCCGGTGCCGGGAGTCGGTGACCCGGCACACCGACGCGTTCGCCGAGCTGACCGAGCGCATGGGCTACTGGGTCGACATGGACGACGCGTACCGGACGATGGACCGGGACTACATCGAGTCCGTCTGGTGGTCGCTCAAGCAGATCTTCGACCGGGGCCTGCTCGTCGAGGACTTCCGGGTCGCCCCCTGGTGCCCGCGGGATCAGACCACGCTCTCCGACCACGAGCTGGCCCAGGGCTATGAGACGGACGTCGACCCCGCCGTCTACGTCCGGTGCCCGCTCACCTCCGGCCCGCTCGCCGGGCGCGCGTCGCTGCTGGTCTGGACCACGACGCCGTGGACGCTGGTGTCGAACACCGCCGTCGCGGTCAACCCGGAGGTCACCTACGTGGTGGCCACCGACGGCGACGAGCAGGTGGTGATCGCCGAGCCGCTGGCGGCATCGGTGCTGGGCGCGGGCTGGACCACGACCGGCGAGTCGTTCACCGGCAAGGAGCTGGAGCGCTGGACGTACCGCCCGCCGTTCGACCTGGTCGAGGTGCCGGACGCGCACATCGTGATCCTGGCCTCCTACGTCACCACCGACAGCGGCACCGGCCTGGTCCACCAGTCCCCCGCGTTCGGCGCGGACGACCTGGCCAGCTGCCGGGCGTACGGGTTGCCGATGGTCAACCCGGTCCGCCGGGACGGCACCTTCGAGCCGGACGTGCCGCTGGTCGGCGGCCTGTTCTTCCGGGCGGCGAACGAGCCGCTGGTCGAGGAGCTGACCAGGGCCGGCCTGCTCTTCCGCCACGCGCCGTACGAGCACCAGTATCCGCACTGCTGGCGCTGCCACACCGCGCTCATCTACTACGCGCAGCCGTCCTGGTACGTGCGGACCACCGCGGTCCGGGACGCGCTGCTGCGCGAGAACGAGAAGACCAACTGGCAGCCGGAGACGGTCAAGCACGGTCGGTACGGTGACTGGCTGAGCAACAACGTCGACTGGGCGCTGTCCCGCAACCGCTACTGGGGGACGCCGCTGCCCATCTGGCGCTGCCCCGACGGTCACCTGACCTGCGTCGGCTCGCTGGCCGAGCTCGGTGACCTGGCCGGGCGCGACCTGTCGGCGCTGGACCCGCACCGGCCGTTCATCGACGACGTGACCTTCGGCTGCCCCTCGTGCGCGTTGACCGCCAGCCGGGTACCCGAGGTCATCGACGCCTGGTACGACTCCGGCTCGATGCCGTTCGCCCAGTTCGGGTACCCCTACCGGAACCGGGAGCTGTTCGAGCGGCGCTTCCCGGCGCAGTTCATCTCCGAGGCGATCGACCAGACCCGCGGCTGGTTCTACACCCTGATGGCCGTCGGCACGCTCGTGTTCGACCGCTCCCCGTACGAGAACGTGGTCTGCCTGGGGCACATCCTCGCCGAGGACGGCCGCAAGATGTCCAAGCACCTCGGCAACATCCTCGAGCCGATCCCGCTGATGGACACCCACGGCGCGGACGCGGTGCGCTGGTTCATGGCGGCCGTCGGCTCGCCGTGGTCGGCCCGCCGGGTCGGGCACGCCGCGCTCCAGGAGGTCGTCCGCAAGACGCTGCTGACGTACTGGAACACCGTCGCCTTCCAGGCGCTGTACGGCCGTACCGCGGGCTGGTCGCCGTCGGCGGCGGACCCGGCGCCGGCCGACCGGCCGGTGCTCGACCGCTGGGTGTTGTCCGAGCTGACCGACCTGGTGGGCAAGGTCGACGCGGCGATGGCGGCGTTCGACACGCACGAGACCGGCAAGCTGCTCGCCGGGTTCGTCGACGACCTGTCGAACTGGTACGTGCGGCGCAGCCGGCGGCGGTTCTGGCGCGGCGATCCGGCCGCCCTGGCCACCCTGCACGAAGCGCTGCGCACCGTGACGTTGCTGATGGCGCCGATCACCCCGTTCATCACCGAGCGCGTCTGGCAGGACCTGATCGTGGCCGTCGACCCGCAGGCGCCGCAGTCGGTGCACCTGGCGGCGTTCCCGGATGCCGACGAGTCGTTGCGCGATCCCACGTTGTCCGCCCAGTTGGTGCTCGCCCGCCAGCTGGTCGAACTGGGCCGGGCGGCGCGAGCCGAGTCGGGGATGAAGGTGCGCCAGCCGCTCGCCCGGGCCCTGGTCTCGGCGGCCGGCTTCGCCGACCTGCCCGGGGAGCTGCTCGCGGAGATCGCCGCGGAGCTGAACGTCGGCGGGCTCGCCCCGGTCGCGGGTACGGTCGTGGACACCACGGCGAAGGCCAACTTCCGTACCCTCGGCAGGCGGTTCGGCAAGCGCGTGCAGCAGGTCGCCCGGGCCATCGCGGGGGCCGACGCCGCCGCGCTCGCGACCGCCCTGCGCACGGCGGGTACGGCGACCGTCGAGGTCGACGGCGAGCCGGTCACGCTCGGCCCCGACGAGGTCGTCATCACCGAGACGCCGCGCGAGGGCTGGGCCGTGGCCTCGGACGCCGGCGCGACCGTGGCGCTGGATCTGCACCTGACCCCGGAGCTGCGCCGGGCCGGCCTGGCCCGGGACGCGATCCGCCAGATCCAGGAGGCACGCAAGGCCAGCGGATTCGAGGTGACCGACCGGATCGAGCTGCGCTTCGTGGCCGGCGACGAGGACACCGCGCTCGCCCTGAGCGAGCACCGCGACCTGGTCGCCGACGAGGTGCTGGCCACCGGGTACGCCGCCGGCGAGCCGACCTGGCCGGCTGCCCGGACCTTCACGGACGAGACGAGCGGGCTCCGGTTCTGGCTCCGTAAGGCCTGACAGCGGTGGTGCGGGCGCGCCGGTTTTCTTGACCGCCCCCTGCTGCTTTACTAGGGTACTAGTAAAGCAGCAGGGGGCTACCGTGTTCGTCTTCCGGCTCGACACCCACTCCGGCGTGCCGCCGTACCTGCAACTCGTCCAGCAGGTCCGCCAGGCGGTGCTGCTGGGCTTCCTCCAACCCGGCGACCGCCTCCCGCTCATCCGCGAGGTGGTCGAGGACCTGGCGATCAACCCGAACACCGTCGCCAAGGCGTACCGGCAGATGGAGCAGGAGAACCTGGTCACCGGCCGGCCCGGCCAGGGCACGTTCGTCAACGAACAGCAGTCGGCCGCGATGTCGGCATCGACGTACACGTCGCTGCGCCGCGGCCTGGCGACCTGGCTGCGCCGCGCCTACGCCGCCGGCCTCGACGAGCAGGCGGTCGACGCGCTCTTCACCTCCGTCCACCAGCAGACCAGGAACGAGGACGTGGCGTGACAGAGACCGAGTTCGCGCTGCGCACCGACGGTGTGGGCAAGCGGTACCGGAAGGGCTGGGCGCTGCGCGACTGCACCCTGAACCTGCCGGCCGGCGGCGTGATCGCCCTGGTCGGGCCGAACGGCGCGGGCAAGACCACGCTGCTGCGCCTGGTCGTCGGGTTGCTGGCGCCGAGCACCGGCACCGTGGAGGTCCTCGGCCACGACGTCACCGCCAGCACCCCGCACACTCTGTCCCGGGTCGGGTTCCTGGCCCAGGACCACCCGCTGTACAAGCGCTTCACCGTCGCCGAGATGCTCCGCTTCGGCCGGGCCTGCAACCTGCGGTTCGACCAGGGGCTGGCCCAACGCCGGCTGGCGAAGCTGGGCATCCCGCTCGACCGCCGCACCGGCACGCTCTCCGGCGGGCAACAGGCCCAGGTCGCGCTGGCCCTGGCCCTGGCGAAGCGGCCCGACCTGCTCGTCCTCGACGAGCCGGTGGCCAGCCTCGACCCGCTGGCCCGGCACGAGTTCCTCCAGGTCCTCATGGGCGCGGTCGCCGAAGGCGGGGTGACCGTCCTGTTCTCCTCCCACGTCGTGCACGAGCTGGAGCGGGTCTGCGACCACCTGGTCGTGCTCAACCAGGGCCGGGTCACGCTCACCGGCGACATCGACGCCCTCCTCGCCGAGCACCGGCTGCTCGTCGGCCCGCGCACGGCCACCGACCCCGACCGGGCCGGCGCCGTCGTGGAGGCCGTCCACAGCGACCGGCACACCACCCTGCTGGTACGCGACGGCGGGCTCCCGGCCGCGCCCGGGTGGCAGGCCCAACCGGTCGCGCTGGAGGACCTGGTGCTGGCGTACCTGCGCCGGCCGTCCGAGCCGAGCGGCGCGGTCACCTCGGAGGTGGCGGCATGACCTGGCTGATCTGGCGCCAGCACCGGACCGAGGTCTGCGTCCTGGGTCTACTCGTCGGCATGTTCGGCATCGCCCTGCTGGTGCTCGGCACGCAGGCCCACGACCTGTTCCCCGGCGGTCCCGCCCGCTGTGCCGGACCGGCCGGTGTCGACGAGGCCTGCGTGGCCTCCTTCCGCCGGCTCGACGAGGGGTACGGGTACGTCGAGAACCTCCTGGCGGCCTTCTATCTGGTCCCCGTCGTCATCGGCGCGTTCCTCGGTGCGCCGCTGCTCGCCCGCGAACTGGAGGACGGCACCTGGCAGCTCGCCTGGACGCAGGCCGTGCCGCGGACCCGCTGGCTGGCCGCCAAGCTCGCGGCACTGGCCGGCGTCACCGTCACGCTCACCGCGTTGTTCACCGCGGTGCTCACCTGGTTCCGTCAGCCTTTCGACGCGTGGGAAGGCCGGTTCCAGTACGACGCCTTCGACCTGGAGGGACTTGTTCCGGTGGCGTACGCGCTGTTCGCGTTCGGCGTCGCCACCGCGGCCGGCGCGATCCTGCGGCGCAGCCTGCCCGCGTTCGGCGTCGCGTTCGGGGCGTTCCTCGCCGCCCGGATGTCGGTGGCGCTGTTGGCCCGTCCCGCGTACGCGACCCCGCTCACCACCATGCGGCCGGTCCCCGCCGGCGGCGCCACGGCCGACGCCGCGCACCGACCCGTGCGCAGCGTCGCTGACTGGGTGATCGAGCGCGGCTACGCGGACGCCAGCGGGCGCAGGCTGAGCTCGACCGAGTACTACCAGCTGGAGGACGCCGCCAACCGGGCCGGCACCAACCTCAACCAGTTCCTGCACGCGCGGGGCATCCAGCAGTTCGGGGTCTACCACCCGGCCGACCGGTTCTGGACCTTCCAGCTCATCGAGGCGGCGCTGTTCGTCGCCGCCGCCGCGGCGCTGATCGGCGTGGTGGTGTGGCGGGTACGACGCCGGGTGATCTAGTGCCCGGATCGACACCACGACCGGGTCCCGTCACGGCACCGGCTGTGCCGCCGCCGGCTCGGGCTGCTCCTCCGCAAGCCGTTCGTCCGCCTGACGGCGCTGACGTTCGTCGAGCCAGGCCCGCCTGATCCCCCTGCTGGCCAGGAACGATCCCGCCGCCAGTCCCGAGCCGCAGCCGAGGACGGCGAGACTCGCTGCCACGTTGGCCGTGTCGCCGGTCACGGCGGTGATCACACCGAGGGTCAGGATCGTCGCGCTGCTGGCGACCGTCGCCGCAATCTGGGTGTACCAGAGGCGAGTCTCCATCAGCCGGTCGTGGATCGCCTGCTCCTCGTTCATCTTCAACTGGTGTTCCAGGTGCCACCCGACACCCCGAGTCTCCGACCCATGAAGATCATGTTCAACCGGCTGGTCGACCCGATCGTTGCCGGATTGCGGACAGGTGACCGGACACCACACCGCGGCATCCGGCCGGCGAGCCCAATTCAGGCGACAGCCGCACCCACACACGGGTACCGATATACCTTTGCATCCGATACATTGAGCGCGTGGAGACACCGCTACGCGAACCCACCTTCCTCATCCTCGCGGCGTTGGCCGCGGAGCCACTTCATGGCTACGGCCTGATCACCGAGGTGACCCGGCTCTCCGACGGCCGCGTGTCACTGCGCCCCGGCACGCTCTACGGCGCCCTCGACCGGCTGCTCGACGCGGGTCTGGTCGCCGTCGAGCGGGAGGAGGTGGTGGACAGCCGACTGCGCCGCTACTACCGGCTCACCAATCACGGCGGTGACCTGCTCGCCGACGAGACCGAGCGGATGCGCCGCAACGTCGAGGCCGCGACCGCCCGCTTGACCGCACGTACCCGTCGAGGCACGCCCCGACTCAGTGGAGGAATCGCATGAGCGACCTGGAACGCCGCTATCTGCGACTGGTCCGGATCTGCTATCCGGCCGGCTACCGCGACGCGCGCGGCACCGAGATCGCCGGTACGTACCTCGCCCTGTCCTCGCCGGACCGGAGGTGGCCCTCGGTGGCCGACGTGACCGACGTGGCCGTCGGCGGCCTACGCCAGCGGCTCCGCGCGGTCGGCGCCACCGGAGTCGGCCCCGGCCTACGGCTGGCCGCGACACTGGCGTTGGTGACCGCCACAGCTCTCGCCGGCTGCTGGGCCACGCTGGAGCTCAGTCCGTGGACGACGGCGTGGTTCGGCGTCGCACAGCACGGCACGTCCGTCACCCTCGGTCTCGGCGTGTGGGTGACATGGCTGCTCGCCGCGGCGGCGCACGTGGCGGCACCCGGCCGGTGGACCCGCGCGGCGATCGGTCTCGCCCTTGTCCTCACCGTCGCCGTCGTACCGCTCGCCGCCGTCGTCGACCGGTCCCGGCCTCCGCTGTTCGTCCTGCTCCCCCAGGTCTGCCTCGGTTTCGTGGCGCTCGGCGTGCCCAGCCGGTCGCCCGGGTGGCTACGGCTGCTGCCCGTCGCCGGCGTCGCCGCGGCTCTGCCCGTGGGGGCGGCCTTCGCCGGCAACGGAGGCGACGTGTTCCTCGGCTACTACGGCTGGCCCGCCCGGCAGATCCTGCCCGCCGCCGGGACGGCACTTCTCCTGGTGGCGGTGCTCGTCGGCGTGGTGCTGGCGGCACGCGGCGACCGTCGTGGTGGGTGGGCGCTGCTGGTGCTGCTCGGCCCGATCGGCATGCTGTCGGTGCATCCGCTGGCCGGAGAACTCGCCGCCCGCTTCTACGGCGGTGGCCCGAACGCGGACTGGACGACGCTGGCCACAGCGGCGACCATCGCGGCGGTCGCGTCGGCGACCGCCATGTGGGCCGCGCTGATCGTCCAACGACGGGTCGCCGGCGCTGCCCGCCGTTCAGTGCCCGGCGGGCCCCGATCCCACGAGGCCTCCGGCTAGGCCAGCGCCGCCGGCAGAACGAGGAGGGCGAAACGGGATACGCGCCCGAGTAGGCACGCGCCGGCGAACTCCCAGTGCCGAAGGCCCGCCCTGCCGGCGGCGAGGCTGACCACGGCCAGCGGCGGAAGCCCGACGGTGGCGGAGACGAGCACCGTCGGCAGGGCGGTGCGCCGACGCGAGAGCCAACGCTTTACCCGCGCAGCCCAACGGGCACTCCGGGCCGCCGCGCGAGCCGATCGGCTCCGGGGCGCGAATTTCCGGGCCAGCCGCCCCCTTCGCGCCGCTTGGAACAGGAGCAGTTTGCCGACGGTCTGCCCGAGCGCCAGCGCGAGGACGACGACCAGGGCGTGGCCGCCACGGTGCCCGACGACGACCGCGTAGGCGTCGGCGCTCACGAGCGGGACGACGGCGGAGGCGAGACCGTACCCGAGCGCCAGCACCGCCTCGGCGAGGCTGTTCATGCCCGGCCGTCCCGGTCGAGCAGCCGGACCACCGCCGCGGCTGACCACAGCTTCACCCCGACGACCGCCACGGCGACGGCCAGCGCGAGCCGGTACTGCCCGCACGCGATGGCGCCGACCACCCCCGCGGTGTTCGCGGCCTTCGCCCCGGGCGACCAGTTCAACACCCATACCCGCCGGTCGATCAGGTGGAAGTGGTTGGGGCTGAGCACCGGCCAGCACAGGAACGCCAGCGACAGCATGGTGTCCAGCACCAGGAACGAGAGCAGGAACACCAGGGCCACAACCGCGACGTCGGGCATGAGCGCCACCAGGCCCGCGCCGAGCACGGCGGTGCAGGCGCGGTCGCTCACGATGTCGAATACGGCTCCCGCCCGGGTCTCCTGTCCGAGCCGGCGGGCGGCCCAGCCGTCGAGCACGTCGCCGAGCCAGTAGATGCCGTACGCCACCGCGAGCAGTCCGACGGAGCCGGCGACGAGGGCGGCGACCCCGACGGCGACCGAGGCGACGGTACGGATGGCGGTGATCAGGTTCGCGACCGTACGGAGCGGGCCGATGGTGGTCGCGGTGCGCGGTTCGACAAGAGTCACCTCCGCAGCGTCGCGCGGTGACCGTTCCGGGCGGAACGTCCCGCGGTGCCGACCTGGTCGCGGGGGCGGCACCGGGGTGCCGGCCCGATCCGGTACCCCGGTACCTGTCCGGCGTCCGGCCTGATCGCCGAGACTGTGCAGGTGAGGACCAGGAACTGGGAAGGGTGGCGCGACCCGGGGCGAGTGCGCCGGCTCACCTACGGTGCGGCGGGCCTGATCATCGCCGCGGTGGTCACGACCGTCGAGGGCGGCCTGGCCGTGCCGGCGGGCTGGGTGCGGCTGGTGGTGCCCGTCGGCCTCGGCGCCCTGGCGCTGCGGCCCGCGTACCGGAGCCTGGTCTTCGCGGTCTGCGCCGGGTTCGTGGCGGTGGTGAGCACCGGGGAGTCGGTGCAGCTGGGCCTCGCGGTCGCCGGCCTCGTGTTCCTCTCGACCTGCGAAGACCCGGCCCGACGCCCGTGGCTGGGCTGGCTGGTCGGCTTGACCGGCGCCGCCGGCGCCCTCAGCGTCGCGCTGCTCGACCAGCGTGGGCTCTACGAGCAGCCGATCGGCTTCGTGACGGCCGGCTACCTCCTGGGGGTCCTGTTCCGGTCCTGGTCGCGCGGCCGTGCCCTGACCCGGGAGGCAGGTGAGCTGCGCGGCCAGACGGCCTGGCTCGAGCAGCGCACGAACCTGGCCCGCGAGCTGCATGACGTGGTCGGCCACCACGTCACCGCGATGGTGGTGCAAGCCGAGGCGGGCCAGTTCAGCGCCGATCCGGGGGCGGCGCTGCGGGCGATCGCGGACAGCGGACGCACCGCCCTGAGCGAGCTCGACACGCTCGTCGTGCACCTGCGCGACCCGGACGCGGCGATCGCGGTGAGCGCGCCGCCACGCCTGTCCGACATCGACGAGCTGCTCGCGCAGCCGCTGCGCCGGCAGGGTGTGACGGTGCGGGTACGGCTGGACCCGGAGCCGGGCCTGGACGAGGTCGGCGTGTTGACCGTCTACCGCATCGCCCAGGAGGCGCTCACCAATGTCGCCCGCCACGCGAGAGCCACGACCGCCTGCGTCGAGCTGGTCCGCGACGGCGACCGCGTCCGGCTGCGGGTCAGCGACGACGGCATCGGGCCGCCCTCGGCACCCACGCGCGGCTCGGGCCTGCTCGGCATCGGGGAGCGGGTGCGCGCTCGCGGTGGGAGCTGGGAGTTGGGCCGGCGGCCTGGCGGCGGCACCGTCATCCAGGCCAACCTGCCGGTGGCGACGCCGTGATCCGGGTCGCGATCGCCGACGACCAGCAGCTGGTCCGCGACGGCTTCAGCCTGATCCTGCGGTCCCAACCCGACATCCACGTCGCGGCCGAGGCCGCGGACGGCCGGCAGCTCCTCGACGCCGTACGTCACGACCCGCGCATCGACGTCGCTCTGGTCGACATCCGCATGCCGGTACTCGACGGCCTGCAGGCCACCCGCGAGCTGGCCGCGATCCCGCACGCCCCGGCCGTGATCGTGGTGACCACCTTCGACGACGACGCCTACGTCCTGGACGCCGTCGCCGCCGGCGCGCGCGGATTCCTGCTCAAGCGGGGCAGCGCCCGCGACCTGATCGCCGCGGTGCGCACCGTCGCGGCCGGGGAGGCGATCCTCTCCGCCGAGGTCACCGGCGCCGTCCTCGACCGGGTACGCGCGACCGGACCGGCGACCCGCGTGGAGCTGGCGGCCTACCAGCTGACCGCCCGGGAGACCGACGTGCTCGCCCTGATCGGTGCCGGGCTCAACAACACCGAGATCGCCGAGCGGCTCTACCTCTCGATGAGCACCGTCAAGACGCACGTCACCAACGTGCTGGCCAAGACCGGCAGCCGGGACCGGGTACGCGCCGCCATCCTGGCGATCCAGGCCGGTCTTTCCCCCTGACCGGACCCGGCAGCGGTGCCGCCGGTCGAGCGCCCGGGTCACCGCAGCGCGCCGAAGAAGGCGCGCAGGTCGGCGGCGAGCAGGTCGGGCTCTTCCTGGGCGAAGAAGTGGCCGCCGACCGTGGGCTCGCGCCAGTGGGTGAGGTTGGCGTAGGTGCGTTCGGCGAACGACCGGGGCAGGCCGGCGTCCTCGACGCTGACCGTGATGCCGGCGGGCACGGTGACCATCGGCAGATCCGGGGCCAGGCGGTCGTCCCGGTACGGCCGGAAGGACGTGCCGATGCAGTTGGTGACCCAGTACAGCATCACGGTGGTGAGCAGTTCGTCGAAGTCGAACCGGCGGGAGATGTCGCCGCCACAGTCGCTCCAGCGCTGGTACTTCTCGATGATCCATGCGGCCAGTCCGGACGGCGAGTCGCTCAGCGCGGCGGCGAGGGTGTCGGGCCGGGTCCCCTGGATGATGCCGTAGCCCCAGTCGTCGTCGGCCTTCGCGTCGAGCATCGCGACGAACGCCTCCTCGGCGGCGCTGAGGTCGCCCCTGCGGTCTGCCGGCGGGAACTTGATGTGCTGCGAGAAGACGCCGATGACCCGTTCCGCGTGGCGGGCGCCGAGCCAGGTCGACACGCCCGACCCGAGGTCGCCACCGTAGGCGCCGAACCGCTGGTAGCCCAGATCGGTCATCAGCTCAGCCCACACGTCCGCGACGGCCGCCTCGGTCGTCGGGCCCTCGGCGAGTGGTCCGGAGAAGACGAAGCCGGGCAGGCTCGGTATGACGAGGTCGAAGTCCGCGAGCCGGGACACCAGGGGCAGCATCTCCGTGTACGTGCCGGGCCAGCCGTGGGTCAGGATCAGCGCCGTGGCGCCGGGCGATGCCGAGCGGACATGGACGAAGTGGACCGGCGCGCCGCGGACCGTGGTGACGAACTGGGGGTACCGATTCAGTGCGCGCTCGACCGCACGCCAGTCGAATCCGTCGCGCCAGTACCGCACCAGCGCCGCCAGGTACCCCGGGTCGGTGCCGGCAGCCCACGGCTCGCCGGGGGTGGCCGGCGCGAGCCGGGCCCGTGACAGCCGCTCCCGCAGGTCGACCAGGACGGCTTCGGGCACGTCGATGTGGAAGGGCGTCATCCGGTCATGATCCCACCGGCCGCAAGCGGTCGAACGCCGCGCGCATCGGGGCCCGGGTGGCTGGGAAGGCCCCCGTCAGCATCTATTGACGACGGCGTGGCGTCAGCATATGCTGACGCCATGTCCGCGATCGCCGACCTTGACCGCGCCGCCCGCGGCAGCGATCCCGACACCGCCCTGCGCGCCGTGGCCCGCCTGCGCCGCCTGCTGGAACAGCTGGAAATCGAGCAGGTCGCCGCGGCGCGCCGAGCCGGCTGGTCCTGGCAGGAGATCGCCGTCCGGCTGGGCGTCACCAAACAGACCGTGCACCGCAAGTACCGCCGCTACGAGGAGGCTTGATGTTCCAGGGCGATCACCCCGAGCTCCACCGCGCGGTGGGCCACGCTTCGGCCCTGGCCCGCCGGCTCGGCCACCGCCGCGTCGGCAGCGAGCACCTCCTGCTGGCCCTCGGCGCGGCGGGTGGCGCGGTCAGTGCCGTGCTCAGCCGGCTCGGTGCGACCGGGGCGGCCGTCGAGGAGGCGGTGTGCCAGGCCGGGCCGCTGGGCGCCGGGGCCGCCGCCGACCGCGACACGCTGGCGCCGCTCGGCATCGACGCGGACCGGCTGCTGTCCCGGCTGGGCCCGGCCGGCCTGGATCGGCCGACCGCAGCCGAACCCCGGCTGCCGTTCGGGGCGGCCAGGGCACGACGGCGTTGCGCTCGGATGAACCCGCCGCTCGGCCTCGACGCCCAGGCGGCCTACGAGGCGTCACTGCGGCTCGCGCTCGCCCGCCGCGACCGCGAACACCGTCCGGAACACCTCGCGCTGACCCTCGTCGCGCTCGACCCGGGCGCCGGGTGGGTCCTACGGGCCGCCGGCGTCGACCCCGTGGCCCTCCTCGCCGAGTTGGCCAGCGCCTTTCCCCCACCGCGGCGCAACCCGCTGCTGCGCGCCGAACGCTGGATCGGTCGGCGATCCCGCCACCAGGATCTCGTCCGGCGCTACCAGCGCACGACCGGGCGCGCGGTCACCTCGGACGGCGCAGTCGCCGCACTCATCGCGGGCTGACCCGCATCCGGCTGCCGCGGAACCGGATGCGGACCGGCGACCCGGAATCCGTGCCGCCTCTCATCCGGTGCCGGCGTACGCCGCCTGCGCCTCGCGGAGCGTGGCCCGGTCCACCGGTCCGCTCGCGACCAGTTCCTGCATCACGCGCAGGGCGATCGATGCCGCATCGGTGTGGAAATGCCGGCGCAGGGCCGGGCGGGTGTCGCTCCTGCCGAATCCGTCGGTGCCCAGAGAAGCCCATCGATCGGGTACGAAGCGGGCGATCTGGTCCGGTACCGCGCGCATCCAGTCGGACACGGCCACCACAGGCGCGGTGTGCTCGCGCAGCCGGCGGGTGACGTACGGGACGCGGGGCGGCTCGTCCGGATGGTGCAGGTTCCACCCGTCGGCGGCGAGGGCCTCGCGGCGCAGTTCGGTCCAGGAGGTCACCGACCAGACGTCGGCGGCCACGCCCCAGTCGTCACTGAGCAGGCGTTGCGCGGCCAGCGCGGCCGGCACGGCGATACCGGATGCCAGGATGTGCGCCGCCGGTGCCCCGGCGTTGCCGGCGCCACGGAGCCGGTGCATCCCGGCCACGATGCCCTCGACGTCGACGTCATCCGGTTCGGCCGGCTGGAAGATCGGCTCGTTGTAGACGGTGAGGTAGTAGAAGATGTTCTCCTGCGCCTCGCCGTACATGCGACGCAGGCCGTCCCGCACGATGTGACCCAGCTCGTAGGCGTAGGCCGCGTCGTAGGCCACGCAGGCGGGATTGGTCGAGGCGAGCAGGAGCGAGTGGCCGTCCTGATGCTGCAGGCCCTCGCCGTTGAGTGTGGTGCGGCCGGCGGTCGCGCCGAGCAGGAAGCCCCGTGCCATCTGGTCGGCCGCGGCCCAGAGCCCGTCGCCGGTGCGCTGGAAGCCGAACATCGAGTAGAAGATGTAGAGCGGGATCATCGGTTCCCCGTGCGTGGCGTACGACGTGCCGACGGCCGTCCAGGACGCCGTCGCGCCGGCCTCGGTAATCCCCTCGTGCAGGAGCTGGCCGTCGGTCGCCTCCTGGTAGGACAGCAGCAGCTCCCGGTCGACCGAGGTGTAGGTCTGCCCGTGCGGTGAGTAGATCTTCCTGGTGGGGAAGAGCGCGTCCAGCCCGAAGGTGCGCGCCTCGTCCGGAATGATCGGCACCAGCCGGTGCCCGATCCCGGGATCTTTGATCAGGTCCTTGACCAGCCGTACCAGGGCCATGGTGGTGGCCACCGCCTGGCCGCCCGAGCCACGTTTCACGCTCGCGTACGCGGCGTCGCTGGGCAGGCTCAGCGGCTGGCTCCGGATCACCCGACTCGGCAGGTAGCCGCCGAGTTGCTTGCGCCGTTCGTGTAGGTATTCGATTTCGTCGGAGGTGTCGGCGGGGCGGTAGTAGGGCGGGAGGTAGGGGTTCTCCTCCAGCTGCTTGTCGGGGATGTCGAGGTAGAGGCGGTCGCGGAAGAGCTTGAGGTCCTCCAGCGTCAGCTTCTTCATCTGGTGGGTGGCGTTGCGGGCCTCGAAGTGCGAGCCCAGCGTCCAGCCCTTGATGGTCTTGGCCAGGATCACCGTGGGCTGGCCGGTGTGCTCCATGGCCGCCTTGTAGGCCGCGTAGAGCTTGCGGTAGTCGTGACCACCCCGCTTGAGGTTCCAGATCTCGTCGTCGGACAGGTGCTCGACCATCTTGCGGGTGCGCGGGTCACGGCCGAAGAAGTGCTCCCGCACGTACGCCCCGGACTCGGCCTTGTAGGTCTGGTAGTCACCGTCGGGGGTGGTGTTCATGAGGTTGACCAACGCGCCGTCGGTGTCCGCCGCGAGCAGCGGGTCCCATTCCCGACCCCACACCACCTTGATCACGTTCCAGCCGGCGCCCCGGAAGAACGCCTCCAACTCCTGCATGACCTTGCCGTTGCCCCGGACCGGGCCGTCCAGGCGCTGCAGGTTGCAGTTGATCACGAAGGTGAGGTTGTCCAACTCCTCCCGGGCGGCCACGCCGATCGCGCCGAGGGACTCCACCTCGTCCATCTCACCGTCGCCCAGGAACGCCCACACGTGCTGCTGGGAGGTGTCCTTGATGCCCCGGTGGTGCAGGTACCGGTTGAACCGCGCCTGGTAGATCGCGTTCATCGGCCCCAGACCCATCGACACGGTCGGGAACTCCCAGAAGTCCGGCATCAGCCGCGGGTGCGGGTACGACGGCAGACCACCGCCCGGGTGCGACAGCTCCTGCCGGAACCCGTCGAGCTGATCGGCGCTGAGCCGGCCCTCCAGAAACGCCCGCGCGTACATGCCGGGGGAGGCGTGGCCCTGGTAGAAGATGTGGTCGCCGCCGCCCGGGTGGTCCTTGCCCCGGAAGAAGTGGTTGAAGCCCACCTCGTACAACGACGCCGAACTGGCGAACGTGGAGATGTGACCGCCCACGCCGATCTCGGGGCGCTGCGCCCGGTGCACCAGCATGGCGGCGTTCCAGCGGATGTAGGCCCGGATCCGCCGCTCGATGTGCTCGTCACCGGGGAACCACGGCTCCCGCTCCGGCGGGATGGTGTTGATGTAATCGGTCGTCGTCAGCGACGGCACCCCGACCTGACGCTCGCGGGCCCGCTCGAGCAGGCGCAGCATCACGTAGCGGGCGCGCTTGGTTCCGCGCTCGTCGATGACACCATCAAGCGACTCGACCCATTCACTGGTCTCTTCAGGGTCGATGTCCGGAAGCTGGCTCGGCAGACCAGTGCTGATCACCGGGCGTCGCCCGGGCCTACGTTCCATCGTCGTTCCTTTCTCCAGGGCTCATCCGGGCGTTCGCCTGGAGGCAGCTACCGCCTGGGCGGGCCGGGTGGTGCCGACGAATCGCGGCGCACCGATCCGCTCGGCCCGACCTCGGCCGCGCGTTGCGCTCGGCCGAGGTGTCCCGGTGGCCGGCCGTCGTCGTCAGTGGTCTCGGAAGGCGCCGGGCGCGAGCACCTCGACGACCTGATCGGTCGGTAGTCGAGGGGTGCGCGGCGGTCGGCCCGGCACCGGGTCGGCGACCCCCAGCCGCAACGCCAGGTACGGGCGGTCGCAGGGCTTCAGCATCCGGCGCAGGGCTTCCCGGGTGCCGGGGACCGCGATGACGTCGCTCATCGGCAGCACCGACACCTCCATCGCGGTCGCGGTGAGCCAGCTGGCGGACAGCGTCTCGCCAGCCTGCAGCCACCAGGCCGGATCGTCGCCTCCGCCGTAGAGCAGCGCATACGTCGCGGCCCGGTCGTGGCCGGCCCCGGTCGGCAGGGTTCCTCGATGGCCGAACCCGCGGCCCGGAACGGTGGTCTGTGGCGGCCGGTCCGGCAGCACCTCCGGGGGCAGCCCGACGCCGTCGGTCGTGGGCCGGCTCGTCCAGCAATTCAACTCGTCGCGGGCGAACGGGTCCTGGCTCTGCACCGCGTCGGCTCTCGACACGGCGGCGGCCAGCTCGATGACCTGCTCGGCGGTCAGGATCTGCAGGCCGACGGCACCGGGGGCGCTGGCGGTGATGGCACGGATGATGGGCGATGCGATGGGCTGGTCGCTGACGGGCCGCCGGTCGGTGCGTCGCGTCCGCATGGCCTGTTCCTGCTGGCGCGTGGCCGGGGTGACCGTGGCCGCTTCGAAGCCGTGCAGCACGGCCAGCGGTACGGTCGGGGACATGCTGGGGGTGCGGACGATCCGCGCGGTCCAGCCCTGGGCGGCCAGGGCGACGCACGCGTGGTGCAGGAGGATGCCGCAACTGAGGATCAGCATCCGACCGTCGGGGTCGGTGGCGGTCAGGTGACGACGGGGTTCGGCGAACAATTCCAGCCGGTCCGCACGTACCCGCCATCGCCACGGCTGGGTGTTGAGGATCGATGGGGCGTAGCGCGCGGCGGCGGCCGCGGCGCTGGCGAGCACGTCCGACGGGATTGTCATCTCGGTGTACGACGTCGTGGGTCTCATGGCTGCCTTCTTCGCAACGATGCTCGCCGTGTCCGGCCGGACCGGGCCGGTGCCGTGGCTGGAGGCGGTACGGCGTTCAGCTCCTCGGTGGTATGACCCGGTGGTCCACATCGGCCCAGCCGAGCGACTGGGCAGACGGGCGGTGCGGCACGGCCGGGGCGATCAGGACCGGGCAGGTCGCGCGTTGCACGCACTGGTGGCTGACCGAGCCCAGCAGCAGGCCGGCGAGGGTGCCGTGCGTGGGTGCGCCGAGGACCAGCAGTTGCGCGGATCTGGCGGCGTGGAGCAGCTCCTCGACGGGAAGCCCTCGTAGCACGCGGGGGCGGATCGGCACCGAACGGCCGTACTGGCGGGTCACCTCGACCAGCGTGTCCAGCAACGCCGTCTCGGCGGCGCTGGCGAGGTCATCCACGGCGAGCGCGACCGGCAGGTAGGCGTAGTGGGCCGGTTCCGGCGTCCAGACGTTCACCGCCTCGACGTCGGCGGCGGTCCGCTCGGCCTGCTCGAGCGCCCAGCGCAAGGCGGTCTTCGATCCGGAGGAGCCGTCGACGCCGACGACGATCGTTCGCCGGCGCGACCAACGGTGATCATCCTGCCTCATCATGTCGCCTCCCTGCGGTTATTTTTTACCATACTCGTTGTGTATATTCATGGGGTGCCTGACGACGTGACCTTCGGCGCACTCGCCGTCCCCAGCAGACGACAGTTGCTGCAGGCGCTGCGGTCCGCCGCCGCGCCGCTGGACGCCGCTGCGCTGGCCGCTGCCACCGGCCTGCATCCCAACACCGTCCGGTTCCACCTCGACGTGCTGATCAGGACGGGCTTCGTGCGGGAAAGTCCAGCCCGGCAAGGCCGGCGTGGCCGGCCGCGCACCGTGTACGAGCCGACAACCGCCGGGACGCAGGACACCGGGTACGCGCTTCTCGCGACCGTCCTCGTCGACCACCTGGACAGCACCGACGGCGGCGAAGCCGCCCGGAGCGCCGGCCGGGCCTGGGCGCACCGACTCCGCCCGAAACCCGCTGACCGGCCCGACGACCCGCAGGACATCACCAGTACGGTCACCGCGCTGTTCACCGAGTTCGGCTTCCAGCCCACCGTCACAGCGGACGGCGGAGACACGCGGATAACCCTGCATGCGTGCCCGTTCCGGCCGCTGGCGGAAAACCATCCGGGCATCGTCTGCGCCATGCACCTCGGGCTGCTGCAAGGCCTCGTCGAACAGGGCGGCCGGACGGCGATCGACGCGCGCCTGACCCCGTTCGTCCGGCCACACGAATGTCAGGTTGACCTGGTCACCGCGGGGGCGTAGCTCGCCGGCCCGACGTGCCGGACGCCCCGGAAACCGTCGGTGCACCGCGGTGACTACAGTGCGCGCTGATCGGGTGCTCGTCTTCACCGCGCAGTCTCGCGAGCCCGGCATCGCGGCCGCGCGCGACGCCGTGCAGTGGATGCTGGCCCTCGACTGAGCCGGGACGACCCCCGCCACGCCCGCCGTCGGCCCACCCGGCGCAGTACACGACCTGCGGGCCTCGACCACCGCTCAACTTCGAGCACGACCCCCACAACCGGAACGGGCACCGACCCACTCCTAGTGTTGGTGGGAGGCTGGCTTGCGGAGTGAACGGGAGTACGTCGAGTACGTGCAGGCGCGCATGCCCTGGCTGCGACGGCTGGCGTACCGGCTGTGCGGGCAGTGGTCGGCCGCGGACGACCTGGTGCAGGAGTGCCTCGTCGCGCTCTACCGGCATTGGCGCAAGGCGTCGGCAGCGGAGTCGGTCGACGCCTACGTGCGGGCGGTGCTGATCCACGCCTACCTGGCCGAGCGCGAGCGGTCCTGGACCCGCCGGGTCCGACCCGTGGCCGACGTGACCGGGCCCCCCGTGACGCCGCTGGCCGGCGCCGACCACCGCGTCGACCTGCTGGACGCGCTCACGAAACTGTCTCGCGGGCAGCGCGCGGTGCTGGTCCTGCGCTACTGGGAGGACCTCGACGTCGCGCAGACCGCCGCGGCACTGGGGTGCTCGACCGGCACCGTGAAGAGCCAGACCTCGTACGCCATCGCGGCGCTGCGCCGCCTGCTGCCCAACTACGTGCCCGGAGGGGTGGACACGCCATGAGAGAACTGTTCGCCACCCTGCCGGACGAGCCCCCGCCGCTGCCGCCCGGATACCTGGACACCGTACTCACCCGGGCTCGCCGCTCGGTCCGGCGCCGCCGGATGGCCGCCACGGCGGCGTGCGCCGCCGTCGTGCTCGTCCTGGCCGGTCTGGTCGCGCCCGGCGTTCCGCTCCCGGTCCGGCCGGCAGCCCCGGCGGCCACGCCGAGCCTGCCGGACCGCTTCGCCGGGTACTCGATGCTCACCAGCACCGTCACGAAAGCCCCGCCCGGCCGCGCGATAGCCCTCTACGGTTACGGCAACGGCGAGACGTTCAACATGTTCCAGTCGCTGATCGTCGGGGCCGACGCGGACACGTACCGGCGGGTCGACGCCATGGAGGAGCGCGACCGCCCCTCGGCGTTGCTCGCCCCGGACGGCACCCGCGTGCTGCTCGGCGACGATCGCGGCGCGACCCGCGACCTGCTCCTGGTCGACCTGGCCACGGGCAAGCGCCGGTCGATCCCGCTCGGAGACCCGGTCGGCGTGCGGCTGCTGGCCTGGTCGCCGGACGGCCGCCACGTCGCCTACAGCGCTGCCCCCCTCAGCCACTCCGGAGAGTTCGGCACCGTGAACGTCGTCGAGGCCGAGGTGGCCCGCACCGGTACGCTGCGCCTGCTCGACCTGTCGAGCGGGCGGAGCACCGAGGTGCCTGCGATCAGGCCGGCGTGGACGGCGGCGTTCGCGGCGGACAGCCGACGGCTCGCCGTACAGGTGGGTCAGACGGCCCACCTCGTCGACCTCGACGGCCGCGAGCTTCGCCGGGTGCAGATCCCGCGCGGACGCGAGCTGGCGGCCGAGGTCGGCTGGTCGCCGGACGGTACGTTCCTGGCCACCGTGCCCTGGCTCGCGGACGGGCCGTTCACCGGCAGCACGGGTGGCGACACCAGTCACGGTGTCTTCCTGTGGAAGGTGGGCGACGTCCAGTTCCTGCCCCTTTCCGGGGTCCGGACACCACCGGCGGCGGTCCCGGACGTCGTGCAACTGCTCGGCTGGCGCGCGGCGGACAGCGTGGTCGTCGCCACCGTCAACGACGCGGGACACGCCTCGCTGGCCGAGGTGCGACTCGATGCCGGCTCCCGGCGGACCCTGTCCTCGTTCGACACGGGTAGCAGCTGCGAACTGGGCTCCCAGAGCTGCCAGCTTTTCGACCTGCACCTCGCCACCGGCCTGCTGCCCGACCTGACCGTCCGGAACGCCGGTCGTCCGCAGCGCGGCCCCCGGCCGATGCTCGTGGACGCGCTCATCGGGGTCGTCGTGCTCGGCGGCGCGCTCCTGTTCTGGCGCCGCAGATCGCGTCCGCCCCGGCGGACATCACCGGCTGCGCGAACGCCGTGACCATCGCCGGCAAGATAGCCGGCGACGGGCCCGAGCCGCCCGAACCACCTGCCAGCGATGTGCCGCAAAGCACGGGAGCGGCCGGTGCGGCCCGCGCGAGACCCCCGGCCCCTCGGCCTCCTCGGCGGTGCCGTCCGGGGATCAGCGGCAGGTGATCTCCCGATCGAAGTGGGCGCGCAGCGTGTCGTAGCTGAGCAGCCCGTCGTCGGTGTCGAAGGAGAGCGCCGTCGGCGGCGTGTCGGCCGGGAACTGCGCCACCTGCTCGGGCAGGGCGACCGCGTCGGAGTACGACCGCCCGTCCGCCGTGTCCACCGCGACCGAGAGCGTGCGGCCGAACTGTGCGGGCGGGGCCCGCCGGACGGTGCCGAAGCCGGCCCCGAGGACGATCAGCCCGTCACGGGTGTCCGCCCCGGCCGGACCCGCTCCGACCGGGTCCGCCGCCTCCCAGAGCAGCACCGAGTTGCCACTCTTTTCCGGCGGGGGAACCGCGTGCACCTGGATGGCCTGCACCGTGTCGCCGGGACAGATCGGGGTGTAGACGGCCAGCCGGTCACCGAGACGCACGAAGCCGATCTGGTAGTCCGGGCGGGGCGGGTGCTGGCAGGCCGCGCCGACCTGCTGAGGCAGAGCAGCAGCCCCGCCAGCAGCCAGAGCCGGCGCCGTCCGCGATTCAGCATTGGCCGTATGACTTTCCCTTGGCGTCAGCCGCGACCTCGTACCGGTTCTGGCACGGGTCATTGCCCACCCAGATGTTCTCCACGGTGTACATGTAGCCGAAAACGTTACCGTACTTCTTCCACTGGGCCACGTGCTCCTTCTCGTGGGCGATGGTCTTGGCCGAGAACGGTCCCGGATCGTCGGTTAGGAAGGTGTTGCCGTAGGTGGTGCCGCCACGCTGGGACAGCGCACCTCCGCCGCCCCGGCAGACCCGCAGCCCGTCCTGCATCGTGCAGTTACCGCCGTTGATCTCGGCGATACCCGCGACGAACAGGCCGGTTGCCTGGGCCTGGGCGTTGCGTAGCCAGCCCGGCTGGGCCTGGGCCAGGGTGCCGACCACCTGGTGGTTCCAGAACCGGACGACCGGCCGCGCGGTGTTCACGTACCCGTTGATGACCGTGTTGGCCGCCCGCTGCTTGGCGGCCGGTGCCGACCCCCGCACCCTCGCCGGGTGCCTCGCCCGCCCCGACCTGCACCAGCGGCTGCGCCCCGGGCGTGGTGGAGATCTTGATCAGCATGCACCGACCCGGCGGGCCAGGCCCCGGCGACGGCCCAGGTGGTCCGCACCTTCCTGGCCGCGTTGGGGGTGCCGGCCCACCGTGTCCCCGCTGACCTGGCCGGGCAGGTCAACCTCTACCGGACCCTGCTGTACGGCCGGCGCATGCTGGTGCTGCTGGACAACGCCCGCGACGCCGGGCAGGCGCAGCCGCTGCTGCCCGGCGCCGTCGGCTGCCTGATCGTGGTGACCAGCCGCGACCATCTGCTGCCGCTGGTCGCCCGGCAGGGGGCGTACCCGGTGCCGCTGACCCCGCTCACCGCCGAGGAGGCGTACGAACTGCTCCGCCAGCGGCTCGGCACCGGGCGGTTGGCGGCCGACCCGGCGGCCACCGGCGACCTCATCACCGGCTGCGCCGGCCTGCCGCAGGCCTTGGCGATGGTGGCCGCGCACGCCGCCACCCATCCGGAGCTGCCGCTACGCCAGCTCGCCGACCGGATCGACGGACCGCGTGGGCCCGGACGGGCGGACCGGCGCGGCGCCGCCCGGCCGCTGGTTTCCGCCGGACGGCCGGACAGCGCCGGATGCCTGCCGGCTGGGTGATCCGTCGCGCGGCTCCCTGGTGGTGTCGTCCGGGCCCGTCCCACTGCTCGTCGGTGACCGGGTGCGGCCGGCGCCGGCCGCGGTTCAGCGCGGGCCGCGCCCGACCAGGCCCGTTTCGTAGGCGACGATGACCAGTTGGGCCCGATCGCGTACCGCCAGCTTGGTCAACAACCGCCCGACGTGCGTCTTTACGGTGGGCAGGCTGAGCCGGAGGTGCTCGGCCAGCTCCGCGTTCGACAGGCCACGGCCGATCAGCGTGAGCACTTCCCGTTCCCGCTCGGTCACCCCGTCCAACCGTCGCGGCAGCGGCCGGGCCGGCTCCGGCCGGCGCGCGAACTCGTCGATCAGGCGGCGGGTCACCGACGGTGCGAGCAGCCCTTCACCGGCGGCCACCACCCGGATGCCGGCCAGCAGTTCCGCCGGCGGGGTGTCCTTGAGCAGGAACCCGCTCGCTCCGGCGCGCAGTGCCCCGTAGACGTACTCGTCCAGGTCGAACGTGGTCAGGATGATGACCCGGGTGCCGGCTGTCGCCGGGTCGGCGCAGATCCGTCGGGTCGCCTCGATGCCGTCCATCTCCGGCATCCGCACGTCCATCAGCACCACATCCGGCCGGTGCTCGGCCGTCAGCGCCACGGCTTCCGCGCCGGTGCCCGCCTCGCCGACCGTGGTGAAATCCGGGGTCGAATCGACCAGCAGCCGAAAGCTGCCGCGCAGCAGCGCCTGGTCGTCGACGATCAGCACCCGGGTCACGTGGCCGCCCGGTAGGGCAGGCTGGCGGTCACCGCGAAGCCGCCGCCGGAGCGCGGTCCGGCGTTGAACTCGCCCCCGTGCAGGGTCACCCGTTCCCGCATGCCGATCAGCCCGTGTCCCTCCCCGACGGCCAGGACCGGCCGGCGGCCGTCGTCGGTCACCTCGATCCGGACCTCGCACGGCGTGACCGTCACCGTCGCCCGGCAGGCGGCTGGCGCCGCGTGTTTGACCACGTTGGTCACCGCTTCCTGCACGATCCGGTAGACCGACAGGCCCACCGACTCCGGCACCGTCGCGGCCGGTTCCTCCCGCCGTACGTCGAGCCGTACGTCGACACCGCCGATCGCCGCCTGCTCGGCGAGCGCGGGCAACTCGTCCAGCCCCGGCGTCGGGGCGTACGGGGTGCCCTCGCGCAGCGCGCCGAGCACCCGGCGGATGTCGGTCAGCGCGGTGCGCCCGGTCGCCTCGATCACCCGCAGGGCGGCCCCCGCCTCGCGCGGGTCGGTCTCGGCGACGTGGTTGGCGACGGCCGCCTTCACCACGATGAGGCTGAGCGTGTGCGCGACCACGTCGTGCAGTTCCCGCGCCACCCGTAACCGCTCCTCGGCGGCGGCCTGGCGGACCAGGTGCTCGCCCTGCCGGGCGGCGAGGGCGCGTCGCTCGCGGACCAGCCAGCCGATCATCCAGGCGGGCACGACCATGACGGCGGCATAGCCGACCGCGCCGGTCCGCGACCAGAGGTCGCTCGCGGTCAGCACCAGGGCGACGCTCACCAGCGCGAGACAACCGGCGCCGCCGAGCACCGCCCGGCGCGTGGTCGCCGAGACGGCCACCGGGTAGACGGACAGGCCGATGGCGAGCCCGGGAGCGGCAGCGGCATAGTTGGGAATCACGCCGGTGACCAGGGCAACGGCGGCGACGGAGCTGATCACGAGCGCGACGGTGACCGGCCACCGTCGCCGGACGGCCAGCGGCAGCCCGAGTGCCATCCCGACGAGCACCGACACCCAGAGCGGCTCGCGGACCCCACCGTGCAGCGGCGATTCCAGTGCCGCGTACGGGCCGAGCAGCCCGCCGACCGCCGCGGAGAGCAGGGCGTCCGCGGTGGCCAGTTCCGCCGGCCGCAGCCGCCGGGTCAGCAGGAGGGCGGTCACCTGTCGAAGCGTATCGACCGGCCGGGCCGGCCGCGTCCACCCGCGGGTGGTCATCCTCGGGCATGACGTCCGGCCACGTCGCCGACCCCGGCTCCGCCCTGCGGATGGCCGGAAAGTGTCCACGCCGGCACGACGCCCCACACCCGCCGGAGCCGGCACCCTGACGGTCATGACCACACAGACGGTGACCCTGACAGGGCTGCGTGCGGTGTACGGCAGGGGGGCCCGGCGGGTGACGGCGCTCGACGGCGTGACGACCAGCTTCGCGAGCGGCACGTTCACGGCGGTGATGGGCCCGTCGGGCTCGGGGAAGTCCACCCTCCTGCACTGCGCGGCCGGGCTCGACAGGCCGGCCGAGGGGACCGTCACGATCGACGGCAGGCGCCTCGACGATCTGGGCGAGAACGAGTTGACCCGGCTGCGCCGGGACCGCATCGGCTTCGTGTTCCAGGCGTTCAACCTGGTGTCCACGCTGACCGCGGCGCAGAACGTCGAGTTGCCGCTGCGCCTGGCCGGGCGCCGTCCCCCGGCCCGGGACGTCACTGCCGCGCTCGACGCGGTGGGACTGGCCGACCGGGCCGGGCACCGGCCGAGCGAACTGTCCGGCGGTGAACAGCAGCGCGTCGCCGTGGCTCGGGCGCTGGTCACCCGTCCCGCGGTGGTGTTCGCCGACGAACCCACCGGGGCGCTGGACAGCGCGGCGTCCCGGCAGGTGCTCCGGCTGCTACGCGGGCTCGTCGACGACCACCGGCAGACCGTCGTGATGGTGACCCACGATCCCACCGCCGCCGCGTACGCCGACCGGGTCCTCCTGCTCGCCGACGGTCGCGTCGTGGACGAGTTGACCGGCGCGATCACCGCGGCGGTCGTCGCCGCGCGGATCGCCGAGCGGGAGACGGTTCCGGCGGAGAGCGTCGGGGAGGCGTCGTGCTGAGCATCCGGCGGTCGGCCGGTGCGTTCGTGGCCGTCGCCATCGGCGTCACCCTGGTCGCGGCGGCCACCCTGCTGCTCGCCTCCGGCCGCCCACGGGTGCCCGACCGGCTGGCGTACGCGGCCGTCGTGGTGCAGAGCCCGGACGCGGGTGCGCCGGCCGACTCGTTCGCGCCGACCCGGCCGTGGTCCGCCGCCAGGACGGCGGAACTCACCGGCAGGTTGGCCGACGTGCCGGGTGTCACGGCGGCGGTGCCGGACCGGACCTTCTACGCCCAGGCGCTCGTCGACGGCCGCCCGCCGGCCACCGATGCGCGGCGGGAGGACGCTCACCAGGGGCACGGCTGGTCCAGCAGCCGGCTGGGTGGACTCCGTCTCACGGCCGGCGAGCCGCCCCGGCAGGCCGGAGAGGTGGTCGTCGACCGCGCATTGGGGCTGCGTCCCGGCGGGCCGGTCACCCTGCTCACGGCGGCGGGACCGGAGCCGTACACCGTCACCGGTCTGGTGGACGCGCCCGGCGTCTGGGTCGCGGACGGGGTCGCCGCCGCGCTCGCGCCCGGCGTCCGGGCCATCGGTCTGCTGGTCGCGCCGAGCACCGATGCCGAGGAGGTCGCCGAGACCGTTCGCGGTGTCGTCGGCGGCGACGGACGGGTGCTGACCGGCGACGCGCGCGGCGCCGTGGAGCCTCGGGGTGACGCCCGTACCCGCTGGATCGGCCGGCAGGTGCTCACCGCCATGGCGGCCCTCGCCGGCTTCGTCACGGTCTTCGTGGTCGCCTCCACCTTCGCGTTCACCGTGGCGCAGCGTCGCCGTGAGCTGGGCCTGCTGCGCGCCGTCGGCGCCACTCCCCGTCAGGTCCGCCGCCTGGTCCACGCCGAGGCGCTCGTGGTCGGTGCCACGGCCGGAGTCGCCGGCCTGCTGGCCGGCGCGGCGATCGCTCCGGGGTTGGGTCGGCTGCTCGTGGACGTCGGCTTCGAGCCGGCGACCTTCCAGGTCCGGTACGAGCCCTGGCCGCTCGCGGTCTCGTTCCTCGCCGGTCCGGCGATCGCGCTGCTGGCCGTCTGGGCGGCGTCGCGTCGAGCGGCACGGGTCAGCCCGCTGGAGGCGTTACGCGAGGCGGCGGCGGACCAGCGACCGGTCGGGCGGCTGCGCGTCGCCACCGGGGTGCTCCTCGTCGCGGCGGGGGCCGCCCTCAGCCTGGGCACCGCGACGTCCGACGACGCCCGCAGCGGTGCCACATTCGCCCTCTACGCGGTGATGGCCCTGGTGGCCGGCGCGACCGTGCTGGCGCCGGCGGTCGTCGGCCCGGTGGTGCGGCTGCTGCGGTCGCCGGTGCGTCGGCCGGGTGGCGCGATCGGGATGCTGGTCCGGGCCGGGGCGTTGACCGCGACCCGGCGGACGGCTTCGATCGCGGCCCCGGTGCTGCTCACGGTCGCGTTCGCGGTGCTGGTCTCCGGGATGGTGCGCACCACCACGGCCGCGTACGCGGCGGGCCGGGCCGACAACGTGAACGCCGGCTGGGTCGTGGTGCCCGACCGCGCGCCGGGCCTGTCGGACCAGGCCGTCGCGGCGACCGGAGGCACCGCGCTCCTGCCCACGACGGTCTTCCGGAGTGACCCGGGCACGCCGCCGGAGAACCGGCCGCTGACCGCGCTCGGCGTGGATCCGGCGGGCTTCGCCGCCGCGAACCGGGCGCTCACCGTCGTCGCCGGCACCCTGAACGACCTGAGGGGCGACGACACGGTGGTCGTTCCCGCCTCGGCGAACCGGCAACCGACGCAGCCGTACGCGCTGGTCTTCGCCGACGGGGAGTCGGTGTCGCTGCGCGTCGTCGCGGTGGTCACCGACGACTCGATCCGCGGCGACCTGCTGCTGCCCCGGTCGGTGGTGCGGGCGCACGACCCGTCGGCGCTCACCTCCGCGGTGTACCTGCGGGACCGGATCGAGCCTCCGCTCGGCGCGCGGATCGTCGACGTGTCGGTGTGGGCGGCCGAGGCAGATCGGGCCGAGGATCGCCTCGTCTGGCTCTTCACGCTGCTGCTGATCGGTGTGTCGGCCGGCTACGGTGCGGTAGCGGTGGCCAACACGTTGCTGATGGCCGCCGCCGGCCGGGTGGCCGACCTGCGGCTGATCCGGCTGGCCGGTGCGCTCCGGAGGCAGGTCATCTGGCTGGTCACGGCCGAGTCGGCGCTGGTGGTGCTGATCGGTGCGCTGCTCGGCGGTGCGGTCGCGTTCGTCGGTCTGCTGAGCATCCGTGCCGGCCTCGCCGAGCAGGTCGGCGTACCGGTCGACCTGGTGGTGCCGTGGTCGGTGGTCGGCGGCGTGGTGGGCCTCTGTCTGCTGCTGGCGGTGCTGGCCAGCGCGCTGTCGGCCTGGCGGTCGCTGTCGAGCAGGACAGGCCGGCGGGCCTGAGGTCGGCCCGACACCACCGTCGGCGAGGTAGGAGGGGTAGGACATGGAGCGAGGTATCCGCGACGAGTTGCTCGGCCGTCTGGCGGAGGCGGTCGGGTCGGTCCGCGTCGCCCATCCGATCCGGGTGGCCATCGACGGACCACCCGCCGCTGGCAAGACCACCCTCGCCGATGAACTGGCCGATGTCCTGCGGACGCAGGGCCGCCACGTCATCCGGGCGTCGGTCGACGACTTCCTCTTCCCGCGGGCCCAGCGCTATCCGCGGGGCGAGTACTCGGCCGAAGGCTGTTACTTCGACACCCACGACCACGGGGCACTGAACCGGGTCCTGCTCGATCCGCTCGGTCCGGGCGGGGACCGGCGCTTCCAAGACGCGGTCTACGACCACACCGCGGACGCCGTCCTCTCCCCGCCGACCAGGACTGCCCCCGCCGACGCGGTGCTGGTCTTCGACGGCGTCTTCCTCATGCGCCCGGAACTGGTCGATCGGTGGGAGCTGCGTGTCTTCGTGTCGACGGCGCTCGACAGGACCGTGGATCGGGCGGTGCTCCGGGAGCGCCGGGTGTCAGCACCGGCCGACGTCGAACGGCGCTGGCGGGAGCGTTACATCCCTTCCCAACAGTTCTACCTCGCTACGGTCCGCCCCACCGAGCACGTCGACGTCATCGTGCACAACGACGAACCCCAGCAGCCCGGCTGGGAGACCGGCCCGGCCCGATCACCCCGCTCGGTGTGACGTCTCGGCGAGCGGGTCGGGTCGAACTCGAGGCGAGGCCGGGTGGTCACCGCACGGTGTCGGGGTAGACCTCCACGTCGGCCGCATGTGCTGACAAGCGGATATTCCGCAGCCCGTGCGGTCATCGAAATGGCTCCCGATCTTGATTTAGTTCTTCTTCCGCCACCGTCTGCTCGGCTTGCCTTCTGTCCTGGCCCTGGCTCGCCCGATCTGTTGTCGGCGCTGGTCTCGTTGTTGCTGCTGCCAGTGACGTTGCCTGCGGTCGCGTCGTTGCCGGTCGAGGCGGCTGACCGTGGCAAGCACCATTGATCCGGACAGCACTAGGCCCGCCGCCCCGGTCACGCCTTGGACCCGGCCCCGATGCCCGCTTAACGTCCCGAACTCGGTCACGAAATCACCCGCGTCTTCGGGGTTGACCCAGATCCGCACTTGAGTGCCGGCAGGAAGGCAGGCCTCCCAACAGCCGACCTCAGCCCGACGCTCGGCTCCTGCCAACTCGTAGCGCAGATGCATGGTGTCGCTGTTGCGTCCTTTGTGCACGAACTCGTCGATCACGGCCTGGACTGGCACGCCGTCCGCTCGCAGCCGATCCTCCCAAGCATCGTTGTCATTCCCGGTCTTGAAAGGCAGCCATATCATGACCAGTCCGACCATGATTCCGAGCAGGTAGAACGGGTAACGCACGCGCCACCAGGTCCGGAAGATCTGCACGGTGGTCATGGTGGCAGCCGATCTCCACTTGTCCATGGCACTCTCATGCCGCTCCCGGCGTGCTGGCGTTCATCCGCACAACATGCAGAGCGCCGCCCGGCACACAGACCCGCGGACCACGATGCGCTACGACCAGGCCCGCATGTCCCGCAGGCTATACGGGCTGTGTCTCGGGTAGATCAGTTCCGTGGTATGCCAGGGAGAGCACGTCCTGGCGACGCTGCCCGAGGTACCAGCTTCCGGTCTCGTCAAGATTGAGGGTGTGCCGCAGAAGGTCGGAGCGCCCGCCGGGAAGTTCGCCGAGGACTTCGCCTCGCGGTGACACCACCAGGCTGGGGCAGTGCTGGTCGGGATGGGCGATGTTGGCGGACGCGAGGAAACGCTGGTTCTCGGCAGCGCGGCTGATCAGGTGGCTACGCCACACGCCTTCGGGTTCGCGGGTTGATCTTCCGGTAGACCTGGTACGCGCCGTTGGTCGGGAAGAACAGGCCGGCGTTGCACCATCCGCCCTCCAACGCCAGCAGCGATCCGCAGAAGATGTGCACCTGCTTCTGCTTGGCAAGCTGAGCCACCTGTGCGACGGCGTGGTTCACCGCAGCGGGCTCCATCGCGGCCAGCGGCGCCAGGTCGTCGCCATAGCCGGACAGCATTCCTTCGGGCAGGACGACCACGTCGCCGGCGCGTGTCTCGCTGAGGACCTCCTGCACAGTGATCAGGTTGGCGTCTACGTCCCATACGGCCGGAACCTGGGCGACCACGATCGACATCTGCACCCAGCAATCTTGAACGACCGCCGGACGTCCACGCCCACCGGGCTCAGCCAGCGGCCAAGCACTCGTGAGTTGGGTCCCCTGATCGAGCCGCGCTGAGCGCGACCCCGTCACGGACCGTGCGCGCGTCCGCAACGCGGCGTGAGGATCATGTCAACCGTCTGGTCAGTCTTCACACGTCGCCGACATCTACCAAGGGCCAGATTCTCACGCATCTGGCCCGTAGAGCGCGGCAATGTCTTCGGAGCTGGCCCACCGGCTGTACGTAGGCGACTGCGGCCAACCCTCGGGCGAGTCCTGCCACTCCTCCTGCCGCCCGTAGGGCAGCAGATCGATCAGCGCGAAGGTATAGCTGAGCTGCTCGGTGCCACGGCCGTTGGTGTGCCAGGTGCGATACACGGTGTCGCCATCGCGCAGGAACACATTGACCGCGAATCCGCCGCCGGGCGGTGCGCCGACATCGCCGCCGAACGGACTGTTGGCGGTGGAGTACCAGGTCATCTTGTTCCCGACCCGCCGCTTGTATTCGAGTGCCTCCTCGATCGGACCCTGGGTGACGATCACAAAGCGGGCGTCGTAGTTGTCCAGCACCTCCAACCGGGTGAACTGCGAGGTGAACCCGGTGCAGCCGGGACACTGCCACTGCTTGTGGGGAAACCACATGTGGTGATAGGCGATCAGCTGTGACCTGCCATCGAACACGTCGACCAGCCGGATCGGCCCCTGCTCCCCCTCCAAGGTGTAGTCGGGCATCTCCACCATCGGCAGTCGCCGGCGCTGCGCGGCGATAGCGTCGAGTTCCCGGGTTGCCGCCTTCTCCCGAGCACGCAGTGCGTCGAGCTGGCGCTGCCACGTGCCGGCGTCGACAACGGGGGGTAATGCTGCAGGGGCGGCCATGGCATCTCCTTGCGGATCATGATCGGGCTTACGGTCTACAGGTGTAGACCCCGCCCGGCCGCCAAACTCATCGGTGGCTCGCCACGTGATGGCGTGTCCGGGTCAGCTTCCAGCGGGACGGGCGGTGGTCGGCTGCGCCGGCCGGAACGGCCACTCCTCGAACGAGCTGCAGCGCCCGTCCTCGGCGAACCGCATGATCCACAGGTCGCGGTACGCCTGGTCGACTGGGTCGCCGTACCGGACCTCCACCCGCGCCACCGCGGTGTCGGCCTCGACCGCGACGACCTCACTGGTCATCTGGAACACCTCACCGGAGCCGTCCCGCTCGTCTTCCCACATCCGGGCGATGGCTGGCAGACCGATGATCGGTTTCTGGTAGGGCCCCTGCAGATAGCTGGCCTGCGCGGTGAAGATCGTGGCGAGCACCTGCGTCCCCGGCGTCCGCCACGCTTGCACGTAGGCCGCGATCCAGCCGGTCGCCTGCTTCCTGTCCACGAGTGCCAGCCTGCCATCTGGCCGAGTGCTCAACGGCGTTATCCGGTCATGCCGCGGACCGCGCGTCACCGGGTGCGGCCGGCTGTCCGGAGGTGGCGCCGCACGGACGTACCAATGGGCGTGCCGGTCGCGGCAGCTGATCTGGCGGACGTCCGCCCGCTTTCCTAGGATCGACTGCCATGGAACTGATACGAAACGTGGTCGTTTTCGACGCCGCTGACCTACATGCGGAGAGTGCGTTCTGGGCCGGAATGCTCGATGGGCACGTCTTTGAGGATGAGACGTTCCACAGCATCATCGACGCGGCAGGTGAGTGGCGGATGGGCGTCCAGCTCGCACCGGAGCACGTTCCTCCCGACTGGCCGGAGGGCGCGCCTCAGCAGGTACACCTGGACCTCCACGTCGAGAACCCCGGGCAGGCGCACGAACAGGCGATGAGGCTCGGTGCCCGCCTGCTCCAAGCCGGTGACCTGGAAAGCAACGAGGGGCACCAGGTGTACGCAGATCCAGCCGGCCACCCGTTCTGCATCGGCTGGGGGCATCCCTCCCGAGAGGCGCTGGCCAGGTACGTCCGCGAGAGGTTGGGATAGGCGCGGGTCGGCCACGGCCACGGCCACGGCAGCCTCCGCGGCCCGGCAGTCGACATCGTTTGTCCGGCAGACTGGGCCGATGACGAGCGTTGGCTCCGTACGCAGTTTCGACCCGGCCGAGGGGTGGGGAGTCATCGATGGCGCCGACGTGCCGGGCGGATGCTGGGTGCACTTCTCGGCCCTCGCCATGGAGGGCTACCGCACCCTGACGGCCGGTACTTCGGGCACAACTGGGACGCGCTCGTGGACTGCCTGCACGACTGGCACGGCCACGGGGCTCGCACGCGGGGCATCGCGGTGCTGATCGACAGGGCCGACGAGCTGCTCGATGCCGCGTTTCTGGGTCTCTTCGTATCGGCGCTCTGTGAGGCGGCGTGGAAGGCGAACCTCCAGCTTGACGCCGACGGCCACCCCCACGAGGACCGGCACCCGTTCGCCCTGCACATCGTCTTTCTCCTCGAGGACACCGCGCCCGCCGCCTTCGCCGACGGCGTGGCGAGCGGCGCGGATGTCGGCGTGGCGCTCACGGAGGGACGCCTCACGGCGACCCTGACCGGCACGGACTGGCCCGGCGCAGACCCCGTCACGCCGTTCCGGGGCGACCTGCCATAGCCGCTGATGCCCTAGCACTGCCTGCGGCCTACCAGCACAGGCCGCACCGGGTCCACGCCGCCTGACCACCACCGTCAACGTCCCCTGGTCACCGCGCTACCGGCACGTCCCGGCCGATGCAGCCAGGGCGCAGTCCCCGGCGCCGACGCGATGAGGGCGACCGCGAGCGCCGTGATGATCGCTTGCCCGATCCGGCCGGGCGTGATCCCGGGCGCGGTGTCCAGGACGTAGTTGGCGTACCCGTTCGCCATCGCGTCGCTGGCGAGCACAAGGCAGCCGAGCAACAGTCCTTCGAACCGGCGCAGCGCCAGCAACAGCGCCGCGAGCGGGTCGAGCACGGTCAGCGAGGTGAAGTACCACAGCAGCCAGGTGGGCGTGGACGGGCCTGGACCACCCGGCCGGACCCCGAGCAGGTCGCCCAGGTGAACAATCCCGCCGTACGCGAAGACACCGGCGGCGCCGATCACCACCACCCGAACCCACCGGGGTACGCCGGACCACCGCCGGAGCGATGTGCGTGTCGCCACCACTGCCCCCTCGGTCGGGCGGCGGCCCACCACCCGCGTCGATGCTAACGCGGCACGCAGGGACGGTTGCCTCGCCAGCGGCCACCCCACGCTCAGCGGCCGCCCATGATTCGTTCCACCCGCGGTCTCAGGTGGCGGTGGACGCCGGCTTCAGACGCTTGCGCTCGACAATGCTTGTCGCCGTTACCACACACAGCGGCGGCACGTCCTTCGCGACGACGGCGCCGGCCCCGACGACCGAGCCGCGGCCGATGGTCACTCCGGGGGTGATCGTGGCGGCGGCGCCGATCCACACATCGTCCTCGATGACGATGGGCGCGTGCGTGATGAAGTCGTACCGTTCGTCGATCTCGACGGGATGCCCGGCCGTGCTCAGCGTCACCCGGGGGCCGATCATGACGCGGTCGCCGATGGTGATGCCGCCGTAGTCGAGGAAGAAGCAGCCCTGATTGATGAACACCCGCTCCCCGAACGAGGCGCCAAGCCCGTAGTCGCAGGAGAACGGGGGCAGGATGGACAGCGAGTCGGGGATGGGCTTTCCGAAGATCTCGGTGAGCAGTGCCCGGCGCCCGTCGAGGTCGTCAAACGGCAGCGCGTTGAGGCGGGACGTCAGCGTCATCACGAGCTGTACCCGCTCCGCGAAGGCTCGCGACTCGGGCGTCCGTGTCCGTAGGCGTTGCTCGTTGCGCACGAGACGATCGTGGCACGGCGAGTCGGGTGCGGCGCGGGCAGCTCCGCGTCACCGGCGGCCCTGTCAGTGGGGAGACGCGCGGTAGCGGAGAAACACGACGCCGTTGCCGAACCGCCGCTCGTCGAGGAGCGTGAGGTTGGTGCGTACGCCGGTGGGCAGCCCGGGCTTGCCGCCACCCACGGCCGTGGGCCAGACGAGCAACTGGCACTCGTCAACCAGCCCGGCCCGGATGGCCTGGGCCGCCAGGTCGGCGCCGCCGATCGTGATGTCACTGCCGGCCGTGGCCTTCAGCCGCTGGACGGCGGCAGGGTCGAAACGGCGCTCCAGGCTGGTGGCGCGCGTCGGCACCGCGGTGAGAGTCGTGGAATAGACGATTTTGTCCGCCGCCTGCCAGACGCTCGCGAAGTCCGCCGTGAGGTCGGACTGCGCGGCCAGCGCCGCATCGGTCTCCCAGACGGCCATCGACTCGTAGAGCCGCCGGCCGTAGAGGAAGGTGCCCACCGACCGCAGGAGGCCGGTGGTGAAGGTGAACACCTCGTCGTCGGGCGGGAGCCAGGCGAAAACCCCGTTCTCGTCCTCGATGTAGCCGTCCACTGACACGTTCGTCACATAGATGAGCTTTGCCATTCCTCTACCTCTCGGTGCGCGGGGACCCCGCGCGGATGTCACCATCGCCGGTCGGGGCCAGGCGGACATCTCCGCCTCCCACCTCTCCTACGAACGACTCGGCCCGGATCCGACGCTATCCCGCCGGGAAGTTCCGAGGGATCGCCCGTTTGCGTCCCGGACCGGCCGCAAATCGGCTGCGATGGGGAGGTGACGACGGGTCGAAGGCGTTCGGAACCGGGCCACGGGCTCGGGCTGATACGTTCTCCGGAGAGCACGCAGCAGGCCACGTACGTGGAGCTGTTCTTCGACCTGACGATGGTCTTCGCCCTCAACCGGCTGGTGGCGTCCGCGGTGACGGCGCTGGCGGGGCCGGGGCTCGGCACTGCGGACCTGGCCCGCCGGTGGACCGCGATCGGACAAGCGCTGCTCCTCTTCGCGCCCGTCACCTGGACCTGGATCCTCACCGCCTACACCACCGCCCGGTTCGACCCGCGCTCGCCGAGGACGCAGTGGGCGCTCCTGGGTACCGCCGCGGCCATGCTGATCATGGGAACCGCCGTGCCGGACGCCTTCGGCGCCACCGGCCTGACCTTCGGGCTGACGTACGCGTTCATCCAGATCACCCGGACGCTGTACTTCGGTTACTTCATCCGCCGGCACCCGATGGCCCGGATGCTCCTGCGGTCCCTGCTCTGGTCGGTGCCCGTGGGGCTGCTGTGGATCGCCGGAGGGCTGGTGTCCGGAGCGGCGCGGGTGGCGCTGTGGCTGCTGGCGGTGACCCTCTCGGTTGGCACGGCCCGCCTGGGCTGGCCGGTTCCGGGCCTGGGGCGCGGCCAGGAATCGGCGTGGGCGCTGGCGCCGCACCACCTCGCCGAGCGGGCCCAGCAGTTGGTCCTGGTCGCGCTCGGCGAGACGATCCTCGCGGTCGGCATCGTCTACGCCGGTGGAACGGGCCGGCCCAGCGCGGCCCAGACCGCCGGTCTGGCCGCCGCCTTCGTCACCGCGGTGCTGCTCTGGCGGATCTACTTCCACCGGGCCGGACAGGTGATGGGCGAAGCGGTGGCCGACGCCCGCGAGCCGGCGGCGCTGGGGCGGTTCGTCGGTACCGCCCACACCGTGATGATCTTCGGAATCGTGATGACCGCGATCGGGCACGAACTCATCCAGGTCGGCCCGTCCGGGCGTCCGTACCCGGCGTGGCTGGTCATGATCCTCGGCGGACCGGCCTGTTTTCTGATCGGTCGCGCGGCCCTGGAGCGGGCCGTCTTCGATCGGGTCTCCCCCAGCCGCTGGGTGGGCGCCGCCGTTCTCGTCGTGGCTGGCGTGCCTCTCCTGGCCGGTTCACCACTGGTCGCCGGGATCACCGCCGCGGTCGTCCTGCTCGGCATCGCGCTCCTCAACACGCGGCGGGCCGCCCACCGTCCGCTTGAGGAGCCGCGTCCCGGCAGCGTCAAGGGCATCCAGTGGTGGCGCCGGCCCTAGGGTGGACATCCCTCGGTCGCGCGGCCCGGCGACCCCGGCAGGTCCCTGGCCGTGCCCTGGGCGGAGGCGTCGGCCGGGTGCCGGTCCTCGCCCGCGGCGGGCGCGCCGAGGCGGGTGACCCGTGCGCCGTCGCGGGGGAGCCGCAGGCGCCATGAGCGGCCCTCGGTGGCGTGGTAGTCGACGACGGCGGGGTCGTGCGGCCACGGGGCCGTCGTCGCGCAGAGGGTGAACTGGCAGTAGTCGAAACCGTCGAGGGCGACCTCGTCCGGTAGCGGCTGCGGGGCACCCAGGGTGCGCTGGGCGTCGTGGGTGTACACCGCGATCTCGGGGAGCCGCGCGCTCCCGGTGGCCCCCTCGTCGATGAGCCGCAGATGATCGGCGAAGGTGAGGGTGGAGTGCACGCTGGCTTTCTATCGGCCGCGCCTCGACGGCCGGACAGCGATATTCACCCCGGCCATGCCCCGCGTCGCCGCCGCCTCCGGGCAGAATGGCGCCGTGCCCGTCATCATTCCGGCGACGCGGGATGGACAACAGCGGGCGACACGCGGCGTGCCCGATCGGTGGAAGGCGGGTGACGATGAGACGACCAACCCTGTTCCTGACCGTGGGACTGCCCTGCACCGGGAAAACCACCGCCGCTCGGCGCATCGAGATCGAGCAGGCGGCGCTTCGTCTCACCAAGGACGAGTGGGTGAAGGCCCTGTACGGGCCCGAGAACCCGCCGTCGGCCGGGGACGTGATCGAGGGACGGCTGATCCAGATCGGGCTGCGCGCCCTGGAACTGGGCACCAACGTCGTGCTCGACTACGGCCTGTGGAGCCGGGACGAGCGCTCCGCGCTCCGCCGGGCGGCAGCGGACCGAGGGGCGAGGGTGGAGCTGCGCTACTTCGACGCCACCCCGGCCGAGCAGCGGAGACGACGTGATCAGCGCCAGGCCGAAGCACCGGACACGACGTGGCCGATGTCCGACGACGAACTCGCCGAGTGGGCTGCCACCATCGAGATCCCGACGCCGGGCGAACTCGACGGCAGTGAACCCATCGATGACCCGCCGCCCGGCTTCGCGACCTGGGACGCGTGGCGCAGACACCGCTGGCCGCCCCACCTCGCCGCTTCGGAGTGCCCGTGACGACGCAGTCGGATGACCTTCTCGCCGAGCTGCGCCACGCTGGCCAGCTCGGCGGTCTGCACGCCGTCGTGGCGGTTCGAGGTGGTCAACCCCTGCTGGAGTTCTACGGGACCGGGGAGGACTTCGCCTGGGGCGACTCGTTGGGCGTCGTCGAGTTCGGTCCGGAGGTGCTGCACGACCTCCGGTCCGTCACCAAGAGCGTGACCGGGCTGTTGTACGGCATCGCGCTCGGCGAAGGGTTGGTCCCGCCGCCGGAGGAGCCGCTCCTGCGGCGGTTTCCGCAGTACCCCGACCTGGCGGCCGACCCCCGGCGGGCCCGGCTCACCGTCGAGCACGCGCTGACGATGTCGTTGGGGCTGGAATGGCGTGAAGACCTCCCGTACGACAGCCCGGCCAACGCCGAGATCGCGATGGAGCTGGCACCGGACCGATACCGGTACATCCTGGAGCGGCCGATCCTCGATCCGCCCGGCACTCGATGGGCCTACTGCGGTGGCGCGACGGCTCTGCTCGGCCGGCTGATCGCCGACGGCACCGGTCAGGCGCTGCCGCAGTACGCGCAGTCCGTGCTGTTCGCGCCGCTGGGCATCGGCAGCGTCGAGTGGATGACCGGCGCGGACGGGGTGGCCTCCGCCGCGTCCGGGCTGCGACTCACGCCCCTCGACCTGGCCCGGCTCGGCGGGCTGGTGCTGGGCGAGGGTGTCTGGGACGGCCGGCGGATCGTCCCCGCCGACTGGATCCACGCGATGCTCCGGCCGCGCCGGGAGACCAGCTGGGGTGCACGGTACGGCTATCAGTGGTACATCGAATCGGTCGCGGGTCATCGGGTGCTGGCCGCGATGGGCAACGGCGGCCAGCGTCTGTTCGTCCTGCCCGACCTGGACCTCACCGTGGCCGTCACCGCCGGCAACTACGACGACCCCGACCAGTGGCGGACCCCGCTCGCGGTGCTGGAGCGGGTCATCCTTCCCACCGCGGTCTGACGGCACCGCGCGGACCAGGGCGGCAGCGGGCGTCGGCTGGCGGCCGAGCGGGTCATTCGTCGGCCGGGGCCGGCGCCTGAGGGCTGGACCTGGCCCGGCGCTTGCGTGGCGCCGCCGAGCGGGGCGGCAGCGCGCGCATGTGGTCGCGTACCCGGGTCATGATGTCGCCGAGGTGGCGCAGGTCGTCGCCGGAGAGCGGGTTGAACAGCAGCGACCGCGACACTTCGATGTGGCCGGGCAGGATCCGGCGGAACAGGGCCGCGCCGGCGTCGGTCAGCGCGACGAGCGTGGCGCGCTCGTCGCCGGGATAGCCGCGGCGGGTGATGAGGCCGGCCTTTTCCAGCAGACCCGCCTGGTACGTGAGCCCGCTGCGGCTGTAGACGACGCCGTCGGCGAGCTGGGTCATGGTCAGCGGCTTGTCGGACTGCGCGAGGTTGGCCAGCAACTGGAACTGCACGTAGCTGATGCCGCCCTCGGCGCGCAACTGCTGCTCGACGTGGTGCTGCAGCAGGCTGACCGCCTCCAGCAGGGCGAAGTAGGTCTGCAACTGTTCGGGTTCCAGCGGCAGTGTCCCGTCGTCGTCGCCGCCGTCGCCCGCCGGGTGGGTGGCCGTCATGCCCGCACCCTACCTGCTTTGAACTCGCAGCATTGTGAGCAGCGCCACCCCACCTACCCTTTGCTTCGAAGTTGAAGCGGCCTATGGTCGGAGGTGCTTCGATTTCGAAGCGATAACCCGAGGAGGACACCATGAAGGCAGTGCGCTACCACTCCCACGGCGGCACCGACGTGCTCACCTACGAGGACGTCGACCGGCCGGTGGCCGGAGCCGGCGAGGTGCTCGTGCGGGTGGCCGGCAGCGCGTTCAACCCGGTGGACGTGGCGATCCGCGCCGGCTACCTGCGGGACGTCTTCCCGCTCTCCTTCCCCCACACCCCCAACTTCGACGTCGCCGGGACCATCGCCGAGGTCGGCGAGGGCGTCAGCGGCTGGACGGCCGGCGACGCGGTGCTGGCATTCCTGCCGATGACCGCGCCGGGAGCCGCCGCTGACTACGCGGTCGCTCCCGCCGCGGCGCTCGCCGCCGCGCCGCGTACCGTCGAACTGGCCGACGCCGCGGCCCTGCCCTCCGCCGGCCTGACGGCCTGGCAGTCGCTGTTCGAGCACGCCGGCCTGACCAGCGGGCAGCGCGTCGTCGTCAACGGCGCCGGTGGCGCGGTCGGCGGGTACGCCGTCCAGCTGGCCAAGCGGGCCGGCGCCGAGGTGACCGCGACCGCCAGCGCGCGAAGCCGCGACCGGCTGCTCTCCTACGGTGCCGACCGGATCGTCGACCACACGGCCACCAGCCTCACCGACGCCGTGGCGGGCGAACGCTTCGACGTGGTGCTCAACCTGGCACCCATCACCCCCGAACAGGGCGTCGAACTCGTGGGCCTGGTCACCGACGGCGGCGCCTTCGTGAGCACCACCACCCCGGGCCCGGAACAGCCCGGGCGCGGCATCCGCACGGTACGGGTGTTCGCCCGCAGCGACGCCGCCCAGCTCGCCCAACTGGTGGCCCGCGTCGACGCCGGCGAGCTGCGCATCGACGTCGCCCAGCGGCGGCCGCTGCGCGAGTTGGCCACCGTGCACGACGAGTCCCAGGCCGGCCGGCTGGCCGGCAAGACCGTCCTCATTCCCTGAGCCACTCGCGCCCCCTGCGCGGAGCGCCTGTCTCCCCCGACCACACCGCCCCTCGCACGCGAAGGACAGAAAACGATGACGACCGCGTTCGAACCCGTCGACCTCGCCGGCACCAAGCTGAGCAACCGGATCGCCATGGCGCCCATGACCCGCAGCCGCGCCTACGGCCCAGGTGCCGCACCGACCGCCGACACCGCCACCTACTACGCCCAGCGCGCCGCCGCCGGCCTGATCATCACCGAGGGCATCCAGCCCTCGGTGGTGGGTCGGGGTTACCCGGACACGCCGGGCCTGCACAGCGCCGGGCAGGTCGCGGCGTGGCGCCAGGTCACCGACGCCGTCCACGCCCGGGGCGGGGTCATCTTCGCCCAGCTCATGCACACCGGCCGGATCGGTCACCCCAGCCTGCTGCCGGACGGCCTCGTGCCGGTCGGCGCGTCACCGGTCGCCGCCGCCGGCCAGGTGTTCACCGCGCGCGGCCGCCAGGACTTCGTCACGCCCCGCGAGCTGACCGACGCGGAGATCATCGCGACGATCGACGACTTCGCCACCGCCGCCCGCAACGCCGTCGCCGCCGGATTCGACGGCGTGGAGGTGCACGGCGCCAACGGCTACCTGCTGCACCAGTTCCTGTCCACGAACGCCAATCAGCGCACCGACCGCTGGGGCGGCGCCGTCGCGGGCCGCATCCGGCTGACCGTCGAGACCGTCCGCGCGGTTGCCGACGCGATCGGCGCCCACCGGACCGGACTGCGGATCTCTCCCGCCAACCTGTACAACGACATCGTCGAGGACGGACACCGGGACACGTACCGCGCCCTGGCCGACGCCCTCGACCCGCTCGGCCTGGCCTACCTGCACATCGCCGAGGCCGACGACCGGGACTTCACCTGTGAGCTGCGGCGGCGGTGGAACGGCCCGCTGATCCTCAACCCCTACACCCCCGGAGCGATCACCGGCCCCGAGCAGCTCGCGCTGATCGAGGACGGCACCGCCGACCTGATCAGCTTCGGCGGTCTCTTCCTCGCCAACCCCGACCTGCCCGACCGGCTCGCGGCCGGTGGCCCCTACAACACGCCCGACCCGACCACCTTCTACGGCGGCGACACCCGCGGCTACACCGACTACCCCACCCTCGACGGCGGCCCGGGCACGGTTAGCTGACCGCCGCCACCCGCCGGGTCTGCCTCCGTCAAGCTGGCGGAGGCAGACCTGGTGCTGCTCCCGACGCGCTTCGGCCTCGGCGGACATCAACGCCTGCGCGAGCGTTTTGATCATCGCCTGCAACACGTCAGGCGCCGCGACCGCGATCTGCTCGCACAGCAGGTCAGCAGGGTTCGCTCTCAGATGCGGCCATCGCACATCGCTCTCCTTCATTGGATTGAGCCGTCTCGAAGGATCCGCGGTGGCCGTCTCTCATCTACGCAACACACCCAGCAGGGGAAGTCGTACACCACCTCCTGGACGCAGCCCCGGCCCAGAAGCGGCATCTCCACCAGCGACACCATGTGAAGCCGTAGGTTCCGACAGTGGCATTGCAGACTCGCGCCCGTGTAGCGGGACGGCCAGCACCTCACTTACCGGCGACGAGGACCAGGACGTGAGGGCCAAGCCGACCACCAACCTCATCGATGCGTACGTTTGGCTTGCCAGCAGGTCAGCTGATCAGCTTCCACACCTCGAAATGCGCGAGGCAGTTGAGCACCAGCAGGGCGCCGGCACCGGCCAGGAGGTTGAGCCAGAGGGAGGTGGCCTGGGCCGCAAACCACCTCCCGAGTGCCTCCATCTGATCGGCCATCCGGTCGCCAAGTAGGCGATAGCCGACCAGAATCAGCAGCGGCGGGCTTACCATGATCAGGTTGTAGGCCGCGAGGATCGCCAGGGCCTCGGGCAGCAGCGTCTTGGCACCGTTCATGATCCCGATGGCACCGAGATAGGGCAGCGCAGTGCCGATTTCGACGACGGTCACCACGACGCCTAGCAGCGCGACCGCGGCGTAGCTGTGCGACCTGGGCCGGCGCGGCTGTGGCGGTTGCGGTCGGCGCAGGGCCAGCAGGCCGTACGTGACCAGCCCAGCACCTACCACGCCCTGCCCGATGTAACCGAAGTCGCTGGCCACCACGCCGCGTACGGCGTGCCCCAGCCGGTCGGTCAGCGAACCTACGCCGACGAACAACAGCAGGCCCAGCGCTAAATAGGAGAAGTAGATCGAGGCCATGTAGACGAGCACCCGGGACGTGTAGTGCTTGGTGGCGAGCAGCAGGTAGACGGTGACCGCGAGGGCCGAGGGATTGAGGCTGTCGAGGACCGCGAGCCCAGCAACGGGAATGAGCACGAGCTACCGCATCCGTACTAAATCGACAACGAGGGATCGGCGTGACACTCCGCGATTCTTCCTCGTGCTGACAGTGCTGGGGGGACTGGGTCCCGTAGCCGGCGAGCACACGGTCATGTGGGTCACCGAGGAGCTCACCACCGTGGACGAGACAGTGACCGCCGCGCAACGCGCCGTCGACGCCTTCCCCGGTCACTACTCACTCTTCGACGACATCGGCTTCCCCCGCCAGCCGTAGATGTGACCCTCCCCCACCGCCGGCGCCCCTGTCCTTGGTTGACCATCTGTTCTCCCGCCGGCTCGCGCCGCCACCTTGACACTCGACGTCAAGTGCTTGACGATGGCTGTCAAGCAACGGAGGAGGCTGGATGCCACCGAGCCAAAGGGACCTTGTCGAACAGCTCACCAGGTTGATCGACATCCGCCTGCTCGACCCGCTCGAGATCCTGCTCGACGGCCACGATCGCGTCGACTCGCTGCGCGCCGTCGTCCACGAACGGGCACGATCCTGGGCCAGCACCATGCTCAGCGGCGACGATCAGGTGGCGGTTGGCGCGATCATGCGGGTGGTCTCCACCCTCTATCCAGGGGATGGTCCGTTCGACCCCCCGCTGGACTGGTGGCGAAGCCCGCTGGGCCAGGTGGTCGCGCGGCGTGTGGGTCACCCCACCGCCGAATCGGTGTCGTACGCGGTGGCCGGCGCCATGCTCGGCATCACCCGGCAGGGCGTCCACGACCTGGTCTCCCGCGGCAAGCTGGCCCGTCACCCCGAGCGCGGCGTGCTCTGCGCCTCCGTCCGTGACCGATTGCTCCAGGAGGGGACAAGACGTGCCTGAGACCTTCATCGACTCCGGGACCGTGCCGATCGCGATCCGCGACTTCGGCGGGTCCGGACGCCCGCTGCTACTGCTGCACGGCGCCGGCGGCAATCTCGCCCAGATGATGGCGCTGGCGCAACACCTGCGGGCGGCGCACCGGGTGGTCGCCGCCGACCTTCGCGGGCATGGCCGGTCTGGAGACGGTACGTGGGGCTGGGACGAGGTGCTGGCCGACCTGGCCGCGGTCACCGACCACCTGGCTCTGGCCCCTCCCGCGGTGGTCGGCGTTTCCCTCGGCGGGATGGTGGCCGCGCTCTGGGCGCAACGCCATCCGGAGTGTCCCGGCGCGGTCAGCCTCGACGGCAACCCCCCACCGGCCCGCCCGGAGCAGCTCGCCGGGATGGATCCGGAGCAGGCAGCGACGGAACTCGCCAAGCTGCGGGCCATCTTCGATGGGATGGCGGCCATGACGGCCCAGCCGCTCAGCGCCGAGCAGGTGGCCGCGGCCCTGGCTGGACAGCGGGCGATGGCCCAACGGTACGGAGCCGCGCCGGAAGGCTGGGCGGCTGCCTTCGAACGCAACCTGGTGCCCCACGAGGATGGCCGAAGCCTGCTGCGCCCCGGCCCCGAGCTGACCGAGCAGCTGCGCGAAGCGATGGAGTCGCTCGACCTGATCCCCGTCTACCGGGACACCCGTTGCCCCTTGCTGCTCGTACTCGCCACCGAGAACCTGCCCGAACAGCAAGCGTTCCACGAGCTGTACGCCGCGTACCGCCGCGCCACCGCCGAGCACCTCGCCAGCCTGGACAATCCGTCCCTGCGGGTGCGGCACCTCGCCGGGGCCAGCCACGCGATGGTCGCCGAACGCCCGCAGGAACTCGCCACCCTCATCACCGGCTTCCTCGGCACGGCAGCTTCTGACTGAGCCGGGCACCGCGGTGACAGCTCGCGATCCACCACGGTCCGCGACCGCCTTCGGGTCACCCGCTGCGGGCTAGGGCCACGCCCGGGACCCCTCGAACGACACGTGCACCGCGGTCCCCTCGACGAAGACGCTGACGCACAACGAACGCTGATCAAGTAGCCAGCCAGTCGGTCGGCAGGACCGGCCGTCATTCCCGAGGCGCCACCCTCGGCTTGCCAGATGTTGTCGGACCTGCTCGTAGACGCCGCTCGCCGGCTGCCCGGGGCGGCCGGTCACGGTGATGAAACGACCGCATGCACCCGACCCGCACGCAGTACCAACCGGTTCCTCGACGGTGGCGTTGAGGCCGGCCGGCACCGGCAACAGTTCGTCGGCCGAGGGGATGAACGGCTCGCTATTGAACGTGTAGAAGGAGAACGGCGCGCATACGCACGCCACGAACGAGGCCAGCACGACCGCCATCCCGTACGCCCTCGAGCCACGGGGTCGTTCGGCCCGGCCGAGCCGCCGGCGCTCGACGGCTCGGCCCACCGCGATGATCGACACGGCGACGGGAAGGTAGCCCACGCTCAGCTCCGCCTGCGCGCGGGGAAAGGCGACAACGACCGCAGCCGCGATCACCGCCCAGCCGAGCAGCACCAGGCCGACGATCCACCCGATCCGCCGGGTCCGAGCGACACGCCACCACACGACGACTGACAGCGCACCAGATACGGCGAGGGCGATCACCCCTTCAGCATGATCGGTTGACCGTCCAGCCGGAAGCCCGCCGTTCGGACCTGCCCCGCAACCCGTGGCTCAGCCGCTACCGGCGGAGCCGTGTCAACTGCCGCCGTCGCTTGTCATCGCCCGTCAACGCACCCGCATCGGCGTTTCGCCACGCAGGAGCGACTCTGACCGAGCCGGCGTGCGGCCCAGCGACGTCACGTCGTCTCTGGCGCCGATCGGCGGCGTCTGCGCTCCTCCCAACGGGCTTGTCGCTCGGCATAGGCACGCCGCGCATCCGCCAGGCTGACCGGCCGTTCGGCGTACGCGCGCCGCGCCTGCGTCAGACTGAGCGAACCGTTGGGGCCACCCCGCACCGTGTCCGCGTCTTCGTCATCCTGCCCGTCGTCCTCCCAGCCGCAGGCGAAGCAGATCTCGAACTGGCCCCGCCCGTCGAGCGTCGGGTGCCGACAGCAGGGACACGCGTACGGTCCGCCAGCCGCTTCGGCCACTACGGATCGCTCGTTCAACGCCTCAACGTACTGCTCGAACCACCTGGTGCGGCTGGCGGGTTCCGCTCCGGACGGCCTGTCCTGCTCACCGGCATGCTCGTCCATCCGCCGCACCTCTCGTTGTCGATCCGGCCCGTAGCGGAACAGTCTCAGCGACACCGGGGGTCCGGGTAACACCTTCCCAGAACATATCTTGGCCAAGAAACGTTGGCCAAGGTATGTTGGGTCGATGTCGTCCAGCCAGAAGAGGCAGATCACCGACCCGCAGGCGCTGCGCGCGCTCGCCCATCCCATCCGGCTCAAGCTCCTCGAGCTGCTCACCGTCGACGGTCCGGCCTCTGGTCGAAAGCTGGCGGACCGCACCGGCGAGTCCACGGCTTCCATCAGCTATCACGTCGGTCAGCTGGCCAAGTGGGGTCTCGTCGAGCCCGCACCCGAACTGGCCGAAGGACGCGAACGCCCGTGGCGCGCAACCAGCCGAGGGATCACCTGGTCGGCGACCGGTGACGGCTCACCGGAGTTCGTCGCCGCCTCCCGGGCACTGCGAGAGCAGTTCATCGCCCAGCGGCTCGCCGCCCTGGACGACTACCAACGCCACCAGGACGACTTCGACGCCGGCTGGCAGGAAGCGGCCTGGGTCGGCGAGGACATCGGCTACCTCGACCCCGACGAGCTGGTCGAGGTGACTGAGCGCATCAAAGCCGTCATCGGCGAGTACACCGCCGCCACCCGACCCCGCTCGGCGCGCGCCCGCCGCGTCGCCTTCTTCGGGTACGCCGTCCCCACGCACGAGGGCCCGAGCTGATGCTGCGCACACCAGGACTGCTCGCCCTGTTCCTCGCGAAGCTGCTGTCCACCTTCGGCTCCTGGCTGACCCTCCTGGCGCTGCCGTGGTTCGTCCTGGTGACCACCGGCTCGCCGGTCAAGATGAGCGCAGTCCTGGCCGCGGAGTTCCTCGGCGTCGTGACCCTGGGCCTGCCCAGCGGCAGGGTCGTGGCCCGGCTGGGCGTACGGCGCACCATGCTGATCTGCGACGCGGCGCGCGTGCCGCTGATGGCGCTGATTCCGCTGCTGCATCAGGCGGGATGGCTGAGCCTGCCGGCCCTGCTGACGGTCTCGTTCGGCCTCGGTGCGTTCACCGCGCCCTACGTCTCCTCGCAGCGCCTCATCCTGGCCGACCTCCTCGGCCCGGCCCGGGGCACCGACGAGAAACTCCTCGCCCGGGCCAACAGCCTGATCGACGGTGCGACCAGAATCGCCGCCCTTGCCGGGCCCGCCCTCGGCGGCCTGCTCATCGCCCTGCTCGGACCCGCCCAGGTCCTCTGGATCGACGCCGGCACGTACCTCGTCTCCTACCTCATCCTGGCCGCCTTCGTCCGACCGCCCGCCACTGCGGTCACCGCCGCGGACAGGGAGTCCTCCCGGGCGAGCGACGAGCAGACCGGCACATTCGCGGGCTTACGCCACGCGCTGCGCCATCGCGCCCTTCGGCTCTTCGTACTCGCCCTGACGTTGGTGACCATCTCGGTCCCCGCTGTCTTCATCTGCCTGCCGGTGCTGGTGATGAACGACCTGGGGGGCGACCCTCGAATGCTGGGGCTGCTCATCGCGGCAAACGGCGCCGGCCTCGCCATCGGCAGCCTCGTGGCCATCACCGGCCTGGGCCGGATGAGCAACACCGCCCTCACCGGCGCCGCCGTGCTGCAATGCGCCCCGCTGTGGCTGCTGCTCATCGACCAGGCAGCCGCAGTGGCCAGTGGACTGTTCCTGGTAGGACTGGCCACGCCGCTGCTGGCCGCGACGCTCAACACCCGCGTCACCCTGCGCACCCCGGCACCCATCCGACCTCACGTGATGACCGCAGTGACAACCAGCGAGAACCTGGCCGCCTTCATCGGATACACCGCCGCCGGACCGGCACTGCACCTCAGCGGGCTACGCACAGTCTTCGCCGCGATCGCAACCCTGGCCACCCTCGGCGCGATCACCTTCGCCATGGCCCTCCGCGCCGACCACTCACCATCGGTCAGTGCAGCTGGGCGGATACCGGAGGTTGCGAACACCGCGCACCGTCAGGGCTACGGCAAAACCTACTCCCGGGGATGAAGTGGTGACCTCGTGCGCCCGACGTGCGGGCGGCGGGCCGTGGAATCAGCTGTCGCGCTGCCTCCACGGCCTGCCGCACCGGAGAGGGTTACGGCTCCTGCTCGTCTGTGGCCGGGCGGCCCGGGCCGAAGGTCTTGGCGACCCGGCCCGGCGCTGTCAATCCCACCACTTGTCGGTGCAGGCCTCCTGCCGCTGGTCGTAGGAGTTGTACACACACGCCCAGTACACGGCGTTAGGCTCGTAGCCGCGCACGATGGAGTATCGCGTCTGCCCGGGATCGACCCGGAGCGGCGTCACCTCGGCGCCGGCGGCGGTGTCCTTGAACAGCTGCAGGAGGGCGCTGGAGACGGTTCCCGACGGCCAGGTCAGTCGGGCCCAGAACGATCGGCAACCGACCGAGAAGAGAAGGACCAGGCGCACACCGCCGTAGGTCTGCTCCTTGACCTCGTCGGCGCCGCTGCTGTCGCAGTCGTTCTGGTCGGGCCACTGTCCGTCGCACGCCATGGCGTAGCAGCGGGCGGTCGGCCATGACTGGGCGGAGGAGCCGTTGCACCCCCACATCTGCAGGTCCTGGCCCTGGGTGAAGGTGCTGCTGGGCACGTCCACGCAGACGCCGCCGTCGTTCGCCGCCTGCAGCCGGTAGCTCTGACCGCTGTACCGCGGGATGCTCCAGCGCTGGTTGACGGTGCCGTTGCAGTCCTGCACCTGCACGCGGGAGCCCGAACCGTTCCCCGTACGGCCGAGGCACAGCCACCGGTTGTAGCCGGGGTGCAGGTACTGCCCGCCCTCGGTGGAGGCCTCCTGGAACCAGATCTGGTTGGAACCCCCGTGGTCGCCGTAGAGCTGAACAGCGGCACCGTTGCCGCCGGAGTGGTCGACGTCCATGGCCAGGCCGTAGTTGCCGCCGGCGTGGAAGGTCCACTTCGCCCAGCTACCGGGGAACGACGAGTCTATCGGTGGTGCCGCGCTGGCCGCGGTCGGGAACAGCACCATCGCCAGCGCGATGATCAGGCCAGTGGCCGACGCCAGGGATCGGCGAAGTCGATTCATCTGTCCTCCTTGTACCGGTAGCGGGTTGATCAGCAGACGGAGAAGGTCCGGGGTGTGTCGGTGTCGAGCAGCGGCACGGTCAGGAAGGTGCCGCCGTTGGAGAGCAACTGACGACCGGGGCCGAACGAGCCGCTCGGAATGGCGCATCGGCTGGCCATCCCGGTGAGCGCCCCGGTCACCGCCGCGTGCTGGGCGATGGGGACGAGCGTCAGCTTGGTGCTGTTCGGTGAGGTCGCACCGGCGCCGTGCGGGTCCCAGGACACCCCGAGTTCCGTGGTGAAGAACGGGTACTCGGCACAGGCGTAGCCGCTGGGGCGGGGTGCCGGGCATTGGGTCTGCACGATGCCGTCGCGGTTCATCCAGTCCGTCAGGAACCCGCCGATCTGCTTGGCCTGGCTGTCCACGTACGCCTGCCGGACCCACTGTGGGTTGGCGGCGATCGCGAAGTTCACTGTGGCCGCGGGGCCGGGGGCGTCCTTGGCGGTGGTGAACAGGATCGGCTCGTGCATGCACGGGTCGCCGTACAGGCCGGCGGCGGCGGTGAGGGCCAGGCAGCGCCGGGCCGCGGCGAGCGCCTGGCTCGAGGTGATGGTCCAGCCGTCGGCGGCCCGGGACGCCACGTACGCCTGGATCCGTTGCTGCACCGCCGACTCGCCGCTGGCGCCGGCGAGCGCCTGGTTGATCAGGGCGGCGAACTGGGCCTGTCCGGACGCCAAGGGGTGGAAGCTGCCGGAACCGGGGGTGGCGGTGCCGCTGCCGGTGGAGGAGGTGGGTAGGGCGCCGGCCACCCACGGGTCTCCACCGCACAGCCAGTGATCGTTGGAGCCGGCGCCGCGGCGCCACTGGTGTGTCGGGTCGACGAAGCTGATGTCGATGCCTTCGCCGCGTACCTGCGTGACGGTGCTGCTGACGGCGGCGCTCAGCATCCCGCCCATCGCGTTCATGAACCGCATGGTCTCCGGACCGACGCCGCCGCACAGCGGCACGTCCGGCCAGTCGCCGAACAGTTGCGGGTACCCCATTACGATGATCTTGGCGTTGGGTGCCCGGCGGTGGATCGCCCGGTAGGTCGCGGCCAGATGCCCGGGAAGCAGGTCGGAGATGACCTCGCGTTCGAAGACGTTCAGCGGCTTCGGGTCGAGCACGCCGCTGCCGGCGGCCCTCAGTTTGTAGCTGTCGGCGTAGCAGCCCTCCACAGGATTGACGATCAGGCATCCGCGCAGCACGTCCGCGAAGCGGGCGTCGTTGCCGCCGATGGAGAGGGTCACCAGCGTGGTGTCCTCGTCCAGGTAGCCCTGGTCGACCTGTTCCACTTCGCCGTAGTGCTGGTCCCGCTGCCCCCACGGGGTGTACCCCGCCCGGTCGTACTCGGTGTTCGTGACCGAGTCGACGGTGACGCTGGTGCTCATGGATCCGGCGCAGGCGATGAACGCGTACGACGCGGTGCCGGCGGCCGCCTCGGCGGCGATCGTCTGGCTGTGCCCGGGCGAGCGCACCAGCCGGGAGTACGCGCCGGCCGACCGGTGGCAGGCGTTCGTCCGGCCGGGGGTGATCCGCCGGTAGTCGCTGTCCAGGTCATACGGCTCGACGCCTTCGCCCGAGGAGTACGAGTCGCCCAGGGCGACGTACACCGCGGAGGGCCTGACGGTCGGGACGAACGCGACCGCGTCGAACGCGACGTTGTCCTCGCCCTTGCCGTCCTGCGTATCCGTGCTCAGCCGCACGCTCGGCACCCCCGCCACCGGAAAGACGCCGAGGTCCACCCAGGTGTTGGCCTGCCTGGCCTGGTTTACCACCCGGAACCGGCGGAGGCCGTTGCCCAGGTCGATGACGTACCGGGCCTGTTGGGTCCAGGCGCCGTGGTCCGGGATGTGCACGCGGATCCGGGTCCATCCGTTCATCGCCGTGTACGGGCGCCAGGTGGCCGTCACCTTCATCGAGTCGGCGCGATCCCCGGGCAGGTGGGTGTAGGCGAACCAGAAGTGGCTGCCGAACCCGCCGCCGAGCTGATGGAAGTCCACCTTGGACGGGTAGTTGCCGGCGGCATCCGCGCCGAAGTCGAGGGTGAACGTGCCGCCGTTGGCCCAGCCGGACTTGTCGCAGCCGGGGCGGATCGGGGGGACCGCCGCCGCGACGTCGTCGACGATGACGGCGTTGGCCGGGAAGCCGGTGCGCGAGCAGGACGGCGGATACGCGGTGCCGTCGGCCTGGTACTCCCAGCCGGGGTCGAACCGCAGCAACTCCCGCCCGCACGCAGCCGAGCAGTCGCTCTTCCAGCCTCGCGCCTCGTGGTACCAGCACTTCAGGTCGTACTGGCCCGCGGCGTTGCGGTGCGCGCACGGGCCGGCCGGCTCGCCGGCCACCTCCGGGTCGGTGGGCGTGATGACCGCCCCGTACGCGCAGTCGTTGCTGGTGTCGCAGAACAGGTCGACCGGCGGTTTCACCGCGGCCCGGTTGGCCGGTGCGGTGGCCTCGGTGCCCGGCCACCAGGCGGGCCGGAAGGCCGCCACCAGCGTGTTCGGCGCCTCGAGGATCTCGACCGGGTGGCCGGCGAAGCCGAGCACCTTCTCCGGGTACGGCCAGTCCTGTGGGTGGGCGGCGTCGGCGTAGGTCTTGTCCATGAACGGGTCGCGGTTCTGCTTGTAGCGCGGGTTGGCCGGGTTGTTGGCCCAGCCGACGCCCCACGCGCCGCCGTTCGCGGCGGCCTCGCTCTGCGGGTGGAAGCCGCTGTTGTACGCCCAGACCGCGAGGAACCAGTTCTCCAGGTACTGCGGCTTGCCGTCGTTGACGACGAGCCCGGCGGCCCGGGTCTCGTTCCACTTCTGAGCGAGCATCCGCACGCCGAGCGCCACGTTGACGGCGAAGTCGAGCGCGATGGCGCGCTGCGTCTGGTACGGGTAGGCCGTTTCGCCGGGCCGCTCCGAGCCGACCAGTCGCATGCCGTCGGTGATCTGCATGACGCCGTACCCGCAGTCGGCCTTCGACCAGTCGATCTGCCAGTCGTTGCTCGACGTGCTGTCGTAGAGCGGGCGGCCGTAGTAGTTGCCGATCAGCGGGTTGCCCGTCTCGCCGGGCACCACGTGGGAGGACGCCTGCCACACATTGGATTCCTGCGCCGCGACGCCGAGAGCGACCTGGGCCGGGATGTAGCCGCCGCCGCTGAGCTGCACGGCCGGGAACAGGCCCTGCGGCGTGTAGGCGGGCATGCCCAGGTTCTTCCAGTTGGCCGGGCGCTGCACGGTCAGCACCTGACGGACCGCCTGGTCCACCGCCCACTCGACCTGCCGGGGCTTGGGCTGCGTCACCTGGTCGAAGGCGTTGTTGCGGGGCACCGAGCAGGTCCGCTCGGTCTCCAACGGGTCACTCGGCGACCCGGTGCTCGCGGCCATGGTCCGGGCGGCGGCCGGGCGAGCGGCGGCGGTCGCCAGGGCGGGGTGGCGCTGGCGACCGGCACCGCTGCGGTCCTGTGCCGGCGCGGCCGGGTCTACCTGGAAGCTGACCCGCCGCCCGGTGCCACGCACGGTCACCGTGAGATCCACCGTCCGCGCCGCGTCCGGGTTGGCCACCGGTACCCGGGGATCGGTCGTCCCGGACCAGGTGACGGCCTCAAGAACGGCTCGGCCCTCGGTGGAGACCTGCGCGTACTTGGTCGCCGCGGGCAGCAGCGTGACCGTGTCGGGGTGCCGTTCCGTGGCCCAGGTCGCCGGGCCGGTCACGTAGGCCTGGCCGCGGGAGCGGGACAGCTCCACCTGGGTCAGCGGGCCGCGGGCGAGCGTGACGACGGGCGCGGTGGTGGCGCCGGGCGCGGTGGTGGCCACCCGCCGGACCAGGGCCTGATCCGCCTGGCGATCGAGGAAGACCACTCCCCCGTCGGCGTCCGGAACCAGCCGGTACGGCACGGCGCCGGTGCGGGCCAGGGTGCGCAGGCGCCCGGTGCGCTCGACGCGCAGCAGACGGCCCTGGCCGGCCGCGAGGATGCCACCACCGGGCGCGGGGACGGCGGACGTGACCTGGTCGGGCACGACGGTGGCCGGGCCGGCGCGGCCGCTCGACGCGTCCACCTGGACGATCCGGGTGGCGAGACCGGCGGGCTGGTCGTCGCCGCTCTCCTGGGTGAACAGCACGGCCTCGCCGGTGCCGCAGCCCGGGCTGAAGTAGGCCAGAGTGGCTTGGAAGGCCAGCTTGCGCACCGCCCCGGTGGCCAGGTCGACCACGGCGGTGAACCCGCCCCGCGCGCCGAGCAGCGGGGTGTTGGTGAAGGTACGCGGCGCGTAGGTGACGGCCAGTCGCCGGCCCGACCCGGTCACGCAGGCGTTGCCGATCCACTGGTCGGCCTCGAAGCCGGGCTCGGCGAGGGTGGTGACCGTCCGCCAGCTGTAGCCGTCGCGAGCGGACGCGGTGAGGATGTGGAACCCGTTGCCGTCGCCGGAGGTGGCGACGAGGCGGTCGGTGGAGCGGCGCCAGCCGGGACCGAGGATCGCGTCCCGCTGTGCGGGCTCGACCGTGGGCCGGCCCGACGGGCGTTGGGTTGGCGGCGCAGGGGTTTCGGCGGCCGCCGCGGCCGGAGACGACCCGGCCGCGGCGGGTGGCGCCACGGCCCCCAGCGTCAGCGCGACGGACGCCGCGAGCGCGGCGGTCGCGGCGCGCGACAGGGATGACCGGCGACAGATCATGCGACTGTCCCTCCTGCCCGGACCTACGAGTGCCGGCTCCGGGCCGGGCCCTCCGGGTCGGGCTGATCGTCGGCGACCGGCCGTCCCGCGGGCGGGTTCGACCGGTGGCGGACGCGGACTGTCGCGGCCGCAGCCACGAACCGGGCCGCGATCGCCCTGGCGGGTGTTTGGTGCAGGTTGGCAGAGGCGTCCGGTGGAGGGTCTTATCAAAGTCTTATCGACGTATTTAGGATCTTGACTGGGGAGCCACGACGCACCCGGCGGGGGAACACATGTCGAATGCTCAGGTGCTGGGCCCGGTACGGATCGTCGCCGCGGGGCGGACGGTCGACCTCGGGCCGCCCAAGCGGCGGCTGGTCTTCGTCGCCCTGGCCGTCGACGCGGGCCGCCCGGTGCCGGTCCGTACGCTCATCCGCCGGGTCTGGGGCGAGGACCCGCCCGCGGACGCCCGCAACGCGCTCTACGGGCACGTCATGAACCTGCGGCGGGTGCTGGCCGCCCTCTCACCCGAGCGGCCCACCCTGCAACGGGACGCCAACGGGTACCTGCTCGACGTCAACCCGGAGTGGATCGACCTGCACCGGTTCGTCCGGCTGTCGGATGCGGCCCGGGCGGTGCGTGACGATCCGCCGCGGCACGCCGAGATGCTGCGCGAGGCGCTGAGGCTGTGGCAGGGCACGCCGTTCACCGGCGTGTCCAGCCCATGGCTGGGCGAGGTCCGGGAGGAGTTGCGTGAGCGACGGCTGGACGCCGTGCTCGCCTGGGCGCACAGCGAACTGCGCCTGGGAAACCACCCACCGATCCTGGCCCGGGTACCGGCCCTGCTGGGCGAGTACCCGCTGGTCGAGCCGCTGGTGGCGGTGCTGATGCGGGCGCTGCACGCGGCCGGCCGCACGGCGGAGGCGCTCGAGCGCTACGCCGCCTCCTGCCGGCAACTCGCCGAGGAACTCGGCGTCGACCCGGGGCCGGAGCTTCGCGAGGTGCACCTGCAGCTGCTGACCGGCGCGCCGGATGGCCGCCCGACACCGGTCACCGCAGCCCCGGACGACCGCCAGAAGCCGCCCACCGCAGCGCTGGGCAACCGCCCGACGTCGCCGACCGCAGCGCCGGAGCCGGTGGCGCCGAGCGGTGCGCCGCCGCGGCAGCTTCCACCGGCTTCCACGCCGTTCGTCGGACGGGAGCGCCAGGTGCGCGCACTGGACCGGCTCGGGGCACTGGTGGTGATCTCCGGCATGGCCGGGATCGGCAAGACCGCCCTGGCGGTGTGGTGGGCGCACGAGGCGCAGGCCCGCTTCCCGGACGGTCAGTTGTACCTCGACCTGCGCGGCTGGGGCGACACCCCGCCGCTGACCCCGCTGGACGCGCTGACCCACCTGCTCGTCGCGCTCGGCACGCCGCCGCACCAGGTCCCGCCCGACGACCGGCTCGCCTCGGCCATGTTCCGCACCGCTGCTGCCGGGCGCCGCCTGCTGGTCCTGCTGGACAACGCCAACCACGCCGACCAGGTGCGCCCGCTGCTGCCCGGCGGGCGCGACTGCGTGGTGCTGGTGACCAGCCGGCGCCGGCTCACCGGCCTGGTCGCCCGGGACGGCGCCGCCGAGCTTCCGCTCGACGTGCTCGCACCGCAGGACGCCGTCGCGCTGGTCGGCAGCCTGCTGCGCGACCGCCCGCAGGAGGCGTGGGAACTGGCGAGAGCGTGTGGCGGTCTGCCGCTCGCGCTACGGATCGCGGCGGCCAGCGCCGCCCTCGTCCCCGGCGCACCACTGGACCTGCTGCTGGACCGGCTGCGCTCCGAACGCCGGCTGGACGCGCTGACCCTGCGGGACGACGCGCACGCGGCCGTCGAGGTGGCCTTTCGGCACTCGTACGCCGCCCTGGACCCCGGGCAGCGGCGGCTGTTCCGGCTGCTGGGTGAGCTGCCGGTGACCGAGTTCGGCGTGGAGCTGGCACGCACGCTCGCCGGCGAGGACGCGGCCGCCTGCGCCGACCCGGCCGACGTTGACGACAGCACACGGGAACGGTACGAGCGGGGCGACCCGGTCGACGCGCTGGACCGGCTCGTCGACGCCCACCTGGTGATGAGACGGGCCGCTGACCGGTACACGATGCACGACCTGCTGCGCGACTACGCGCGGCAGCGGGCCGCAGCCGAGGAACCGGAGGACGGGCGGCGGGCCGCCCGGCGGCGCTGCTACCGCTGGTACCTGGACCGGGTGTTGGCGGCGGCGCAGACGCTGTACCCGCAGATCGTACGGCTGTCACCGGAGGCGCCGACGGTCTTCGGCACGGCGCGGGAGGCCGCCGCGTGGCTGGACACCGAGCAGGCCCAGCTGGTGGAGGCGATCGGGAGGGCCGCGGAGCACGGCGAGCCTGCCGCGGCCTGGCTGATCGCCGACGCGCTGCGCGGCCACTTCCTGTCCGGCCGCGCGCTGACGGCCTGGCTGAAGGTCTGCCGGATCGGCCTGGCCGCCGCCCGGGCCGAGGGGGACCTGCGGGCTCAGGCCGCCATGCAGCTGGGGCTGGCCCAGGCGTACGCGGCCGGGGGCCGGCACCGGGAGGCGATCGAGACCTGCCGGCAGGCGGCGCGGCTCAGTCTCACGGCGGGCTGGTCGGCCGGGCGGTCGGCCGCGCTCACGGTGCTGGGGGTGCAGCACTCCCGCCTCGGCCAGACGGAGAAGGCCGCCGCGTATACCAGCCAGGCGCTGGCCCTGGCCCGGGCCAACGGCAAGCCGTCCAGTGTGGCGATCAACCTGAACAACCTGGCCGTCATGAACATGCTGCTCGGCCGGCTCGACCTCGCTCGGGAGCAGCTCATCGAGGCAATGGACCTGCACCACGCTGCCGGCACCCGGCGCGGCACCGCGGCGGTGCTGGTCAACCTCGGTACGCTCCACCAGCGCGAGGGGCGGTTGGAGCAGGCCGAGCGGCGGCTGCAGGACGCCGCCATGATCTATCGACAACTGGCCGACCGGGCTGGCGAAGCGAGCGCGCTGGGTTACCTGGCCCTGGTCCAGCGGCTCACCGCCCGACCGGACGAGGCACTGCGTACCGCCCGCTCCGCCCTCGGCCTGCTGCGCGGCAGCGGCGACGCGCATGCGGAGGCGCTCGTGCTCACCAGTCTCGGCGCGGTGCGCCACCGGGCGCACCAGACCCGGCTGGCCGTCGCCTACCAGCGCCGGGCCCTGCACCTGGCCCGGTCGGCGGGTGACACTCAGTACACCTGCGTCGCCCTCATCGGGCTGGCCGAGGCGCAGTCGCGTGCCGATCCGGCGGCCGCGGCGGAGGCGGCCGACGAGGCGCTGCGCCTCGCCCGAACTGCGGGCTACCCCCAGTTCGAGGGGCAGGCGCTCACGGCGCTGGCCCGCGTGCACCTAGGCCGGGGCGACATCGCCACCGCGGTGAGCCTGGCAGGCCAGGCGGCGGACCTGCACCGCCGCACGGGCCACCGCCTCGACCTCGCGCACAGCATGAGTGTCCTGCGCCGCACCCGGCAGGGGACAAAGACCCACTCCCGTCCGGAGCATAGCCCCAGGCTCTGCTCTGACTGTCCCGGCTGAGTCCACCGCCGGCCAACGCCGTTGATGTCGACTGCGATGTCAACGACTGTGCAGCACGGCTCCCGCCTCGGGCCTCCGCACAATCGACTTCCCTTCCGCCCGATCAAAATCGCTGCACCGGCCCGATCAGCCGCGACTATGGTGGCCCGATGTCCGCCACCGCGCACGTGCGTGAGCTCACCCTCGACAACCTCACCGACGCCTGGCAGCTCGGCCGGCACGCCTTCGGCTTCGACCCGCAGCCGCCACCGCAGGTCACCGTCGCGCTGCCCGGCCTGACCCGCTACGGCGCGTTCGACGCCACCGGCCGGATCCTCGGCAGGGCGGTCGACCTGCACCACGAGCAGTGGTGGTCCGGACGCGCGGTGCCCGCCGCCGACGTCGCCGGGGTCGCCGTCGCCCCCGAGGCCCGCGGCCGGGGCGTGGCCCGCGCCCTGCTCACCGGCCTGCTGCGCGGCGCCCACGACCGGGGCGCCGCCGTCAGCGCCCTGTTCCCGACCGTCACCGCCCCCTACCGCGCCTGCGGATGGGACGTCGCCGGGGTGCTGCGCACAGTCGACCTGCCCACCGTGACACTGCCCCGGCACCGCCCGGCCGCACACCTGAACGTCCGCGCCGGTACGCCCGCCGACCTGTCCGCCGTCGCCGCCCTCTACGAACGACTCGCCCGGGACCGGCGCGGGATGCTCACCCGACGCGGCGCCCTGTTCGACGCGCACACCAGCACTGACACCCTGCCCTTCGACGGCCTCACCCTGGTCGAGGAGGACGATCACCTCGTCGGCTACGCCGCCTGGAACCGTGGGCGCGGCTACGGCGACGACGCCGTGCTCACCGTCGAGGACATCTTCGCCACCACCGCCGACGCCGCCCGGGAACTCGTGGGCGTCCTGGCGAGCTGGCACAGCGTCGCCCCGAAGGTGCGGCTCCGCCTGCTCGACGGTGACGCCGTCAGCGCCCAGCTGCCGCTGGAAGCCGCCCGCGAACACGAGTCGCAGCCGTGGATGCACCGACCGGTGGACGTCACCCGCGCCGTCGCCGTGCGCGGCTGGCCCGCCCACGTACGCGGCACCGTCGAGTTCCACCTCACCGATCCGCTCGCCGACTGGAACACCGGCACCTGGCGGCTGGCGGTCGCCGACGGGGCGGCCGAGCTGACCCGGATCAGCGGCGACGCCGACCTGCACCTGACCGTACGCGGCTTCGCCCTGCTCTACAGCAGCGCCAGCACCGCCGCGTCCGTCGCCGACGCCGGCCTGCTGCACGCCACCGGCGCCGACCCGCGGGCGCTGGACCTGCTCGCCGCCGGCGGAGCGGCGCACCTGCTCGACTACTTCTGACCGCCGTTCACCATCGCCAGCTCAGACCACCGCAATCACACCGCCCAGACCCGGGCACTGCACGCCTTCGACGACATGTATAGGAAATGGAACGCGGGGTTCGCGACCTGTCGGACGCCGACTTGGAGAATCCGCCCACGATGGGTCCCGAGCGGTTTCCCATGGAGAACAGAATCCTGCACGTCAACAGAGAGCTGATCCATCACGGCGCCGAGATTTCCCTGCTGCGCGACCTCTACCGCTGGCAGGACGAGCCGTACCTGGCCGAACGTGACCTTCCGGCCCTCGGCGATCGAGCTTCAGAAAGCTACGTGCCTCCGTGACGCTCCTGCGGGAGCAAGCTCCAGTGAAGCTGAGCGACTTCTGGCACCGGACGGGCACCGGGGCCGGCCCGTCAACCGTCGGCCCTGGACTCCACGTCAGCCACGCGGCGTCGCCGAGCGCGACAGCCACTCTCGGGCCAACACCGCGAACACGAGCCGGTCCGCCCACTCGCCGCGGAACAGGTAGCTCTCGACATGCCGCGCCTCGCACCGCATCCCCAACCGCGTCATCAGCCGGGCCGACGCCTCGTTGCTGGCGTGGCACCGGCCGTAGACGCGGTGCAGACCGAACTCGTCGAAGCCCCAACCCAGCAGCGCCGCCACGGCCTCGGTGGCCAGCCCACGGCCGGAGAACTCCGGGTTGAAGACATACCCGATCTCAGCGGTACGGTCGGCCTGGCTCCGCCAGACCAACTCCACGGTCCCGGTCACCCGCCCATCCACCTCCGCGGCCAAGGTCAGGACGTCACCCTCGACACGCAACCCGTCCTCGCGGGACATCGCCGCCACCGACTCCCGCGACTGCTCACGGCTACGCGGACCGTTGCCCAGCATCCAGCGACACACGTCAGGCCGACGCTGGAACGCGTGCACATCATCGAGGTCGCCCATCGTGACCGGCCGGAGGGCAAGCCGGCGCGTGCGGATCGCGGTGAACACGGCCGCAGCGTACGGGATCCCAGCGCGCACGGCCGGACAGTTTCGCCAGAGCCAGGCCGGGGACAGGCAGCCGCCCATATCAGTGGAAACCGTGCCTCCTCGTGGCCGCCGCGCACGCTCCGGACCCATGATCGCCGGTATACGATCCGCCGGTGATTCGATCTTTCGCCGCGAGTCTGCTGGGCGCCACGCTCCTGCTCGCCGCTTGCAGCGACGCCAAGCCGGAGCCAAGCCGGCCCAGCCCTGACGCCTACGGCCGCGGTGGTTGCGTTCGGCTGGCGCAGCTGGTGGAGAAGAACGACCGGTTCTATTCCTCGAACCTCACCGCAGCGTCCCGCGCGGTTCGTTCAAGTGACCCCGCCGTCAGCGCAGCCGGCAAGCAGTTGGTGTTGGCCGCGAAGGAAGCTGGCGACCTGGACGTGGGCAGCCACGGCAAGGCCGACCTGACGCAGGCCGAGGCCGGTATTGCCGACGCTCAGCAGAAGCTGATGACCGCGTGCCGCGACCTGCTAGGCGAACAGCCCTGGTCCTGACCCTGCGTCGACGGGCCGTCCCGCGCCCCTAACCCATTCACATCCTGGTCATCGTCCGCAGACGCCGGCCACGGGGTGCACGCTGCAGCACGGGCACGTCGACAAAGCAGCCGTGTCAAACGCCGTCGTCGTTCGCGGGCCTGACCTGACGGTCCCGTCTCGGCGGTCTCGCGTGGCCTCGGCTGGCCCCACAGTCCCGGTCAATGGCGCGCTGGGTCAGTCCTGGTTCCTCGGCCAGCGCTACCAGCGGCGGGCCGAGCGCCATTCGTCCGCAGCCTTCCGCCCGGCCTTCGCCGCCCGCCGGTCCGCCCTGTCCAGCTCACGCCGCCGGAAACCCGTGTACAGCTTGTAGCCGGCATACACGGGCAGGAGTAGGGCGCCGTAGAAGAAGCTGTAGCTCCCTCCCTGAAACTGAAATGCCAGGTAGATCGCGTAGGCGGCGGATGCCAGAGCGCCGAAGCCGCTGAGAATCCGGTACTCGAGCGAGGTCGCCCCGAACCCAGTGATTGCCACGAGCAGAAGAACGATGGCGCTCACGCCGAGCGCGACGATGTAGAGCAACAGCGCTGCCATAAAGACCTTCCCTGTGGCAATCCCCTGGCAAGTCGGACGGGAGCCTAGCCGCCGCCTATTTGCGGCCTGCGGCCCGGTCGCTGCCTCGACCACACCGCATCCGGAGGTCCTCGACCGCTCCCCCGTAGCAGCGACGGCCTCGGATCAACGCAGGTCGATTTCGACGCCGTGTTCCGCGAAGATGCCGAGCAGGTACTCCATGGTCACGGCCGGTGCGAGTCGTAGCCGGTCGTAGCCGTCGACGAGGTGTTCCCGAGCGACGGTCGAGTCGTGCCACGCCAGCCGGAACGGCGTCGATGCGCCGAACCTTCCGCACAGGCAGTCGTCGAAGGCGTCGAGGTTGCTGCCGAAGTATCCGCCCGGGCCGTTGATCGCCTCGCCGATCGCGCAGTAGAACCCTTCGATGTCGGTGACGAACCGGCCGTCGAGGTCGTACCTGGTACCGGCCGGTCTGTCCTGCGCGACAGAGTGGTGGGCGGCCGCGACCATGGCCCATTGATGCCGCAACTCCCGGCCGTAACCGGACCACATGTTCTTCTGGGTGGGCGGCCCGTGGCGCCAGCGCGTGAGGATGTCGAGGACTCCCGTGGGCAACGGTTCCTGTGGGTCGCTGTCGACAGTCACGTCAAGAAGCCCGTTCCCGAACCGCGACTGCTCGCCTGACTCAACCGTTCCGGACACCACGACGTCGATAACCCGGTGGGCAGAGCCGTCGGCCGCGATCGTGTGCACCTCAGCGCGGATGCGACGGCGCCGCACGCTGGCCCTGGTCGACTGCCCGACCGCGTCGAGCGCGGCCAGCAGTGGCGGCTCCGGCCGGCAGCCGAGGAGCCGGACCTGCGGCACCGGCGGTGGAGCCTGCTCGCGGAACACGCCGCTGACGTCGCGGCACGTGCCGTACCCCGTCCCGTCACCACCCAGAACGACGAATTCGGCGACCTTGCCGGGACGAACGAGGGCGTCCGTGCGGTTATGAACGTGGACGAACCCGTCGAGGTCGATGTCCACAGTTCCGACCCTCGCCCGGCTTGGCCGGTGCCCGAGCACGACCACGTCACCGAGGTCCTCCCCCGACCAGGACGGCGAGATGCCCGGCGATGGCGCAGGCTCCGTTATCGCGACGTCACCGAGCCAGGCCCGTTCGGTGCCGAGGTCCTCGGCGGGCAGCCGGTCGAGCAGGTCGGCGAGCGCGCCGTCCGGAGCGCAACCGACGAGAGTGAACCGTTCCCGCGGTCGCGGAGGCAGATCGACGAACAGTCCTTCGATCTCCACACACACCGCTAACGGCACGTCGTCCTCGTAGACGCTGTCGAAGCCGACGTCGCCAAGCAGCAGCCACCGCGGGCCCGCCGGAAATTCCTTGTCCGGTACCGCTGCAGCGGCGCACGGTCATCCTCGGAGCCGGCGCTCGTCGTCACGCCAGGACTCTAACCGGGCTACCGCCGCTCGTGGGTGTCCGTCTCCGTCCAGAGCGAGCGCCGGGGGGCTGTAAGACGAACGGCGCAACTCCTGATCAAGGAGCAGCACCTGATGTCCGAAGGATCGATCGCGCTCGAGCATTCCAGATCACGTGCCGGATTGTTGTGGGGTTACTACTCGTCCTGGCGGTCCTCGGCGTGTTCTTCGGGCTCTTCGCGCACCTGCCCGCCGCCGAACCGTCTTCTTCTTGTCTGCCATGACGTGGTCCTACCCGGACCGGATCAACGTCCCGTCCAACGGACCACACCCAGGTCAAACACGGAAATCTACGCAGTCCCCGACCTGGTCGAGGCCCTCGATTGGCTACGCGCCGTCCCCGACACCCAAGATCCGCAAGACAGAACCTGGCCGGCCGCGGCTGTCGGAATCCGGTCACCATCAATGAGCCGGTACGCCGAGGCCCGGAATTCGTGGTGACGAACGGCCCGACGACGGCCATCGCGAGCTCGCCTGATTACGGTTAGTAATCTGGGCCCTGGAAACGATTGCGTGCCCGGCGGCACGCGTGTATTTATGGATGCCTGGAGGATCCAGCGACCTGCTCCGAGACCGCGCCTCCGTGTCCGACTGAGCGTGTCCGGAGGGGTTGTGACCCTGATTTTCGTCAGTTACCGACCAGACGAGGACGGCGGCTATGCCGAGGCCCTGCTCGCTGATCTGTGTGACGCGGTCCGGCTACTGGGTCAAGCGGAGCGGCCGTTACGGGTCTTCCTGTCCACCGACGAGTCGGTGATCGGCGACGATTGGAGCGCCGGGGCCCGCGACGCGCTGACGGACTGCACCGTGTTTCTCGCGATCTGCTCGCAGCGATACTTTCTGACCGAGCGTTGCGGACGCGAGTGGTGGACCTTTCAGGACCGGCTGGCGCAGCACGAGACGGTCACCGGTCGCCGGCCCCGGGCGCTCGTTCCGATCGCGTGGGGCGACAGTGGGCTGCACGGTGACCTGCCAGCCGACAGGTTCACCACCGACATCGCCCGACATGACGATGTCCGGGCTCTGGTGCGGCTCAGGAGCAACCGGGACCGGTACCGGGAGTTGATCGATCATCTCGCTCGGCACATCGTGGAGGTCAGCCACAATGATCCGGTGCGTCCCACGGCGGCGCTGCTTCCCTACCGGGTCACCCCGAACGCCTTTCGGGTTTTCGGTCGTCGCCACAATCACCCGGCCGTGATCGGACCCGGGTCCTCGCCTCCGGCGGTGCGGTTCGTCCTCGCGGCGGGTCGGCGTGACGAGATGGCGCCGGTGCGGGAGGACGTCACCTATTACGGCGCCCACCGCACCGACTGGCAGCCATACCGACCGCAACGCTCGGACACCATCGCCGTGCAGGCGCAGACCGTCGCGGCGGATCATCTCTTCCACTCGGATGTCGTCGACAACATCGAGGACATCGTGGAGGTGCTGGAGCGGGCGGACGGCGACGACGAACTGGTCGTCATGTTGGTCGACGCGTGGGTGGTGCGGCTCGCCGCGCATCGCAAGGCGCTCCGCGCGGCCGTGCGGCACCGCGATCCGGCCGTGGCGATGGTGGTGCCGGTCAACGTCACCGACGCGGAGACCACGAGTGCCCGGGAACAGTTGACCGCGACGCTGTCCCGACTGCTCGCGGCCCGGTCGGGACCGATGCTGCGGGTCGGGCCTGAGTCGGCCGAGGAGTTCGAGCAGGAGGTGGGCAGCATCCTGGAGACCGCGCGCAACCGTACGTTCCGGTCCGCGCATGTCCGCAGAGTCGCCCCTGGCGCTCCGGCCGGGAGCCGTCCGATGCTCGACGCGCCTTGAGCCGCTTGTCGGCCGGCGCGGCCGGCAACGGGTCCGGCCCCGAATTTCTGTTCTTCGTCAGCTTCGCCGGAGCGCACGAAGCCGACAGTGAGTCGGTCACCACCTTCTTCAAGGATCTGTGCAACGAGGTGCGGGCCGCTCGTGGGACCCGCTCGGACGACCCAGCCGGCTTCCTGAGCATCGTGAGCCTGGGGCTCGGTTCGGACTGGTCGGAGGAGATCCGGACGGCTCTGGGCACCTGTCAGGTGTTCCTCGCGCTGTGTTCGCCCGGATATTTCGGCAGCGTCTGGTGTGGCAGGGAGTGGAGAGCCTTCGCCGACCGGCTGGCTGTTTATCGGCGGATGACCGGTCGGTCCGCGCCCTCGCTGCTTCCGCTTCCCTGGCGATCGACGCGGATCCCGGCGCATCTGACGGACATCCAGCACACCGACTCGGTTCTGCCGGCCGTGGTGTTCGCCAAGGGTCTGTTCCGGGTGATGCGGCAGACCCGGTACCGCGACGACTACGATGAGTTCATCGCCGAACTCGCCGGGTTGATCGTGGAGACGGCACGGGAGCACGTCATCCCGGCGTCGCGGCCCGGCACCGACTTCGACAAGCTGCCGTCCGCGTTTCCCCTTGTCCCCCAGCCCCGCGACGGCAAGGACGCCGCGCGGTCCGATCCCGACCGTGGTGCTCGACGTCGACCAGGCCTCGGCGACCCGGACGAACTTCCCCGCCTGCATGGCAGCTGACCGCGTCAGCGATCCTGAAGGAGATTCCGGTGCCCAGTACCGACCCAGCGTCCGCCACCGGTGAGCCGCGGCAGGGGCGCATCATCACTTTCTACTCCTACAAGGGCGGCAGCGGTCGGACGATGGCGCTGGCCAACACGGCGTGGATTCTGGCCAGCAACGGCTTCAAGGTGCTGGCCGTCGACTGGGACCTGGAATCGCCCGGTCTGCACAGGTATTTCCACCCGTTCATGAAGGACCAGAAGCTGCGCCAGACCGAAGGTCTGATCGAGTTCCTCCAGCGGTACCGGGCGGCCACGTTCACCTCCGACAGTTCGCCGTCCTGGTTCGACGAGGTGACCCGGCTCGGCAGCGCGACCATGTCACTGAACTGGGTGTTCCCTCAGGGCGGGGTGCTGGACTTCATGCCCGCCGGTAAGCAGGACCAGCAATACTCCGCAAAGGTGTCGAAGTTCGACTGGGACCACTTCTGGCAGGAGCTCAACGGCGAGCGTTTCATCGACGCGCTGGCGGCGAGGATGCGCCGCGAGTACGACTTCGTCCTCGTCGACAGCCGGACGGGGCTCAGCGACAGTGCCGGGATCTGCACCGTCACGCTACCGGACACGGTCGTCGACTGCTTCGCTCTCAGCACCCAGAGCGTCTCGGGGGCGGTCAGCGTCGCCAGATCGATCGTCCGCGCCAAGGACTCGATCAAGGTCTATCCACTGCCTGGACGGGTCGAGCCTTTCGAGCAGGCGAAGCTGCAGCGGGGCAGAGACTACGCGCAGCGCAAGTTCCGGCAGTACGTCGAGGCGCTGGGAGTCGAGCCGGACCGGTACTGGCGCGGCGTCGAGGTGCCGTACAAGCCTTACTACGCGTACGAGGAGATCCTGGCGGTCTTCGGGGATCGTCCCGGCGAGCCGAGCACACCGTTGTCGGCGTTCACGGCGCTCGCCGGTCTGCTGGCCGGCCGCGACCTGACGGTGCCCGAGACCCCGGAGCCGCAGCGGCTGTCCGTGCTGGCCCGGTTCGAGCGGACGGCCAGCGCGGGTCCGCTGCGCATCGTGGTGCACTACGCGGCCATCGACCGGATCTGGGCCGAGTGGATCGGTCAGGAGCTGGGCCGGATCGGTCACGTCTGCGTGCTCGTCGGTCCGACGGTGGCGCAAGCTCCGGAGCTTGGCGACGTCGACCGGGTCGTGGCGCTGCTGTCCACCGCCGGGTTGACGTACGAGGACGTCTCCCGGTATTGGCGCCGGGAGATCGACCGGGCCGACCTGCGCCAGGAGGAGGTCCTGGTGTTGACGCGGCTGAACGGGCCCGCGCTGCCGGTGCCGGCCGCGGTGGCCGGCACCGCCGACGTCGGCAACCGGCGCGTCGATGACGCGATGCAGGAGGTGTTCACCGCGCTCGGCATCCGGTACGCGCCCCGGCCCGCCGCCGTGGGTCAACCCGGCATCCGTTACCCCGCGCAGGCCAGTGAACGGTTCCGGGTGCCGACCCGGCGGAACCTCGCGTTCGTCGGACGCGACGAGACGTTCGAATGCCTGCGGGATCGCCTGCTGGACATCAACGGGACCGCGGCCGTGGCACTCACCGGCATGAGCGGCATCGGCAAGACGCAGATCGCATTGGAGTACGCCTACCGTTTCGCGGCCGCGTACGAGGTCGTGTGGTGGATCTCGGCCACCAGCGCCGAAGAGGTGAGCGCCGGCTTCGAAGGGCTGGGTGAGGAGCTCGGGGTGCCGCGCGGGCAGGAGGGGGCGGGCCGGCTCGAGGCGGTCGCCCGGGCCCTGCGGGATCGGGGTTCCGGTAGCCGGTGGCTCATCGTCCTGGACAACGCCGAGGACCCGGCCGAGTTGGCCGACCTGATCCCGACCGGGGTCTGCGACACGATCGTCACCACCCGCAACCAGTTGTGGTCCCGTACCACAAGCGAACTCCAGATCGACGTGTTCGACCGGTCCGAGAGCGCGGCACTGCTGGCCAGGCGTGGGGCGCGGCTGGACGACGAGGAGTCCTCGGTGCTGGCGGAGCGGCTCGGTGACCTCCCGGCGGCGATCGAGACGGCGGGCTACTGGTTGGCCAGCACCGCCGGCAGCATGGCGGACTACCTGAGGCTGCTGGAACAGCACAGCGTCGAGGCCCTGCGGTTGCCCGAGTACGACACGCCGGTCACCGCGACGTTCTCGGTGGCGATCAACTCGCTCCGCGACCGCAAGCCGTCGGCCGCCCAGCTCGCCGAGCTGTTCGCCTTCTTCGCGCCGAACCCGATCCCGACGGCGATCCTGCGATCCGAGCGGATCGCATCGAGGCTCGCCGCGCAGGACGCGGCGCTGCGCGATCCGCTGCTGCTCAGCACCCTCATCCAGGACATCGGCCGGTTCGGGCTGATCAAATCGGATCCGGCGAACCACAGCATCAGCATGCATGTGCTCACCCAGCAGGCGATCCGGCACAGCCTGGGCCCCGCCGAGCTTGCCGAAGCCCGGGTCGTCGCCCAGGAAGCGCTCGCCGACATCAACCCCGGAGACGCCGACAACGCAGAGAACTGGCCGCTGTACGAGGCGCTGCTGCCGCACGTGCACGCCCTCGACGCGGTGACCTCGACCTCGGCGGCGGTACGGCAGCTGATCATCGATCTGGTTCGCTACCTGCGGCTACGCGGCTACTATGCGGCCGGCGAGCAACTTGCCGAACGCGCGCTGGCGGCATGGAAGGAACTGTTCCCGGATCCCGACGATCTGATGACGCTGCTGCTGCGCTTCCAGTACGCCAACATCCTCGGCGTCACGGGCCGGACGCAGCGCGCGTACGAGATCGACACCGAACTGATGCACCGGTTGGCGCGGGTCGTCGGCGAGGACCACCCGTACACCTTGATGGTGGCCGGCAGCTACGGGCGGGACCTGCGTCAGCAGGGCAGGTGGGCCGACGCCAGGGAACGGGAGTCGCGAACGTACGAGCTGATCCCGACCGTACTCGGCGAGGACCACCCACGGACTCTGATGGCCGCGCACAACTACGCCCTGACCATGCGGCTCGCCGGCGACTACGCGCGGGCGGAACGGTTGGACCTGCAGACGCTGCACAAGCGCCGCCGGCTGCTGGGCGAACGCCACCCGTTCACGTTGTCCAGTGCGGATGCCTACGGCACGGACCAACGCGACAACGGGGACCTCCGCGGCTCCCGGATGACCCTGGAGATGACGTGGAAGGCCTACGAGGAGGTCCTCGGCGAGGAGCACCAGGACACCCTGCAGACCATGCGGAACTACGCGACGACGCTGCGCTGGAACAACGAGCCGGGTCTCGCGGCGAGCCTGCTCGACACCGCGCTGCCGCGCTACGAACGAGCGCTGGGCGCCACGCACCCCGCCGCCGTCGCGTGCCAGCTGGAGCGGGCGAACGTGGCCTCCGACCTCGGTGACGACAGCCTCGCCCGACGCCTGGCCCGCGACGCCGAGCGGGCCTACCAGCGGCTGTTCGACTCGAAGCACCCGCTGTATCTGGTGGCGCTGAACAATCTCTCGGTCTTCACCCGCCGCTGCGGCGACGTCCCGACCGGTCGCGCCATGGCCGAACAGGCGGCCGCGGGATTTCAGGAGGTGCTGGGCCCAACGCACACCATCACGGCGCTCAGCCTGGTCAACGTCGCGAACGCCGCGGCGGCCGACGGCGACGGCGAGTACGCGCGGCGGATGGACGCGCAGGCGTACGACATCCTCCGGGAGGCGCTGAAGCCGGAGAACATCGCCCGGATCGGCGCGCGGGTGAACGTGACTGTCGGTCGACTCGACGGCGGCGACTACGACGAGTCCGCCTGGAGCGACGCGGTGGCTTTCGCCGCGGAGGTGTTGGGCAACGACCACCCGATCACCAGACTCGGCCGGGAGCGGCTACGGATCGACCTCGACATCGAGCCGTTCGTGCTTTAGCAGGTACCGCTGCCCG
>NZ_KQ058849.1 GCF_000982955.1 Micromonospora sp. HK10 | reverse complement strand
GCCCGTCGGATTCAGCGGGGCAGCGACCGGCCCTGCTCGAATCGCTCCTGGGCGATCTGTGTCCACTGCGTCATTTCGTCACCCTCGATCCGCGTCACCGCCTTGAGCAGTTCGGCCGCCCGGGTGGCCGGGTCGTGGTACGGGTAGGCGCCAACCCGGAAGAGTCGGCGCTGCGCCTCAACCGCCTCCCGCGCCTGGCTGAACCGCAGGTAGTTCTCCTGCCAATGGAACACCGCCCGGAATCCGGCCACCACCACCAGCGCCGACCCGAGCACCGCGGGGATCTGCGGCAGACTCGGCGCGAGTACCGCCGCGAGCGGAATCGCGGCGGACAGCCCCACCGCGGACAGCTCGGCGGTCCGGTAGGCGTAGCGGGACCGTTTCGCCGCCGCCATGTACCACTGGTATGAGCCGTCGGCGACCTCCAACGCGTACGCCGCCTGCACCGCCGTGTCACCCGGCTCCGTGTCCACCGGACCTCCCCTGCTCGACTTCGGACACTCCCATGGTCGCCATCGAGGCCGCAGGAAACCATCACCCGACGGTGTGCGTGACATGCGAGAATCGTTACGGTGCCTACGCTAGCTGGGGTGCAAATGAGCGATGAATCGGCCGTACCGGACCATCTCGATCTGCCGGACGTGACCGCCGAGAGCCTGAGCCGGCTGCTCACCGACGACGATCCAGACCTGTCGGCGCGGATCCTGGAGCTGACAACCATGTTGCGCACCTCGAGGGAGGTGCGACTCGCCGGATGGAACAGCTTCCTCGATTCAGCAACTCCGTCCGACTGACCGCCCCGCAGTTCGCCCAACTGGCCGCCGGGCACTCCGCGGTCGACGGCATCGCCACCCTCCAGGCCGCCCAGCTGAGCCGCGCCATGCTGCTGGTGAAGTGGCTGGCCGGTGGGGATCCGACCCTTGCCCGGGCGGCCATGTCGCTCGCGGGGGCACAACGGACGTGCCGGTCTGCCGTGAACGCTGTCCTCGCCCACCCGTGGCTGAGCGTCTGGGCGGTCCAGCGGCTACGCGGCGGCGCCACCGACCGTCCCGACTATCTTCCGTACGCGGCGCTGGCCGCCACGCTGGCCACCGGGGGCGTCGCCCGGGTGCCAGCCGGACACCTGGGCGTCGTTCCGGTGCCGGGCGCGGGCGTGTGGCGGACTGGCCGGCGACCGCGGTCCCGGTTCGACCGGTCCGGTCCGGACTGGCTGCCGCTACGCCGAGCCGAGGCCACCCAGCAGAGCCTCAACCTGCGTCTCGCGGTGGACGACATCGACCCGTACCGCGACTGCTACGGGCGCCGTACGTCGCCCCGGCTGACGGAGGCCGCCTTCGCCTCGTGGTCGGCCAACCTGGCCGAGGCGTGGCGACTGCTGACCACGTTCGCGCCCGGGTACGCCGTCGAACTGGCGGCCGGGCTGCGGATCTTCGTGCCGCTGGCCGACTACGGCGACGGACAGCACAGCGTCACCCACACCGACGGGTTCGGCGCGTTCGCGGCCAGTCTCGAGCTGACGCCCGCGGACCTCGCGGTCACCATGGTGCACGAGTTCCAGCACAGCAAACTGAGCGGCCTGCTGACACTTGTCAGGTTGTTCGACGACACCGATCCGATGCGCTACTTCGCGCCCTGGCGCGCGGGTCCACGACCGATCAGCGGACTCTTGCAGGGCGTGTACGCCTTCACCGCCGTCGGCGAGGTCTGGGCCAGCTTGCGCGAGCATCCAACGCTCGCAGATGGGGCCACGCGGCAGGTCGCACTGGTTCGCCTCCAGGTCGATCGAGGGATCGGCGAGCTGCGGCGGGCGCTCAGCCTCACCCCGGCCGGCCACCAGTGGGTGGACCTGCTCACCGAACGCAGCACCAGGCTGATGGCCCTGGAGTTGCCGCCCGACGTGCACGAGGAGGCGAGCCGGGCGTTGGCGGTCAGCGAGCGGGCGTGGCTCGCGGGCCGACGCTGACGCGCCTCCCACCCGGCCGCCCCTCGTCGATCAAGGAGTTTGCGTCCCCTGTCGCGCCCGGTGCGGACGCAAACTCCTTGATCATCCCGGGGATCCTCTTCGGCGTTAGCATGCCTCGGTGAGTTTCGAGGTTGGTGTGGATGCGTACGGCCGCTTCATCGGCAGGTATTCCGAGCCTCTTGCCGATGGTTTCGTCGCGCTCGCCGGCCTCTCGCAGGGGGGTCGTGCGCTGGATGTGGGCTGCGGGACCGGCGCGTTGACGTCGCGACTGGTCGCGCAGCTCGGGGCCGAGGCGGTGTCCGCCGTCGACCCGTCGACCGCCTTCGTATCCGCTGTCCGCTCGCGGTTTCCGCTGGTGGATGTCCGACAGGCCACGGCGGAGAAACTGCCGTTTCCCGACGACCGCTTCGACGTCACCATGGCTCAGCTTGTCGTGCATTTCATGGCTGACCCGGTGGCAGGGCTACGCGAGATGGCGCGGGTGACGCGTCCGGGAGGCGTGGTCGCCGCGTGCGTATGGGATCACGCGGGCAACCGTAGCCCGATGTCCCTGTTCTGGCGGGCTGTGGTGGATCTCGACCCGCAGGCGCGCGACGAGTCCAGCCTGGCCGGTGGTCGGGCGGGTCATCTCGCCGAGTTGTTCAGGACGGCCGGGCTGAGCGGCATCGAATCGACCGTACTCACGGTCACGGCGCGATTTGGAAGCTTCGACGAGTGGTGGGAGCCGTTCATGCTGGGGGTCGGTCCGGCCGGCGACTACGTGCAACGGCTCGACACGCGGCGCCGTGGCGAGTTGCGCGACCGGTGCGCGTCGTTGTTGTCCCGGCCAGGGTCCTTCGACGTCACGGCTTCAGCGTGGGCCGCGGTCGGCCGCGCCACCTGACCCAACTGCCTACCCCGGGAGAACGCCCGCCCGCGTAACAGCGCGAGTGGGACGTTGACGCGACGCGTCCCAATGAGATCTTCGCGAATCGGTTCGGCGCAGCCCGGAGTCACCGCGTGGGGGCGGGGCCTGTGGTGGCGCGCAACGACACGGGTGGGGCGTGCAGGATGTGGCGCGGGTGCGCCTGTGGGTTCGCGAGGCGTTCCAGCAGGAGCTCGACGGCCTGAGCGCCCATGTCGTGGGTGGGAACGTCGACTGCGGTCATCGGCGGCCGGAAGTCCTCAGCCCAGTGCCGCGCGGCCACGCCGGCGACGGAGAAGTCGCGGGGCACTCGCAGGCCGGCGCGTTCCAGGCCGCGTTGGATGCCCGGCAGCGCGGCCTCGTTGACGGTGACCAGCGCGGTCACCTCGCGATGGCCATCGCGCAGCTGTTCCACGCAGGCCTCGCCGGCTGGTGCGTCGTCGGCGCAACATATGTCGACCCCGGTCACGTTCCGTTCAGCGACGGCGTCAGTGAAGCCGGTGAGGGCGCGGTGGCCGGGGCCGTAGCCGGCGGCGACGAGCTCGGTGGAGCGGTTGACGAGGGCGATGTTCCGGTGGCCGAGGTCGGCGAGGTGGTGCACGCAGCGCGAGACGAGCGTCGCGTAGTCGATGTCGACACACCACATGTGCTCGGCATCGCGGGTGCGGCCGATGGTGACGAAGGGCAGGCCGACCTTTTGCAGCCGGGTGACCCGGTCGTCCTCGAGTCTTATCTCCATCAAGATGACGCCGTCGACGCGGCGACCGGTGACGACCCGTTCGAACGAGCGCTCGTGGTCGCCGCCGGACGGGGACAACAACACGTCGAAATCCGCTCGGGCGGCCGCCTCCACGATGCTGGCGACGAACGCGAGCTGCATCTCGGTCAACCGCTGGCTCGCCGGGGGGATGACCAGACCGAGAGTTCGGGTCCGGCCCTCTTTCAAGGCTCGGGCGCTGGCGTTGGGCCGGTAGCCGAGTTCGTCGATGACCGCTTGGATGCGTCGACGGGTTTCCTCGGACACCCGTCGCTTTCCGGTGAGCGTGTATGACACCGTGCTTCGCGACACACCCGCCCGGCGGGCGATCTCTCCGATGTTCATTCCTGCTCCCTCACCAGCCGCCGGCCCGCCCTGCGGCAACGCCGCACCGTATGGACGGTACCGGGTCCCGGGCACCGCGAGGTACGCCGGACCGAATCGGTTCGTCCACCGGAAGATCGGCCTGCTCCGATCCCAGCGCTGCGCCGGCCGACCGCGCTTCCCAGCGTTGAGCCGTATTGCGAGCTGCCGCCACCACCCTTGACCGACCCGAAGAACACGCCTATGTTTCGGTCGAACCGATTCGCTCCGCCCCCGTTCAACCGCCTTCGTCACCAGGCACATACCGGCCTGTGCTCGTGCGGGCAGCCCCACTCTGGTGCGCAGCGGTTGTTGCTCCACCGTCGAGCCCCACTGTCCCTTATGCCCGACTGGCGCGGCTAGCGACAGCCCGACATCCCTACCTCGCGGAGGGCCACCATGACCTTGCTCCGTACCGGGCGCCGCGTCCTCGGCGCCACCTTGATCTCTCTTGCCGTCACCGCCGGCACAACCGCCTGCTCGTCGTCGGACGCTCCCGGGGATGGCTCCTCCGGCGGCAGCAGCTACACGATCTGGGATCCGTATCCGCAGTACGACGACGGCTCCGCGTGGGTGCAACTGCTGACCAAGTGCGGTACGGACGCCGGCGTGAGCATCAAGCGCACCGCCTACGACACCAGCGACCTGACCAACAAGGCGCTGCTGGCCGCGCAGCAGGGCAACTCCCCCGACGTGCTCATCGTTGACAATCCGGTCGTGTCCACGCTCGCCGAGGCCGGGGTGCTGACGACCACTCAGGAGAACAAGCTCGACGTCAGCGCCATCTCGCCGAACCTGATCGCGGCCGGAACGATCGGCGGCAAGTCGTACGGAGTGCCGATCGGCGCCAATACCCTGGCCTTGTACTACAACAAGGCGGTGCTGCGGGCGGCGGGCGTGGACATCGGCAGCGTCAAGGACTGGGCGTCGCTGACCGCGGCGCTGGGCAAGGTGATAGCGGCCGGCAAGAAGGGCATCACCTTCTCCGGCATCGGTACGGAAGAGGGCAGCTTCCAGTTCCTGCCGTGGTTCTGGGGATCCGGCGCGGACCTGCGCAAGCTCGACTCGCCGGAGGCGGTCGCGTCGCTGCGGTTGTGGACCGACTGGCTCAAGCAGGGCTACGCGCCCAACTCCGTCATCAACAACACTCAGACGACGAGCTGGCAGGAGTTTGCCACCGGCGAGTACGCGTTCGCCGAGAACGGCACCTGGCAGCTGGGGAACGCAAAAAAGGCCGGCTTCGAGTACGGCATCATCCCGGTCCCGGGTCGCGATGGCGGCACCGCGGCGGCGCCGACCGGCGGCGAGTTCGTCAGCATTCCGGTGCAGAAGGCGACCGGCCGCTACGACACCAGCAAGAAGCTGGTGCAGTGCCTGACCAACACCGAAAACTCCTACACCACCGTCAGCACGCTCAACTATGTCGCGCCGACCTCGGCGGTGCAGGACAAGCAGGTGGCGGCCAACCCCGAGCTGAAGGTGTGGGTCGAGGCGGTGAAGGCCGCCAAAGGCCGCACCAGCGATGAGCTCGGCACCAGGTACCCGAAGATCTCCGAGCCGCTGTGGACCGCCGTTCAGGGCGCGCTGAGCGGGTCGAAGTCTCCGGCCGACGCGCTCGCCGCCGCGCAGGCGACGGCCGCAGCGGCGACGAAGTAGGCCGATCCGCCTCATGGACCGTACGACACAGCCCACGAACGCACGGGTGGCTGTGCGTGCCGAGGGCGGGACGGCCCGGGCCGTCCCGCCCTCGGCCCCGGCCAGGAGAGGCCCGGGCCGGGCACGCACGACGAGGTGGGTCGGATGGGCATTCCTGGCACCGGTGGTCGTCTACCTCGCCGCCTTCTACGCCTACCCCCTGTACCGCAACGTCGACCTGAGCGTGCGGCACTACACCGTCCGCTCGTTCGTGCAGGGCGACGCGCCGTTCAGCGGCCTGGACAACTACCGCGAGGTGTTTGACGACCCGACCTTCGGCCCGGCGTTGGGCCACACGGCCCTCTTCACCGTGGCGTCACTGGTCTTCCAGTTCGCCGCCGGCCTGGCCTTGGCGGTGTTCTTCAACCGCCACTTCCGCCTGTCGGCGACGCTGCGCGCGCTCTTCCTGGTGCCGTGGCTGCTCCCGCTGATCGTGTCCGCCTCGACGTGGTCATGGATGCTCAACAGCGACTCCGGCATCGTCAACGCTGCGCTGTCGATGTTCGGCGTCGGCCCCGTCAACTGGCTCACCTCGCCCGACTGGTCGCTCGTCTCGGTGATCATCGCGAATGTCTGGATCGGCATCCCGTTCAACCTCGTCGTGCTCTACAGCGGTCTGCAGGCCATCCCCGGTGAGCTGTACGAGGCCGCAGCGCTGGACGGAGCGACCGGCTGGCAGCAGTTCTGGCGGATGACGTTCCCACTGCTGCGTCCGGTGTCCGCCATCACACTGCTGCTCGGCCTCGTGTACACGCTGAAGGTCTTCGACATTATCTGGATCATGACCAGAGGCGGGCCGGTGGACTCCTCGACCACATTCGCCACCTGGTCCTATCGCCTCGGCTTCGGCAACCTGGTGCCCCAGTTCGGCCGCGGCGCCGCGGTGGGCAACCTGCTCATCCTCCTGGCAATGGCCTTGAGCCTGCTCTACATCCGGACGCAACGGAAGCAGAGGCGGCCATGAACCGTTGGACAAGCCGGTGGCGAACCCTGCTCGGGCTGCTGTTCACCGCGGTGATGCTCTTCCCTGGGTACTGGATGGTCAACGTGTCGTTGACCCGCGACCACGACATGCGCAGGCAGCCGCCGATGCTGTTCCCCGTCGACCCGACGTTCGACGGGTACCGGGCCGTGCTCAAGCAGCAGCTGCCCTACCTCGGCACAAGTCTTCTCATCGGCCTCGGCACCGTCGCCCTCACCATCGTGCTCGCTGCGCCGGCCGGCTACGCCCTGGCAAAGCTGCGGCCCCGCGGGGGTGGTCTGCTGAGCTTCGTGCTCCTGGCCGCGCAGATGATTCCGGGCATCATCATGGCAATGGGCTTCTACGCCATCTACCTCAACCTCGGCCTGCTCAACGCGTGGCCCGGCCTGATCCTCGCCGACTCCACCATCGCCGTGCCGTTCGCCGTGCTGGTCTTCGCCGCGTTCATGTCCGGCATCCCGGAGGACCTGCTGCAAGCCGCATACACCGACGGTGCGGGGACCCTGCGCACCTTCTGGTCCATCGTGCTCCCCATCAGCCGCAACGCCATCGTGACGGTTTCCCTGTTCGCGTTCCTCTGGGCGTGGTCGGACTTCGTCTTCGCCAGCACGCTCGACAGCGGCGGCCGGCTGCGGCCCATCACTCTTGGCATCTACCAGTACATCGGAAACAACAACCAGCAGTGGAATGCCATTATGGCCACGGCCGTCGTCGCGTCGATCCCGGCCGCCGTGATGCTCGTCGTCGCGCAGCGGTACGTCACCGCCGGAGTCACCACCGGTGCGATCAAGGACTGACCCGTCCGAGAGAGTGAGCCGCAGCATGAGCAGCCCCGTGGGCCCCGTCTTCTCCGTGCAGCACATTCCGTTCAGCTACGCAGGCTCCTGGTTCGGCATTTCGCCGGTCATCGCCGAGGAGACCTATGCCGAACACCTGCACCTGGTGTCGCACCAGACGGGCCTGCACGCCGTCCTGACGCTCGTGCCGGTACGGGCCGGTGCCGAGGTGGAGACGACCGTGTCCGCGTCACCGTCGCTGCTGACCTGGACCGATGACCGGGGCCGGGTGGAGCTCGCCTACGAGACGGTCGACACGGTCCGGCTGCGCGGCCATGGGCTCGGCATGACGATCCGCGCCGCTCACCCGACGCTGACCCCGTTCAGCGGCACGTACTGCTACCGGGACCCGGTCGACGGCGCACACGTGTTCACCGACTACGGCACCGGCCGCCGATATCGGGTCACCGTGCTCCTCGGCACCGCCGACGGCACGGGCGTGCAGCTCCTGGGCACCGGCGAACGGGGCATCAGCGTCGACGACGACGAGCCGTGGGAGGTGGCGATCGAGGAGTACGACGCCGGGCGTCCGCCCTACCGAAGCAACCTCACGTTCGAGCAGGTCATCAAGGCTGCCGAGGGGGAGTTCACCGCCTTCCTCGAGGCCGTGGCGCCCTGGCGCGGCCCGGAGACGCCGGCGGCCGAGCTGGCGGCCTACGTCCTGTGGTCGGCAACCGTCCGTCCCGCCGGGTTCGTCACCCGTCCCGCGGTGCTCATGTCCAAGCACTGGATGGACAAGGTCTGGAGCTGGGACCACTGCTTCAACGCCCTCGCGCTCGCCGACGGCCTGCCCGAGCTTGCCTGGCACCAATTCCGCGTCGCCTTCGACCACCAGGACCCCGCCGGCGCCCTGCCCGACTCGATCACCCATTCCGAGGTGCTCTACAACTTCGTCAAGCCACCCATTCACGGCTGGGCGCTCCAGCAGTTACGCCGACGGCTACGGCACGTCGACGTCACGGAACTGGCAGCCAGCTACGAAGCTCTCGGCCGCTGGACCAGGTTCTGGCTCGACACCCGCCGCGCTCCGGGCGAGCAACTTCCGCACTATCAGCACGGCAACGACAGCGGCTGGGACAACGCCACCACGTTCGACCCGGAGCGCGTCGTGCAGAGTGCCGACCTCGCGGCCTTCCTCGTCCTGCAGCTACGGGAACTCGCCGACCTCGCGACGGCCCTCGGCCGTGACGACGACGCGACCCGCTGGACGGCAACGGCCGAAGAGGTCTGGGCCGCCATGCTCGACCGCCTCTGGGAAGGCGAACGGTTCGCGGCCCGCAGCCCCACCACCGGTCGCACCTGGACCAGCGAAAGTCTGCTCGATCTCATGGCCATCACGCTCGGCGACGACCTGCCGGCCACCATGCGCCAGGCCCTGGCAACGCGGATCCGGACCCACCTCACGGCCTTCGGACCCGCGACCGAGCAACCCGCGTCGCCGTCCTACGTGGCCGACGGCTACTGGCGCGGCCCGATCTGGGCGCCCTCCACCGTCCTGATCGAGGATGGCCTTCGCCGCGCCGGGTACGCCGACCTCGCCGACGACATCAGTAGTCGCTTTCGACGGCTGTGCGAACGGTCCGGATTCGCCGAGAACTTCGACGCGCACACCGGCATCGGACTGCGCGACCGCGCCTACACCTGGACCGCCAGCGCCTACCTGATCCTCGCCGCGGCCCACGTCGAACGGAGTGCCGCAACCGCACCATGACCAGCTGGTACGCCGTAGCCCCGTCCCCGGCCGGGACCGGAAACGGGGCTACGGTTTTCTGGGCGACGACGTCCCGAACCCGCGGGTTGCCTCAGTTGCGCAGGCTCCATTGCTGGTTGGCGCCGCCATTGCAGGCCCAGAGGATGATCTTTGTGCCGTTGGCGGTGGCGGCGGCGTTGGCGTCGAGACAGAGCGCGGACTGCACGCCGGTGATCGTGCCGTTGGCGTTGACGTTCCATTGCTGGTTGCTCTGCCCGTTGCAGTCCCAGATGATCACCTGGGTTCCGTTGCTGGTGCCCTGGGCGTTGGCATCGAGGCACTTGTTGCCGTACACCTGCAGTTGCTTGCCCGAGGTGTAGGTGAAGCGCTGGTTGCTCTGCCCGCTGCAGTCCCACAACTGCACCTGGATGCCATTCGTCGTGCTGGAGTTCGGCACGTCCACGCAGCGACCGGACTGCCCGCCGACAATCAGCTGCGCCTGACCGCCGCTGCTGGTCGACGGCGGCAGCACCGTGATCGTGTACGTGTCCTCGATCGTGGTGTGCGACACGTTGACCGTGGCCGCGTTGCCCGACAGCGTCACCACGCTGTCCTGCACCGTCACCGGGCCCCCCACGGCCCCACCCCCGTTGTAGGGGATGCGCTGCACCAGCACCCGAACCTGGTTGTTCTGCACGATGCCGCTGGTCGAGTCGAGCCGCTGCAGGTTGACCGCTACGTTGCCGGTCGTGCGACTGCCGCCGACGAGGACCTTCGCGGAGCCGGCCGTCTTGGTGGCGAACGCGTCGTACGACCCGCTCGGGGTGACCGACACGATCTGGCCGGTCTGCGAGGCGTAAAAGTCGTACACCCACCACTCACCCTTGGTCTGGTACTGCCCGGCCGCGTTGCGGGTGAGCAGGCTGGCCAGGTCGTTGTGCAGGTTCTGACCGCCGGCCCAGTTCGCGCGAAGGCCGTCGGCGCCCGCGCGCTCAAGGCGAGCGATGTACCACGCTCCGCCGCCCGGGTTCTGCTCGTTCGCTGCGCCGTACTCGTTGATCTGGTACGGCCGCTGGTGTGCGATGCCGCGTGAGTCCAGCGTCTGGTTGGCCGTGGCGACGTTCGACACCGGATCGCCAGGCAACGAGTGCCAGCTGATGATGTCCGGCACGACGTTGTTTGCCTTGACGTAGTCCAGGTACTGCGTCCACCAGCCGCCGGTCGACGGCACGCCGGCGAAGCTGGGCCCCACGATCAGCATGGTGGGGAAGGTGGCACGGATTCGCTGGTAGGTTCGCTTCCACAGCTCGAAGTACTGCGACTGGGGCCGGTTCCAGAAGAGCGTGATGTTCGGCTCGTTCCAGATGTCCCACTCGACCGTGAGCCCGGCCGCCTGCACGTCGTTGAACAGACGATTCAGGAACCTGTCGTAGTCCGTCCAGTCCCCGTTGTCGCCGGGGAACCGGCTGATCGATGCACCGTCGGCGCCCCAGAGGTCGTGATTGAGCAGCACGAACTTTCCGCCGAGCGCCGCCGTACGCTGCGCTTGCGCGCGCGTGGCATTCCACCGCCGGTCGTAGCCGCCGCCGACCCAACCGCCACCGGGCAACTGTGCTCCGCCGGCCCGCATGGCCTGAAACTTCACATCCCGGAAGAAGTTGTCCGGCGGGTTCACGCCGTCCTCGGTCATGCCGTAGATCCAGCCGGATGCCCGGTAGGTCGGCGTACCGGTCGTCGTTGCGAAGTTGACGCTGATGGATTCGTTGGCGGCGAGGGCCGGACGGGCGGGTGACACCGCGAGCCCGGACGTGAGGACAAGCACCGCGGCGAGAACGCCGCGCCTGAACGCGCCATGCATTCGTGGGACGTACACCTGACGTCTCCTCTGTGTGTCGATTCGCGGGACTGTCCGCTCAGCGCGGTGAAGGGGGGTGGAGAGACGTGTGGCTCAGAGGAGAGCGTGGAGCCGCCGTCCGCGGCCGCGAGTTGGCGCGACACGACAACGGTGGACCGCACCCCGCCGGCCAGCAGAGCAACTGCGGTTCACGGCGGATCTACTTCGTCGAATCGATTCGTTGGAACGGTATGGCAGGCGACAGGGCATGTCAACCGCCGTCTATGTCGATCCCGATCCTCGGCAAGGCCGTCGGTCGGGACTGTAAGGCGGCGCGGCCCGGTCGTCGGTCAACTGACCGCGACGTCCGAGCACGGATCACGACATCAGCGGGCGAACGTGCGAACACCGATTCCCGCGGCGATGATTCATGGGCGGGAAGGGTCGGTATCGGTCGACGATCCCGGTACGGAAGGAGTTGCTGTGGCGAAGTTTGTGACCATCGGGTACGGCGACCAAGCGGGCTACGACCGCACCGACGCAGTCGTGCGGGACGCGGCGCATGCGCATGACGCTCGACTGCGCCAGGACGGGGTCGACATGGGCGTCGCCGGCCAGCCCGTGCAGGTGCGGAACCACGACGCGGCCGGAGTGACCACGGAGGACGGGCCCTTCATGTCCTCCCCGCTTCCCGTAGCCGGTTTCGCCATCATCGAAGCAGCTACGCTGGCCGAGGCCATCGGCATCGCCTCGCGTACGCCTTGCGCCGTCGCGCACGGTGTGGTCGAGGTATGGCCGTTGCAGGAGTCGTCGTAAGCCTCGACCTGGCGCCCGCGGTAGCGCTGCGCGGCTGGCCGTTCAAGGTCCGCAAACTCGAACGCTCGCGCGACCCGCACCCGCAGCACCCGGGGGAGGCTTGACGCCCCAGAGGTCCATTCCTAGCTTTGTCGCTTATGAGCTGGAGCAAGGTAACTGGCAGATCAGACCATGGATAGCACCAGGTTGACGAAGGCGCTCGGTTACACCGTCGGCGACCTGCTCCTGATCTCAGCCGAGGCGTTCGACGCGCTGGTCGTCAGCACCACCTCCCAGCGCCTGCTCATCAACTGGCCATGGGCGAAGGCCGACCCCGAGTCAACCAACTCATGGGACGGCACCGTGGGTTTCCCTCGTGACCCTGATGCTCACGGCTGGCACAACACACCCTGGCGACTGGAGCCCGACCCCTCCGAGCTTCAAATCGGTGACCCTTGCTTCGTGGGCATCCCACCGACGGAGGTGCGGGTGACCTCCATCGAGAGGTTCGATCCTCCCGCCGACTTCGGATTCCTACCCCGGCCGGACTACGCGCTTGAGGTGATTCCTGTCGACGCGATCGAGGACCAAGAAGCGGGCTACGTTCTCTACCTCAACAGCCAAGAACCGATCCACATCGAAGTTCTTGCGAACCCCGAGTAACCAGGGCATGCCCAAGCGCTGCCCTGAACCGAAGATCGTCTAGCCGGACGTGTCACCCACGTCCCGAGACTGATCTGTCCCGCAGGTCCTGAGACCCGACACGGCCAGCATCTGGCCTACTCTGCCCGATCTGACCGGGGGCGTTGACCGTCGGAGACGATCGGGATCAGCCTGGTTGCTACGTCCTCAAAATCACCGAAGCCACTGACGGTTCGCAACAGGCCATGGGCCCGGTAGTAAACACGTAGCGGCTCGACTTGCTCCTGGTGGTTCTCCTGGGCATGTGAGTACATGAGCAAGAGTTCATGGCGCCGCTCCGCTCGCTGGGGGTGCAGTTCGATCTGACGTTCCACCCGGCGGTGAGCGGCGAGGTGAAGTTGGTCCTCGGTCAGGACAAGTTCGATCACGGTGTCGGGAACATGGCCGCTCTGCGCCAGCAACTCAGCCTGACGGCTCCTGCGAGGGAAGTTGTACAGCACCCAGCCACCGTCGACGTCGGCCAGCACGTCAGCGATGGCTCTGACCATAAGGTCATCTGGGACAAGATGTCCCGCCTGCATATGCCGGTTCGCCTCTTCGCCCAGCGGAGTCTGCTGCTGCACGTGCTCGCGAAGGATATTGCCGACGCTGACGACCTGCAGGCCGATGGCGTCTGCCAGCGCCGCCGCAGCAGAAGCCAGGTCGACCACCGGCCCGGCGATGAGGACCACGTTAGGCATGTGTACTCCCATGTTGGGAACGCCGAGGAGCCAAGCTAGCAGCAGGCTTGGCGCATCACGTGAGATGTGGACGTGGGGCGCGGGCAGCACCTCGGCGACGGCTGGTGGTACGAAGAATTGGCGGTTCCGCCCGACCCGCCGACCAGTCGTACATCTCCGAGATGCTTCAGCGAAGGCTGACGGAGGGTTGTTCTGTAATGGCTCTGAAGAGCAGGCCCGTCCCAGCTACCAGCGGCAGCACGGCGAAGACAGTCAGCCAGACCCACACAGCCAGCGAACGGCCAGAATCCTGTCGGATGGAGTGGAGGGCGGCAGCACATGCAGCAGTGTCGAGAACGGCTGTGACGGTAATCAGCACAGCCAGCTTGACGCACCTCCCAAACGCGGGACCGGCCCACCGGCTAGCGACGGCATCGGCAAGCAGTAGCGGCGGCCAGACCAGTACAGCCACCACCACAAGTCCAATGAGGACCAGCGCCACCAGGGTGGGCGGATAGAAGAAGCGGACAGCAGCAGCGGTGGATTCGTCGTGATACAGGAGTCCCGTCGGCTCCCCGGGAAGCTGACTGACCAGGACGAGCTGAATCAGGACCAGCAGCCAACTCACCAGCAGGACGCTGCCCGGCATCTCGGATCGTCCGGCTTCGGGCCTCCGCACAATCGACTTCCTTCCCCGTAAACGCGCTCAGCTCCAGGTAGAGCAGGCAGTAATCACGACCTCGCGACACCAGATAACGGATCCACTGCCACCGGGTGAGGCCTACGCGTCGGCGTAGGTGTGCTGCTGTATGCGCCACGGCTCGTCCGGGCTGGCCCGCCAGACCTCGGTGCCCGGTGGCATCGCGGCCAGTGGGGCGATCGTGCCGTCCGCCGCGACCAGATGCTCCATGCAGACCAGGACGGCGTTGCCGTTCGGATCGTTCACGCCGTCGGAGACCAGCCAGTCACCCTCAGCGTCATCGACTACCGATCTGGCCGGCTCCGTGCCCTCGAGCACCGTGCGCTGGGCCACCACCCCGAGGTGCCGCGGGAAGCGGCTGCCGGGGTACGGCCAGGCCACGCCACGGACGACATCATGCGCCATCCGGCCAGCATGCCAGAGCCCACCTCCCCCGCTCGCCCATCAGAGATCTTGGAGCAAGGAAAGCTGCGCTTGCGGATTTCCGGGAGGGCGCTGACCGGGCTCCTCACACCTGGCCGCCCAGGTGGTGGGCGCTCTCCGGGCCGAACACCGCCGCCAGGTCGGGCAGGCCCGAAGAAGGCGATCATCAGCACCCACGTCGCCGAGATCCAGATTGCCCAGATCACGCCGCATTCGCTCGGCAATCTTGGTGTGGCGGGCCGCGGCTACACTGACGCCTCTGAATCTCCTGCTCGGCAACGGAAACGGGGGCGCGATGGGTAATCCGCTGTTGGACGCCGAGGATGCGCGGGAACGCCTGGAGGCATGGCAGGCCAATGCCGTGCGCCGGGCCGCCGACACGCAGGCTGCCGGCGCCGGCTTGCGCGCGCTACGGGTTACGGCCACCGACGCCCACGGGATCGTCGAGGTCACCGTCGACTCCACGGGGGCGATGGCGGACGTCCAGATCTCCGCGCGGGTGCAGCGCATGAGCCTGGAGCAGACCCAGCAGGCGATCATGGGCGCCTATCGCAACGCACGGGTCAAGCTCGCCGAGGCCGCCGCCGAGGTCGTGCGGGAGACGGTCGGCGCCGACTCGGCGACCGGCCGGGCCCTGCTGGCCGGATTCCGGACCGCCGACACCGAGGACGAAGAGGGGCGTTACTGATGTACGGAGGATTCGAGGTCGACATCGAGGCCCTGCGCGCGCACGCCACGGCCATGTGGGCCATTCACGACCGCTTCGCCGCCATCAAGGCCGCGAGCGGCACCATCTTCCAGGCCGACGATGCCTACGGGCAGCTCTGCCAGTTCTTCCCGCCCATCCTGGAGGGACGCCACCGGGACCAGGACAAGGGCGTGCAGATGCTCGCCGAAAACATCGGGCTGCTCGCCGCGGGAATCAAGAAAACCGCCGATGCCTACCAGCGGGCCGAGGAGTCGACCACCGACGGCTTCAACTCCTTCCACTCCGCGGCCTGAGCCGCCCGGCGTCCTCTCATGAGCAACCCACTGGTCGCCACGACCTCCGACATCCCTTCGACCAGCGCCGCGCACCGCGACGGCTGGACCGGCCTGCCGCTCGCCGACGACTACAAGGGCATCAAGGACGCCATCGACTCCGGCAGCTGGATCGACGGCTCAATCGCGGGCATGGGCGCCGCTCTCGACGTGGCGTCCATCGCCATCGACCCGTTCAGCACGCTCCTGTCGATGGGCATCGAGTGGGCCATCGAGCAGGTCGAGCCACTGAAGCAGGCACTCGACTGGCTCGCCGGTGATCCCGAGACCATCGAGACGCACGCCATGACCTGGGACAACATGGCCAATGAGTTGTTCTCCATCGCCGAGGACCTCAAGGCGCGGCTGGTCGGCGATCTCGACGGATGGCAGGGCGTTGCCGCCGACGCCTACCGCGACATCCTCGCCATCAACATCGACGTCGCCGGGATCTTCGCGGGCACGGCCGCCGGAATCGGTGCCGCGACCCGTGGCGCGGGGGCCCTGGTGCAGACGGTGCGGGAGGTCGTGCGCGCCTTCATCGCCGACTGCATCGCCAAGGTTGTGGTGTGGCTGGCCGAGGAGGTCTTGTCTCTCGGCGTCGCCACACCGCTGGTCGCCTCCCAGCTCGCGATCGCCGTCGTCCGCTGGACCGGCCGCATCTTCGGCTGGCTGATGGGTCTGATCAGCAGCCTCTCCGCCCTCCGCGCACTCCTCGACGTCTAGGCGGCCCTCGATGCGACAACTCATGGCGGCTCTGCGAACCACCGCCGTCCTGGTGGTCCTTTTCGCTGTGGCGGGCCTCCACAAGCACCCCTCAGGCCCCACCCCACCGCACGGCGGTGGCGACGATGGCCCCAAGCGTCCCAAGTTCAATCCCGGAATGATGCCCAAGCGCGTGGGACCAGCCCAGCAGCACGGCATCAAGCGCGCCCAGGAGGGCCGCCCGAAGGACGCCGACACATCCGAGCCCGAGGTACCCAAGAGGACCAACCCCTGGGACGACCCCGACTTCGCCGACGCCAGGTACGACATGCGCCGCTTCGGTGAGATGGGCGCGGGGGCGATGGACAAGATCTGGGACGGCGACGGCCTGGGCAATGGCAACCACAAGCCCTCCTCCACCGAGCCCGGCAAGACGCTCTTCCCGCCCGGCACCACGAAGGCGCAGGTCGAGGCCTGGTTCAAGAGCATCGCCACCAACCCCGACAGCCGCCCTCAGGCGCGGGCGCACGGCGACGGCTGGCGCGTCACCGGCACCCGCGACGGCATCACCTGCGTCGTTATCTTGGACAAGGACGGCAGCATCTCCGGCGGCTTCCCGCTCAGCGGCGAGGGCGTCACCACCAACCCGCCGGCCTAGCCACCGAACCCACGGGAGACCCATGGAAGTCAACGATTACTACCGGCGCAGCCGCCGGATCACCGACCAGCTCGCACCCAGGATCAGCCCGAATCACCGGCCGTTCGTCCTGAGCGCGGCCGGCGCCGGGGCCTGGGACCTTGCGATCACGGAGCTCGTCGGCGCCCTGTCGGAGGAGGACGTCGTGATCACCACGGCGGAGAAGGACGCGCTGCGGGAGCTCATGGAGTACCTCCGGGAGCCTCTGACCTACCTGGAGCAGATCCGGACCTCGGACTGACGGCCGAAGCGTAGATCGGGCCCCTCGAACCCCGCACCGTGTCGACCAGCGGGCGTCCCAGACCTGGCCCGATCTCGGCGAGCATGTCGATGGCGACATTGACCGAACGGTAGATCTCGGAACCGACTGCGGAAGGCACGTTATGGCCTTGGCCCCAGATCAAACGAGCGACCCCGGCCGGGACTACGACTAGCCCGTGTTTCATAAGGCT
>NZ_KQ058848.1 GCF_000982955.1 Micromonospora sp. HK10 | reverse complement strand
GGACCCGCGCCGGCTGGACGCGGACGACGGGGACCCGCGCCGGCTGGACGCGGACGACGGCGCCGCACGGCTCGGCCGTGCGCCGCATCCGGTGCGCCGGCGGCGGTTGCGGAGTCAGTGCCCGGCGAGGAATGCCAGCGTGCGGTCCCAGGTGAGCGCCGCCGCGAGCGGGTCATGGTCGGCCAGGTCGGGATCGGTGTAGAGGTGGCCGGGGCCCGGGTAGCGGTGCACGGACACCACCGCGCCGGCGTCCGTCATCGCACGCTGCCACTCGTCCACCTCATCCTGCGGCTCGTACTCGTCCGGGTCGGCGAGGTGCAGCTGGACCGGCAGGCCCGGGCGGACCGACTCGGGGGCGCCGCCGGTGCCGTGCAACAGGAGCAGCGCGGCGGCGGCCGGCCGCTCGGCGAGCAGCGCCCCGGCGACGCCGGCACCCATCGAGAAGCCGGCGAGCACGGCCGCGGCGGGCAGCTCGGCCGCCGCCGCCCGGGCCCGCTCCAGGACGGCGTCCCGGCCGACCTTCTCCAGCAGCGCGAAACCCTCCTCGACGGTGTCGGCGGCGGGCAGTCCGTACAGGTCGGGGGTGGTCACCTGGTGGCCGGCGGCGCGCAACCGGTCGGCGGCGGCCGACACCGCGGGCCGCAGCCCGTAGACGGAGTGCAGGAGCAGGATGTGTGCCATGCGCCCATCCTGTCGCACCCCACCGACACGATCGGCCAGCGCGCCGGTCAGCCGCGGGCGATGGTGCGGCTGCGGCCGCGGAACTCGGCGACCACCTCGCCGTCGCGCCGGACGGTGACGTCGTAGATGCCGCTGCGACCGTGCCGGACCCGTTCGGTGGCCCGCGCCTCGAGCAGGTCGCCCTCGTGGACCGGGCGCAGGAAGCTGATCTCGCCGCCGGCCGCCACGGTCACCGGTCCGTGGCTGTTGCAGGCCAGCGCGAACGCGGTGTCGGCGAGCAGGAAGACGAACCCGCCGTGGCCGATGGCGTGGCCGTTCAGCATGGCCGCGGTGACCCGCATCCGGGCCACCGCCGCGCCGTGGCCGGCGGAGACCAGCTCGATGCCGAGCCCTTTGGACGCCACGTCGGCGTCGAACATGTCGTGGGCCGGGGTGCGGCCGTCCGTCCCCGCCATCTCAGCGACCCCGCCGCTGGTCCACGATCCGGCGCATCTTGCCCATCGACCGTTCCACCCCGTCCGGCTCGATGACCCGCACCGCCACGCTGACGCCGATGGTGTTCTTCACCTGCTGCACCAGGGCCACCCCGGCCCGCTCGGCCTCGTCGGCGGCCACCCCGGGCCGGCGCTCCACCTTCACCGTGAGGGTGTCCATCCGGCCCTGCCGGTCCAGCACGCACTGGAAGTGCGGGGAGAGCGCCGGGGTCCGCAGGATCAGCTCCTCGATCTGGGTCGGGAAGACGTTGACCCCCCGGACGATCATCATGTCGTCGGTGCGGCCGGTGATCTTCTCGATCCGCCGCATGCCGCGGGCGGTGCCCGGCAGCAGCCGGGTGAGGTCCCGGGTGCGGTAGCGGACCACCGGCATCGCCTCCTTGGTCAGCGAGGTGAGCACCAGCTCACCCCGCTCGCCGTCGGGCAGCACGGCACCGGTGACCGGGTCGATGATCTCGGGGTAGAAGTGGTCCTCCCAGAGGTGCAGCCCGTCCTTGGTCTCCACGCACTCGACGGCCACGCCCGGGCCCATCACCTCGGAGAGGCCGTAGATGTCGAGCGCGTGCATGTCGAGGCGCTGCTCCATCTCCCGGCGCATGTCCTCGGTCCACGGCTCGGCGCCGAAGATACCGACCTGCAGGGAGGTAGACCTCGGGTCGACGCCCTGGCGTTCCAGCTCGTCGACGATGGCGAGCATGTAGCTGGGGGTGACCATGATCACCTCGGGCGCGAAGTCGCGGATCAGCATCGCCTGCCGCTCGGTCATCCCACCGGAGACGGGGACGACCGTGCAGCCCAGCTCCTCGGCGCCGTAGTGGGCGCCGAGCCCGCCGGTGAACAGCCCGTAGCCGTAGGCCACGTGCACCCGGTCGCCGGGGCGGCCGCCGGCGGCCCGGATCGAGCGGGCCATCAGCTTCGCCCAGGTGTCCAGGTCCCGCTTCGTGTAGCCGACCACCGTGGGCCGGCCCGTGGTGCCCGAGGAGGCGTGCAGCCGGGCCACCTGCTCCCGCGGCACCGCGAACATCCCGAACGGGTAGTTCTCCCGCAGCTCGGCCTTGCCGGTGAACGGGAAGCGGGCCAGGTCGGCCAGCTCGCGCAGGTCGTCCGGGTGCACCTCGGCGGCCTCGAACGCCTGCCGGTAGTGCGGCACGTTGTCGTAGGCGTGCCGCAGGGACCAGCGCAGCCGGTCCAGTTGCCGGGCCCGCAGCTCGTCGACGCCGACCCGTTCGACGGGTTCCAGCTCCTCGGGACGAGGGGTGCGGTCCTGCACGGTTGCCTCCTGCGCGACGGCCCCGACGCCGCCGCGCGCCGGGCGATGCCGATCACCGTACGCCCGTACGGCCCGTCCTGCCAGGTCAGCGGGGGGCGGTCCCCGGGCGCAGGGACGGCGGCAGCGGTCCCCGGGCGCCGGCACGGCGGCGGTCGGACGCGGGCGGGGCGGCGGGGCGGCGGCCTGGCGCTGGCTGCCCGGCCGGGGCGGCGAGGGCCCGGCGTTATGCTCGGCGGACCGGCGGTGGGGCCCGCCGTCCCGGGACCGGCCGGGAGAACCGCGACACCGTCGCCGACGGTCCCTGCCAGTGCTGCCCGTCCTGGTGGGGAGGCCCCGTGACCGGACCGTCCGAGCGCCGCGTCGATCCCGACGTCGACCTTCGGGTACCCGCCGACCGGGGCGAACTGGCCGCGCACCCGGCCGCGGTGCTCGGCGCGGTGGCAGCCGGCGGAGCGCTGGGCGCGCTGGCCCGGGCCGGCGCGCAGGCGTTGGTCCCGCACCCGCCGACCGGCTTCCCGTGGGCCACCCTGGGCGTCAACGTCAGCGGCTGCCTGCTGATCGGCGTGCTGATGGCGGTGCTCACCGCCCGCCCGGCCGGCCCGCTGGCCCGGCCGTTCCTCGGCGTCGGGGTGCTCGGCGGGTTCACCACCTTCTCCACCTACGTGGTCGACGGGCAGCGGGCGGTGCTGGCCGGAGCGCCCGGCACCGCCCTGGCGTACCTGGCGGCGACCCTGGTCGGGGCGCTGCTGGCGGTCGCCGCCGGTGACGCCGTCGCCGCCCGGCTGCTGGCCCGCGCCGGAAGCGGCGCGCCCCGGTGACCGCGCTGCTGATCGCGCTCGGCGCGGCGCTCGGCGCCCCGCTGCGTTACCTCACCGACCGGGCCGTGCAGGCCCGCCACGACTCGCCCGTGCCGTTCGGGACGCTGACGGTGAACGTGGCCGGCTCGTTGATCCTCGGTCTGGTCGCCGCGCTGCCGGCCGACCCGGCGCTGACCGCGCTGCTCGGCACCGGGTTCTGCGGCGGGCTGACCACCTGGTCGACGCTCAGCTACGAGACGCTGCGACTGCACCGGGCCGGCAACCGCCGGCTGGCGCTGGGCTACCCGCTGGCCAGCATCGCCGCCGGGCTGGGCGCGGCCACCGTCGGTTACGCGCTGGCCCGGGCGTTCACCGGCTGACCGGCGGCCCGGCCGGCACTTGCCGCCCCCGGGCGTTCACCGGGCTGACCGGCGGCCCGGCCGGCACCTGCCGCCCCGGGCGCTCACCGGCTGACCGGCGGGCCGGCCGGCACCCGCCGCCCTGGGCGTTCACCGGCGGCCCGGCCGGCACCTGCCGCCGCCCCGGCGCGGAGTAGCTGCTCACCGGGACCGAGGTGGACGAACTCGTCGCGGCCACCGCCGTCAACGCACCCCGCCCGGCCGGGACGCCATCCGGGGCAGACCCGGACCGATAGCATCCCCGTCACTGTGAAACGTCTGCCCCGACCGAGAGGAGCCGCCGTCATCGACGCGCTCGCACCCACCCGGTTGGCCGGCCGGGTCTGGTTGTTTCCCGGCGACCCGGATCCGTTGGCGGTCCGCCCGACCGTGGCGGTCGTCGTCGACGAGCGGGGAAGCACGCTCGTCGACGCGGGCCAGAGCCCGGCGCACGCCCGCGAGATCCAGGCCGGGCTGGCGGCCGCGGGGCTGCCCGAGCCGCGCTGGCTGGTCTACACCCACCACCACTGGGACCACGTCTGGGGCGCCTGCGCCTGGCCGGGTGTCGAGATCGTCGGGCACGAGGCCGGGGTGGCGCCGTTGCGCGCCGAGGCCGCCCGGCCGTGGAGCCACCGCTACCTCCGCGAGCAGGTACGCGAGAACCCGCTGCTCGGCCACAGTTTCCGGGCCCGGGCGCTCGCCGTGGACTGCTGGGACGGGTTCGCGGTGCTCCCGCCGGCCCGCACCTTCGCCGACGAACTGACCCTGCCCACCGGTGTGCTGGTCCGGCACGTGGGCGGCCGGCACGCCCCGGACTCGGCGGTGGTGCTGGTGCCGGATTCCGGGGTGCTGCTGCTCGGCGACTGCTGGTACCCGCCGCCGGCGCACCTGCGTACGCCGGAGGACGGACCCGACCTGGCGATGGCGCACGGCCTGCTCAGCGACGACGTCGACTGGTACGTCTCGGCGCACGACGAGCCGGTGCGGCTGGCCGAGGCGCGGGCCGCCCTGACCGGCTGACGGCGCCGCCACCGCGGCCGGCGGGTGTGCTCAGGGCCAGGTCCGCGCCGAGGCGGCGAACGTCTCCGGCTCGCTGTGCACGGGCACCACGCAGAGCAGGTGGCCGCCCGGCGCGCGCAGGGTGAAGGCGTCCTTCCAGCGGGTCACCAGTTCCGCGCCCAGCGCCGTGAGTCGGGCCACCTCCGCCTCGAGGTCGTCGGTTTCGATGTCGACGTGGTAGCGCGGCGCGTCGTCGACGGCCTGGACGACGGTGAACAGGCCGGGGGCGGCGTCGATCAGGGCGGTGAACTGCTCCTCGCCGGGCGCGGGATAGGGCTGGGCGCCCAGCGCCGCCGACCAGAAGCTCACGGTCGCGTCGACGTGCTCGGCGGGTGTGTCGATGAGGATCCCGACCAGTCGGCTACGGTGCATGGCGGGAGGCTATCAACGATGCCCGATCCCGTCCGCCCCGTGCCGATCGGCGGCCCGTCGGCCTCCCCCGCCGTACATCAGTGGGCGAGGACGACCGCGGGGCCACCGACCGGCCGCCCCGGCCGCCTGCGCAGCGCCGCTTCGACCACGGCCAGGTTGATCACCCAGGCGGCGACCATCAGCGCCACCCGGCCGAGGCCGCTCGGCTGGCCGGCCAGCAGCATCCAGGGCAAATGGGTCAGGACCTGGGTGCCCGCGCCGAGACCGAGCGCGTAGCCCCGGGCCATCCAGGCCCGGTGCCGAGCGACATCCCGACGCCGGACGGCGGCGACGCCGAGCACGATGCAGCCGGCCATGGCCGCGCCGACGACGAGCCGGATCGGGGTCAGGAGCACGTGGTCGAAGGGCGGCCGGGGGTAGCACGCCGCCATCCACATCCCCGACAGCGCCGCGGCGAGCCCGCAGGGGATCAGCAGCCGCCCGGCCAGCCGGTGCCAGCCGGGCCGGCGGCGGCGGAGCCGGCGGGCGAACTGGAGGGCGCCCAGCAGGCAGTACAGGGTCGCGCCGACGATGTGCACGAGCACCGGCACGGGCGAGGCGAGGAAGCGCGCGTTCCCCGGCGTCACCGCCGCGCCGCCGGTGATCTCGGTGAGCCGGGCCGCACCGGCGATGACCGGTACGGCGCTGAGCAGGATCAGTCCGGCTGGCACCAGCCAGTCCGGGGTGCGGGTGGAGTTCATGGCGACCCCGTCCATCGAGGTGTACGGCGTACACTTCTCCGGTCAGGCTAAGGTGTACGCCGTACACCGTCAAGGCTGGACGGCAGCCGGGTCAGCGGGCGCGGCGCTCCGGATGGGCCCGGTTCCAGGCCCGCATCCGCTCCGGATAGCCGGTGCGGGCCGCCTCGTAGAGCGGGATCGCGTGCCGCTGGGCGATCTTGGCGGCGACCCGGGGCGAGCCGGTCCGGCGCCGGATCCACTCGCCGTCGTGGGCGGTCGCGACCACCGTGGTGTCGGTGGCGGTGGTCTCCGGCTCCAGGTAGAACTCGACCCCGCGGCGGCTGGTCGCGAACGCCGCGAGGGCGGCCAGGTCCTCCCGGTTCGCCTCGCGGTCGAGCTTGGTCGGGGTGGTCGGGTCGGTGTCCCGACGGCTGAACCAGCCCATCTCCGGCTCCTCTCCTCGGCGTGCCTCCCAGTGCAGCACCGGTACCTGTCAACGCGCTGCTAGCCGGGTGACAGTCAGCTGAGCCGCCTCCGCCCCCGCCAGGCAGCGGGCGGCGGGCCGCAGGCCGCGGACGGCGGGCGGCGGACGACGGACGGCGGAAGCGGGAAGCGGGAAGCCGGCAGCGGGCGACCGAGGCCCTCCTGGTGCCTCAGCGGGCCGGCGGGCGCAGGACCGGGACCAGGGCGAGGATCGGCAGCAGGAGCAGCGGCACCAGACCGAGGGCGGGCAGGATGCCCAGGTGGTCGCCGAGGAAGCCGAGCAACGGCGGTCCGGCCAGGAAGGCGGTGTAGCCGATCATGGCGACCACGCTGACCCGGGTCGGCGCGTGGTCCTCGTCGTCGGCGGCGGCGCTCATCCCGACCGGGAAGCCGAGCGACGCCCCGATGCCCCAGAGCACGACGCCGACCACGGCGAGGGCTCCGGAGCCGGCCAGCACGGCGCAGGTGGAGCCCGCGACGGCCAGGATGATGGTGCCGAACAGCACCGGCACCCGGCCCCACCGGTCGATCGCCACCGTGCCGGCGGTGCGGCCGAGGGTCATCCCGACCACGAACACCGCGAAGACGGCGGCACCGGCCGCCTCGCTCACCCCGTACCCGTCGATGAACGCAACCGCCAGCCAGTCGTTCGCGCTGCCCTCGGTGAACGCCATGACCAGCACGAACAGGCCGATGAGCAGGGTGCGCGGCTCCCGCCAGGCGGCCAGCAACGCGCGCCGGTGGTCGGCGGGCCGGGCCGGCTCGGCCGACTCGGCCGGCGCGGGCAGGAAGGCGCGGATCCCGAGCAGCGTGCCGGCCAGGACCAGGACCGCGATCAGCGGCAGGTGCCAGCCGACGGGTACGCCCAGCCGGGCCGCCCCCGCGCCGAGACCGGCGCCGGCGACCGAGCCGAGACTCCAGGCGGCGTGGAACCGCGGCATGATGGTCCGGCCGAGGCGCTTCTCCACCGCCGCCGCCTCGACGTTCATCGCCACGTCGCAGGCGCCGGAGCCGTAGCCGACCGCGAAGAGGCCGACCACCACGCCGATCAGCGAACCGGCCAGGCTGGCCGAGAGGCCGGCGACGGTCAGGCCGAGCGCGAGCAGGGCGGTCGAGGCCGCCACCGTGCGGGCCGGGCCGAGCCGCAGGGTGACCAGCCCGGCGGTGGACATGGCCACCAGGGCGCCGGCCGACATGGCCAGCAACAGCAGGCCCAGCCGTCCGGCGCTGAGCCCGAGCGCGTCGCGGACCGCGGGTACCCGGGCGAACCAGGTGGCCACCGCCAACCCGTTCAGGGCGAAGACGGTCGCCACGCCGTTGCGGGCGGCCAGCGCCACCCCCGGCGTCCCGCCGCGCGCCTCGGCCGGCGTGTCGATGGTGCTGCTCACCGCTGGTCGTCCTCTCCCCCGTGGTTGATCCGGCAACCATCGCACACCTGAGAGCGCTCCCACCACAAACGCCGCCACCCCTTACCCTCGACCGCCCCGAGCGGGCATGATGCCGGCAGAACGACCAACCCGGAAGGACCCGACATGCCAGCACCTACCGCCCGGTCGGTGACGCTCGACGACGTGGCCCGCGCGGCCGAGGTCTCCCGGGCCACCGCGTCCCGGGTGCTCGGCGGCTACGGCTTCGCCTCGGTGGATGCCCGGGACCGGGTCCACGCCGCCGCGGACCGGCTCGGCTACGTGCCGAACATCACCGCCCGCGCGCTGGTGCGCGGCACCGGGGTACGCCTCGTCGTGGCGGTCACCGGCACCGACGCCACGGTCCTCGACGACCCGTACGTGGACCGCGCGGTGGCCGCGGCGGCCCGGGTCTGCGCCCCGCACGGCGTCGGCGTCTCCCTGGAGTGGCTGCCGCTGGACGCCCCGGCCGGGCTGCGCCGCCTCGACGACCGCAGCGTCTGCGGGGTGCTGCTGGTCAACACCATCGCGCCGGTGCTCGACGCGGTACCCGCCGGACTGCGCGGGCGGGTCGTCTCCATCGGCGTCGGCTCGCCGGCCGTGCCGTCGTTCGACGTCGACAACGCCGGCGGCACCGAGGCGGTGCTGCGCCACCTGCACGCCGGCGGCCGCCGCCGGATCGCCATGGTCACCGGCCCGCGCTGGCTGAGCTGCGCCGAGCGGTCGGTGACCGCGTACCAGCGGCTCATGCGGGCGGCCGGGCTGCCGGTGCGGCTGGTGACCGGCGACTTCACCGCCGCGCGCGGTCACCGGGCGGCGCTGACGGCGCTGCGCCGCTGGCCGGACACCGACGCGATCTACGCGGTCAGCGACGCCACCGCGCTGGGCGTGATCGCCGCGCTGCGCGGTCGCGGGATCCAGGTGCCGCACGACGTGGCGGTGGCCGGTTTCGACGACATCCCGTACGCGGCGGTGAGCGCTCCGGCCCTGACCACGGCCACCCATCCGGTGGCCCGGATCGTCACCGCGGCGGCGAGCGCGGTGCTCGACGGCCGGCCGGTGCCGCCGGTGACCGCGTTCCCCTCCCGGCTGGTGGCCCGGGAGAGCGCGTAGCGGCGCCCGGGGCACGCGCCGCATCCGGACGCTCGATCGCCCCGGGTGGCGGCCGGCCGGTCGGCGGTCCTCGTCGTGGTGGCGTGACCGGCGGCGCCGTGAAGCGCGGCGTGACCGCCGAGCGGGCGTCGCCTCCCCGGGGCTCTCCGGCCAGGTCGTGGTGCGGCGGCGGCGCACGGCAAACGTCGCTTCGCCCCGCCGCGCGACCGCGCCCGGTAGCCTCTGGTTAGTCCCGATTCCGACCATTCGGGGAGAGGCCCCCGTCCGATGATCGAGTTTCTGCGGTCCGTGCTGGGCATCGATGCGGACACCCTCAACCCCGGCCAGATGGCGATGCGGGCGGTGCTGACCTTCGTGGTTGCGGTGGTCATCGTCCGCCTCGGCCACAAGCGTTGTTCGGCAAGGGGACCGCGTTCGACCTGGTCGTCGCCATCATGATCGGCTCGGTGCTGAGCCGCGCCATCACCAACACCAGCGACGCCGACCTTTCCCGGGTGCGGCTCTCCTACCTGGAACGGGACGGCACCATCAGCGTGATCCCGCGCCACGAGGGGCCCCGGATCCTCGAGGTGCGCGTCGACCGGGGCGTTCAGGGGGTACGGATCGCCGTGGAGTGAGCGACCCGCCCCGCGTACCCGGCCGGGGCGGCTCAACCGTCCCGGTCGGCGGCCGCGGACTCGATCCGGCGCAGCACCGCGGCCGCCGGGAAGAGCAGCCCGAAGCCGGCCAGTGACGTCGCGATCACCATGACCAGCGTGGCGTTGTCGGCGAAGCCCTGGGTGGCCATCACCGTCGCGGCGGAGATGTTGCGCTGTGCGGTGCCGAGCGCGAGCACGTGCCGGACGTCGCGGTCCCGGCCGCCGAGCAGGAACCCGATCACGAACGCGCCGATGATCAGCAGCACCGGGGCCACGATGGCACCGGTGGCGAACAACTCGACGATCGTCGGGATGTTGGCCAGCGTGGTGCCCAGGACGAGCACCACCAGCGCGACGGTGGAGGCGTGGCGGACGACCGGCACCGAACGCCGGGCCAGCGCGCGCCACCGCGCGTGCACCAGCAGGCCCACCGCGAGCGGCAGCAGCAGGGTGAGCACCAGCGGCACGGCCAGCGCGGCGACGGAGACGTCCGCCTCGGGCAGGACCAGGGGCACGGCGATCGGCGCGTACAGGACCGTGACGGGCAGCAGCAGCACCAGCAGGGTGGCGCTGAGCGCGACCTCGGCCTTGGCCACCGCGGTCAGTTTGATCAGGAAGGGGGCACCGGCGGTCATCGCGGCCAGGACCAGCCCGGCCTCCAGCGGGCGTTCGAGCGGCCAGAACCGGATGATGGCGAGCCCGAGAAGGGGGACCAGGACGAAGTTGGCCAGCAACGCCCGCAGCAACTTCGGCACGTCCCGCAGCGGGCCGAGGATCTGCCGGGCCGAGTAGGCGAACCCGACCGACAACATCGACGTCACCGCGAACACCAGGACGGCCAGGTTCGCCAACCCGGACAGCCACTCGCGCAGCGTGCTCACGGCGGCTCAGTCCGGCTCGCTGTGCTCCGCCGCTTCCGCCGGCACGCCCGGGTGCTCCGGCGGGAAGGGCAGCAGGTCGGCGTCGATCCGCGCCCAGGCCGTCCGCAGCTCGTCCAGCAGGCGTGGGTGCCGGCCGGCGAGATCCGCCTGCTCCCGGCCGTCCACGCCCAGGTCGTAGAGCAGGTGGAAGGGACCGGGGCGGCGCGGCCAGTTGCCGAGCACCGAGCGCTCGCGGCGGTCGAACAGGTACTTGTACCGGCCGCGACGCAGCGCACCCTGGTTGGAGGTGCGCCAGAACAGGTCGTGCTCGGGGAAGTCGGCACCGTCGACCAGCCACGGCAGCAGGTTCACCCCGTCCAGCGGGTACCGCTCGTCCGGCACGGTGCCACCGGCGTCGATGAGTGTCGCGGTCAGATCCAGGGTGTGCACCGGCGCGTCGGTGACCTGGCCGCCGGCCACGGCGGCCGGCCAGCGCAGGATCAGCGGCACCCGGATGCCCCCCTCGGCGAGGTCGCCCTTCTCCCCCACCAGCGGCCAGTTCTTCGACCAGCGCTCACCACCGTTGTCGGAGGTGAAGACCACGATGGTCTGCTCGGCGCGCCCGGCCTCGGCGAGCGCGGTGAGCACCCGGCCGATACCCGCGTCCATCTCCTCGACCAGCTCGGCGTACTTCTCCAGGGACCCGCCGTCCGGGTGGATCAGCGGGGTGGGCACCGGCTCCCGGGCGAACCGGCGGCGGATCTCCGCACCGACGTCGCGGTCCCCCGGGCCCTCCCAGGGCCAGTGCGGCGCGGTGTAGTTGAGTTGCAGGTAGAACGGGCCGGCCCGGTCCGCGGCGACGAACTCGGCCGCGCGGTCGGAGATCAACGACGTGTAGTAGCCGGCCTCCGCCACCGGGGTCTCCCCCTCGTACAGGTCGGCCTCGCCGGTGGTGTTGATGTGCTCGAAGTAGTCGATCGCCCCGTCGAAGTTGCCGTAGAAGCGCTGGAAGCCGATGCGCAGCGGGCTGTACCAGGGCAGCCACCCGCAGTGCCACTTGCCGAACATCGCCGTCTGGTAACCGGCGGCCAGCAGCAACGACGACAGGGTCGGCTGCTCGGCGGGGATGCCGTTGCCCGCCGCGTGCGTGGTCAGCGGCTCCTCCAGGCCGGCCGGCAGGCGGGTGGGATAGCGCCCGGTGTAGAGCCCGATGCGCGTCGACGAGCACCACGGCGAGCACGCGTAGCCGTGCCGGAACAGCAGGCCCGCGGCGGCCAGCCGGTCGAGCTGGGGGGTACGGATCCGGGTCGAGCCGTAACAGCCGAGATCCGCCCAGCCCAGGTCGTCGGCCAGGATGACGAGGATGTTGGGCGGCTCGGCCGGCCGCCCCCGACCCGCCACCGTCCCGATGCCACCAGCCGTCGTCATGCCCCCCTATACCTGTTCGGGGCGGGACCTAACGTCCGGCACGATCGAACGCCCGACGGCGGCTCCCCAGCTTTCGTGGGCGACCAGGGCCGCCAACCTCGAACACCGGCGCGGCGGGCCCGCGCCGTTCTAGCATCGGGTACCGGTCCCGCCCCGGGCGGCCGAACCGGACGGGACGGTGCAGCGTGATGGCCAGGGAGACCGAGAAGAAGCGCCTGGAGCGCAACTTCACCGACGAGTTGCGGGAACTGCGCGTCGCGCAGACGGGCGTGCAGATCCTCTTCGCCTTCCTGCTCACCCTGCCGTTCACCGCCGGGTTCCCGCGCGCGACCCCGTTCCAGCGCGGCGCGTACCTCGTTGCGCTGGCCTCCGCCGGCGCCGCGACCGCGTTGATCATCGCCCCGGTCGCCATGCACGCGGCGCTGTTCCGCCGGGGCCGCAAGTCCGAGCTGGTCCGGTACGCGCACCGGCTGTCCAGCAGCACGCTGGGCTTCCTGCTGATCGCCATGGCCAGCGCGATGCTACTGATCACCGACGTCGTGCTCCCGCGGGGTGCCGCGCTGCTGCTCACCGCCCTGACCGCGCTGGTCCTGCTGCTGCTCTGGGTGGGCCTGCCGCTCGCCCGCCGCGACTGGGGGCGGGCGAGGTGACCGGACCGGCGCACCACCGGCCCGCGCCCGACCACCGGCACGGCCGGCTGACCGCCCGGCCCGCCAGCACGACAACGCCCGGCCCGGCCGGGCCGGCCGCACCCGCTGGTCCGGCAGTCCCGACTGCTCCGGCAGTCCCGACTGGGCCGACTGGGCCGACTGGGCCGGGCGAGGTTCCCGATCCGGCCGGCGGCCCGCCCGCGTTGCGGCACGTGCCGGCCGGCGGTCCGGGACCGTACCGGCTCGTGCTGCTGCTGCACGGTGCCGGCGGGTCGGCCCGGCAGGGCCTGGACCTGCTCCTGCCGCTGGCCGACGCGTACCGGCTGCTGTTGCTGGCCCCGCAGGCCAGCGCGAGCACCTGGGACCTGATCGCCGAGGGGTACGGTCCGGACGTCGCCCGGATCGACGCGCTGCTGACCGGGACGTTCGCGGCCTATCCGGTGGACGGCGTGGCGCTCGGCGGCTTCTCCGACGGGGCCTCGTACGCCCTCTCCCTGGGGCTGACCAACGGCGACCTGGTCGACGCGGTGCTGGCCTTCTCCCCCGGCTTCGCGGCCCCGCTGGTGACCCGGGGCCGGCCGCGGCTGTTCGTCTCGCACGGCACCGACGACCGGGTGTTGCCGGTGGACATGTGCAGCCGGCGGCTGGTGCCCCGCCTGCACGCCCTCGGCTACCCGGCCGAGTACGCCGAGTTCACCGGCGGGCACGAGGTGCCGGCGGAGATCCGGCAGCGGGCCGTGGACTGGCTGGTGGGCGCTGCCCACCGCCGGACGCCGACGTGACAGCGACGCCGAGCCGGCCTGGTCGCCGGACGGCCGGCGGCTGGCCTTCGCCCGGTACGCCACCCAGCTCTCCGGTGGCGAGGCTGAGCCCGGTCAGGGTCCGGGCCGGCTGACGGCCGCGTCGACCCGGCTCAGCACCGTCGCGTCGTCGTCCACCCCGACCCCGCGCAGCAGGTCGATGGCGGTGGCCCGGACCTGGCCGATGATCATGGCGAGCGGCAGGGTCTGGCCGGCGGTGAACAGCCGCCCGGCCGTCCGCACCGCCGTCAGGGCGGCCTCGTCGGCCCGTTCGGCGTGGGCGTCGGCGGCGCTGTCCTGCCCGGTCAGGTCGGCGGCGAGCGCGTTCCCGGCCGAGCGCACCGCCTCGGCGAGGGTCCGGACCGCGTCGCCCAGCTCCGGCAGCGCCGGCGTCGGGCTGCGGGTCAGGCTGACCGCCGCGCGGGCCAGGACCCGCACGTTGCGTACCGCGTAGTCGATCTGCCGGATGGAACCCTCCACCGAGCGCAGCCGCCCCAGGTGGGCCCGGCGGCGCAGGTTGAGCCGGAGCGCCTCGCCGGCCGCCCGCACCGCACCGCGCAGCCGTTCCACCCCGGCGTCGGCGTGCCGGGCCCGCTCCAGCGCGGCCAGCGCCGCCGCGTCGTCGCGGCGGTCCAGCGCGCCGGCGACGTCGTCGAGCACCCCGGCCAGCTCGTCGAAGGTGTGCCGGAACTCGGCGACCAGCGGCGCGAGCGGCCGCCGGACGTCGACGAGCTGGCTGGCCACGAGGGCCACGCCCCCGCCGATCAGGGCGTCGACGAACCGGAACGGGATCAACCCCTGCGTGGGTGGCTCGACGACCACCAGGTAGAGGGCGGAGACGGCGGCCTGCACGACGGTGACCGAACTCGCGCCGACGGCCACCGCGAGGGTGATGGTGAGCAGGATGACGGTGAGGACCGTGCCGGTGTTGCGCGGGCCGAGCGCCTGCACCACCAGGTCACCGACCAGCACACCGGCGGCGACCCCGAGCACCACCTCGACGGCCCGATGGATCCGCTGGCCGCGCGCCTGGCCGAGGACGATCAGCGCGGCGGCCGGGGCGTAGAAGGGCTGCGGGTGGCCGACCATCCGGGTGGCGAGGATCCAGGCGACGGTGGCCGCCAGGGTCGCCTCGACCACCGGCTGCCAGCCGCGGCGGAGCCGCCCGGCGGCGGTCCGGACGGCGGCGCGGGCCCGCACCGTCGCGCCGGCCCCGCCGCGCCGCCGGCCCCTGCCCCACCGCACCATCGCCGCCTCCCGTCGCCTCGCCCCACCATCGTGCGTCGTGCCCGGGGCGGCCGGCAGCGGTGCACACCACGCGCACCCCGTGGGGCCGGTCACGGCGGCCGGCGGCGCGCGGTGGATCGCGCCGACGCCCGCGCTGGGCAGTTTCACCGCCGGTACCGCCGGGCGGCGGGCGGCGGGCGG
>NZ_KQ058847.1 GCF_000982955.1 Micromonospora sp. HK10 | reverse complement strand
CGGTGGCGAGCCGGTTACGCAGCTCGACCGCCGTGAGCGAGTCGAAGCCGAGGTCCTTGAAGGCCCGTCGCGGGTCGACCTGGTCACCGCCGCGGTGTCCCAGCACCCCGGCGATCTCGTCACGGACCAGGTCGAGCAGCAGGCGCTGCTGTTCGACCACGGCGAGCGTGGCGAGCCGGTCCGCCAGCCCTCGGCCGCCGGCCGAGGCGTCCGCCGCCGTACGCCGGGCGACCTCGGGGTTGAACCGGCGGAGCGCTGCGGGGGTGAGTTTGGCGGGGATGAGGGTGGGGTGGGTGGTGTGCAGGGCGGTGTCGAGGAGGTGGAGGGCCTGGTCGGTGGGGAGGGGGTGGATGCCGGCTTGGGTGAGGCGGTGCTGGTTGGTGGTGTCGAGGGTGGCGGTGATGGTGCTGGTGTGGGCCCAGAGTCCCCAGGCGAGGCTGGTGGCGGGGAGGTTCAGGGTGTGGCGGTGGTGGGCGAGGGCGTCGAGGTAGGTGTTGGCGGCGGCGTAGTTGGCTTGGCCGGGGCTGCCGAGGGTGCCGGCGGCGGAGGAGTAGAGCACGAACGCGGCCAGGGGGAGGTGTGTGGTGGCGTGGTGGAGGTGCCAGGCGGCGTCGACCTTGGGCCGCAGGACCGTGTGCAGCTGCTCTGCCGTCATGGTGTGCAGGGCGGCGTCGTCGGTGGTGCCGGCGGTGTGGAACACGGCGGTGAGGGGGTGAGCGTCGGGGATGCCGGCGATGAGGGCGGTGACGGCGTCGGGGTCGGCGGTGTCACAGGCGACGATGGTGACGGTGGCGCCGAGATCCTGAAGCCGGGCGGTGAGTGCGGCGGCGTCGGGAGAGTCGGGGCCGCGTCGGCTGGCGAGGAGGAGGTGTCGCGCGCGTCCGGTGGCGGCGAGGTGTTCGGCGAGCAGGGCGCCGAGGGTGCCGGTGCCGCCGGTGATCAGCACCGTCCCCTCCGGATCCAGCTCCGGCGTGGCGTCCGCCGGCGCCGCGAGCGCACGGGAGATCCGGGGCGCCAGCAGCCCACCGTCGCGGATGGCCAGCTGCGGCAGGCCCGTGGCGACCGCGGCGACGATCAGGTCGTCCGCGGCGGTGTCGAGCGGTCCGTTCCCGGCGGTGTCGAGCGGTCCGTTCCCGGCGGTGTCGAGCGGTCCGTTCCCGGCGGTGTCGAGCGGTCCGTTCCCGGCGGGGCCGACGTCGACCAGCACGATCCGGTCGGGGTGCTCCGACTGCGCGGAACGGACCAGACCCCAGAGCGCGGCGCTGGGCAGGTCGATGTCCTCGCCGGACCGGGTCGCCACCGCGCCCCGGGTCAGCACGACCAGGCGGCCGGTGGCGTACCGGTCGTCGGCGAGCCACCCGCGCAGCGCGGTGACCGCCTGCTCGGTGAGGTCGTGGGTGGCGGTGACGACGTCCCCGTCGCCGGCCGGCTCGATCCGGACCACCACCAGCTCGGCGTCGTCCGGGACCGCCCCGGCCGTGAGGTCGGCCAGGTCCAGGGCGGCCGGCAGCGGGCCGCCGGTGCGACCACCCGGTACGGCCACCCAGGTGACCCGGTGCAGGTCGCGGCTGCCGCCGGCGTCCCCGAGCGCCGCCGGGCGGACGGTCAGCGCCGCGACGCTGACCACCTCGACGCCGGCCGGGTCGGTGGCCAGGAGCCGGACGGTGTCCGTACCGGCGGCGCTGACCCGGACCCGCAGCGTGGTGGCGCCGGTGGCGTGCAGGGTGACCCCGGTCCAGGCGAACGGCAGGCGGACGCCGTCCCCCAGCGGCAGGAGGGCGAGCGGGTGCAGGGCCGCGTCGAGCAGGGCCGGGTGGATCCCGTACCCCCGGCTGCTCAACTGCTCGGGCAGCACCACCTCGGCGTGGACGGTGTCCCCGTCGCGCCAGGCGGCGCGTACCCCCTGGAAGGCGGGCCCGTAGTCCACGCCGGCGTCGGCGAACCCGGCGTAGAGGGCGTCGACGTCGACGGGTTCCCCGGCCGGCGGCCAGCCGGCGGCGGGCGAGTCGGCGGCCGGGGCGGTACGGGAGAGGGCACCGGTGGCGTGCACGGTCCATTCGCCGTCGGGGTCGTCCTGGTCCCGGGAGCTGATGGTCAGCGGTGCCTGTCCCGACCCGTCCGAGGGACCCACCTCGACGCGCAACTGCCGTCCGGTCCCGGAGTCGAGGGTGAGGGGGGTTTCGATGCTGAGGTCGTGCAGGTACGGGTGTGCGGTGTGGTAACCGGCGTGCAGCGCCAGGTCCAGGTAGGCGGTGCCGGGCAGCAGGGTGGTGCCGGCGATGGTGTGGTCGGCCAGCCAGGGGTGGGAGGTGGTGGAGATCCGGCCGGTGAAGAGATGGCCCTGCTGGTGGGGGAGTTCGATGGTGGCGGCGAGGAGGGGGTGTCCGGCGTTGGTGAGGCCGAGGTCTTCCGCGTCGTTGACGGTCGCTTCGGCGTGCAGCCAGTACCGCTGGTGCTGCCAGGGGTAGGTGGGCAGCGGCATCGGTGGGACGGGCCCGGCGGGCAGCAGCGGTGTCCAGTCGACGTCGAGGCCGGTGGTGTGGGTGGTGGCGAGTGCGGTGAGCAGAGCGGCCGTGCCGTCGTGTCCGCGCTGCTGGGTGGGGATGGTGGTGGCGTCGGTGAGGGTTTCCCGGGTGAGGGTGGTGAGGGTGGCGTCGGGTCCGACTTCGAGGTAGTGGGTGACGCCGAGGTGGTGCAGGGTGTCGGTCCCGGCTGCGTAGTTGACCGTTTCCCGGATGTGTCGGGTCCAGTAGTCGGGGTCGGCGAGTTGCTGGTCGGTGGCGAGGTCGCCGGTCAGGTTGGACACGATGGGCAGGGCCGCCGGCCGGTAGGTGACGTCTGCGGCGGCTGCCCGGAAGTCGTCGAGGATGGCGTCGGTGTGTGCGGAGTGGAAGGCGTGCGCGACGTGCAGCTTGCGGGCGCGCACTCCGTCGGCGGTGAGTTGGGCGGCCAGGGCGTCGATGGTGTGGGTGTCGCCGGCGAGGACGAGTGAGGTGGGGCTGTTGTGTCCGGCCAGGCTGACATCGGGGTGGGCGTCGAGGATCGGCCGGATGCGGTCGAGGGGCGCGGTGACGGCGAGCATGGCGCCGGCGGGCATGCCGTGCATGAGTCGGGCGCGGGTGGTGACCAGTTTCGCGGCGTCGGTGAGGTCCAGGACGCCGGCGATGTGCGCGGCGGTGAGTTCGCCGATGGAGTGTCCGATGAGGTAGTCGGGTCGGATTCCGAAGCTGTCCAGCAGTCGCACCATGGCGACCTCGGCGGCGAACAGGGCGGGTTGGGTGTACAGGGTCTGTCCGAGCAGGTCGGTGTGCGCGCCGGTCATGACCTCGCGCAGCGGCTGCTCCAGGTGCGCGTCGAGGGCGGCGCAGACGTCGTCGAGGGCGGTCGCGTAGGCGGGGAAGCGGGTGTAGAGGTCGGCGGTCATGCCGGGGTGCTGGGCGCCCTGGCCGGTGAACAGGAACGCCACCTTTCCGACCGCGCTCACCACCCCGCTGACCAGGCCCGGATGCGCCGCGCCGGCCGCGAGCGCCCGCAGCGCCGCGCCCAGCTCGCCGCCCGCCGCGCCCAGCTCGCCGTCCGCCGCGCCCAGCTCGCCGTCCGCCGCGCTCAGCTCGCCGTCCGCCGCGCTCAGCTCGCCGTCCGCCGCGCCCGGCTCGCCGTTTGCCGCGTCGAGCGCCGGCACGACCGCGGCCCGGTGGGCGAGGGCCGCCCGTCCCGTCACCAGGGTGCGGGCCACCGCCGCCCGGTCCAGCGTCGGATCCGCGTCGACCAGCTCGGCCAGCCGCCCCGCCTGGTCGCGCAGGGCCGCGGGGCTCTTCGCCGAGAGCAGCCACGGCAACGGCGCGACCGGCTCGGCCACCGGCCCGACCGGACGCTCCGGCGCCTCCTCCAGGATCACGTGGGCGTTGGTGCCGCTGATCCCGAAGGAGGAGACCCCGGCCCGGCGCGGCCGGTCCGGGCGTACCGGCCAGGGCCGCGCCTCGGACAGCAGGGCGACCGCGCCTGCCTCCCAGTCGACGTGCCGGCTCGGCGTCTCCGCGTGCAGCGTCGGCGGCAGCGTGCCGTGCCGTAGCGCCTGGACCATCTTGATGATGCCGGCGACGCCGGCGGCGGCCTGGGTGTGCCCCAGGTTCGACTTGATCGACCCGAGCCAGAGCGGCTCGTCGCGCTCCTGCCCGTAGGTGGCCAGCAGCGCCTGCGCTTCGATCGGGTCGCCGAGGGTGGTGCCGGTGCCGTGCGCCTCGACGGCGTCGACGTCGGCGGGGTTCAGTCGCGCGTTGGCCAGGGCCTGGCGGATGACGCGCTGCTGGGAAGGGCCGTTGGGGGCGGTGAGGCCGTTGCTGGCGCCGTCCTGGTTGACCGCCGAGCCGCGGATCACGGCGAGCACCGGGTGGCCGTTGCGCCGGGCGTCCGACAGCCGCTCCAGCACCAGCAGACCGGTGCCCTCGCTCCAGCCGGTGCCGTCGGCGGTGTCGGAGAAGGACTTGCACCGCCCGTCGGCGGCGAGCCCGCGCTGCCGGGCGAACTCGACGAACGTGGTGGGCGTGGCCATCACCGTGGCCCCACCGGCCAGCGCCAGGGTGCACTCGCCGTGGCGCAGCGCCTGCATGGCCAGGTGGGTGGCGACCAGCGACGATGAGCAGGCCGTGTCCACGGTCACCGCCGGGCCCTCCAGCCCGAGGGTGTACGCCAGCCGCCCGGAGGCGATGCTCGGCGCGCTGCCGTTGCTGAGCTGGCCCTCGTAACCGTCCGGGATGTGGTGCTGCAACCGGGTGGCGTAGTCGTTGTACATGATGCCGGTGAAGACGCCGGTGTCGCTCTGCCGCAGGGTCTGCGGGTTGATCCCGGCCGACTCCAGCGCCTCCCAGGCGGTCTCCAGCAGCAGCCGGTGCTGCGGGTCGGTCGCCGTGGCCTCGCGTGGGCTGACGTCGAAGAAGTCGGCGTCGAAGGCATCGGCGTCGTGCAGGAAGCCGCCGTGGCGGGTGTACGTGGTGCCGGGGTGGTCGGGGTCGGGGTGGTGCAGCCGGTCGAGCTGCCAGCCGCGGTTGGTGGGGAATTCGCTGATCGCGTCGACCCCCTCGGCGACGAGCTGCCACAGCTGGTCGGGCGAGGCGACCCCACCCGGATAGCGGCAGGCCATCCCGACGATGGCGATGGGTTCGTCCACCGTGGCCGTGCTGACGGCGGCCCGCCCGGTGGTGGGCGCGGCGGTGGGGTCGAGCTGGCTGAGCAGGTGGGTGGCGAGGACTTCGGCGGTGGGGTGGTCGAAGATCAGCGTGGCGGGCAGCCGCAGGCCGGTGGCCGCGGTGAGCCGGTTGCGCAGGTCCACGGCGGTCAGCGAGTCGAACCCGAGGTCCTTGAACGCCCGCTGCGGCGCCACGCTCTCCGCGCCGGCGTGGCCCAGCACCCCGGCGATCTCCGCCCGTACCAGGTCCACCATCAGCCGCAGCCGCTCCGCCGGCCCGAGCGTGGCCAGCCGGCCGGCCAGGTCCTGCGATGCGGCGGCGGTCGCGGCATGGCGCCGGCTGCCGGCCGGCGACAGCCCACGCAGCCCGCCCAGGCTGAGGTCCGCCGCGACCACGGCGGGTCGCCGCTGGTCGAGCGCCAGGTCCAGCAGCGTGAACGCCGCGTCGCTGGTCAGCGGGCGCAGGCCGGCACGGCCGATCCGGGTCTGGTCGCCCCGGCCCAGCCCGGCGGTCATCGCGCTTTCCTGCGCCCACAGTCCCCAGGCCAGTGCGGTGGCTGGCAGTCCCTGCGCGGTGCGGTGCGCGGCCAGCGCGTCGAGGAAGGCGTTCGCGGCGGCGTAGTTGCCCTGCCCCGGGCTGCCGAGCGTGCCGGCGACCGAGGAGTAGAGCACGAACGCGGCCAGCGGCAGGTCCCGGGTGGCCTCGTGCAGGTGCCACGCGCCGTCCACCTTGGGCCGCAGCACGGCGTGCAGCCGGTCCGGGGCGAGCGTGTGCAGGGTGGCGTCGTCGACCACGCCGGCGGTGTGGAAGACGGCGGTGAGGGGGTGCCCGGCCGGGATGTCGGCGAGCAGGGCGGCCACCGCCGCCGGGTCGGAGACGTCGCAGGCGGCCACGGTCACCTCGGCGCCCGCCCCGGCCAGCCGGTCGAGCAGGTCGCCGTCGCCGCCGCGCCGGCTGACCAGCAGCAGCCGCCGGGCGTGGCCGGCGCGTACCAGGTGCTCGGCCAGCAGGCCACCGAGCGTGCCGGTGCCGCCGGTGATGAGCACCGTGCCGTCCGGGTCGAACGGCGGCGCTGCCGGCTCGGCCGGCGCCGCGAGCCGGGTCAGGTGCGGCGCCAGCAGTTCGCCGTCGCGGACGGCGAGTTGCGGTTGACCGGCGGCGGCCGCCGCGGCGAGCCGCTCGTCGCGGACCTCGTCGGCGTCGACCAGCAGGAACCGGTCCGGGTGCTCGGCCTGGGCGCTGCGGACCAGGCCCCAGAGCGCCGCGCCGGCCAGGTCGGTCACCTCGTCGCCGGCCCGCGCCGCCACCGCGCCGCTGGTGACCACCACCAGGCGGGTCGCGGCGGACCGGTCGTCGGCGAGCCACCGCTGCAGCAGCCCCAGCACCTCCTCGACCCGCTGGTGGGTCGCGGCCACCGGCTCGCCGCCGTCGCCGGTGGCGCGCAGCAGCACCGTCTCCGGCGCGGGCAGCCCGTCGTCGTCCAGCAGCGCCGCCAGCTCGACGGGGGAGAGCAGGTCGCCGGCGGGCGCGGAGACCCCCGGCGGTACGCGGCTCCAGGCCACCTCGAGCAGCTGGCCGGCCCGGGCGGCGGTGACCTGATCGGGAGCCGCCCGGACGGACAGCGCGGCCACGGTCACCACCGGGGCGCCGGCCGGGTCGGTGGCGGTGAGCCGGACCGTGTCCGCGTCGACCCGGTGGAAGTCCACCCGCAGCGTCCGGGCGCCGGTGGCGTGCAGTCCGACGCCGGTCCAGGCGAACGGCAGCCGCACCTGGTCGTCGCCGGTGAGGGCGATCGGGTGCAGCGCGGCGTCGAGCAGGGCGGGGTGCACGCCGTACCCGGCGGGGTCCACCTCGTCGGGAAGGGCGACCTCCGCGTACAGGTGGTCGCCGGCCCGCCAGGCGGCGCGCAGGCCGCGGAAGCTCGGCCCGTACCCGACCCCGGCGTCGTGCAGACCGGGGTAGAAGTCGGTCAGGTCGACCGGGGTGGCGCCGGCCGGCGGCCACTGCGTCGCACCCGCGGTGGCCGCCGGCCCGATCGGGTTGAGGGTGCCGGTGGCGTGCCGGGTCCACGCGCCGTCCGAGCCGGCGGGCCGGGAGTGCACGGTGACGGACCGGGCCGCGCCGGCCGGCGCCACCTCCACCTGCAGGTCGAGCGCGCCCTGCCCGGGCAGGACGAGCGGCGCCTCGATGGTGAGGTCCGCCAGGTACGGGTGTCCGGTGTGGTGACCGGCGTGCAGGGCGAGGTCGACGAAGGCGGTGCCGGGCAGCAGGGGCGTGCCGACGATGACGTGCTCGGCCAGCCAGGGATGGGTGGTGGTGGAGATCCTGCCGGTGAACAGGTGGGTGTCCTGGTGGGCCAGGGCGAGCGTCGCCCCCAGCAGCGGGTGCCCGGCACCGGCCAGGCCGAGGTCGCCCGGCTCGGTCGTCGTCGTCCCGTGGTGCAGCCAGTACCGCTGGTGCTGGAACGGGTAGGTGGGCAGCGGTTCCGCCGGGACCGGCCCGGCGGGGAGCAGGGGCGTCCAGTCGACGTCGACGCCGGTGGTGTGGGCGGTGGCCAGGGCGGTGAGCAGCGCGCCTGTTCCGTCGTGTCCGCGCTGCTGGGTGGCGATGGCTGTGGCGTCGGTGAGGGTTTCCCGGGTGAGGGTGCTCAGGGTGGCGTCGGGCCCAACTTCGATGAAGTGGGTGACGCCGAGCTGGTGCAGGGTTTCGGTGCCGGCGGTGTAGTTGACCGTCTCCCGGATGTGTCGGGTCCAGTAGTCGGGGTCGGCGAGTTGGTCGTCGGTGGCGACCTGTCCGGTCAGGTTGGACACGATCGGCAGGGCCGCCGGGTGGTAGGTGACGGTGGCGGCGGCTGCCCGGAAGTCGTCGAGGATGGCGTCGGTGTGGGCGGAGTGGAAGGCGTGCGCGACGTGCAGTTTGCGGGCGCGGATGCCGTCGGCGGTGAGTTGGGCGGCGATGGTGTCGATCGTCTCGGTGTCGCCGGCGAGGACGAGTGAGGTGGGGCTGTTGTGCCCGGCCAGACTCATGTCGGGGTTGGCGTCGAGGAGCGGCTGAAGCCGGTCGAGGGGTGCGGTGACGGCGAGCATGGCCCCGCCGGGCATGGTGTTCATGAGTCGTGCCCGGGTGGTGACCAGCGTCGCGGCGTCGGGCAGGTCGAGGACGCCGGCGATGTGGGCGGCGGTCAACTCGCCGATGGAGTGTCCGATGAGGTAGTCGGGTCGGATTCCGAAGCTGTCGAGCAGTCGCACCATGGCGGCCTCGGCGGCGAACAGGGCGGGTTGGGTGTACAAGGTCTGTCCGAGCAGGTCGCTGTGCGCGCCGGTCATGACCTCGCGTAGCGGGTGCTCCAGGTGCGCGTCGAGGGCCGCGCAGACCTCGTCGAGGGCGGCGGCGTAGGCGGGGAAGCGGGCGTACAGGTCGGCGGTCATGCCGGGGTGTTGGGCGCCCTGACCGGTGAACAGGAACGCCAGTTTCCCGTCGCGTGCCGATCCCTGGACCAGGCCGGGGTGCGGCTGCCCGGCCGCGAGGGCGTGCAGCGCGGCGATCAGGTCCGCCGTGGTGTGCGGCTCACCGTCGGGCTCGTCCACCGGCGGGACGATCGCCGCCCGGTGGTCGAACGCCGTCCGGCTGGTCGCCAGCGCGTGCGCGACCCGGGCCGGCGGCAGGTCCGGCCGCTCGTCCAGCAGCTCCACCAGCCGGGACGCCTGGTCGCGCAGCGCCCCCGAGGTACGCGCCGACAGCAACCACGGCATCGGCGCGGGCACCTCGACCGGCGCCGCCACCGGCGCGTCCGGCGCCTCCTCGATGATCAGGTGCGCGTTGGTGCCGCTGATGCCGAACGACGACACGCCAGCCCGGCGGGGCCGGTCCGCCCGGCGCGGCCACGGCTGCGGCTCGGTCAGCAGCGCCACCGAGCCGAGCTCCCAGTCGATCCGGCTGCTCGGCGTCGCGGCGTGCAGGCTGCGCGGCAGCAGGTCGTGCTCCAGGGCGAGGACCAGCTTGATGATCCCGGCGACGCCCGCCGCCGCCTGGGTGTGGCCGATGTTCGACTTGATCGACCCCAGCCACAACGGCTCGGCCCGGTCCCGCCCGTACGTGGCGAGCAGCGCGTGCGCCTCGATCGGGTCGCCGAGCACGGTGCCCGTACCGTGCGCCTCCACCGCGTCCACCTCGGCCGGCGAGAGCCGGGCGGCGGCCAGGGCCTGCTGGATGACCCGCTGCTGCGCGGGCCCGTTCGGCGCGGTCAGCCCGTTGCTCGCGCCGTCCTGGTTCACCGCCGAGCCGCGGATCACCGCGAGCACCCGGTGCCCGTTGCGGCGGGCGTCGGAGAGCTTCTCCAGCACCACCAGCCCGGCGCCCTCGCCCCAGCCGGTGCCGTCCGCCTCGGCCGAGAACGACTTGCACCGCCCGTCCACGGCCAGGCCCCGCTGCCGGGCGAACTCCACGAAGATCTTCGGGGTGGCCATGATGGTCGCCCCGCCGACCAGGGCCAACGAGCACTCGCCGCCGTGCAGCGCGCGGATCGCCAGGTGCGCCGCCACCAGCGACGAGGAACAGGCCGTGTCGATGGTGATCGCCGGCCCCTGCAACCCCAGCGCGTACGCGATCCGGCCGGACGCCACGCTGGTGGTGTTGCCGGTCAGCAGGTAGCCGGCCAGGTCGGCCGGGGGCGCCAGGGTGGCCGGGGCGTACTCCTGGGCGACCACGCCGGTGAACACGCCGGTCACGCTGCCGCGCACCGACGCCGGGTCGATGCCGGCGTGCTCGAGCGCCTCCCACGCGGTCTCCAGCAGCAGCCGCTGCTGCGGGTCGGTGGCCAGCGCCTCGCGCGGGCTGATCTGGAAGAAGTCGGCGTCGAACCGGTCGGCACCGGTGAGGAACCCGCCGTGCCGGGTGTACGTGGTGCCCGGCTGGTCCGGGTCGGGCGAGTAGAGGGTGTCCAGCTGCCAGCCCCGGTCGGTGGGGAAGTCACCCATCGCGTCGGTGCCGTCGGCGAGCAGCCGCCACAGCTGCTCCGGGCTGTCCGCGCCGGGGAACCGGCAGGCCATGCCGACGATGGCGATCGGCTCGTCGGCGCCGGCCGGGCCGGTGAGCGGGGCGACCGGGCCGGCCGGTTCGGCCCCGGCCAGCAGGGCGGCCAGGTGCTGGGCGAGCGCGGCCGGCGTCGGGTGGTCGAAGGCGAGGGTGGTGGGCAGCCGCAACCCGGTCAGGGCGGCCAGCCGGTTGCGCAGCTCCACCGCGGTCAGCGACTCGAAGCCGAGGTCCTTGAACGGCTGCGCCGCGCCGATCTCCGCCGGGTCGCTGTGCCCGAGCACCACGGCGATCTCGGCGCGTACCACCTCCAGCAGCGCCTGCCGGCGGCCCGCCGGGTCCAGACCGGCCAGCCGCTCGCCCAGGTCGCCGCCGGTCGGGGCCGGCCCGGCCGGGGCGTCGGCGGCCGGGACCAGCGGCCGCAGCAGGTCCGGCAGGTCGCCGCGGCCGGCCCGCTCGCGCAGCGCCGGCAGGTTCCACAGCGTCGCCACGACCTGCGGCAGCCCGCTGTCCAGCGCCGCGTCGAGCAGGGCGAGACCCTGCTCGTCGGAGAGTGGCAGCAGCCCTGACGCGGCGATGCGGGCGTGCTCGTCGGCGCCGAGGTGTCCGGTCATGCCGCTGGCCCGGGCCCAGAAACCCCACGCCACGCTGGTGCCGGGCAGGCCGAGCGCGCGACGACGGCGGGCCAGCGCGTCCAGGAAGGTGTTCGCGGCCGCGTAGTTGGCCTGCCCGGCGCCGCCGAGGGTGCCGGCGATCGACGAGTACACCACGAAGGCGTCCAGCTCCAGCCCGGCGGTCGCCTCGTGCAGGTGCCAGGCCGCGTCGACCTTGGGGCGCAGCACGTCGTCGACCTGCTCGGCGGTCAGCGTGTGCAGCGCCGCGTCGCGCAGCACCCCGGCGGTGTGGAAGACGGCGCTGAGCCGCCGGTCCCGGGACGCCTCGGCGACCAGCGCCCGCACCGCCTCGCCGTCGGCGGTGTCGCAGCCGAGCACGCGTACCTCGGCCGCGCCGGCCGCGATCAGCCGGCCGACCAGTTCCTCCGCGCCGGGCGCCTCGGCGCCCCGGCGGCTGGCCAGCACCAGGTGCCGGGCCCGGCCGGTGACCACCAGGTGCTCGGCGAGCAGCCCGCCGAGGGTGCCGGTGCCGCCGGTGATCAGTACCGTGCCGTCCGGGTCGAGCCCGGCCGGCGCGCCGGACGAAATGACCCGTTCGATCCGGGGCCGCAGCAGCCGGCCCTCGCGGAGCACCGCCTGCGCCGCGCCGGACTCCACGGCGACGCTGAGCAGCTCCCCGCTCTCCGGTGTGCCGTCGGTGTCGATCAGCGCGAACCGGTCCGGGTGTTCGGTCTGCGCGGACCGCAGCGCACCCCAGACGGCCGCGCCGGCCAGGTCGGCCACGTCCTCGCCGTCGTGCGCGGCGACCGCGCCACGGGTCAGCACCACCAGGCGGGTGTCGGCCAGGTCCGCGTTGCGGCACCAGGCGCCGACGACCCGGACCACCTCGGCCACCACCGCGTGCGTGGCGGCCACCACGTCGCCGTCCGCGCCGGGCGACCAGACCACCACGTCGGGCGCGTTCCAGGGCGCGGCCAGCAGCTCCTCGACCGCGCCGGTCGGGAAGACCTCCAGGTCGTACGCGCCGGCGCGGTCGACCGGTTCCGGCTCGACCCAGACGAGCTGGTGCACCGGTGGCGCGCCCAGCGCGGCGGTGTTCAGCGGGCGGGTGTGCACGGCCGCCACGGTCAGCACCGGGCTGCCGTCCGCCGCGATCAGCTGCAACGCGGTGCGGCTGCCCTCGGTGCGGGCGGTGCTGCGCAGGCTGCCGCCGGCGGTGCCGTGCAGGGTCACCCCGGTGAAGCTGAACGGGATGTCGATGCTGGTGCCGGCGGCCGGCGCGCTCGTCGTGGCCGCCGAGTGGATCGCGCTGTCCAGCACCGCCGGGTGGATCGCGTATCCGGTCGGGTCGAGGTCGGCGTGCCGGTTCAGCTCGGCGTACACGGTGCCGGTGCCGCCCTGCCAGGCCCGGCCGATGTTGCGGAACGCCGGACCGTAGTCCAGCCCGGTGTCGCGCAGCGCCAGGTAGAACGGCGCGGTGTCGTACGCCTCGGCGCCGGCCGGCGGCCAGCCCGACGGCGGCGGCACGGGCGCCTCGGCGGCGGTGCTGAGGGCGCCGGTGGCGTGCGCGGTCCAGGGGCCGTCCGGCTCGTTCTCCGGCCGGGTGCTGATGGTGATCGTCCGCCGGCCGGACCGGTCCGCCGGCTGCACGTGGATCTGCAGGTGGACCGGCACGCCCGGGTCGAGGACGACCGGCGTCTGGATGGTCAGCTCCTCGACGTGCCGGTGCTCGGTCTGCGCGGCGGTGTGCAGGGCCAGTTCGAGCAGCGCGGCGCCCGGCAGGATGGGCCGCCCGTTGATGGTGTGCTGGGTGACCCAGCGGTGCTCCTCGACCGTGATCCGGCCGCTGGCCAGGTACGTCCCGTCCGGCGTGGTGACCGCCGCGCTGACCAGCGGGTGACTCGTGGAGGCCAGGCCGTGCAGGCTGGGCGCGCTGCCGCGCGGCGACCCGGTCAGCCAGAAGCGCTGGTGTTGGAAGGGGTAGGTGGGCAGGGGCAGGTGCCGGGCCGGGACGGGGAGGTGCCAGGTGATGGTGAGGCCGTGGGTGTGGGCGGTGGCGAGGGCGTGCAGGAACTGGCGGTGGGCGTCGTGGTCTCGCCTGAGGGTGGCGATGGCGCGGGGCT
>NZ_KQ058846.1 GCF_000982955.1 Micromonospora sp. HK10 | reverse complement strand
GGGCCGACGAGGGGGTCGCCGCCGAGCTGGAACGCACCGCGGCGACCCCCTCGTCGGCCCCGGTGGTCGCCGACGCCAGGTGCCAGGCGCGCCGGTCGGCGTCACCCGGCCGGTCCAGGGCGGCGGCCAGCGCGTCGTGCACGGCGAGGCGCCGGCCGGGCGGCGTGCCGTGCCACACGCCGGCCCGGACCAGGGGGTGGCGGAACGACACCGTGTCGTGCGCGGTCAGCAGTCCGGCCCGGACCGCGGCGTCCAGGTCGGCGCTGCCGGCGCCCAGCTTGCCGGCGGCGTGCAGCAGCACACCGAGGTCGCCGGTGTCGTCGGCGGCGAGCACCTCCAGCACGGTGCGGACGCTCTCCGGCAGCCTCCGCACCCGGGTGTGGAACGCCTCGCGCAGCCGGTCGGGCAGCGCTTCGCCGGCCGGCCCGGCCGCCGTCGGCAACTCGATCAGCGCCAGCGGGTTGCCGACCGCCTCGGCCAGCACCCGGAGCCGGGTGCCGACGTCCAGGTCGGCGGCCCGCTCGGCCAGCAGCGCCGCCGCGGCGGACGGGTCCAGCCCGCGCAGCGGAAGCTCCGGCACGCCGGGCGCCGGAAAGCCGTCCGGGCGGGCGGCGAAGAGCAGGCCGACCGGCTCGGCACCGAGCCGCCGCGCCGCGAACAGCAGGGCGTCGGCGGAGGCCCGGTCCAGCCACTGGGCGTCGTCCACGACGGCCAGCACCGGGCCGTCGTCGGCCAGCTCGGAGAGGAGTGACAGCACCGCGAGGCCGACCAGGAACCGGTCCGCGCCGCCGGCCGCGGCCAGCCCCAGCGCGCCCCGCAACGCCTCGGCCTGCACCGCCGGCACCGCGTCGAGGCGATCGAGCACCGGATGCAGCAGCAGGTGCAGGCCCGCGAAGGGCAGCTCGGCCTCCGATTCCACGCCGGTGCCGCGCAGCACCCGCAGCCCGGCGGTGTCGGCGCTCTCAAGCAGCGCGGTCTTGCCGATGCCCGGCTCACCGCGCAGCACCAGGGCGCCGCTGCCGCCGGAGCGCACGGTGTCCAGCAGCGCGCCGACCGCCGCCAGCTCCGCGTCCCGCCCGTACAGCATGGCCGAGACGTTACCGACGTCCGCCGACAGATGTACTGATGCGTGACGGATTCCGCGGCCGGCCCCGCTGCATAGCGTTCTCCCATCGCCAACGAGATGGAGGAACGCCATGAAGGTGATCGACCGGTACCTCGAGTGCTGGAACGAGACGGACCCGGCCGCGCGGCGGGCGCTGATCGACGAGGTCTGGGCCGAGCAGGGCCGGTACACCGACCCGCTGGCGGTCGCCGAGGGCCGCGACGCGATCGACGCCACGATCGCCGCCGTGCAGGGGCAGTTCCCGGGGCTGCGGTTCCACCTCGGCCCGGTGGACGCGCACCACGACATCGCCCGGTTCACCTGGACGCTCGGCGTGCCCGGCGCCGAGCCGCTGGTGGTCGGCTTCGACGTCGCGGTGCTCACCGGCGACGGGCGGATCGCCGCGGTCCACGGCTTCCTCGACAAGATCCCCGCCTGAGCGCCCTGGAGGCACGAGCCATGAGCACCGTCACCGCGCCGGCCGTCACGCCGTCGCGGGCCGAGACCGGCTGGGGCGCCCTGCTGGTCCTGCTGACCGGCACGTTCGTCACGCTGCTGGACTTCTTCATCGTCAACGTGGCGATCCCGTCCATCCAGGTGGACCTGCGGGCCGGGCCGTCGGCCGTGCAGTGGGTGGTCGCCGGTTTCGGGCTGGCGCTGGCGGCGGGCCTGATCACCGGTGGCCGGCTGGGCGACCTGTACGGCCGGCGCCGGCTGTACGCGTCGGGCCTCGGCCTGTTCACGCTCGCCTCGGCGGCGTGCGGGCTGGCGCCCAGCGCCGCCGTGCTGGTCGGCGGCCGGGTCCTGCAGGGCGCCGCCGCCGCGCTGCTGATGCCGCAGGTGCTGGCCATCATCAACACCGTCTACACCGGTGCCCGACGGGTCCGGGCGTTCAGCGCCTATGGCGTGGCGGTCGGACTGGGTGCGGTCTTCGGGCAGCTCGTCGGCGGCCTGCTGATCCGCGCGGACCTCGCCGGCCTCGGCTGGCGCAGCATCTTCCTGATCAACGTGCCGGTCGGCCTGGCGGCGATGGCGGTCAGCCGGCGCCTGGTGCCCGAGTCACGGTTGGTGACCGGCGCCGGCCTGGATCTGGTCGGCACCGTGCTGGTCACGATCGGCCTGATCGCCATCGTGTACCCGCTGGTGGCCGCCGAGCCGGTCGGCTGGTGTCTGGCGGCGCTGCCCCCGCTTGCCGCGTTCACCTGGCATCAACGCCGGCTGGCGGGGCGAGGCGGCGCGCCGCTGGTGCACCCGCACCTGTTCGCCGCCCGTTCGTACACCGTGGGTGTCCTGGTCAGTCTCGCCTTCCAACTCACCATGGCGTCGTTCTTCCTCGTGCTGGCGGTGTACCTGCAGGACGGGCGCGGCCTGTCGGCGCTCGCGTCCGGGCTGCTCTTCGTGCCGCTCGGCCTCGGGTACCTGGTCACGTCGGTGCTGTCCGGGCGGATCGCCGCCCGGCTGGGCCGCCAGACCCTCGCCGTCGGCGCGCTGGTGGTCGCCGGCGGGTACGGCCTGATCGCGCTCGCCGCGCAGGAACCGACCGGCTGGCTGGTGCCGGGCCTCACGGTGGCCGGTGCGGGGATGGGCTTCGTGGTGGCACCGCTGCCCTCGATCGTGCTGGCCGGTGTGGCGGCCCGGCACGCGGCGGCCGCCTCCGGGGTGCTGTCCACGGCGCAGCAGGCCGGCAACGCGGTCGGCGTGGCCCTGATCGGCAGCGTGTTCTATCACGCGCTCGACACCGGCCCCTTTCCGCATGCGTTCGCGCTGAGCCTCGGGGTGCTGGTGGTGCTGAGCGTCGCGGTGGCGGTCCTCGTCCAGTGGCTGCCCCGGCGCGGCGCCTGACCCGGCGACCGAGCCGGCCCGGCAACCGCCGGGCCGGCTCCGGTCACCGCGACCCTGCGCCCTACAGGCTGCGGGCGAGCCGGTCGGCGAGGATCCGGGTGAACCGGGCCGGGTCGGCCAGCTCCCCGCCCTCGGCGAGCAGCGCCATGCCGTACAGCAGCTCGGCGGTCTCGGTCAGCGCGGTGCTGTCGGTGCCCTGCTCGTGTGCCTTGCGCAGCCCGGTCACCAGCGGGTGGGTCGGGTTGAGCTCCAGGATCCGCTTGACCCGGGGCACCTCCTGCCCCATCGCCCGGTACATCTTCTCCAGCGTCGGCGTCATGTCGTTGGCGTCGCCGACCACGCAGGCCGGCGAGGTGGTGAGCCGGGTGGAGAGCCGGACCTCCTTGACGCTGTCGGCCAGCGCGCCGCTCATCCAGCCGAGCAGGTCGGCGTACTCCTGCCGCTCGGCCTCGGCCTTCTCCTTCTCCTCGTCGGTCTCAAGGTCGACCTGACCCTTGGCGACCGAACGCAGGGTCTTCCCGTCGTACGCGCCGACCCGCTCGACCCAGACCTCGTCGACCGGGTCGGTGAGGATCAACACCTCGTAGCCCTTGGCGCGGAACGCCTCCAGGTGCGGGGAGTTCTCGATGGTGGCCCGGTTCTCGCCGGTGGCGTAGTAGATCTCGGTCTGGCCGTCCTTCATCCGCCCGACGTAGTCGCGCAGCGTGGTCAGCTCGGCCGGGTCGTTGGTGCTGGCGGCGCGCACCAGTTCCAGCAGCGCCTCGGTGTTGTCCGGGTCCTCCAGCAGACCCTCCTTGACCGCCGCGCCGAACTCCGACCAGAAGGTGCGGTACGACTCGGCGGGCAGCTCCTTGAGGGTGGCGAGCACCTTCTTGACCAGCCGGCGGCGCACCGCGCGGATCTGCCGGTCCTGCTGGAGGATCTCGCGGGAGATGTTCAGCGACAGGTCGTGCGCGTCCACCACGCCCTTGACGAAGCGCAGGTAGTTGGGCATCAGCGCGTCGCAGTCGTCCATGATGAACACGCGCTTGACGTAGAGCTGCACGCCGCGGCGGCCCTGCGGGGCGAACAGGTCGAGCGGGGCGTGCGAGGGCAGGAAGAGCAACGCCTCGTACTCGAAGGTGCCCTCGCCGCGCATGTGGATGGTCTCGAGCGGGTCCGCCCAGTCGTGCGCGACGTGCCGGTAGAACTCCTTGTACTCGGCCTCGTCGACCTCGTCCCGGGAGCGGGCCCAGAGCGCCTTCATCGAGTTGAGCGTCTGCTCCTCGCGGCTGGTCGCGCCGTCCTCGCCCGGCTTATCGACGGTCATCCGGATCGGCCAGGCGATGAAGTCCGAGTAGCGCTTGACGATCTCCCGGATGGTCCACTCGGCGGTGTAGTCGTGCAGGTTGTCCTCGGTGTCGACGGGCTTGAGGTGCAGGGTGACCGAGGTGCCCTGCGGCGCGTCGTCGACCGCCTCGACCGAGTAGGTGCCCTCGCCGGTGGACTCCCACCGGGTGCCACCGGCCTGCCCGGCCCGCCGGGTGAGCAGGGTGACCCGGTCGGCGACCATGAACGTCGCGTAGAAGCCGACGCCGAACTGGCCGATCAGCTCCTGGGAGGCCGCGGCGTCCTTGACCTCGCGCAGCCGGGCCAGCAGTTCCGCGGTGCCGGACTTGGCGATCGTGCCGATCAGGCCCACCACCTCGTCGCGGGACATGCCGATGCCGTTGTCCCGCACGGTGAGCGTGCGGGCCTCCTTGTCGACCTCGATCTCGATGTGCAGGTCGGCGGTGTCGACCTGGAGGTCCTTGTCCACCAGCGACTCCAGGCGCAGCTTGTCCAGCGCGTCGGAGGCGTTCGAGATCAGTTCGCGCAGGAAGACGTCCTTGTTCGAGTAGATCGAGTGCACCATCAGCTGGAGCAGCTGACGGGCCTCGGCCTGGAACTCCAACGTCTCGACGCGGTCGCTCACACCGGCTCCTTCCACTTCGCGGGCTTCCGGCATGAAGGATACGAGGCGTGACCGTGGCGGCACCGACCGCCCGGTCCGATCGGCTACCGCTGTCCGGTCGCCCGGCGGTAGGCCGCCCGGACGGCCGCGACGGCGTCGCCCGCGCCGAGTTCCCGGCGCAGCCCCAGCAGGTAGCCGGTCGGGTGGTTCCGGCGGACCTGGTCGCGGCCGCCCAGCATCCCCGCGGTGGCGCCGAGGACCCCGACTGCCACCGCCCCCGAGCCGGTCATCACCGGCGGCAGCTCCAGCGCGCCGCCGAGCAGGGCGAGCGCCGCGGGCGGGACCAGCGTCTGGGTGGTGAGCAGCGCCCGGGCCGGCTCGAAGCCGAGCCTGGTCAGCTGCCTGCGGGTGGCGTGGAGCCGGTCGGCGATCTCGCGTTCGACCATCGTCTCGAGGTGGGCGGCCCGGACCGCCGGATCCGGCACCGTGGCCAGGTCGGCCAGGACGGGCGCCAGCGAGTCCAGGTAGGCGCGGTAGGCGAGCAGCTCCGGGTGCAGGTGCCGCCGGGCCTCGACGATCCGCCGGACCGGGACGTCGGCCAGCCCGCCGGGCACCGCGACGGAGAGCGCGAGGACCGCGAACGCCTGGGCGGGTTCGGGGTGAGCGGGCGGGGCCGGCACGGCATCCGCCAGCAGGGCGGCGGCCATCGACTCGATGGTCCAGCCGCCGCTGGTCGCCAGGGTCACCGGCCGGTCGGTGACGGTCGCCATCCCGTTCGTCCGGGCCACCGTGTCGGCGAGCACCGCGAGGTAGAGCGTGCCGAGGTCGCGGTGCAGCGCCAGCTCGCCGCTGCCCACCCGGCGGCCGCCCGGGCGCAGCAGATCGAGCCGGCACAGCAGGCCCTCGTCGGCCAGCCGGTCCGCCAACTGCCAGGACATCTTGTCCGGATGCACGGCGACGAGGCGCGGATCGCGGGGCACGAGTCCGCCCCGGCCGGGCCGGTCGTCGAGGATCGGGTCGATGCCGAGCGGCTGGATGCCGTACCGGGGACGCAGCTCGGCCAGGTGCCGGTCGAGGAAGCCGTAGAACAGCTCGTCGACCTGCGCCAGCGAGCCGTGTCGGTCCCCCGGCCAGATCGGCACGTCGACGATGCAGTCGAGCGCCGCCCGCAGTTCGAGGACGGTGGCCGAGTCGGGCGGCGCCGGCAGGCTGTCCGGCAGCAGCCGGGCGATCTTCGGCCAGTAGAGGACGGCGCCCTTCAGCCAGGCCTCGTCCTGGAACTGCACGTACGGGTGGTAGAGGGCGATGTCGCTCACCGGGGCATTGTCCAACGTCACTGCCACCTCGGAAAATCCGACTGGTCCAACCAGTTGACGGGTTGATGTGTCGGGGACCACACTGCTGGCCATGGCCTTCGTTCCCGCGCCCCGCGCCTCGGTCTCCGACCACGTCTTCGGCCAGCTCCGCGACGCCATCGTCAGCGGCCGCTACCGGCCGGAGGAGACGCTGCCCGGCGAGCGCGAGCTGGCCGTCGCGTTCGAGGTCAACCGGCACGCCGTCCGGGAGGCGCTGCGCCGGCTGCAGCAGCTCGGCCTGGTCCGGGTCAGCCAGGGCGGGGCGACCCGGGTGCTGGACTGGCGGGTCCACGCCGGGCTGGACCTGGCCCTGTCGCTGGCCCGCTCCGGCGACGTACTCCCGGTGGAGACGCTGGTCCGCGACATGCTGGAGATGCGGGCCTGCGTCGGGATCGACGCGGCCCGGCTCTGCGCGGAGCGCGGCGACGCGGCCGTCACGGCCGCCCTGGTCGACGCCGCCGAGGAGTACGGCTCGCTCGCCCCCGACCTGGACCGGATGAACCAGGCCAACATCGACATCTGGCGGCTGGTGGTGCGCGGCAGCGGCAACACCGCCTACCTGCTGGCGTTCAACAGCCTGATCGCCGGCACCCTCGCCGTCGGCGACGTCCCGCCGGACGCGCGCGCCGCCGAACTGCTCGACGTCGCCGGCCACCGCCGGCTCGCCGCCGCCATCGCGGCCGGCCAGGGCACGGCCGCCACCCGGTACGCCCGGGCGCTGCTGACCGCCCCGGTCACCACCCCCACCCCCGCTCCCCAGGAGGAGGCCCGAGCATGATCCCCGCCGTGCTCTACGCCATCCCGGCGTTCCTGCTGTTCATCGTCCTCGAGGTGGTCTCCTACCGGTTCCTGCCGGACGACTCCGAACGCGGCTACGAGGTACGCGACACCGCCACCAGCCTCTCCATGGGACTGGGCAGCCAGCTCATCGGCTTCCCCTGGAAGCTGGCCACCGTCGGGCTGTACGCGGCATTGTGGGTGGTCGCGCCGATCCAGCTCTCGCCCGGTGACTGGTGGGTCTGGGTGCTGCTCTTCTTCGCCGACGACCTGGCCTACTACTGGTTCCACCGGCTGCACCACGAGGTGCGGGTGCTCTGGGCCAGCCACGTGGTGCACCACTCCAGCATCTACTACAACTTCTCCACGGCGCTGCGGCAGAGCTGGACGCCGATGACCTCGCTGCCGTTCTGGCTGCCCCTGGCCCTGCTCGGCATTCCACCCTGGATGATCTTCCTGCAGCAGTCGATCAGCCTGCTCTACCAGTTCTTCCTGCACACCGAGCGGGTCACCGTGCTGCCGCGGCCGATCGAGCTGATCTTCAACACCCCGTCGCACCACCGGGTGCACCACGCCTCCAACGCCGAATACCTGGACCGCAACTACGGCGGCATCCTCATCGTCTGGGACCGGCTCTTCGGCAGCTTCGCCCCCGAGCGGGCGCCCGCCCGGTACGGCCTGACCAAGAACATCGCCACCTACAACCCGCTGCGGGTGGCCACCCACGAGTTCGCCGCGATCTGGGCCGACGCCCGGTCCGCCCGGTCCTGGCGGGAGCGGGTCGGCTACGTGTTCGGCCGGCCCGGCTGGCAGCCCTCCCGGTGAGCCGCTACTGGCTGCGCCTGTTCGGCGTCGTCGCCCTGGTGGAACTGGTCGGCGTCGCGGTCGACTCCACACTCCTCCAGTGGCTGGCCAAACCGCTGCTGGCGCCGCTGCTGCTGGCGTACCTCTGGTCGGTGCGGCGGCGGGTGGACGGGGTGGCGGTGGGCCTGGTCGCGGCCACCGCCGGTGACGTGGCGCTGCTGGTGCCGGGCCGCACCGCGTTCCTGGTCGGCATGGGCTGCTTCCTGGTCACCCAGCTCGGCTTCCTCACCGCGTTCCTGCGCCACCGCCGCCCGCCGGTGGCCGCGGTGGCCGGCTACCTGCTCGCCTGGGCGGCGGCGAACGCGCTGCTCTGGGGCGCGCTGGGGCCGCTGCGGCTGCCGGTGCTCGGCTACAGCCTGGCGCTGTCGGCGATGGCGGCGGCCGCGACCGGGGTGTCCCGGGGGACCGGGCTGGGCGGTGCGCTCTTCCTCGGCTCCGACCTGCTCATCGGGCTCGGCGCGGCGGGCGTCGACTTTCCGGGCCGCGACCTGCTGGTGATGGCCAGTTACGCGGCCGCCCTTCTGCTGATCACCACCGGGTGGGCCGGGGCCGGCACCGGATATCCTGCCTCCGGCGCGGCGGACGAGGAGGCAGGGCGTGGCCAGGGAGAACGGGCGCAAGGTCATCGCCAGCAACAAGAAGGCGCGGCATGACTACACGATCCTCAAGACCTACGAGGCGGGGATCGTCCTGGTCGGCACCGAGGTGAAGTCGCTGCGCGAGGGACGGGTGTCGCTGGTCGACGCGTTCGCCCAGGAGCGCGACGGCGAGATCATGCTGTACGGCCTGCACATCGCCGAGTACGGCTACGGCACCTGGACCAACCACGCGCCCCGGCGGACCCGCAAGCTGCTGCTGCACCGGGTGGAGATCGCCCGGATCCTGGAGAAGCTGCGCGACGGCGGAATCACCCTGGTGCCGCTGTCGATGTACTTCGCCAACGGCTGGGCCAAGGTCGAGCTGGGCCTGGCCAGGGGCAAGCGGTCGTACGACAAGCGGCAGACCCTCGCCGAGCGGGACGCCAACCGGGAGATCGCCCGGGAGTTGGGCCGCCGGCTCAAGGGGCGGACGCCCGCCCGCTGAATCGCCTCCCGGGTCGGGCGGTCCGGCCTCGCTCCCGTCACCGGGTGAGGCGCTTCTCGAACCAGTGGTGCGCGTACCGTTCCTCGTTGTACGGCTCGATCTCCTGGTAGCCGGCCGCCCGGTACAGGGCCAGCGCCTCGGTGAGGTTCCGGTTGGTGTCCAGCCGCACGGCCCGCCAGCCGCGTTCGTCGGCGTACTGTTCCAGCCGGTCCAGCAGCCGCCGGCCGAGCCCCAGTCCCCGCACGTCGTCGGCCACCCAGACCCGCTTGATCTCCGCGGGCTCGTGGGCATGCAGCTTGAGCGCGCCGCAGCCGACCGGCTCGCCGTCGAGGGTGGCGAGCAGGAACACGCCGGCGGGCGGGACCAGGTCCTCGTCCCGGACCTGGTTGCTCAGCGCCGGGTCGAAACCGTCGTCGAACCGCCGCGCCACCTCGCGCGCGTACGCCCGCACCGCGGCGCGGGCGCGCGGGTCCGTGGGCGGGCAGGGCTCGATGACCACCAGCGCGCCGACCAACAACCGCTCCACCTCAGCCATCGCGGCGACGAGACGCTCCCGTCGCCGGTCGCTGAGCGACTCCAGGACGGACCGGGCGAACGCGTCGGAGCGGCGGTCCAGTTCGGCCCACTCGGCCTGCCCGGCCTCGGTGAGCGTGGCCGTCCGGACCCGTCCGTCGCCGCTGCCCGGCCCGGCCGGGGCCACCCGCACCAGGCCGTCGCTCTCCAGCGCCCGCAGCAGCCGGCTGAGGTGTCCCGAGTCGAGCCCGAGCCGGGTCCGCAGCGCGGCGACCTCGGCGCCGGCGGGTCCGATCTCCCAGAGCAGGCGGGCCTGGGCCAGTGGTCGGTCCCGGGTCAGGTACCGCTCGTCGAGCGCGCCGACCCGCTGGGTGACCGTCCGGTTGAACCGACGCACGGCGGCGACCAGAGCAACGTCCATAAGCCTGACTTTAGTCAGGCTTATGGCCAACTGGCCAGCCTCGCCGTCCGACCGCCAATGAAAGATATTCGTGAATATTGACCATTGCCGTTGGCGCGGACAGAATCAGCGCACCCGTGATCCCCCACCGCCTGGAGCCACCATGAACCGTCCCCGCCTCCCCCGGGCGGCCGCCCGGCTGGCCGCGCTCGCCGCGGTCGTCGCCGGCGTGCTGCTCGCCTCCGTCGCACCCGCCAGCGCCGCCGTACCCGCCGGGCGCTACGTCGCGCTGGGCGACTCGTACACCGCCGGCCCGCTCGTGCCCACCCAGGTCGACCTCAACTGCCTCCGGTCGAACCGCAACTACCCGTCCCTGGTCGCCGCGTCGGCCGGCTCGGCGTCCTTCGCCGACGTCAGCTGCTCCGGGGCCACCACCAACGACATCCTCAACGGCGGCAGCGGCCAGCTGGGCATCTCGCTGCCGCCCCAGCTGAACGCGGTGACCTCGAGCACCGCGCTGGTGACCGTGCAGATCGGCGGCAACGACATCGGCTTCTCCGGCATCATCAGCGACTGCGCGCGGGCCAGCCTGGACAGCCCGCTCGGCTCGCCGTGCAAGAACAAGTTCACCGCCGGCGGCACCGACCAGCTGCGGGCCAGGATCGACGCCGCCGCGCCGAAGGTGGCCACCGTGCTGCGGGCGGTCCGTACGGCCGCGCCCGGCGCACGGGTCGTCGTGCTCGGCTACCCGGCGATCGTGCCGGACAGCGGTTACGGCTGCTGGCCGGTCGTCCCGATCGCCTACCAGGACGTGCCCTACCTGCGCGGCGTCGCGAAGGCGCTGAACGCCATGCTGGCCAACACCGCCGCCGCGAACGGCGCCAGCTACGCCGACGTCTACACCCCGTCGATCGGCCGCGACGCCTGCAAGAGCAGCGGCACCCGCTGGGTGGAGGGCCTGGTCCCGGAGAACTCGGCCGCCCCGTTCCACCCGAACGCCCGCGGTGAGCAGGGGATGGCCACCGCCCTGCTGGCCCACCTCAACAGCTGACCGCCCCTCCCCCACCCGTGGGCCCCGCCGCGTGTCGCGGCGGGGCCCACGCCGTTCCCGGCGACGGCCGCCGGCCGCCCAGCCATTCACAAGACATCTTGTACATCCTTTCTTGTGGGTTTAGTCTGAGGTCGTGACCGAAGACCAGGACACCCTGCATCTCAGCGATCCCCGCGCCATGCGGGCGCTCGCCCACCCCACCCGGCTACGCCTCCTCGGCGAGCTGCGCATGCGCGGCCCGCAGACGGTCGGCATGCTCAGCGAGACCGTTGACGAGGCGGTCGGATCGGTGAGCTACCACCTGGGCAAGCTGGCCGAGCACGGCTTCGTGCGCGAGGCGCCCGAGCTGGCCCGGAACCGTCGGGAACGCTGGTGGCGGGCGGCGCACGCCCGCACCAACCTGGAACTGGTGGAGATGCTCGCCGACCCGGAGCGCAAGGCCGCCTCCGACCTGCTGCGCCGCGCCGTCCTGGACCGCTACGTCGAGCGGCTGCGCAGCTACCTCGACGGCGAGGCGACCCTCGACCCCGAGTGGGTACGCGGCACCACCAACAGCGACTACGCGCTGCACCTCACCAGCGACGAACTGGTCGAGCTGCGGGCGGATCTAGAGGCGCTGGCCGCCCGGTGGCAGGCCCGCAGCGAGGCGAACCGTGCCGACGCCCGCACCGTCGCCCTGATCTACCACGCGTTCCGGGACCTCCGGTGACGCCGGCAACGCGGCGCCGCGCGCCGCTGGTCGGGCTGCTGGGCGCACACGTCGTCTCGCTGACCGGCAACATGCTGACCCTGATCGCGCTGCCGCTCTACGTGCTGGCCGAGACGGGCTCCGCCGCCGCCACCGGGCTCACCGGCGCCTTCGCCACCGCCCCGGTCGTGCTCGGCGGCGCCTTCGGCGGCGTGCTCGTAGACCGGATCGGCTACCGCCGGGCCAGCCTGCTCGCCGATGTGGTCTCCGGCGTCACGGTCGCCGCCGTACCGCTGCTGCACGCCACGGTCGGCCTGCCGTTCCCGGCGCTGCTCGGCCTGGTCTTCGTCAGCGGGCTGCTCGACACCCCGGGCCAGACGGCCCGCACCGCGCTGCTGCCCGAGGCGGCCACCGCCGCCGGGGTGCCGATCGAGCGGGCGATCGGCTGGTTCGAGGCCACCGAGCGCGGCGGGCGGCTGATCGGCGCACCGGTGGCCGGCCTGCTGGTCGGCCTGCTCGGCGCGCTGCCGGTGCTGGCCGTGGACGCGGCGACCTTCGCGGTGTCCGCGCTGCTGGTGGCGGTCCTGGTGCCACGGAGCCTGCAGCCCGCCGCCGAACCGGAGGCCACGTCGGGCGGCTACTGGCGGGACTTCGCCGCCGGGCTGCGCTTCCTGCTCCGCGAGCCGCTGCTGCGCGCCATGGTGTTGCTGATCCTGGTCACCAACCTCTTCGACGCGACCAAGAGCAACGTGCTGCTGCCCGTGGTCGCCACCCGGGAGCTGGGCGGGGCGGGCGCGTTCGGCCTGCTGGTCGGCGCGATGGGCGGCGGCGCCCTGGCCGGCTCCCTGCTGTTCAGCGCCGTGGGCCACCGGCTGCCCCGGCGGGCCACCTTCGTCACGGCGTTCGCCGTGGCCGGCGCGCCCCCGTTCTGGGCGCTGGCCGCCGCCCCACCGCTGCCGGTGGTGCTGGCCGTCTTCGCGCTGGCCGGCTTCGCCGCCGGGGCGATCAACCCGCTGATGGGCGCGGTCGAACTGGAACGGGTCCCCCCGCAGATGCGGGCCCGGGTCTTCGGGGTCATCGGCGCGGGTTGTTGGGCCGCCATGCCGCTGGGCGCGTTCGGCGCCGGCGTGGCCGCCGAACGGTTCGGCACCACCGCGCCGCTGCTCGCCATCGGCACCGCGTACCTGCTGGTCGTGCTCACCCCGCTGCTCGGCGGGCCGTGGCGGAACCTGCGCCGGCCCGCGCCGGCCGGGCAGAGCGCGGAACGGAGTCCGGCGCCCGCGGGCCGCTGAGGCCGACCCGCCCGGCCCGGCCGGCCCATCGGTCGGTCTCCCCGCCGCCCGCCGGGTCCGGCCGGGCCGCCGGTCGGTTTTCCCGCCGCCCGCCGGGCCGGGCCGCCGGTCGGTCTCCCCGGTCAGGGTGGGAACCGGGGAGACCGACCGCCGGGGGTCAGCGCGCGACGCGGACGAGCAGGGTGAACGCCCGCAGCGGGTCGCCGCTGAGCTGGGCGTGTTCGGCGTCGGCGAGCAGCGCGGCCCAGTTCTCCGGCGCGCTGCCCCGGACCACCGCGTCCTGGGCAGCGTCGCGGGCCACCGCGAGGACCGCGTCGACCAGGGCGGCGTTGCCGCGGTCGGCGCGCAGCTGCCCGCCCAGACGGTCCAGGACCCGCGGCGCGTCCCGCAACGAGCCGTCCGCGAGCCAGGCGCCCGGCGCGAGCGCCGCGCCCAGCTGGGGCCGGTCGGCGGCGAGCGCGGCGAGCCGGTCCCGGCCCCGGTCGGTACGCAGGCCCCAGCCGAACGGGTACAGCGGCCGGTAGTCGGCGTCACCGACGTTGATCGGCACCTGCTCCTCGGCGCGCGGCCAGCTCACCGGCAGCCGGCCGGTGAACGGGCGGCGGCCGAAGAGTACGTCGGCCACGCCCGCGCCCTCGCTGCCCGGCAGCCAGGAGGCGACCAGCGCGTCGATCTCGGCGAGCTGATCGGTGAGCACCTGCGGCCGGCCGGAGACGACCAGCACCACACAGGTGGGCAGGGCGGCGCAGACCTTGTCGACGACCGCCCGGTCGGCCGGTTGCAGGCGCAGCGACTTCTCCTCCTGCTGCGGCACGCTGCACCAGCCGCACTCCGGGCCGCCGACGTCGCCGTAGCCCTCCGCGTACGGGGTCTCGCCGACCACCACCACGCCCACCTGGGCGTCGCCGGTGGGCGCCGAGGCGTCCGCGCTGTAGGTGACCCGGGCCCGGGGCGCGACCTGGCGGATGCCGGCCAGGATCGAGGTGCCGGGGATCGCGTCCGGGCCGGAGACGCCCTGCCAGGTGATCGTCCAACCGCCGGCCTGGTTGCCCAGGTCGTCGGCGTTACGGCCGGCCAGGTAGATCGACGCGTCGGGGCGCAGCGGCAGGGCCCGCCCGCTGTTCTTCAGCAGCACCTGCGACTTGGCCACGGCCTCCCGGCCGAGCGCCCGGTGCGCCGCGCTACCCACCTGGTCGACGTTGGCCGCCGAGGCGTACGGGTGCTCGAAGAGACCCAGCTCGAACTTCTTGGTGAGGATCCGGCGCACCGCGTCGTCGATCCGCGCGGTGCTCACCCGCCCGGCGCCGACCTCGGCCAGCAGCAGCTGCTCGAACTGCTCGGCGGTGTTGGGCTCCATGAACATGTCGCTGCCGGCGTTCACTCCGACCCGTACCTTGTAGGCGGTCAGCCCGGTGTTGGTCGGCTCGGCCGGGTCGGGGATCTGGTGGATGCCCTCCCAGTCGGTGATGACGAAGCCGTCGAAGCCCAGCCGGCCCTTGAGCTCACCGGTGATCAGGTCCGGGTTGGCGTGCATCTTGACCGGGTTGCCGAGCCCGTCGGAGGTCCAGTCCACGCTGGAGAAGGAGGGCATCACGCTGCCCACGTCGTGGCGGCGCACCGCCGGCCCGTACGGGGCCAGGTCGATCCGGGCGAAGCGGGCCCGGTCGGTCACGGTGACGCCCTGGTCGATCGGGTACTTCTGCTCCCACCACGGCTTGCCCTCGTTGGCGGCGGCGGTGGCCTCGTCGTAGACGGTGTCGCCGTCACCGGCGAAGTGCTTCGCGGTGGCGAGCACCCGGTCGGCGTCGTCGAGCTGCCCGGACCGGCGGCCCTGCAGGCCGTCGATGACGCTCTCCATCGACACCACCAGGGCCGGGTCCTCACCGAAGCTCTCGTAGCTGCGGCCCCACCGCTCGTCGCGGGACACGCAGAGACAGGGCGCGAAGTTCCACGGGATGCCGGTGGCGCGTACCTCGGCGGCGGTGGCCTGCCCGACCCGCTCGACCAGCGCCGGGTCGCGGGTGGCGCCGAGGCCGACGTTGTGCGGGAAGATCGTCGCGCCGTAGACGTTGCCGTGGCCGTGCACCGCGTCGATGCCGTAGATCAGCGGGATCTGCAACCGGGTGCTGAGCGCCTGGGCCTGGAGCCCGTTGATCATCTCGACCCAGGCGGCGGGGGTGTTGGTGGCCGGGGTCGAGCCGCCCCCGGAGAGGACCGAGCCGAGCTGCCAGCGCGCGACCGCGGTGGGATCGTCGGCGACGGCGGCCCGCTCGGCCTGGGTCATCTGGCCGACCTTCTCGGCCAGCGTCATCCGGCCGAGCAGGTCGGCGACCCGCCGCGACACGGGCAGCCGGCGGTCGAGGTACGGCAGGCCGTGCGCGTCGACCACCACGGTGGGCCGGGCCGCGACGGTGGCCCCGACGGCGGTGAGGGTGACCGGCACGGTCTCGGCGGTTTCCGGGATCCCGTCGGCGCGCACGGTGACGGCGAGCGAGCGGGTGGTCCCGGAAGGGCTGCCGGCGGGGAAGGTGACCGCGCCGGAGCCGGCGGTGAAGTCGGCGCCGGCGGTGGCGGTGCCGCCCCCGGCCGTCCAGCGCACGGTGACGGCCGCGTCGAGGGGGCGTCCGTCGGAGGTGGACACCGCCAGGTCCACCGGTGCCCGGCTGCCCTCGGTCGCCGGGTACACCGACCGGCCGGTGGTGACGGTAACGCTCTGGGCGTCGGCCGCGGCCGCGGGTGGGGCCGGGAGCAGGGCCAACGCCAGCACGCCGACTCCGGCGAGCGTGGCGTACCTGGGCAGTCTCATCTGGTGCCTCCCCACGGGACCGGTCGCCCGGTACCCCGTCGGCCCGGTGCCGCCCTCGTCCCGGTACCGGATCCTGCCGAACGGCATCGCGCGGCGTCAATATTACCGGCCGGTTTCGGGACCGCTCCCGCCGCCGTGGAAGCGCTCTCTTGACAGTCGCGGACTTCGTTCATAGCTTCATCGAAGTCTATCTTTATGGTTTGTTTACCGTTCGGCTGGCCGTCCCGCCGCCGGACGGGGACGCCACAACCGCAGGGAGGCATCCGTGCGCAGCATCCGCACCATCGCCGCCGTGGCCCTGGCCAGCCTGGGCCTGACGGTCGCGCTCACCGCCACCACCAGCAGTCCGGCGCTCGCCGGACCCGGGGCCGTGACCTGGTCCGACGACTTCAACGGCGCCGCCGGCGCCGCCCCCGACGCGAGCAAGTGGCGCTACGACATCGGCGGCGGCGGTTGGGGCAACAACGAGCTGGAGTACTACACCAACAGCACCCGCAACGCCGCGCTCGACGGCAACGGCAACCTGGTGATCACCACCCGCAAGGAGAACCCGAACGGCTACAACTGCTGGTACGGCAGCTGCCAGTACACCTCGGCCCGGCTGCTCACCAACGGCACCTTCGCCCAGGCGTACGGCCGGTTCGAGGCGCGCATCAAGATCCCGCGCGGGCAGGGGCTCTGGCCGGCGTTCTGGATGCTCGGCAACGACATCGCCACCAACCCGTGGCCCAACAGCGGCGAGATCGACATCATGGAGAACGTCGGCAACCAGCCGTCCACCGTGTACGGCACGCTGCACGGCCCCGGCTACTCCGGCGGCAACGGCCTGGGCGGCTCCACCTCACTGCCGAACGGCCAGGCCCTCGCCGACGCCTTCCACACCTACACCGTCGACTGGGCGCCCGACTCCATCACCTGGTATCTCGACGGGGTCGCGTACTCCCGCAAGACCCCGGCCGACGCGGGCGGCAACCGGTGGGTCTTCGACCACCCGTTCTTCATCATCATGAATGTCGCGGTCGGCGGCAACTGGCCCGGCTCGCCCGACGGCAGCACCACGTTCCCGCAGACCATGACGATCGACTACGTCCGGGTCCAGGCGTGGGACAACGGCGGTGGCTCCACCACCGGCAGCCCCATCAGCGGGTACGGCAACAAGTGCGTCGACGTCGCCTCGGCGAGCACCGCCAACGGCACCGCCGTGCAACTCTGGACCTGCAACGGCACCGCCGCCCAGCGGTGGACGTGGAACAGCGACGGCTCGGTGCGCGCCCTCGGCAAGTGCCTGGACGTGGCCGGCGGGTCGACCGCCAACGGCGCGAAGGTGCAGCTCTACGACTGCAACGGCACCGGCGCCCAGCGGTGGACCTTCACCTCCGCCGGCGACATCGTGAATCCGCAGTCCAACAGGTGCCTGGACGCCACCGGGGTCAGCTCGGCCGACGGCACCCGGCTGCAGATCTGGGACTGCACCGGCGGCGCGAACCAGAAGTGGCGCCGCTGAACCACCTGCGCGGCGGGGGCCGGCGCTGCATCGAGCGAACCGCCGGCCCCCAACCTCCGGCCCTCGGCCCCCTGCCCTCGGCCCCCTGCCCCCGATCCCCTGCCCCCGGCCCCCTGCCCCCGGCCCCCCGCCCTCGGCCCCCGATCCCCTGCCCTCGGCCCCCCGCCCTCGGCCCCCCGCCCTCGGCCCCCAACCCCGGCCTCCAACCCCG